>DASQHQ010000154.1:0-64688 GCA_035632015.1 Bryobacteraceae bacterium
TCCGGCTCGCCGGCTTCCTTGCGGGCGTGCTCGAACAGAAAATTCATGGTCTTGTTGGTGCGGATCTGGTACGCGATCCGGCCGATGATGCCTTCCTTTTCCAGCTTCTTGCGCATGGCGGCCACTGGTTCGCGCTCCTGCTTGGCGATACGCTGCACCTCGTGATCCACTTCGTCGTTGGTGGTGTGGATCGATTCGCGCTCCGCGATCTTGTCGATCAGCAGGCTGGCCTTCACGTCGTGAATGGCCTTGGGCCGTTGCGCGTCCTTGAGCTTGGCCCAGTCGATCTTGAGCTTGCTCGGGTCGACGCCGCGCTCGGCCAGTCCGCGCAACTGCTGTTCCAACTGGGCTTCGATCTGGCGCTCGACATACGCTTCAGGCACCGGAAAATCGTGCTCCGCCACCAGCTTGTCCACCAGTTGATCCTTGGCCTTGCCCTGCGCCTCGGCTTCGCGCTCCTGAAAAATCGCTTTGCGGATAGCTTCGCGCAGATCGTTGAGCGTCGGATAGTCGCCCAAGTCCTGCGCAAATTCGTCGTTGAGCTCGGGCAGTTCTTTGAGGCGGATCATTTTCAGCTTCATCCGGAAGCGGACGGTTTTACCGGCCAGTGGCTGTTTGCCGTAGTCTTCCGGATAGGTGACGTCGAACTCTTTTTCTTCCTCCGGCGACATGCCGCGCAAGGCTTCGGTGAAGGCCGGCATGGTGTCCTGATCGCCGACTTTGAGTTGCATCTCCTCCTGGTGGATCGGCTCGGCGGCTCCTGCCACGCTGTCCAGGGAAACCAGGGCATAGTCGCCATCGGCCGCCGGGCGCGGCTCCACGTTTACGAACTGGGCCTTCTGCTCGCGAATCTCCTCGATCCGCTTCGCGATGTCTTCGTCGGTCACCGCTGGCTCGCTGTAGTGGACCGTAACGCCGCGGTATTCCTTGAGATCGATTTCGGGCGCAACCTCGAATTCGGCCTTGAACCGGAGCGGCTCGCCTTCCTTGAATTGGACGTCTTTGACGCTGGGCCGGCCGACCGGGTGCAGTTCTTCTTCCTCCATCTTTTTCTGGAAATATTTCGGAAGAAGATTCTCCAGAACGTCGTCGCGCACCTGCTTGGCGAACTTGCTGCGAATGAGGCTGGCAGGCGCTTTGCCCGGGCGGAAGCCGGGCAGCCGGGCCTTTTGCTGAATGTTCGCGATGACGCGATCGGTCTCGCGGACGATTTCATCCACCGGGACGGTGATTTCGATTTCGTGCTTGCAGCCTTCGACTAGCATGGTGTGGGGTGCGGGCGCATACCGCCCACAACCTCCATTTTAGTGGGATGTGTGCTGCGATTGCGAACTAACGGGCGGCGACGGCGATGCGGCTGCTCTCGCGCAACGCTTCCGCTTTGTCCGCGACTTCCCAGGTGAAGCTGGGCTCGGTGCGGCCGAAGTGGCCGAACGCGGCGGTCTTGCGATAGATGGGCTGGCGGAGCTTGAGGTACTCGATCATGCCTTTGGGAGTCAGCGGGAACAGCTCGCGCACCAGCTCGACCAGGCGCTCTTCTTCCACCACTCCCGTTCCGAAAGTGTGAACCATCACCGAGACCGGCTCGGCGACGCCGATGGCGTAGGCAAGCTGGACTTCGCAGCGCGTGGCCAGCCCGGCCGCAACCAGGTTCTTGGCGACATAGCGGGCCATGTAGCAGGCCGAGCGGTCGACCTTGGTCGGATCCTTGCCGGAGAACGCGCCGCCGCCGTGACGGCCCATGCCGCCGTAGGTGTCCACGATGATCTTGCGGCCGGTCAGGCCGGTGTCGCCGTGCGGGCCGCCGATCACGAATCGGCCGGTGGGATTGATGTGGTACTTGGTTCCGGAATCCACCATATTCGAGGGAATCACGGCGTCAATGATGTGCTTCTTAACTTGCGCCCGCAGGTCCTCAGTGGAGATCTTGTCGTCGTGCTGCGTCGATACGACCACGGCATCGATGCGCTTGGGCTTGCCGTTCGCGTATTCGACACTGACCTGGCTCTTGCCGTCCGGCCGCAGGAAGTCGAGCCGGCCGGCGCGCCGCACTTCGCTCAACTGGCGAACCAGTTTGTGCGCCAGCATGATCGGCAGCGGCATCAGCTCGGGGGTTTCATCGCAGGCATAGCCGAACATCAGGCCCTGGTCGCCCGCGCCGCCGGTGTCGACGCCCAGAGCGATATCGGGCGACTGGCTCTGAATGGAGTTGATGATCCCGCAGGTCTTGCTGTCGAAACCGTAGGCCGCGTCCGTGTAGCCGATGTCGTGGATCACGCTGCGCACCAGGCGGGGGACATCCACGTAAGTGTTGGTGGTGATTTCGCCCGAGACCACGCAGATTCCGGTGGTGATCAGCACCTCGCAGGCCACGCGGCCCTTGGGATCATCTTTCATAACCGCGTCCAGGACGGAATCCGAAATCTGGTCCGCCATCTTGTCGGGATGTCCTTCCGTCACGGACTCCGAGGTGAATATGTGCCGCATCTTCTCTGACACCGATGCCTCCTGATGTTTCTCAGCTATCTGAAAGTCAAGGTTTTCCCAGCGGGAATCATTGTCAGTTTATCGCTTGCGGGCGACCGGGGTCAATGAACCGTGGTTCTACCCCGTTAGTCCTTTAGTTTGCTCGGCCCCTGTTCAGGCATCTCGATGGGCGGAAGGCAGGTCGAAGGCCGGGACGCACACGGCCACGTATTCGGCGCCTTCCGGGCCTGGTGTGCTGTAGCGAACCCACTCGCCGCGACGCGCGATGACGGCCTGGCCGGCCTGGACTTCGAGCGCGCCGTCTTTGGACTCGACTCGCAGCGAACCGCGCAGCACCAGGGTGAACTCGTCGAAGTCGGGCTGCTGGCCCGGCTCGCTCCAACCGGAGGGGCTATGCATGTGGGCGATGCTGACGGCTCGGTCCTCGGAATTGACGCGGCCGATGTATTCTTCGACCAGCTTATTTCCGGGGACGGGGATGCGGGTGGGGTTAGAGACGAGCGTCGGCATGCTGGCGTCAGTGATCCCGGTCGGTGACCAGGTCGGTCAAGGCCGCCAGAGCGCGTTGAGCGGGCGACTCGGGAAATTCGCCGATGATGGCGCGCGCCTTGTCGGTGAACGATTGGGCTCGCTCGTGCGCGCGCTCGAATCCGCGGCGACGCTCGATGAAACGCAGAATCCTGGCAAAGGGGGCGCGCTCGTAATTTCCATCTTCGAGCACCGTGGCCGCGAGCTGGCGTTCTTCGGGCGTGGCGTGATCGAGGGCATAGATGAGCGGCAGCGTGACTTTGCCTTCGCGAAGGTCGCTGCCCACCGGCTTGCCGAGGACTTTCTCGTGGGCGGTGAAGTCGAGCACATCGTCGACCAGTTGGAAGGCGATGCCCAGGTTCCAGGCAAACTCGCCCAGGCGCGCCTCGGTGGTTTCGCCGGCGCCACCCATGAGTGCGCCCAGCCGCGCGCAAGCGGAGAACAGGCTGGCGGTTTTGCGATCCACCAGCTCCATGTAGTCGGCTTCGGAAACGTCGATCTTACCGATGCGCTCGAGCTGGAGCAGTTCGCCCTCGACCATCATTTGCGTGAGGGCGATCAGCAGATCGAGCACGTGGAAGTTGCGCTCGCGCAGGGCCATCTGGAAGGCCTGCATGTACAGCCAGTCGCCCGCGAGGACGCAGGTATGATTGCCCCAGATGGTGTTCGAGGAGGGGCGGCCGCGGCGGGTCTCGGCAATGTCGATGACGTCGTCATGCACCAGGGTGGCGGCGTGGATCATCTCAACCACTGCGGCCATGCGAATGGATCCGTCGGTGGCTCCGCCGATCAGCTTGGAGGCCAGCAGCACCAGGATGGGACGCAGGCGCTTGCCGCCGCCGGCCTGGAGGTAGCGGGAAATGGTGGTGACGGCATCCACGCTGGCCACCGATTCGAGATTGATCTCGCGCTCGACGCGTTCGAGATCGTTCTTGACCAGGTCGAGGATCTCGCGCGCGGTAAGAGATTGGCCGAGCTTGCTGAGTCCCATGAGGATTTTTCAGTTTAGCAGGTTGAGGAATTGCCCTTGCGGCGCGGCGGCGCGTTTGGCGCACATGGAGTTGAAGACTCCTGGAGCTATTGAGAAAGCAGGTAGGGCCGCGTGTTGATTGTGCGCCACAGAGCGCGCGCCACTGGTAGACTGGCTGGCTAGGATTCCAACAGCGAGAGAGGTGATTGTTATGTTGAAGTCAACAGTTGGTGTTTTGGCGTTGTTGCTCGTGTTTGCCGGACTGGCGCAAACGCCGCCGATCCCGGCCACGGATGTGACCAGTTCCGATATTCAGAAGTTCATTGATGCGCTGCCGCGCGACGTGGTCAGCGACCGGCCCATTCGCGTGGTGGATGTGGGCGGATATCACGTGGGCGTGTTCGGCGTGTTCCGGCCGAAGACCATCAAGCAGGAAGCGAATCTGCACCAGACCAAGGTGACCGAGATTTACTACATCCTGAATGGCAACGCGACCTTGGTGACCGGGGGGACGCTTCCCGATCCGCATCCGCTGCGGGCCGGCGGCACGACCTTTCAGAGCACGCGCATCGAGGGCGGAGTGAGCCGGAAGGTCTCCCGGGGCGACGTGATCATCATTCCTGGGCGCACGCCGCACTGGTTCAGCAGCCAGGACGGGGATCTGTCATATTTGATCTTCCGGCCCGATCCGGAAGGGACGATCGCGCTGAAGTGAGTGGCGCGGCGAAGGGAGGATTAGCATGCGAGCATTGGCAGGCAGTATTGCATTGACTGTTCTAGCTACGATGGCCGTGGCGCAGCAGCCGGCGGCTCAAGCCATGAAGATGTTTGCTTCGTCGGCGGACGTGGCGGCGCTCATCGCCAAGGCCAAGAGCGAGCGCAAGGAAGGACAGCCCATCGTGGCGCAACGCATCCTTCAGCTCGCGCCCTACAACGCGAACCTGGAATACCGCGCCTCGGTGGGGCCGGCTTCCATCCACGAAAAAGAGGCCGAGATGTTCTACGTGATCGATGGGTCGGCGACGATGGTGACCGGCGGCAAGCTCACCAAGGAGTCGCGCACCAACGCCGAAAATCTCACCGGTTCCGGCGTCGAGGGCGGAACGCCGCGGGAGATTGCCAAGGGCGACTTCATCATCGTTCCGGAGAACACGGCGCACTGGTTCAGCGAGATTCATCAAACGCTGATCCTGATGTCGCTGCATGTGCCGCGGCCGGTGACGCACTGAGTCACAGCCGGCGCCGGCCGGGCGGTTGCGGGGCACACGGTCCTTTTAGGGTCTGACGTCGCCGCAAGTGGCGAGGCCGATACGGCGTAAGCGACTCAGCGCTGGCCCGGAGTGTCGCGCGAGGCGGAGCTCGGCTTTGGCGCACTCCTCGGCGACAGTGATGTATTGGATCAAGAAAAGCGGCGCTCAGGGCCGGGCGTCGAGCGCTAGAATCGCGCGGCGGGTCTCGTCCAGGCTGTTGCGCAGCGATTCGGCGGGAACGCTATGCAGAATGGGCCCTAGCAGCTTGTTCATTCCGAACGGCATGTCGCGGCTGAGGCTGATTTCCTCGGACTCGACGTAGACGCCGCCGTCGCGCTCCTCGAAAAACGTGTAGCCGTTCATGCGCCACAGCAGGCCGCGATCCTTGCCGACCGGCAATTCGTGCTCGCCGGGCTTGCCGGGATCGCTGACCTCGGCGACGCGCCGGCTGTAGGACCGGCTGTAGACGCGCGTCGGATCGAGCTGGACAAAGTGAATCTCATGCTCGGTGTTCAGCACGTCGGTGACGAAGAACTTCGATTTGACGATGCGCATGAAGACATTGAATTCATCGGCCTGGTGCGACAGGATCTGGGCGGCGGCGACCTCCGGCTTGTAGATCAGGTTGTGGTGCGGGTAGTCCTGGACGACGTTGATGGCTTTGGCCAGGGTGGCGCCTGGAGCGAAGACCGCGGCGAGCCAGTCGTGAATCAGGCCGTTTTTGATTTCGGTGACACCGCTGCCGTGGCCGGGCTCGATGACGATTTCGCCACGCTGCAAGGGGGCGCGCTGCGATTCGGGCAGCGTGTCGGACCACAGGAAGTGTTCGCCATGATAGAAGCGTTCGAGGCGAGCCTCGGCGGCAGCGACGTATTGGTCGAACGCTTCGGCCGTTTCTTTCCTAAGTTCGGCGGCCGACGCGCTTGCCGGAGCCAGGACGACGATGGATGCGACGGCCGCGGCCCGAACTATGGCAATCCAAGACACTCACCATAGCTTCGCACGGGTGGCCGGGAGTTTGCGCGGCAAGACCGGGAAGCAACGCGGGCGCGCACCATCTTGAGAAGGGTGGCGCCGTCAAGCCGGCGAAATATCCAGTGGACAGGCGGTCGATAGCGTGGAACTTCCTCGATGGGCGATCTCAACAGGCCGGGTGCGTCTTTGGATGCAGTCCACACGGATTTGTTTCAGTGCGCGTGGTGAAGCTTCGAGACCTAGGCCCTGGTAACGGCGATGTACAGCATGGCGAAGGCCACCGCGGTGATCGCCAGCGAGATGCCGGCCAGGGCGCGCAGCAGCGGTTCTTTCCACATCAGGCGGGCGCGCGGGGTGCTGGCCAGCCAGCCGGCGACGAACCCGCCCGCGAAGCCACCGGCGTGCGCCCAGAAATCGACACCAGGCAGAAAGCTCAGGACCACGCAATAGATCAGCCAACGGCCGTAGACCTGTTTCACCATGGCGCCCATCGACGAGCGGTCGGTGACGCCGAACGCGATCATCGCGCCGATCAGGCCGAAGATGCCGGCCGACGAGCCCACCGAGTAGTGAAATCCGATATGCGAGCTGGTCCAGAAGCCGGTGACTGTGGAGACGAAGTAGAACACGATCAGGCGGCTGGTGCCGTAAATCTGCTCGACTTCCGCGCCCAGATCGAACAGGACCCAGGAATTCATGAGGATGTGCAAAATGCCGCCGTGCAGGAAGCCGGCGGTGACCAAGCGCCACCATTGGCCGTCCATCATGGGCGCCGGCAGGCTCGCACCCCAGCGCGTCAGTCCGGCCTGTGGATTCAAGTAATCGCCGACGAACAGCGCGGTGTTGATCAGCAGGATCATGACGGTGGTGAAGCGGGCGTGTGGGATCAGGCCGCCCAGGATCTCGCCGGGATTGCGGCGATCCACGGCGCGGGGGCCGAGGTTGGCTTCGCAGTACGGGCAGACCCGGTCGCTGGTCGTCACAAACGCCCTGCAATTCGGGCACATCCGTCGTTTGTCCACGGCTTTATTGTACAGTCTTCGCTTTGCAGCGCCGCGTTTCGCACTCGGATTGCTACAATTGAAAATCCACTCGCTCACCGCGCGGGCGCGGGCCGAATCGCTACGGGGAGTTTCGCGGTTCACTGTCTTGGCGCGTGGGGACGGGCAGACGGGGAAGATGCCGAAAACAGAGCAAGACTACAGGCAGGACATCGTCGACGTCGGGAAGCTGGTTTACCAGAAGGGCTGGGTTGCAGCCAACGACGGCAACATCAGCGTGCGGCTGGATGGCAACCGCGTGTTGTGCACGTGCACCGGTATCAGCAAGGGGATGATGACGCCGGACGACCTGATCGTTTGCGATCTGAACGGCAACAAGCTGGCAGGCGCGCGCGAGCGGACTTCGGAGATCGCGATGCACCTGACCATTTACCAGATGCGGCCGGACGTTGTTTCTGTTCTGCACGCGCATCCGCCGGTGGCCACCGGGTTCGCGGTCGCGGGACGGCCGCTGACGCTGGCGCTGCTGCCCGAGGTGATTCTCGGACTGGGCTGCGTGCCCCTGGCCGAGTATGGACTGCCTGGGACTCCAGCGCTCATCCAAGGCATGCTGCAATACATCCCCAAATACGACGCGATTCTGATGCGCAATCACGGCCTGGTGTGCTACGGCGAGGACGTCTACAAGGCGTTCTTCCGCATGGAGACAGTGGAGCACTTTGCGCGCATTACGCTGGTGGCGGAGCTGCTGGGCGGTCCCAAGGTTCTGCCCAAGCGGGAGGTTGATAAACTGTTTGATTCGCGGACGCGCTACGGAATCACGTCGCGCAGCAGCATGGAGCCAGGTTGTCCGGTGGTGGCCGAGGACGTCGAGCAGGATCAGGAACGTTATCAAGTGACGCGCGAGGAGCTGATCGCGCTGGTGGATGAAGCCTTGCGCGCGCGCGGCTTGCTGACGTAATGTAGTCCAGGAGGTCGAATGGGGGAAGCCTTAGGAATGATCGAGACCCGCGGTCTGGTGGCGATGATCGAAGCCGCCGACGCGATGGTGAAGGCCGCCAACGTGCGCATGATCGGTTGGGAGAAGATCGGGTCCGGTTATGTGACGGCGCTGGTGCGCGGCGATGTGGCCGCCGTGCGGGCCGCCACCGATGCCGGAGCGGCCGCTGCGCGCCGAGTGGGCGAGCTGATCGCGGTGCACGTCATTCCGCGTCCCCATCCCAGCCTCGAAGATGTCTTGCCGATCGGCAAAGCGCAAGCAGCGGGCGCGAAGTAGAGCGCAGGGCGCCGCGGTGATGGAATGATTCTCGGCCGCGTGGTGGGCACGGTCGTCGCCACTCGCAAAGATCCGCGCCTGGAAGGATTCAAGCTGCTGGTGGTCAAGGCGGTGGCTCCGGACGGCAAAGACGAAGCGGGGTACGTGATCGCGGTCGATACCGTGAGCGCGGGCTCGAAGGAGACCGTGATCGTTGTCTCCGGCAGCTCGGCGCGCATGGCTGAGGGTTGCAAGGACAAACCGGTGGATGCGAGCATCGTCGGCATTGTCGATACCGTGAGTCTCAAGTAGAGGAGCCGTCAATGTTTCTGGGGCGCGTGGTCGGGCGGGTGGTTTCCACCATGAAAGACGTGAGCCTCAGCGGGCAACGCCTGTTGATCGTGCAGCCGTTGAAGACGAATCTGACCAACACGGGCAAGCAACTTGTGATGCTGGACGCCGTGGGCGCCGGGGCGGGCGAACTGATCTACTGGTGCCGCGGGCGCGAGGCCAGCTTTCCATTCCTGCCGGCCGAGGTGCCGGCCGACAACACCATCGTCGGGATTGTGGATGAGCTGCACATCGAGCGGGGCAGCTAGCGATGCTGGTGGCGCGCGTGATCGGCGAACTGGTTTCCACGCACAAGCACGCCAGTCATGTAGGGCGTAAGGCGCTGGTCGTGCAGCCGCTCGAGCTGGACGGATCGAATCGCGGCGACCCGGTGATCGCGTTTGACGCCGTGGACGCGGGGGTCGGCGATCGCGTGCTGCTGGTGACCGAAGGCTTCAGCGCCATGACCAGCGTGGGCCGGCCTCAGTCACCCATCGACATGGCCGTGGTGGGCGTAATCGACAGGTTGGACGTCGATCTGGGCAGGAGCGCGCCGGCGCCAGCGCGGAAGCACAAGCAGCGCGAGCGCGAGGGCGATCAGTAGCTTCACCACTTCCAGCACGCCGTAGATCGCGTGCAGTCTCGCGAACTGGTTCGCCGGCGCGGCTGCGTTGAGCTGGGCGGTGAGCGCGATCATTTGCGGCGTCACTTGAAAATGCTGGTAAGCGCCGAGGATCACCAGTACGCCGGACAGGCTCGCGAGCAGCCGGGTGGCCATTCCAAAGAGAAGAAAGCCGGTCAATGCGAGGGCCAGGAGCAGTTGCGCGCGCTCCCAGTTGACGAAAAAGAGCTGGTTCTCCTGGCCGGCCATGGCGCGAAGCAAGGCTCGCGCGGTTTCGTTCCCGGAACTCGCCAGGCGATCGGCCGTCGCGAAATTCTGGGTAGCGACGAAGATCATGAACAGACTGCCCATGATCCAGGCGCCCAGGAGAAACGCGGCCGTGCGCGCGGAGTGCATGCGCTTCCAGTTTAGCGGGTGCGGGCGAGGGCCGGCATCCAGCTTCCGCCGCACGAAGACCCCCACCCAGTCCAGGCGGTTCGATATACTGGGCGGGACCTGGTTCCGAGATTGAAATCTAGCCAGGGAGAACTCGGAGCGCCCTCGTGCCGGAAGAAGCAGCAACGAACCGCCTGACACTCCACATCAGCCGTGCCGACGGCGCCGCTGTGGTGCGATGCAGCGGCAAGCTGATACTCGGCGTCACCGATTGTCTGTCCGACGAAGTGCGGAAGCTCATTCCAGAAACCAAGCGCATCGTGCTGGATCTGACGGATCTGACGCACATGGATAGCATGGGGATCGGCACGGTGGTTCGGTTGTACGTTTCTGCCAAGTCGGCCGGCTGCACTTTGGAATTGATCAATCTCGGGAAGCGGATCCGCGAGCTGCTGGGGGTCACCCATCTTTTGTCGGTGTTCGCGATTTGCGGCGAGCAGGGAATCAAGATGCCGTAATGACGCGGCAAATCGGTTTCCAAACCCGCACCTATTTGGGCAGTGGCAACAGCCTATGCTGCTGGAACTGGCGAATCCACTTGCGCAGCATGTCCGCCGAATCGATGCAATCGTGGAAACCCGCCTGCCGCACTTTGATGGTGCTTACCAGCGACGGCCGGCTCCTCCGCGACTCGCCCCCCTCTTTGTGGTAACCGAAGCAAGCGTCGGCGAAATAGTGTGACTCGCCGAGATACGCCTTCAAATCGGCGGGTGCGGCCAGATTGTACTTCTTCACGATGGCCGCCCAATCCGCCTGCCGCTTAGGCAATTCCTCGGCCAGCGATAGCGGCTTGGTAGGCCCAGGCTCCATTCCGAAGGTGTCAGCGATCACCGGCCAGAGATCCTGCCAGGTCGCAACGTCGCCATTGGTGATGTTGAAGGTCTCGTTGCGCGCGCTCTCACTCGTGGCTGACCATTCCATGGATCTGGCTAGCAAGTCGGTATCGACGAGCTCGAAGACGGAAGGATTGACGCCGGGGAAGTACAGCGGGCTGCCTTCTTCCCGCAACAACGCGGCATACACGCCCAGCGGCGGAATCAGGCTGAGGTTGCCGCCAATGGCCTCGCCGATCACGATCTGCGGACGCAGGATGGTGAAGCACCAGGTCTTGCCGGCCTGCTTGGCACGCAGGTAATCCTCCTGCAGCCAATAAAAATTCTCATGCGGATGGCGCGGCGCGCACTCCCGGGCGGGAATCGGAACCATGGCTCCGGTGTGACCGCCATAGGCCTTGGTTCCCTGCAGCAATGATACGTGCCGCAAATTCTTCGCCGCGGCCTCCAGCGGATCGAACAGGTTGCGCAGCATCTCGAGATTTACGTCCATCTGGGCGCGATCGACCCATCCTGCGAAGATGCCCGGCTTCTCGCTCAGCGCCGCATACGCGAGATGCGTCACATCGGACATCTGCCCGAAAATTTCCCGGCAGCGCGCCGCGTCGAGAAGATCGACCGATAGGAACTTGACGCTTTCGATGGGCGACGGCGCCCGGCGCGAAACCGCGAGCACCTCCCAGTCGGGAAGTTTCCCGAAAAGACGCACCGCGCCGTAGCCGACCAGCCCCGAGGCTCCCGCGACTAGAATCTTCTGTTTCGCCATAGTCGTACCAGGCGCGTTCGCGTGACGCGCACCATACAGTGTAGTCGCTGATCCGGCAGCCGTGCTTTTCGGCGCCGCATCGGCCCGCCGGTGGCCATTTTGGCTACTGGCTGCGCGGCGAGCCCGAGCGCAATCCCTGAGAGAAGTTCCTCGGCTGTGGCACTACACCGATATCCCGAGAGGGTACATTGGTGCTACGGATCACAGTGCTGGTGGTGCTCGTGTGGGGCTCAGCCGGCGCGCAAACTTCTGAACCCGCGTATGGTGTGTTGCAGCAGGCCTACGATGCGCTGCATGAAAAACATTACGACCAGGCGATCGCCGGGTTCGAGCAAGCCATCGCGCTTGCGCCGGAGCGCGCTGCGATCCGCCAGGACCTGGCGTACACGCTGCTAAAAATCGGCGAGAACGAAGCCGCGCGCGATCAGTTCGCCGAAGCGATGCGGCTGGATCCATCCGACCAGCACGTTGCGCTCGAGTACGCGTTTCTTTGTTATGAAACCAAGCAGCAGGCCGTCGCGCGGCGAATCTTCGATCGCATTCGCAAGGCTGGAAACGCCACGGCCGAGCAGGCCTTCGAGAACATCGACCGCCCGCTGCGCGAAGGCATCGAGCGCTGGCAAAAGGCGCTCGAGATGTCGCCCGGCAATTTCAGCGCACACCAGGAGGTGGCCAGGCTGGCCGAGCAGCGCGACCAGCTCGAGCTCGCGGCCGAGCATTATGAAAAAGCCTGGCGGCTCAAACCGGAAGAACGGTCGCTCATGCTCGACCTGGGGCGCGTCTGGAAAATGCTGGGGCGCACCGAGCAGGCGAATTTCCTGCTGCTAGCTGCGTCTCGTGGCGGCCAGCCGCGCGTGGCCGAGCAGGCCCGCGAGCTTCTGCCGAGGCGTTATCCCTACGTCTACGAATTCGAGAAAGCCATCGAGATCGATCCAAAGAACTACGAATTGCGGCGTGAGTTTTGCTACCTGCTGCTCCAGATGGGCAGGAAGGAGGAAGCGGAGCAGCAGTTTCGGAACCTGAACCAGATGGCGCCGGAGGATCTGCTGACCTCGGCCCAGCTTGGGTTCCTGCTCTTGAATCGCCGCGACTATGCCGGCGCGCAGCCCCTGCTAGACCGCGTGCTGCAGGGCGACGACGAGGAGCTGGCCGATCGCGTGCGCGTTGCGCTCAAGCTGCCGCAGACCTTGCGGCGGCACGGCTCCACGGCGCAGAGCAGATCCGATGAAGCGAGGGCGCTGGCGGACAAGAGCCTCAAGGCCGGCTATCTCAAGGACGCTCTCAAGTATCTCGCCATCGCGCATGAAAACGACCCGCTCGATTTTGGAGTGATGTTGAAACTGGGCTGGGCTTATAACATTCTGAAAGACGATCAGGAGGCGGTGAAGTGGTTTCATCTGGCGAGCAAGAGCCCCGATCCGTCGGTCGCCTACCAGGCCGATCAGGCGTACAAAAATCTGGCGCCGGCGTTCGCGCGCTTTCGGACCACGGTCTGGGCGAATCCGTTTTTCTCCAGCCGGTGGCACGACGCTTTCGGCTACGGCCAGGTGAAAACCGCCATGCGGATCGGCCATCTTCCGTTCCAGCCCTACCTCTCCATGCGGCTGGTGGGCGATGTCCGCGGCACCACCAGCCCGACGCTCAGCAATCCCGTGCCGCAATATCTTTCCGAGAGCTCGTTCATCTTCGGCATCGGTGTGGCCAGCGTTCCCTGGCACGGCCTGACAGGTTGGTGGGAGGCCGGCGAAGCGGTGAAGTATCTTACCAGCCGCAAAGACGTCGGTGCGATGATCCCGGATTATCGCGGCGGCATCTCCTACGGCAAGGGTTTCGGGCACCTGATGAACAGCAGCCATGGACTTTTCTTCGAGAACAATGAAGATGTTGTTTTCGTGAGCCGTTTCCAGGACGATCTTCTGTTCTATTCGCAGAATCGCGCCGGCTACACGTTCGCGCAATCGGAATCAATGGGCGGCTTCCAGGCGCAGGCGTATTGGAACTTCAACGGCGTCGGAGACCGGCTGCATCAATATTGGGCCAACTACGGGGAAACCGGGCCAGGCGTGCGATTCCGCTTCCAGGCGTTGCCGAAGTCCCTGCTGTTTTCGGTGAATTTCCTGCGCGGAGCGTACACGATCAATCAGGATAATCCGCGCCGTCCGAATTTCTTCGACTTGCGAGCAGGATTCTGGTATGCGTTTACGCATTAAGCTTGCTTCTTTTCTGCTTCTTGCCGCGGCTTCGCTTCCGGCGGCGACCTTGACCTATCATCTGGCCGGCGATGATCCTGGTTCCTGGCCGCAGATTTTGTCATCCATCGGGCTGACGCGCGCCTCGGGCGGGCCGGCGAATCTGTTCATCGTGCCGTCGGTGGCTCCGGGCTCGGCCGGTCAGTGGATGCAGCGCATCGGGCAGGGCGGAATCGTCGTCATCCAGGGAGCCAGCGAACTGGCCGGCGCGCTCGGGATCAAGCCGACCGAAAAGCGCGTGGTGATTCGCAGCATCGTCGATCAGCGCGCGCCCAAGCTGCCGATCATTTGGGAACCGGCGGCCGAAACGCCGGTATTCGAGGTTCCGAAGGAAGCACGCGTCCTGGCGTCCGAGCGATGGGAAGGCGCGCCTGTGATGGCGGCGATTCATCGCGGAGCCGGTGCGGTGCTGTGGATCGCAACCAGCCCCGGCCAGGAAGGCTATGAACGCTTCCCCTATCTGTTGCAGGCCCTGACCGATCTCGGCGTTCGGCCGCCGTTTCGCAGCGAGCGGCTGTGGGCGTTTTTCGACGGCTCGTACCGCTCGCGCGTGGATCTGGATTATTTCGCCGGCCGCTGGCGCGCCGCGGGAATCGGTGCGCTGCATGTCGCCGGCTGGCACTACTACGAGCAGAATCCTGAGAGCGACGCCTATTTGCGCCGCTTGATCGAAGCCTGCCATCGCAAAGCCATTCTGGTTTACGTCTGGCTCGAGCTGCCCCACGTCAGCGAGCAATTCTGGGCCGGCCATCCGGCGTGGCGCGAGAAGACCGCGCTGCTGCAAGACGCGCAGCTCGATTGGCGCAAGCTCATGAACCTGACCAATCGCGATTGTTTCAACGCAGTCGCGAGCGGAACCAAGAGCCTGATCCAGCGCTTCGATTGGGACGGAGTGAACCTGGCGGAACTGTACTTCGAATCGCTGGAAGGCTCCGCCAATCCGGCGCGCTTCACTCCCATGAATGCCGACGTGCGCGAGGAGTTCCGGCGCTCGCACGGTTTCGATCCGCTGGAGCTGTTTCAGGGCGCCCAGCCTGATTCCGCGCGGCTGGCGGCGTTTCTCGAATTTCGCGCTGAACTCGCGCGCCGCCAGCAGCACGAATGGATAGAGCAAATCGAGTCGATGCGCGCTTCCAAGCCGGATCTGGACTTCGTGCTCACGCATGTGGATGACCGCTTCGACACGCGCATGCGCGACCTGGTCGGCGCCGACGCGTCGCGCGTTTTGCCGGAACTCGACCATCACGACTTCACTTTTCTCATCGAGGACCCGGCCACCATCTGGAACCTCGGACCGCAACGCTATCCCAAGATCGCCGAGCAATACGAGACGCTCACGAAGCACACCGACAAGCTGGCCATCGACATTAATATCGTCGAGCGTTACCAGGAGGTTTATCCGACCAAGCAACAGACCGGGACGGAGCTGTTCCAGCTCGTGCACCTGGCGTCCAAGGCATTTCCGCAGGTGGCGCTGTATTTCGAGAATTCCATTCTGACGCCCGATCTGCCGCTGCTCGCCTCCGCGGCGGCTAACGTCAGCAAAGCGGAGCAAAACGGCTCCCGGTTGCTCATCGACTCGCCCAACGGCGTCGGGGTTCCGTGGCAGGGTCCGGCTTTGGTAAATGGACGGCCATGGCCGGTGCGCGACGATACGACCCTGTGGCTTCCCGCGGGTCCGGTGGTTGCCGAGCCGGCTCAGAAGGAGCTCGCCCTGCGAATCGTGGATTTCAACGGCAACCTCCGTTCGGCGAACGCGTCGGCGGCCGGGCTGGAATTTTCCTATCAGAGCGGCGCCCGCGCCATGGCACTCTTGAATGCCCGCCCGCACCGCGTGGTGATCGACGGAGCTACGGCCGTGCAAAGTGTCACCGAATCGGGCTCCGGCTTCCTGCTCATACTGCCGCGCGGCCAGCACGTCGTCAATCTGGAATAACATCCGACGCGGAGATCCGGCTCCGCTATCATGTGTTGAATGCCTCGCCTCGCCGAGCAGCGCTGGCTTGCGCTCTGGGCCGCCATGCTCGGCTACATGCTGGATGCGCTGGACGTGCTGCTGTACGTGTTCGCCGTTCAAGTGCTGCGCACGGAGTTCCACTGGTCGGCCGCAACGGCGGGCCTGGTCAGTTCCGCGACATTGATTGCTTCAGCCATCGGCGGTGTGTTAGCCGGCATGGTGGCGGATCGCATCGGCCGCTCGCGCACTCTCATCTACACCATCCTGCTGTACTCGCTTGGTTCCGGCCTCTCGGCCACCGCGACCGGCCTTGCAACGCTGCTGGTCTGGCGCGCTGTGGTAGGCCTGGGGCTGGGCGGAGAATGGTCCGCCGGCGCGGTGCTGGTGTCGGAATATTGGCCGCCGCAGCACCGCGCCAAAGCGATCGGGCTGATGCAGTCCGGCTGGGCGATCGGATACATGCTGGCGGCCGGGGTCACAGCCTTGATCCTGCCGCGCTTCGGGTGGCGAGTTTTGTTTCTGGTCGGACTTGCGCCCGCGCTGCTGACCATCTGGATCCAGCGCCAGGTGAAAGAGCCAGAGATTTGGATGGCCAGGAAGTCCACACCCATTCCCATTGGCGCTCTCTTCCGGCCGCCGCTCGCCCGCCGCACGTATCTCGCCACTGCGCTTGCGACGTCCGTTCTGTTCGCGTACTGGGGCGTGAACACCTGGCTTCCTGGATTCCTCTCCGCTCCGAAGGCCGAGGGTGGCGCGGGCCTGGACATCGTTCAAACCAGCGGCTGGATCTTCGCGATGCAGATCGGCGCGTTCCTGGGCTACGTCACCTTCGGCTGGCTGGCAGATCGCTTCGGACGCCGGCCGACTTTTTGCGCATACGTCCTCGCGGCGGCCATCCTCACGCCGATCTACGGGCTCACGCCTCGCTGGGCGGGCGCTTCGGCTGAAACCTGGCTTTTCGTTCTCGGACCCTTCGTCGGATTTTTCGGCACAGGATTCTTCTCATTGTTCGGTGCAATGCTGGCGGAATTGTATCCGACGGCAGTGCGCGGGACCGGGCAAGGCGCGGTGTACAACGTCGGCCGCGCCGCGAGTGCGTTGGCTCCCTTTGCTGTCGGGGCTGTGGCCGACCGCCGCGGCATCGGCGCCGCCCTCGCGCTCAACTCCGCGTTCTTTCTGATCGGCTCGGTTCTGATCTTCACGCTTCCCGAAACGAAGAATACGAAGCTGGACTGAATGCTACAATCGACCTCGGCTGAAGAACCGGAGGAATCGATGAACAAAGTGTTGCTGTGCGGCCTGTTGCTCGCGAGCGCGTCCACGGCGGGGGAAAAGAAATTGATGCATTGCTTCGCCTTCACTCCGCTGAAGAGCGCGACCCAAGCCGATTGGGATGCTTTCTACAAGGCGACCGACGATCTGCCCAAGAAAATCAAAGGCGTTACGCGCGTTTGGTACGGCAAGCTGGCCAGCCCGTTTCAGGCCGACGGACAAGAGCGATCCTACGGCGTGTGCATGGAAATGACCGACCTGGCCGCCCGCCGAGCGTACGGAAACGATCCCGCGCACGAGGCTTGGAACAAGTTTTACTCGAAGGTCCGCGACGAACCGACCACCACCTTCGACATCGTCGGCCAGTAGCGCGTCGTGGCGCACGCACTCGTGCGTGCCACGTTCACACTCTCGAAAGCGCGCACAACGGAACTCCGCGGCAGCGCTTTTTGTCTGCCACCAGGAGGCCGCGTCGTCCTGTGCGCTCGTGTGAACGCATTTCAGAAGTGAAAACGATACTTGACCTGAACGTAAATCTGCTTCGGCTCGGCATAATGCGTTCCCCCAAACGTCGGGCTGTTGTCGAGCAAGAAACGCCGGTTAGCGATATTTAATCCCACCACCGCCAGCGTCAGGTTTTCGCCGATCCCTTTACCCCCCGACAGATCGAACGTGGTGTGCGGTTCGAGATGCGCCGGGATCTCGCTCCCGCCATTCGTGAAGCCCGAGCCATAGTACAAACCGCCCGCGGCCCAAGCCCGCCGCGGCAGCGCCAGATTGAAATTCGCATGCAGGGTATGCCGCTGATCGTGATCCAGAAAGAAATAGCCGTTGGCAGGCGGCGAAAAATCGGTGAGCCCGCCGGTTACAGCGCCTTCACCCTGGGCATGTTGATACGAGTAAGTAATCGCGACCTCGCCGCGCTGCAGAATCCGCGGAGACCGTATGGTCACTTCCGTTCCCCACACCCGCGCACCTGCAATGGAGAGCGGCAGAAAAATATTGGAGTTGCCGATGGCATTGTGGTCGAAATAATTCCGCGCGCGCATCCGGAAACTATTCAGGTCGAAGTTCCAACCGCGCAGTGGAATCGTGATCCCGGCCTGGTTCTCCTGATCGCGCTCGCCGTGCAGCGGGATGAATCCGAGTCCCTGGGTGACCGCGAAGTCGAGCAGCGGTCCCTGGATGGCTGAAAGGGGCGGTGCCTGGTAGTAGGTTCCGAAGAATCCGCGCAGCACCCAGTTGAGATGCGGGATGCGGAGCGCTGCGCCCACTCGCGGGTTGGCTGCGTTTTCGGAAACCGCCCCGGAAAAGTGCGTGAGCCGCAAGCCGCCCGTCAGAGTCAGCCAACTCGCGATCTTGAACTGATCTTCGAGAAATCCGGCTTCCAAGTGCCCACTGGAAATCTTCTCCCCCGCAACATTCGCGCCCGAGCCGTCGTTCGCAAGGAGGCGGATCGACTCATCATCCTGCTGGCCGAAACCGTACACCCCGACACGAGCGTTGTGCATTGCCGTGACCGCGTTGAACGCAATCTGCGCGCCGCCATAAGTTGAATCCAGATGCTGCCGCGTGCTGACCGGCGTGTCGTTTGGATCGCCGTCATAGTTGGCGCGGTTGAAGTGCGCAAATGGTGAGACCGTAAGCAACAGGCCTGGCGAAAAGGTATGAACCCAACTGAAATCCGCCAGCACATCGCGCTCGCGTTCAACGTCGCGAATGCCGGCCGCCACGGCGTCCGGAGAGTTCGGAATCTGATAGTCGTCGCGGCGCAGCGAGGTGACGAATCGAAGCTGATTGTTCGCATCGGCGTTGAAAATCAACGACCCGAACCCACCCAGGCCCCAGACGCGATCGTGCAGGACCTCCGGGCCCGGTGTCTCCAGCCCATAGTCGCTACGATTCCCGTTCACGCTGCCGAAATAAGCGAAGCGCGAGGTGTGATCGCCGAAGTTGAACTGATCGTTGGTCTGATGAAACGTTCCGAAAGTGGAGTTGATTTCCATTTCGTGGTCCTTTTCAAACCCCGTCCTGGGAACGACGTTGAAAACGCCGTAGGTGCGGTCGCCGTACTCGGAAGAATAGCCGCCGCGCTGCACCTCCAGATAGTCGATGTCCTTCGGATCGAGCTGCGGCCCCACGTTGCTTGCGATATTCGTGTTTGGAATGGGGATGCCGTCGATCGCCCAGGTGACCTGATGGCCGCCGCGAACGTGGAGCTGATCGTGCGTCATGTAAGCGCCCGGCACATAGTTGGTGATCATAGCCAGGCTGTTGCTCAAGTCGGCGCCGGGCGTCTGCTCGATGGTCCGGCGGCTGATCAACGTTGCGGGCGAGGTCTGTGCGCTCACTTCCTCGGCAGTCTCCGATACCTCGATGGACTCCTTCTGCGCCGCCAGCGAGAGCTGCAGATGCAGCACGGGCGCGTTACCGGAAGCGACCACGACGCGCTGCTCTTCATCGCTGAAGCCCTCCTGCTTGACGCGAAGGATGTATTCGCCGGCAGGAACGGCCGAAAAGGAGAATTCTCCACTCGCGTCCGTGCGGGTCTGACTCGACCAGTCCGCTGCCATGGCGCGAAGCACAACTTCCGCGCCGGCAACCGGCCGGTGCGACGGATCGTGCACGATGCCGCGCACGTTGCCGAAAATCGTCGCGCGGGCGGCGAGCGAACTGAAAACCAATGCGAACAGGGCCGAGAGACAGACCCGGCGCATAAATCCTCCTCAAAGACGGAACTCGAAACGATGGAACGCGCGGCGGTCAGGCTTGGGGAGGAGGACGCTGGTAAAGCGAGAATTCGCTTGGCGCTTGGACGTCGCGAACGGAGGCCGGCGCCGTCCGCTCCGTGACTGAAGCTGCTTTGCCCACGGCCCGGCGCAGGGGCGCGATCGCGGAAGAATGTCTGACGCTTCGAACCGGGACGTGACACTGGGTCGCGCAGGCCGGGTTGGCGGTGAACTCCGGAGCCGAATCACCGTGCGATCGCCGGCAGCAACATTCCTTCTTGTCTCTGCAACAGGCCGTCGCAGGCGACGCCGGCTCGTTCAGTCCCAGGAATGGAAGCGGCTGGGATGCCAGACAGACCAGCAGGGCGCAAGCAATCAGGCGCGCCAGAGGTTTGAACATCCGAACATAAGTATACTCTTTTGTGCGACGCGTGCTGGGGAAAAATGCCCCGTTTCGTGGCGCACGCCCTTGTGTGTCGCACTTGTGCGTGCCGCGTTGTGACGACGCTTGGTCCCGCCGGGCGTTCACACGAGCGCACAGGCCGCCGCGGCCTCTTCGTGGCTGACAAAAGGCGCTGCCGCGGCGTTTCGTTGTGCGCGCTTTCTGGAGAGTGTGAACGCGGCACGCACGAGTGCGTGCGCTACAGGCCCTTCTTGGCGAGAAACTCGATCAGGTCGACGATGCGCATGGAATAACCCCACTCATTGTCGTACCACGCCAGAACCTTCACCAGATTCCCGGCCAGCACCTTGGTCATCTGAGCGTCCACGATGGAACTCGCGGGATTGTGCAACATATCGGACGACACCACCGGATCCTCGGTGTAGGCCAGGATGCCCTTCATGGGGCCGTTGGCGGCGTCCTCCAGCGCCTGGTTGACCTCTTCGGTCGTGGCGTTCTTCGACAGCACCGCGACCAGATCCACCGCCGATACGTCGGGCGTCGGGACACGCATGGAATAGCCGTCCAGCTTACCCTTCAGCGCGGGCATCACCAGGCCGATGGCTTTCGCGGCGCCGGTCGTGGTGGGGATCATGTTCAACGCCGCCGCGCGCGCGCGCCGCAGGTCCTTGTGCGGAAAGTCGAGCACGTTCTGGTCGTTGGTGTAACTGTGTATGGTGGTCATCGAGCCCTTCTCGATGCCGAACTTGTCCTGAAGCACCTTCACCAGCGGAGCCAGACAATTGGTCGTGCAAGAGGCGTTGGAGATGATCTTGTGCCTGGCGGGATCGTACATGTCATCGTTCACGCCCAGCACCAGCGTGACGTCTTCGTTCTTGGCGGGCGCCGAGATGATGACCTTCTTCACTGTCCCGCGCAGATGTTTGGCGGCGTCCTTGGCTTCGGTGAACCTTCCCGTCGATTCGACCACGATCTGCACGCCCAGCGAACTCCAGTCCAGCTCGGCGGGATCCTTGATGGCGAAAATCTTGATGCGCCTCCCGCAGACGGTGATCACATCGCCTTCCACCTTCACTTCCGTGTGCAGCGGACCAAGGATTGAATCGTATTTCAGCAGGTGCGCCAGCGTCCTGGTGTCGGTCAGATCGTTGGCGGCGACGAACTCGATATTCGGATGATCCAGTCCGGCGCGAACTACGTTTCGTCCGATGCGGCCGAAGCCGTTGATTCCTACCTTGATCGGCATACACTCACAGTTTATCGGTTTCTGGAAGCGTGTTTCTAGCGCGAACCCGGAGTCGCGGGCGCGGGCGCCTACTTGGCGGGCAGTGGCAGCGCGATGGAGCCGCCCACGTCGGCGTAGGCTTCCTTGACCTGGGTCACCTTGGATCCGGTGAACGTGACAAATGTGATTTTGCCGGGCGGCTCGCCGTAGATCCAGTCCTCGGTCTCGGTACCGTCTTTGGTGACGTTGCGCTCCTTGTGCCGCGGCTTTCCGAGCGCGAGCAGCACCTGGTCGCGATCCATGCCCTCAATCGCCTTGTTGGCCTTGATGGCCTGTTGGACGGGCTCGGGAAGCTTCTCGACGTAGTTTTCGGTCGCGGTTTCCTTGTCGAAGTCCAGAACCGGCGCCAGCATTTTCTTGATGTCCGCCGACTTCAGCGGAGGGATCGGCTTGCCGAACAACAGCGCCAGGGTGGTTCCGCTCGGCGCGCTGGTCTGCTGCGTGTCCACCTGGCTCACGCCGCCGCCGATTGGACCCGCCATGCCGATCTGAACGTGGTCCCTCCAGCTCCCCTTGCCCTTCATCCCGTTGTTGATCGTGAACACGATCTTGTCGTTTTCGATGTCGACTTTGGTGATTTTCACCTGGTCGCCGAGCCGCGCGGCGGGCCCGTACTTTTGTCCGGCGTCGGCCCACGCTTGCTTGTCCCAGGTGCCGGTGCTCTGAAACGGAAGCGGTTTGGGCGATCGCGGCAAGTACGACTTGACCGTGGCGTACTCCGCCATCAAGCCGCGCAGGATCTCCACGCGATCGTCTTCGGTGAGCGTCTTGTCGGCGGCATAGACGGGAGCGAGCAGCAACAGGCTCAAGGGAAGCGGCAGCGCGCGTCTAGCGGTCATGACGACTCCCGCAGCAGGAATGCATTCTGTCGCTGGATGGGCATTCGATTCAGATAGAAGAACAGCGCCACGACGATCGCGCTTGTGAGCAACCCGCCTTCCGGGCCATAAGCGCCTCCACTCCAGAGTTCTCCGATCTTCCATTCGATGGAGTACCCGGTCACACCCATTGTAAACCCGCTCAGGTTAGCCCCGAACAGCGGCAGCGTCCAGTTCCAGCCAAAGTGCAAGCCTATGGGCAGCCAGAGGTCGCCGCTGCGAACGAAGGCGTAGCCGAACACCACGCCCCACAGGACAGTGTTCGTCAGAGCGAGCCAGGTGAAATTCAAGTTGGGGCTATGGGTCAGACCGAAGAGCACCGCCATTGGCAGGATGGTGGCGAAGGGACCGATGGCTTTCACCAAAACCTGAAACGCGTATCCGCGAAAGAGCATCTCTTCGCCCACCGCTCCGAACAACAGGATCAGAGAAACGAACAGCAGGTTGGGCCATTGCAAGTGTTGGTTGGGGACTGGCGCCATACCGGCGGCGCGGACCAGAAGCGGCCCGCCGAGCACCACGATGCCGGCTCCGATGCCGCCCAGGATGCCGAACACAAGATTGCGCCGCGAGGCCGCCGTCCAGCCCAGGCCGATGTCGGCCAGTTGCGCCCGCTCGTAGATTCGAAGCACGATGGCGTTTGCTACGGCGGCAGTGGCGAACGTTCCGAGAGTCGCCACGATCACCGGAACGCCATCGCCCAGAAAAAACAACAGGATGATCGGGAAAAGGAAATAGCCGAGCATCGCGATCAAGGCGAACACACCCACGCGGAGCAGGACGCCCAGGTTCTTGCTGGTTTCAGTCGGCGTCACGGACGGCAAGTCTCATGGTACGTGAAGAACGAGATGCCTGCGATTCCCGCCGCTCCGGCCTGAATGCATAGCGGCGCGTTAGCTGCGTTGACCCCGCCCAAGGCAAACACCGGCAGGCGGACGCTGGCCGCGGCTTGACGCAGCGCATCCAGTCCGAGCGGCGTCACCGACTTGGTGGGGGACACGAAGATCGGGCCGAAGACCGCGAAATCGGCGCCTTCGCGTTCGGCCGCTTGCAGTTCCGCAAGCTGGTGGCAGGACACGCCGATCAAAAAGCCGCGCGGTGTGATCTTGCGAATCGTGCACGGTGCCACGGAGTTCGCCGGCAAATGCACACCCTGCGCGCCACAGGCCAGAGCGACGTCGGTGCGCGTGTTCACCACGATCGGGCTGCCGCCCAACGCGACCGCTCCGCGGACCAGCTCAGACAAGGCTCTGGCCGGAAGCTCTTTGGCGCGGATCTGTATCATGTCCACACCATCCCGCGCGGCGCGCGCGGCGACGTCCAGCGAATCGGTGATGCAATAGCGCTTCACAAGATCCGCAGGCTGTTTTGCGGAAATTCGATCACCCACTCTTTCACGCTTTCGTATTTCTCAAGCAGGGAGCGGTCCACTTCCACCGCGATGTCGCCGGCGAACTCAAGCCGCACGCGATCCGGCTTTTCGATGGTGCGAACCAGCGCGGCCGGGATCTGGTTTATCCCCGGCCGGCCGTCGCGCGGCGCCACCGTCAGCAAGTCTGGCCGGATGCAGAGCCACACGCGATCGCCGATCAGACGCCCAGGAAAATAAGGTCCCGTCAGTTCGGCGTCCTGAAAGCGCAGGCGGCTGGTGTTGCGGCCGGGATCGAGCCCACGGATTTCCACCGGCAGCAGGTTAAAGACTCCCAACAGCCGCGCGACGTCCACGTGCGCGGGTTGCTCCAGCACCTTGCGCGGCGGCCCGGTCTGCACCACGCGGCCTTCGCGCATCACGACCATGTCGTCGCCCAGTTCCAGGCACTCCTCGAAATCGTGCGTGACCAGCAGCACCGGGATTCCGAACTCCTCGCGCACCTGGCGCAGGACCGAATACAATTCGGCGCGCAGCGGCGCATCCAAGCCGCGGGCGGGCTCATCCAGCAGCAACAGGCGCGGCGCCGCAATCAACGCGCGCGCGATGGAGCAGCGCTGCTTCTGGCCGCCCGACAGCTCGTAGGGCCGCCGGCCGGAGACTTCTGCGAGATGAAACTTCTCCAGCATCTCGTTCACTTTTCTGTGCCGCTCCAGCCGCGGGATACGCTCGACGGCGAACTCCAGGTTCTTGCGCAGCGTCATGTGCGGAAACAGCGCGTAGTTCTGAAAAACGTAGCCGCAGTGCCGCGCCTGGGGCGGCCGGTGCACGCCCGCGGCCCCGTCGAACAGGATCTCATCGTCCAGCAGGATGCGGCCTTCGTCCGGCCGCACAAATCCGGCGATCGAATCCAGTGTCAGCGTCTTGCCCGCGCCGCTCGGTCCGAAGAGTACGGTGAAGCCGCGCAGGGCCTGGAACTCGATGTCCAGCGAGAAACCGGCCGATTCAGGACCCGGCGCGTACTGCTTGCGAATGCGCGCCCGGATCATAACGCCGTCTGGCGCGGGCCGAAAGGATTCGTAGTCAGGCGATTTGCGATCAGCAGCACAGCCAGGGCGACGGCGGAGATGATCAGCACCAGCACCCGCGCCACTTGGCCGTTCCCGGCCTCGGCGGCATCGTAGATCGCGACTGCCATGGTTTGCGTGCGGCCGGGTATGTTGCCGGCGATCATCAGCGTGACGCCGAAATCGCCCAGCGAGCGCGCGAAAGCCAGCGCCGTGGCTGCCAGGATCGAGCGGCGCGCCAGCGGCAGCGTCACGCGCCAGAACAGCCGCAGCTCCGATGCGCCCAGGTTGCGCGCCGCGCGTTCATAGGAGCGGTCCACGCTCTCGAACGCCGCGCGCGCCGACTTTACCAGCAGTGGTGTGGAGTGAAACAGCGCCGCCACCACAGCGGCCTGCCAGGAGAAGACCAGCGGCGCGCCGAACAGCCATTCGTACAAGTGGCCGATCGGGCTGTTCCGGCCGAGGGCGACCAGCAGATAGTAGCCCAGCACCGTCGGCGGGAGCACCAGCGGCAGCGTGACGCCCGCGTCCAGCACTTCTTTGCCGCGAAATTCCCGATTGGCCAGCGCCCACGCCAGCCATAGTCCGATGGCCAGCGCCAGCACCGTGGAGATGCCGGCCACGCGCAGGCTGAGCCACAACGGGAACCAATCGATGGCCATGGAAACATTTCATGGTAGCGCAGGCCATTTGATCTTGAACCGCCGCCGTTTCACCTCTCCATCTTCCCGAGGGCGCGTCGCCCGCATCATCGAAGTAGCTACCTGTGCTAGCATGTAGCTACGATGGTGACTGTAGCCGCCAAGGAATTAAAGAACCGCCTGGGCCGGTATCTCGAACTGGTTCGCCAAGGGCGGCCAGTCCGCATCACCGACCGCGGCAAGCCCATCGGATTCATCGTGCCCCTGGACGGCCCTCCGGAATCCGCTGAACTCGATCGCATGTCGCGCCTGCTGGCGACCGGCGGACTGAAGCTGGCCTCCGGAATTCTTCGGCCGCACAGCAGGCGAGCCCGCCTAAAGCCTGGACCGTCGACCAACGAGCTCCTGGCCGGGGAACGCCGTTAAGTGCTCTATCTTGACACCTCGGCGCTGATCAAGTTATATCTCTCCGAACCGGAAAGCGCTCGGACCGAAAAGGCGGTCCGAGCCAACGCGCCGTGGCTTGCCACCAGCCGCGTGACCTACGCGGAAGCGCTGTCCGTGTTGCACCGCTGTCTTCGCGACCGGCGCATCTCGCAGGCTTCCTACAAACTCCAGAAGAAAACCCTCTTGGCGGATTGGAACGCGCTGCACGTAGTGGAGGCGACCGAGGCGATCTTGTCCCATGCCGGCCCCCTTATCGAGCGCCACTCTCTGCGCGGCTTTGACGCTATCCACCTCTGCTCGGCGCTGTGGCTCGGCCAGCCTCTATTCGCGTGCTTCGACGACCGCCTGCGAAACGCAGCCGCAGCAGAGGGTCTGTCGCTGGCCGTTTAGCTGGCGGCTCCGCTTCTCGCAGTAGGAATGCCACTACGTTCTGCCACAAAAACACAGTCCTATTACGTTTTAAACCGCTCTTTCGATTTCGCGCTCCGTTATAATTGAGTTTCCATGCACACCATTCGTCGTGTTGCCGTGCTCGGCGCGGGCACCATGGGCTCGCGCATCGCCGCGCACTTTGCCAACGCGGGCATTCCCGCTCTCCTGCTCGATATCGTCATTCCCGGCCAGCCCAATCGCAACGCGGCCGCCATGAAGGGGATCGAGAACGCGCTCAAGCAGCGGCCCGGCGGATTTTTCACCGAAGACAAGACTGCTCTGGTTCAGCCGGGCAACTTCGAGGATCACCTGCAACAGGTCGCCGACTGCGACTGGGTGATCGAAGCCATAATCGAGAATCTGGACGCCAAGCGCGACCTGTGGCGCAAGGTCGACGCGGTCCGCAAGTCGGGCGCAATTCTCTCCACCAACACCAGCGGCATCCCGCTGGCGCAAATCTCCGAAGGCTTCTCGCACGAGTTCCGACGCCAGTTTCTGGGTACGCATTTCTTCAATCCGCCGCGCTATCTGCACCTGATGGAGCTGATCCCCGGCGCCGACACCGATGCGCACATTCTGGCAGCGGTGGAGGAGTTCGCCGGCTGCCGCCTCGGCAAAGGCGTGGTCCGCACCAAGGACACCCCCAACTTCATCGCCAACCGCATCGGCAGCTTCTTCGGCGGCACCATCGCGAAGACCATGGTCGAGGAAGATTTCAGCATCGAAGAAGTCGACACGCTCACCGGGCCGCTCGTCGGCCTGCCCAACAGCGCCAGCTTCCGTCTGCTCGACATCGTGGGTCTGGACGTGTGGGCTTTCGTCGGAAGCAATCTCTACGCAGCCGTCCCCGACGATCGCTGGCGCGACCGGTTCCTGCCACTCGAGTTCGAAAAGAAGATGATCGAGCGCAAGTGGCTCGGCGAAAAGACCGGCCAGGGCTTCTACCAACGCGTCGGGAAGGGCGAGAACCGGGAGATCCACGCGCTCGATTGGAAGACGCTGGAATATCATCCGGCCGCCAAGCCGCGCTTTGCATCGGTGGACGCGGCCCGCAACATCGAAGATCTTCCCGAACGCCTCCGCACGCTGCTGCGCTCCGACGACCGCGCCGGCAAGTTTCTGTGGAAGGTCTTCAGCGAGCTGTTCCTTTACTCGGCGGAAATGATCCCCGAAATTTCCGACCGCATTGTCGAAATCGACCGCGCCATGCGCTGGGGCTACGCCAACAAGCTCGGCCCGTTCGAGCTGTGGGACGCGCTCGGTTTCATGGACGTGGTGACGCGTCTGGAACTCGATCATCGCCCGCTGCCCGCCAACATCAAGCACATGCTCTCGCACGGCGGCATGTCGCTGTACCGCTGGGCCGGCACCGCGCATCCCGTCACCGAGTATTTCGATTTCCACACCAAAGCCTATCAGCCCATCGAGCCGCGGCCGGGCATCCTCGTGCTGTCCGATCTGAAGCGCTCGCAGGGCGTAGTCGCGAAAAATTCCGGAGCCTCGCTGGTCGACTTGGGCGACGGCGTGCTGTGTGTCGAGTTCCATAGCAAGATGAACGCGCTCGGCGAAGACAACATCGGCATGATGTACGCCGGGCTGGAAGAGACCAACAAGAACTTCGAGGCCATGCTGATCGCCAACGAAGGCGAGAACTTCAGCGTCGGCGCGAACCTGATGATGGTGCTGCTGGCCGCGCAGGAAGGCGAATGGGACGAGCTGGACCGCGCTATCCGGCGCTTCCAGCAGGTCAACATGGCGCTGAAATATGCCGCCAAGCCGGTGGTTTCCGCGCCCTTCGCGCGCACTTTGGGCGGAGGCTGCGAGATCGCGCTGCACTCCACGCGCGCGCAGGCATCGGCAGAAACCTACATCGGCCTGGTGGAGGTGGGCGTGGGCCTGATTCCGGGCGGCGGCGGCTGCAAGGAGCTGCTGGTGCGCCTCAAGGACCCGCGCAAGGTTTTCGAGCTGATTGGCATGGCCAAGGTTTCATCGAGCGCCGAAGAGGCGAAAAGGCTCGGCCTGCTGGATCGCGCCGACTCGATTTCGATGAATCCTGAGCGCCTGATCGGCGACGCCAAGGCGCTGGCTCTTTCCTTGGTGCCGCGCTACGCGCCCGGCGCGCCTCGAACCGACATCAAAGTCGCAGGCGAGAGCGGATTCGCGCTGCTGAAGCTGGGCGCGTGGTCCATGCGCCAGGGCCATTTCATCAGCGACCACGACGTCACCATCGCCGAAAGGCTCGCCAACGTGCTCACCGGCGGCCGCCTGACCGGCGAACAAACCGTCTCCGAGCAATATCTGCTCGATCTGGAGCGCGAAGCGTTCCTGAGCCTGTGCGGACATCCCAAGACACAGGAGCGCATGGGGTATATGCTAAAGACAGGTAAGCCACTCCGGAACTAATTCCGCAGTGGCGCACGCACTCGCGCGTGCGGGGTGCCCTCTGGGCCCGCACTCATGCGAACGCAAGGATCTTCATCATGGAAGCCGTAATCGTCGACTGTCTCCGCACCGCGATTGGGAAAGCCCCCAAAGGGACGCTTCGCACCACGCGTCCGGACGATCTCGCCGCCACCGTCTTTCGCAGCCTGCTGGAAAAATATCCCGCAGTCTCGCCGGCTGAAATCGACGACGTGATCCTGGGCTGCGCCAATCCGGAAGGTGAATCCGGAATGAACATGGCGCGTGTGGCCGCGCTGCGCGCCGGGCTGCCGGATTCGGTGCCGGGCGTCACCATCAATCGCTTCTGTTCCTCGGGCCTGCAAGCCATCGCGATGGCGGCCGACCGCATCCGCTCCGGCGGCGCTCAGATCATCCTGGCCGGCGGCGCTGAGTCCATGAGCATGATCCCGATGGCGGGCTACAAATTCGCGCCGAATCCCTGGATGGTGGATCATCTGCCGCAGATCTACATGGGTATGGGTCTCACCGCCGAGGAAGTGCAGCGCAAGTACGACGTCAGCCGCGCCGATGCCGACCAGTTCGCTTATCGCAGCCACCAGAATGCGCTGCGTGCGCAGGCGGAAGGCAAGTTCGACGAAGAGATCGTTCCGGTGACTATTGAAGCCACAGTCATGAATAACGGGAAGCCCGCGCACCACCAGTCGGTTTTCAAGAAGGACGAAGGCCCGCGCGCCGACACGTCGCTCGAAGCGCTGGCCAAGCTGAAGCCGGTGTTCCAGGCCGACGGAAGCGTCACCGCGGGCAATTCCTCGCAAACCAGCGACGGCGCGGCCGCGGCCCTGGTGATGTCGGAAAAGAAGGCCGCGCAGCTCGGATTGAAACCCATGGCCCGCTTCGTCAGCTTCGCAGTGGCGGGCGTGCCTCCGGAAATCATGGGCATTGGGCCAGTGGTTGCGATTCCGAAGGCTCTGACACTGGCCGGTCTCAAGACCGCTGACATCGGCGTGATCGAACTGAATGAAGCGTTCGCGGTGCAGGCGCTGGCCGTCATTCGCAAAACCGGCCTGGATCTGGAACGCGTCAATCCCAACGGCGGAGCCATCGCGCTCGGCCATCCGCTGGGCTGTACCGGAGCGAAACTGACCGCAACCATCCTGCGGGAAATGAAGCGCCGCAACTTGAAATACGGAATGGTGACAATGTGCGTAGGCGGCGGCCAGGGCGCCGCGGGAATTTTTGAAAACTTGAATTAGAAGTGGCGCACGCACTCGTGCGTGTCGCGTTCACACTGATGTGAACGCCGAAAGGTAAAAATGGCCTCATCTACTCTCACTCCCATCAAGCATAAGGGCGGTTCGTTCCTACTCGAACGGACAGCCTCCGACGAAGTCTTCACTCCGGAGGATTTTACCGAGGAACACCGGGCCATCGCCCGCACCACCGAGGATTTCTGGAACAAAGAAGTAGCTCCCAACGTGGAAGCCATCCAGCACCAGGAGCCTGGTGTGGCGGTCTCGATTCTGCGCAAGTCCGGCCAGCTCGGTTTGCCGGCCGTGGTGATTCCGGAAAAATTCGGCGGCATGGAGATGGATTTGACGTCGGCCATGATCGTGGCCGAGGGCGTGGCCAAGGACGGCTCGTATTCGGCCTGGCACGGCGCGCAGGCCGGCATCGGCGCGCTGCCGCTGCTGTTATTCGGCACCGAGGAGCAGAAGCAGCGCTACTTGCCGAAAGTCTCCACCGCCGAGATGGTGGCGGCCTATTGCCTCAGCGAGCCGCAGGCGGGGTCGGACGCGCTGGCGGCGAAGACCCGCGCCGATCTGAGCCCGGATGGCAAGTACTACATCCTCAACGGCCAGAAAATGTGGATCACCAACGGCGGCGCAGCCGACCTGTACACCATCTTCGCCAAAGTGGGCGGCGAAAAATTCACGGCTTTCCTGGTCGAGCGCAAATTCCCGGGCGTGCAGCCCGGCGCGGAAGAAGAGAAGATGGGCATCAAGGGCAGCTCCACCACGGCTGTCTACCTGGACAACGTGAAGGTGCCGGTGGAGAACGTGCTGGGCGAGATCGGACGCGGCCATATCATTGCCTTCAATATTCTCAACCTGGGCCGCTTGAAGCTGGGGCCATTCGCCGTCGGCGGCGCGAAGGAAGTGCTGCGCGTATCGTTGAAGTACGCCAAGGAGCGCAAGGCTTTCGGAAAATCCATCGCCGAGTTCGGCATGATCCAGCACAAGCTGGCTGAGATGGCGATCCGGCTGTACGCGGCTGAGTCCGGCAGCTATCGCGTGGTGGGCTTAATTCAAGGTGAGCTGGAAGGCTTCTCCTGGAGTCAACCCGACGCGGCCAAGACCATGCTCCAGGCGGTCGAGGAGTTCGCGGCCGAATGCTCCTACATCAAGGTCTTCGCGTCGGAGATGCTGGATTACGTGGTCGACGAAGGCGTGCAAATCCACGGCGGCTACGGTTACAGCCAGGAATATCCGGTAGAGCGCGCCTATCGCGATTCGCGCATCAACCGGATTTTCGAAGGCACCAACGAGATCAATCGGCTGCTCGCTACCGGCATGCTGCTCAAGCGTGCGCAGCGCGGCCAGCTCGGCCTGGTCGAGGCCGTCAAGAAACTGCAGGCTGAAATCCTGGGCGGGCCCTCGCTTTCGGCAGGGTCGGACGAAGACGGCAAACTGGTGGAGAACGCCAAGAAGGTCGCGTTGTTCGCGCTGGGCGTCGCCTATCAGAAGTACCTGGCGACGATCGAAGATCAGCAGGAGATTCTGGCCGGCATCACCGATATTTCCATGAACGCTTTCGCCATGGAGTCGGCGCTGCTGCGGACTCAGAAGATGGCCAAGCTTCACAAGGGCGAAAACGCGAAGGACATGACCGCCGTTTTCCTGCGAGAGGCCATGGAGACCATCGAGAGCGCAGCGCGCACCGTGCTAGCCGCCTGCTCGGACGGCGACGCCCTGCGCACCAACCTGGCGGTCCTCAAGCGCTTTGCCAGATTCGAACCGGTGGACGCGATCGCGGCCCGCCGCAGAATCGCCGCGCGCCTGCTCGAAGCTGGCCGCTACATCGTTTAGCGCTGACGTTCCGGTCGCTGCGAAAACGAAGCGCTTGACAACCCGGCCTGTCCGCCGTACACTCCTATCAAGCATCTATGGGAAGCGCCAAGCGGCAGGCGGGTGGGGAACTGGTGCAGGGCACGCTGGACATGCTCATCCTAAAGACGCTCCAGCGCGGCCCGCAGCACGGCTACGGCATCGCCCAATTCATCCAGCAGGTTTCGGATGAAGTGCTGCGCGTCGAAGAAGGCTCGCTCTATCCGGCGCTCCACCGGCTGGAGCTGGATGGCCTGATCGGCGCTGAATGGGGCCAGTCGGACAACAATCGCCGCGCCAAGTTCTATCGGTTGACCGTGCTCGGCCGCAAGCAGCTTGCCAAAGAGGCGGGGAACTGGAACCGGCTGGCCGGGGCGATCGCCAAAGTGATGGAGATCGCATGAAGCGCTCCGTCAAACGGCTGCGCGCGTTATGGCGCCGCTCCCAACTCGATCACGATCTCGACGATGAACTCAGCTTTCATCTCGCCATGAAGGCCGAAGAGACAGGCGATGCCTGGAACGCACGGCGCAGCCTGGGGAATCCAACCGCGCTGAAAGAAACGGTCCGTGAACTGTGGACACTCACGTTTTTCGAAACTTGCTGGCAGGACGTCCGCTACGCGCTGCGAACGCTGGCCAAGAGTCCCGGATTCACGATCGTCGCGGTGGCGGCGCTGGCGCTGGGCATCGGCGTCAACACGACAGTCTACACGGTGGTAAGCAGCGCGCTGCGCTTCAGCATGGGCGTCGACCACATCGAGCGACTGGTGCTGGTCGGCATGACCGACGCCTCGCGGCGCAGCCCCGGAGGCTTCCAATCCGCCCTTGATTTCCGCGAGCTGCGGGCCCAGGTGCGCTCCATTCCGAGTCTGGCCGCCTACCGCCTGGTCCCGGCGAACGTGAGCGACGGCAGCGCCCTGCCGGAACGGTATTCCCGCGTGCAAATATCGGTGAACGGACTCACGATCACCGGGAGCAAGCCGCTGTTGGGCCGCGGTTTCACCGGCGCCGATGAACTTCCGGATGCCACGCCGGTCGTGCTTCTGACATACCACGTTTGGCAGGACCGCTACGGCAAAGATCCATCCATCCTGGGACGCAAGCTGCGCATCGATGAAGTGCCCCGCACGGTCATCGGCGTCATGCCGCCCAACATCCGGTTTCCGGAGGACACCGATCTGTGGACGCCGCTGACTCTAGCGGATCTGGCGGCCCCGGGGGAAGGGCGGTATCTCGCAATCTTCGGCCGGCTGGCGTACGGCGTCCGGCTTTCCGAGGCCAGAGCTGAAATGGACACCATCGCGCATCGTCTGGCGGAGAAGGATCCGGAGAATTTTAAAGGGCTGGTGGCCGACGTGCATCCGTTCCTGGATGCCATTGGGATTTATAGCGCACGCCGCCTGCTCATCGCGACCGTAGTTGCCGTCGGGTTCGTTTTGCTCATTGCGTGCGCCGACGTGGCGAATCTGCTGCTGGCCCGTGCGGCCGCGCGAGCGCGCGAAGTTTCCATCCGCATCGCCATCGGCGCCGGACGCGTCCGCATCGTCCGGCAGCTCCTGATCGAGAGTCTGCTGCTGGCGAGCGTGGCCGGGCTGTTTGGTTGGTTGGTTGCGATCACCGGCCTGCGCTGGTTCGATGCCAGCACCTCGCAAAGTACCAGGCCCTCCTGGATCGATTTTTCGCTGAATACCCGCGGGTTCCTGTACCTGGCCGCCATTTCGCTGGGCGCGGGAATTCTCTTCGGCCTCGCGCCAGCGCTGCAGTTGTCGAGGGTCGACATCAACAGCGCCGTAAAAGATGGTGGACATGGCGCCGCCGGAGGCACGCGCGGGCGGCGTCTCTCGAGCCTGATCGTGGTGATCGCGATGGCGCTGTGCATCGTGCTGCTGACCGGAGCCGGGCTCATGATCCGCAGCGCCATCAACACCTACAACGCGCCCATCGGCGTGAACGCCTCCAACGTGCTCACCATGCACATCAATCTTCCGGAGGTCAGGTATGCGCGGCCCGAAGATGAGGTATCCTTTCACGATCGACTGAAGACCAAGCTGGACTCTCTTCCCGGCGTGGAAGCCGAATCGATCGCGTCGGACCTGCCCACCAGGGCCATGCTGGCTTTCCGTTTCGAGATCGAGGGAGCGGAAGCGGCCGAGGCCAGCCATCTGCCGGATTCGGGCGGGCTGGTGGTGGGAGCGGATTACTTCCGGGTGATGCAAGTGCATCCGCGGCGCGGTCGCGTGTTCACCGCCGCTGACGCCTCGCGCGGCTCCGCTGTTGTGGTGGTCAACCAGGCCTTCGCCGCGAAATTCTGGCCCGGCGAGGATCCGCTGGGCAAGCGTCTGCGGCTCGCACGAGGCCGTGATGCGCAGCCATGGCTGAGTGTGATCGGCATTGTCCCCAACATCCAGCAAAACTTCCAGCGTCCTTTGCAGAGCTATCCGTTGATCTACTTGCCCTACGCCGCCGATCCCCAGCGTGTAATGTTCATTGTGGCGCGGACTGCGGTACCACCCGGCTCGCTGGGCGAGGCATTCCGCCGCGAAGTGCAGAGCCTGGACGAAAACCTCCCCGTTTATGAGGTGCGCACGCTCGACGATCGCATTGCGCAGTCCCGCCTGAACGTGACCGCGTTCGGAGTCCTATTCACGATCTTTGCCGCAGTTGCGCTGGTGCTGGCGTCCGTCGGGCTGTACGCGGTCATCGCCAATGCGGTGAGCCAGCGCACCCGGGAGATCGGCGTGCGGATGGCGGTCGGCGGAACCACCGGTGACATCGTGCGGATCGTGTTCGCGCAGGGGATGAGGCAGGTCGCCATCGGGCTTGCGGTGGGGCTGCCACTGGCGTTCGGTGTCACACGCGTGCTGCGCGCGGCGCTGGTGGGTGTCTCGCCCACTGATCCGCTCACCTTCATCGGGGTTGTGCTGGTGCTGATCTCGGCGGGCGCGCTCGGCTGTGCGATTCCGGCGCGCCGCGCGGTACGCGTGGATCCGGTGGTGGCTCTGCGTTGCGACTAACGCGATGGCGTTCTCTATCATGGGAGAATGCCAACCCGGAGCCAACTGCTGAATCCCGATTTCTACGCGCCGATGTTGTTCAACGCGGTCCGCATCGGGCTGATCCTGCTGTTCGCCTACCTTTGCACGCTGGCCGTCGGCCGCCTGTTGCGAGCGCTGCGCGTCTACATCGTGAAAATGATGGAGCGCGCCGGCGGCGCGCCCGAGTACGAACTCGAAAAGCGAGCCAGAACCATCGGCGGTCTCACGCGCAAGGCGCTGTTCGCGCTCATCTGGGTGATTGCGGGGCTCATGATCCTCAAGGAGATGAATTTCGATGTCCGGCCGCTGCTGGCGGGCGCGGGCCTGGTCGGCGTGGCCATCGGATTTGGCGCGCAAAGCATAGTCAAGGATGTGCTGGGCGGGCTGTTTCTGATGATGGAAAATCAGGTGCGCGTGAATGATATCGCGGTCATCAACGGTAAAGGTGGTCTGGTGGAAGAGATCAATCTGCGGACCATCGTGCTGCGCGACGAAGACGGCTCGGTGCACATATTTGCGAACGGCAGCATCCAGTCGCTATCGAATCTTACGCGCGAATTCTCCTTTTATGTGTTCGCGCTATCGGTGTCCTATAAGGACGACCCCGATGAAGCCGTGGCCGTCCTGAAACAGATCGGCGAGCAGCTCGCGGGCGAAGAGCCGTATCACTCGGTGATTCTCGCGCCTCTTGAAATTATGGGCGTAGACCGGCTGGCCGACTCCGGCGTGGTGATCAAAGCGCGCTTCAAGACCCTGCCGGGCCGACAGTGGCTGGTGGGCCGTGAGATGAACCGGCGCATCAAAAAACGTTTCGACGAAGCGCACCTCGAGATCGGAGCCGCCCCGCAGCCAGTCTATCTGCTGCCGGAAATTTCTCCCCAGCTGAGGAACGAACTGAAACAGGTGATTCGGGAAGTGCTGGCAGAGAGCTCGAAAGGTTAACCGGCCATCCACTTGGGTTGGATCCAGCCCAACGAAACGCCGGTCATGAGCAGGCCCAGCACCAGCACGACTGCGGCCGAGGCCACCGGCATCCAGCGGAAGAAGGGGCTGCTGCTGCGCGTGCTGGCGGGCAGCAGGTTTTTGGCGTAGATCACGAGCACGCCGATTCCCATCAGGACCAGCGCGAGACCGAGACTGAAGAATACCAGCAGCAGCAGGCCGAGGCCGACGCGGCGCAGCGCTACCGCCGTCAGCAGCAATACCAGGGCGGACTCGCACGGGACCAGCCCGCCGCTCGCGCCCAGGGCGGCCAGGCTCGACCACGACACTTGATCCGGCAGGTGGTGGCTGTGGCCGTGCGAATGGCGCTCGTGTTCGGCGCCGCAATGATGGTGATCGTGTTGGTCGTGATCGGGATGGTGATTTTGGTGCGAATGCGCGTGAACGGGCGCGCGCAATCGCTTGTATAGCATCCACGCGCCGATGACGACGATGGACACGCCCGAGATCAAGCCCAGCACGCGCGTCGCTTTTTCGGGTACGACGTAGTGGAACAGGAACAAGGTGGCCATGCCTAAGAGAAAAACGCTCACGGTGTGAGTGAACGTGACCATTGCGCCCAGAAACGCCGCGTGCTTGAGCGTGCCGCGCGAACCTACCAGATATGCGGCGACAATGGTTTTGCCGTGGCCGGGAGTAAGGGCGTGAGCGGCGCCCAGCGCGAAAGCCACGCCGATCGCAGCCGCCATCATCCATGGCGTGAGAGCCTGCTGGTGCAGAAGCCGCAGTAAAGCATCCGCCTGCGCGTTCATGGTCACTAGCATTCTACCGCCGCGGTGCCGGTCTGGGTTATCTTGAGATGTTCCATGCTGCCCTACGCGCTCTGTCTAATGCTGTTTGGTATCAGCGCGTTTGCGCAGGACTGGACCCGCGAGCGGTTGGACAAGTCGTCGCGTCACCAGGAGTGGGTTTACCTGAAGCATAGCGGCCCTACGGTCGACGCGTTCGTTGTTTACCCAGAGGTCAGTCAAAAGACGCCGGTGATTCTGGTCATTCACGAAAATCAAGGTCTGACGGAATGGGTCGAAAGCGTGGCCGATGCGCTGGCCGAAGCCGGATACATCGCGATCGCACCTGATCTGCTGTCCGGCATGGGCCTCAAGGGCGGCGGGACGAGCGAATTTGCGCCCGGCGCGGCTGCGCAAGCGGTTGGCAAGCTTCCACCGGATCAGATCATTGCGGATCTGGAAACCATCGCCGATTACGCGAGGAAAATTCCCGCGGCCAACGGCAAGATTGCGGTGGCCGGATTCGGCTGGGGTGCGGAACAAGCGCTGCGATTCGCTGCGGCGCGTTCTGAGGTTTCGGCGCTGTATCTGTTTAACGCTGCTGGAGGCGCGGCTAAGGGCTCGGCGCGGATCTTCAATTTTTCCGGACCCGAGGGCTTCATGCGGGTCGGCGATGCCCCGGGCGCCTGGGGCCCTGCGAAGAACGCGCGCGACGAGGCTTGGGAACGCTGGAAAAAGGTGCTGGCCGAGTTATAATCGCTCACTCGTCCCGCAACGCGACTAACGGAATGATCAGGATCGCACGGCGCGCCGGGTCGCGGAATGACGGCGGTCGGAACAGGACCGCGTTCACGATGCCGAAAATGGCGCTGTTGGCGCCGATGCCGAGCGCGAGCTAAGGACGGCCGTGGCGGCGAAGTTGGCGAGCAGGCGAAAGCCGGCGCGGATGTCTTGCGCGAGGATCATTCAGACGTGATCGTGACCCAGCGAGATTCGGATTACTCGCGTTTATCGGACATGAATCTGGGGCGACGACTTTTTGCGAGAGCCAATAGCCATTTACAGCTTGTACTCTGCGGCGGCGGGCAGGCACTTCCGTTCCTGGGCGGCGGCGCGGATCAATCCGCCCCGAAATCGTGGAAGCGACTCCTGCAAAGTTTGCACTTCAGAAGATGCGCTCGCACGTTCAGCACTTCCAGTACGCTCAGACCAAGGCCGGCCAAATAACGAGCGAGTTGCTGGTCCTCGATGTGCGCGCCTTTCACGGGATGCGGACGGAAAAAGACGTCTTGAATGCGAATGCCGGCGTAAAACTTCTCGCCGGATTGGCGGCAGTGGCACACGCGTCCGAAAATAATAGCCTGCTTCGGCAAGATGACCTCGACGTCAGCACCTTTCCATACCGGAGCAGCGAGCACGACGCGCAACCCTGACCGCGAAATATCCAGCATGGTGGCCGGCAGGCGCGGACCGGTCGCCGAGACCACTTGGACCTCAGCGGGATCGTTGCACGGATATCGAGGCTCGCGCCTTCGCTCGGGCCAGTTGCCGGCTCGAGTCACGGACGCATTCCGGAAACTCTCAATTGCAACCGGCATTTTCTAGCTCCCATCCTTCTTAACCCGCTGGTTCGGCCAGACGAGGGCGGCCATACTGTATGACGGTCGATTCATCGTGTTCGGCCGCCTCCACTCCCTCGCAGGTGATCGCATGGCGGTTATTGTCGGAACGTGTAATATACTTGCGCTCTTTCAAGAACCACAGACTGAATTCCAGGTGCTCCCGCGGGCAGGCGAGTATGTCCTCCAGTTCGCGGATCGTAATTCCGGGCTGATGAGGATTGCTGACACGCTGAGCATAAAGGAGCGCGAGAATGCCCTGGCGCTTTCTCTTTTCCGCTTCCATCCCACTGGAGCTTTGCCAGTCTGAAAAAATCCTGAACCGGTCCTGGCGGTGCGCATTGCGCCTCACGTCATAGGCGGCCCGCTTCTCGGGATCCATCAGTACGTCGTAGCTTTCCTTGATCTTGAGAAAAAGGCCGGCGTTCCCTGTTGCCTGATTATCGGGATGGTAACGTTGCGCCAGAATCCGGAAGACGCGCTGGATCGTCTCAGCATCCGCATTGGGACTGAGCTGGAGGACTTCATAGTGATCTTCCTCGAGGTTGCTCGAGGCATCCTGGCCCTTGCCGAAATCTTCCGCAATTTTCTCGAACGAGAGACCCATCCGATATCGGCCGTTTGCAGCAGCCAGGCACCAGCACACACGAGCAACGCAGCGAAAGGGTTGGCGAGCATCAGCCTTCTCGATGGGACTGGCAATCTCAACCAATATTCCGACGCTGAGTTGACGGCTTAATTCGAGCCCAACTCCGTCTTCGCTGATATCGATGACCTTCGCGGTAACTTCTACCACCGAGCCATTCGGATTCTTGACCCTTATAGTAAGGTCCTCCTGACTGGCCGATGGTTGGCGTCTGAGCTTGGCGCGATTTTCGAGTTGAGGCTTCATGCGTCTGGGTGCCGATTCTTGCTCATGTCTTTCACAAAAACTGATCCCTCGATTCAGAGTAAAGTGAGATGCCACCGTTCCGTTGCGCTAGTCCGTACGCGGCACGCCTGGCGCCACTTAGGATCAGAGGAGAGGCCGTGGGCATCTTCCTCAATCTCCAGATGGACGAACGTACCGGGTTCTGAGAGTTCGCCATGGATGGTGGTTGCGTGGCGCAATTGCTCGCGTTCCATGCGGACGCCCCTCGGCATCGAGTATATTTCCCGAAGTCGCAGACGGCAGGTTTCGCACCGGCCGACATCGGCCTTCACACCCAGGAGCTCGGACACTGTCAGGCTTTGGCCAAGCACATGGAGAGACGGCGCGTCGTCGTGCGAATGATTGGCTGCCAACACTGAAGAAGTCAATTCCGGCCGGCGCTCGTGATGCGCCGTAAAGGACATGGCGGTCAATTCAGCAATTGTTTGGCTCCATCCTCGATCCATGGCATCTGGCGCGTTTAGTCAGACTTCCGGTCTCGGGGGTACGGGCCTCCGTGAGAGCTCGACAATGGCCAGGCGCTCGAACTCTCTCACTCTGCGCCGAGCCTCGCGCAGTCGCGCGACGGCACTCCGGCATTCCTGACATCCTTCCAGGTGTTGAATGAGAATCCTCTTGGGGCGTGGGCCAAGATCGTTCAACGCATGCCGCCTTAAGAGGCTCTCAGTAGGGTGGCGCCCGGCTTCATTTCTGTCACCGTCCGTCCAGCCAGCCGTATTCGTTTCAAACTTCATATGCAGGGAAGGATTGCAAACGTTGTGCCATGTCGTATGACCCGCAGCAATAGTACTCAAGTCTGGACGGACTATTGCCAAAAAATGTAATGGCATTGTTTTCATGAAATGTATGAAGGAACAAATCGGAAGGTCTCGGTTGATTGGCAGAGGTTTGGGTGAGATAACCCAAATGATGAATTTTGCCCCAACCATATCCGTACAGGGTCATCTGCGCAATTTATAGTAAAACGCGCTGGCGTTACGTTTTGATCGATGACGGCTTAGTAATTTCCCTTAGCGATTGCCATTGAATCATTCATCGAATTGCGGCCGGATCCGGCGCGATTAAATGTCCGCAGTCGAGTCGCTGATGATCCAGAGTCCAGCGGCTTCTGCGGCTGGCCGATGCGGTAAACAGGGTGACTCAGCAGCAGAAAACGCCGAAGCCATTTGTGCATTTGATGGCATGCGCGTCAGAGTGCGCTGGTGATGCCGGCAGTGGCGGCGGCGCGGGACTGCTTCTACCGGCAGCATGAAGGATAGTGTTTCGAGAGACGCGTGCGTCGCGACGACGCCGCGGAGTTACTGCGGCGTGGGCTGCGGCTCCGGCGCGGGCAGCAGATGGTCCGGCTTTTGTTCCCGATCCGGAAACTCCAACTCGGTATAGTCCACGCCTTTCGCGGTGATCGAGTAGCGCGCGTTGTCGCTGCGCGTGATGAGGCCGTTCTCCTTCAGGTACCAGAGCGTGAACTCGAGGTGTTCGCGCGGGCATCCCAGAAGCTCTTCCAGCTCGTGCAGAGACATGGACGGCTGGCCGGGCTGGTTGCGGCGAGCGGTATACAGCAAGTCCAGGATTCCACGCCGCTTGGTTTTTTCAGCCGCCTTGCCGCTGGTGGCCTGATCCTGATCGAAGATCTGCCAGCGAAGCAGCCGGCGCGCCTGATAGTTCACATCGTACGCAGCGCGTTTCTCCGGATCGCTCAGCACCTTGTAGGCCTCGGCGACGACCCGAAACATAGTCTCATCTCCGGTGGTCCCGTTGTCGGGGTGGTAGCGCTGCGCGAGCAGGCGGAACACTCGATGAATGGTTTCCGGATCCGCTTTGGGGCTGACCTGAAGGATGTCGTAGTAGTCCGGAACGCCATCGTCACCCAGCACGTTTGTTTCGGGTATGCGGGACTGGACATCTTCCAGATGCAGCCCGGCGTGATAGCTGTCCTCGACCGAGGCGCATCGCACGACGCGCGCCTTTATTCTCCCGTTGGCCGAAGTGCTGTGGCCGTGCAGGCCTTTGACGAACAGGACGTCGTTCTCCCGGAGCCAGAACGGCAATTCGATTCCCAGGCCGTGTTCGCTCATATCCAAGACCTTGGCGCGGACCTCGCCGGAGCGTCCGGGCACGTTCTGGAGGATCACCCATACGGGTTCGGTTCCTCGGGCGGTCTTCTGGCGGGGCTTTCGCCGGCGTTCCGACGCTTGTGACATAGAACTACTGCTCTTTCATCGGCACTTCCGGGGTAGAATCTTAGGCTGAGCGGCAAGACTTTTGTCGATGATCCCTGCAATCCCGTGCGAGCAAGTTGAGCGTTTACAGCCGGTTGTGGAGGCACTCCTGGAGGACCTGCGGCGGTATACCCAGGCTCTGGCTCCCCAGATCGACCTGGCTCTGGCTTACCAGCCGGCTCCTGAGCCGGCCGAGAGTGTCTCGTGACCATTCGCGAAGCCGGCGATGCGCTGCGCGCACGGCGCATATCCTGCTTGGAGCTGACCAGCCAATGCCTGGACCGGATCTTCAAGTTGAATCCGCGGCTGAACGCATTCCTGACGGTCACCGAAGAATCGGCGCGAGCACGGGCCCGGGAGCTGGATGGTGAGCTGGCGAAGGGAACCGACCGCGGGCCGCTGCACGGAATCCCCATTGCACACAAGGATCTGATCTGGACTAAGGGCGTTCGGACGACGTCGGGCTCCAAGCTCTTCGCGGATTTCGTGCCTGATTCGGATGCTTCGGTGGTCGAGAAGCTGGATGCCGCCGGCGCGGTGATGCTCGGCAAGACCGGATTGCATGAGCTGGCCTATGGCGTCACCTCCGACAACCCGCACTTCGGCACGATCCGGAACCCGCGCGATCCAGAGCGCTCGCCGGGCGGATCGAGCGGAGGCTCCGGCGTGGCGGTGGCGACGGGAATGGCGTACATGGCGACGGGCACCGACACTGGCGGTTCCATTCGCATACCGGCGTCGTTTTGCGGGGTGGCCGGGCTGAAGCCGACTTACGGTGTGGTAGATCGCAGCGGCATCCAGCCGCTGGGGTTCAGCCTGGATCACGTCGGCCCGCTCGCGGCCTCGGTGGCGGATGCGCGGGTAACGTTCGAGTTGATGGCGGGCAACTCCCGGCGCCGGCCCGCGGTGAAAAATATTGGTGAAATTCGCATCGGGCTGCCGGACAATTTTTACTTCAGCGGCGCCGCCGCAGAAGTGCGGGACGCGGTGCATCAAGCGGCGCGGAAGGCAGAGCACCTGGGCGGGCGAGTAACGCACGTCCGCGTTCCTGACGTTAACGCTCTGAACGCCGCCGGGCGCGTGATCCTGTTGGCCGAAGCGTCCGCACTGTACGAACCCTACCTGGCACGGCGCGAGGACTTCGGCTCCGATGTGCTCGCCCTGCTCGACCAGGGCCGCATGGTTCCCGCCCCAGACTACGTGAACGCACAGCGCTTGCGGAAGGTTCTGCTGAACGAGTTCTGCGCGCTTTTTGAAAGCATCGACTGCCTGTTCACGCCCACCACGCCGATCACCGCGCCGCGCATTGGCGAGAAAGAGGTGGAGCTGGACGGACGGCGCGAGGACACGCGTATCGCCGCCACGCGGCTGGTGCGGGGCATGAACGGGCTCGGTTTCCCGGCGCTCTCGATCCCCTGCGGAAATTCCTCCGCAGGCCTGCCCATCGGACTGCAAATGATCGGACGTCCGTTTGAGGAGGATCTTCTGCTGTCGTTGGGAGAAGCTCTCGAGCAAGCCTTGCCGCGCTGAAAAGGTCGGGTAGTCTCGAGCATCGGTGTACGACCGATAGTCCTCCGAGCATATGCCTCGTCATGCCTTCAGAGGACTTCCCAAACAAGAATCGTGAGGCTATAATTGACCTGCTTCGGAAGATCGAAGGAAATTGCTCTCCTCGAAAAGGTTAACGGAGGTTACATGAAATATCGAGTTGCTTTTCGCTGCGCCGTCTTGATTGCGGGCGCCGTGGGTTGCGGTACGTCGCTAATAGCCCAAGACGACGACGGCCCCGACAATCGGAGTGCTTGCAGGAATCTGCCGAGCTTTGCGGATTTGAAGGCCGCGCTCAAGAGCGTCGCTCCGGGCGCAAACGGAGGCCTCGGCAATAACATGTGGGCGTCCATAGTGAATCGCGACGGCGTGGTGTGCGCGGTCGTGTTCACGGGGGCAGACCGAGGATCACAATGGCCGGGGAGCCGTGTCATCTCGGCCCAGAAGGCCAATACGGCGAATGCGTTCAGTTTGCCTGGATTCGCTCTATCGACCGCCAATCTGTGGGCGGCTACGCAGCCCGGAGGATCGTTGTTTGGACTTCAGGAGAGTAATCCTGTGGATACCGGCGTGGCGTATGGAGGTAATTCCAACAACGATGGACAGCCGAACGATCCGATGGTAGGGCAAAAAATTGGTGGAATTAACGTCTTCGGCGGAGGACTGGCCCTGTACGACAAGACTGGCCTGCTGGTGGGCGGTTTGGGCGTGAGTGGCGATACGTCCTGCACCGACCACGTCGTCGCGTGGAAGACCCGGTTCGCGCTGAATTTCGACAGCGTACCCAACGGGGTGAGCCCCACGCACGACGACAACATGATCAACGACCTAGCCCCGCTGCTGGCCGGTCACACCACCGCTCCGAGCGCGGGCGGATTCGGACACCCAACCTGTGATGCCACCGCTACGACCATCACGGGGAACTTGCCCAAAGACTTCCCGATTGGACCAAAGCCTTAGTCCGCGGTAGCAAGTGTCTCTGTAACCGCGTCACATCGTCACCCGGTTAGCCACGCGGTCGCGAGATCCACGTGCCGGTGGAATCGCTGCTGACGTTTCGGATCGAGGAGCCCCGTGCCCTATCTGGAAGGCCCCGACAGCGGATACATGCGGGCACAGTGACCGCTATCACGATTACCCGGACCATAGAGACCGTCAGCGCTGAAACCGCCTGGGCTGGGCTGCGTACCGGCAGAGTTCGACGTGCGCCGTCGCAACCGGTGCGGACACGCGTCGTCCATTCAGCGCGGCCGTGCCGTTGCGAATCAGCCGCTATACTGGGCACGTTATGGTTGCCTTGGTGACGGGCGGAGGACGCGGGATCGGACGAGGCATTGCGCTCGGGCTGGCGAAAGCGGGCTGGCCGGTCGCGGTCACGGCGCGGTCCGCCGATGAGTTGGACGAAACTGTCCGGCTGTCCGCAGGCAGGATGATCGCAGCGCCTGCGGATATCACCGATCCAGCGGCCGTGAGCAGCATGATCCGGCGCGTCGAAGCAGAGCTGGGACCGGTTGAGCTGCTGGTGAACAATGCCGGGATGGGCGGGCCGCTCGGGCCATTCTGGGAAAGCGATCCCGCAGAGTGGTGGCGCAACCAGGAGGTGAACCTGCGCGGTCCCATGTTGTGCTGCCGCGAGATCCTGCCGGGCATGATCGCGCGCAAATCCGGACGCATTATCAACGTTGTGAGCGGCGCGGGCTGCCAGGCTTTCCCCGACTTGTCGGCTTACGTCGTCAGCAAGACCGCACTGGTCCGCTTCAGCGAACAGCTCGCCGCAGAGCTCGCACCGCACGGAGTGAGCGTGTTTCCGATCCGGCCGGGCATGGTGCGCACCAGGATGCTGGAAGAGGCACGGCCGCGGCTGGCCTTTATCCAGCAAACTCTGGATCGCGGGCTGGATGTCACGCCGGAGGTGGTCTCAGAGCTGGTGCTGAAGTTGGCCTCCGGGAGCGCGGACACGCTCAGCGGCCGCTTGTTCTCGGTGGGCGAAGATGTGGACGACATCGTGCGCCACGCCGATGAAGTGCGCTCGGGCGACCTTTACCTTTTGCGTGCGCGCACGTTGTAGCCTGAAGGCTATGCACAACTGCCGATCTTTCTTCCGCGCGGGCGCTTGTGTTGTTACATTGGCTGCTATGCCACTGGCTGAAGCGCAGACCACCAGCATCAAGCACCGGTTCGTTCAAGTCAACGGGATCAAAATGCACATCGCCGAACAGGGCGAAGGTCCGCTGGTAGTGCTGGCGCACGGGTTTCCGGAGCTCTGGTATAGCTGGCGCCACGTTTTGCCGGCGCTGGCCGCGGCCGGGTATCACGCCGTCGCGCCCGACATGCGCGGCTACGGGCAGACCGACGCGCCGCCGAATATCGAGGACTACACGCAGCTCCAGTTCGTCGGAGACATGGTGGAATTGGTGCGAGCGCTCGGCTATGAGCAGGCCGTGATCGCCGGGCACGACTGGGGCGCGCCGGTGGCCTACAACGCCGCGAATCTGCGGCCGGATGTTTTCCGCGCCGTGATCCTGCTGAGCGTTCCGTATGCGGTGCGCGGCGAAGGCGGTGTGAAGCCGACGGAAGGGATGCGCCGGCGCGCGCCCGCGGGACAGCAGTTTTATCAAACTTATTTCCAGGCGCCGGGCGTGGCGGAGAAGGAGCTGGAGCAGGATCCGAAGCGCTCGCTGCGCATGCTGCTGTACTCGCTGTCGGGCTCGATCCCGAAAGAACATAAATGGCGGTACATGTTCGGCGTGAACGAAAAGGCGCTGGATGGGTGCACCAACCCGAAGCAGCTTCCAGCATGGCTCAAAGAGGAAGACTTGGATTATTACGCCAAAGAATATGCCCGCACCGGTTTTCGCGGCGGGCTGAACTGGTATCGCGGGCAAGATATTTTCTGGCGCGAGACGCCGTTTCTGATTGGGCGCAAGCTGCTGCAGCCGGCGCTGTACGTGGCCGGGCTCGATGACGCCGTGGTCGAGTTTGCGCGGCCGGCGGTGGACAACCTGGAGCAGAGCGCGCCGAATCTGTGGAAGAAAGTTCTGCTGCCGGGGATTGGTCATTGGACCGAGCAGGAAGCGCCGGCGGAAGTGAATCGCTTCGTGCTCGAGTTTCTGCGCAGCGTGGACGGAAAAGCGGCGGGGCGCTAAGCTGGCGCCGCGTGGCGGCGCGCCGCAACGCGGTGTACGCTGATACAAAGCTGCCATGCACAACCACACGCATTCTCACACGCATCCGCATCCGTCCCGCCGCGACTTCTTCGCCGGCCTGCTTCAGACCTCGCTCGCCGGAGCCGGCGTTCTTAAAATCGCGCGCTATCGCGCCGCCTGGGCGCAGGCGCTGGCGCCGGCCGCCGCGTCCGGGCTGTTCGAGATTCAGAAAGTGGCCGACGACGTGTACTTCGCGCTGGCGCGGCCCTGGGCTCTGCCGAATTCCAACGCCGCTATTTTTGTGAACTCCTCCGACGTGCTGGTGGTGGACGCCCACTCGCATCCGGCCGCGGCCGCGGCCCTGATCGCGCAGATCAAGAGCGAGATCACGCCCAAGCCGGTGCGCTACGTCGTGGACAGCCACTTTCACTTCGACCATACGCAGGGCAATCGCGCCTACCTGAACACCGGGAACAAAGTGGACATCGTGGCGAGCAAAACCACTAAGATCCTCATGTCGCAACTGCTGGTGCCGCGATTGAAGGCGGCGCTGGATGCGTCGGGCCCGCAGGCGCGGGGCTCGCAGGTCGTGGCGCGGCAGATCGAAGACCTGCGGCAGCGCGCCGGCAAGTCGACCAGCCAGGCGGAGAAGGATCAACTCCAGCAGCGCATCTCTCAACTGGAATCGTTCGCGGCCGAGATGAAGGATTTCAAGCCCGCGTTGCCGACTGTCACCTTCGACAAGACCTACGTGATCAAGGAAAAGGGCTACGATCTGCATCTCGAATTTCACGGCTTGGCGCACACCGCCGGCGATATCGTGGTGTTCTGCCCGCAGAAGCGCGTGATCGCCAGCGGCGACGCGATTCATCCCGGCTTCCCGACCTTCATCGACGCCTATCCGCAGCCGTGGCCCAAGACGATCGACTCGGTGGCCAAGCTCCAGTTCGACCACACGCTGCCCGGCCACGGCCGCGTCCAGCATGACCGCAAGGACATGACCGGCCAGCGCAATTACATCGAGGAGCTGACCGAGCGTGTAATCGCGGGTAAGAAGGCCGGGCAGCCGGTCGCGGATTTGCAGCGGACCGTCACCGCGGCGTCCTTGAAATCGCTGCACGTGGAAGGCTACGCGATCGCGGCCACGCCGGAAGCGATGGAGCGCGGCGTGAAATCGAACATCGACGACATGTACGACCGCGTGGAGAAGACCGCGTTCACCGGCAACGAACCGTTGCGGCTGCGAGAATAGTTGTATGGACGAGGATATCGAGGCGCCTCTCCCGGACTACAGTGCAGATGGTGTGGATCTCTCCTTAATCCGCTGGATGCTGTCTCTTACTCCTGCGGAACGGCTGGAATTCGCTGAGGACCGCGCTAATGACATTCTTGCCATCCGCGCGCTGAATGGTGGAACATAAGTTCTCTGCGACGATTCGCGCGTTGCGGGACGGCGGCGTCGATTTCATTCTGGTTGGCGGACTTGCGGCTGTCCTGAGCGGTGCTCCAGTTGATACATACGACGTCGACATAGTCCAGTCGCGGGAGCGGGAAAACGTTGAGCGTCTGCTGGCCGTTCTCAACTCGCTGGATGCGATTTTTCGAATTCAGCCTGAGCGCAGATTGAGGCCTACGGCGAGCTATGTCTCTGGTCCGGGACATCTGAATCTCGTGACACGTTATGGGCCCTTGGATGTGCTTGGGACGATCGCGGACGGCCTGGCCTATGGAGACCTGCTGCCTCACTCGCGCGAAGTGGACATCGGCAGTGGTTTGATGGTCCGCGTTCTGGATCTCGAGACGCTGATCAAAATCAAAGAGCACGTCGGAGGAGACAAGGATCGCCTCGTGCTCCCTATACTTAGGCGCACGCTGGAAGAAAAAAAGAAGCTGGGTCAGTAGGGCATTTGCCGCTTCGTAAATTTGCGGCCGATGACGGCGGCTTCCGGGCTGGCCGGACCGATCATGACGCCTTCCTTGATCATTTCGATGACGTTCTTGGGATTCATCGTGTTCAGGAAGAAAATTTTGTTGGCCTTGCAGGCCGCGAAGACCTTGGCGCGCGCAGCCAGCATGCGCGGATCGGTTTCGGCCACGTTTCCGGAGCCGCGCACGCCCAGCGACAGCGCCATGTCGCCCGGTCCCCACTCGGCGAACGCAATGCCGGGCACTTTCAAGTTCTCCTCTGCGTTGGCGAGGGCGTATTTGTCTTCGAGCTTCACGCCCAGCAGCAGCTCGCCGTTCGGATTGAGCGGCCAGGCGTCGGCTTTGTCGAGATATTCCTGCTCGGAAACGCCCCAGATCTGCGCCGCGGTGGGCGCGCCATGCACGCCTCGGCGTCCCTCGCTCAGCCCGCTGCCGATGCCTTGCTTGTGGATCGGCAGCCGTACGGCTTCGACGAAGGCCCGAACAGCGCCGGGCGCATCGGCGTGGGTAAGCAGAACGCCGTGGACGCCAGTCGCGAGCACCTGATTGAACATCCAGGCGTTGGCCCGCACGGTGGCCTCATCGGTTCCATTCACCGGCACGTTGACGATGACGGCTGGCGTGCGGTGGCCGCTCTTGGTCGGCCCGCCCGCGACCAGCCCGCGCATGTATTCCGCCAGCCCCTTGACGTCGAACGGAGCGTGTTCCATGTCGTAGCTGATGTAGTCGGCGTAGGTCTGGGCGTCCTTCTTACCTTGCTCGAAACTGCCTTCGGTGCCCGAATGCGAGCCGGTGTAGTAGATCGGCTGGCCTTGCGCGAGCAGTTCGATGGCGCGGTTGATGCGCTTGGGTTTGGGCCCGTCGGCAAGCAGCGTCACGCCACACACCAGAGCGAGGCACGCGGCCAAAGAAAGCGAGATCCGGATATTTCGCATCGTCCGCCTCCCGGCTTTACATGATAGCGGACTGGGCTGATGGCTGACCGGCGTGTTGAAGGGACTAGCTGGCAGGCCGCCCCCTTCTATTCCAACGTGAACGCGTTCACGCCTGAGCTGACGATCACGACGTACTGCTTGCCGTTCTTCGCCAGGTAGGTCATGGGGTTGGTCTGGCCTTCGGTGTCGAGCCTGGTTTCCCAGAGCAGCTTGCCGGTGCGCGAATCGAAAGCGCGGAAGCGGGAGTCGTTGGTGCCGGCGATGAACACCAGGCCGCCGGCAGTGACGATGCTGCCGCCTTGGCCGAACGCGCCGGTGTTGTGCATGCCCTTGGCTTCGAGAATGTCGCTGGTGCCGAGCGGCACGTTCCAGGCGATCTCGCCGGTGTTCGCGTTCACGGCCAGCAGGTGCGCCCAGGGCGGTTGCTGGCAAGGCATCTGATTGGCGGGATCCCAGAAGCGCGAATAATACGTGCCCCGGCCGGGCAGCGGCGTAGAGCGCCGGTACGCGACCACATCGTTGTCCGGCTGCTTGTCCAATCGGCCCAGGCCCCCGACGTCGCGCGTGTTCACGAAAACATAGCTCAAGGTGGGATCGACTGAAACACCGCCATAGTTGACACCGCCCTGCTGGCCGGAGAAGAGCACTCGATATTCCGTGCTGCTGTACGGCGTGTACGGCCCCAGATTATGGATGCCGCCCATTTTTTCCACCAGGTCGCGGCAGAATTTTTCGTGCTCGGGTTCGCCGGCGAAAATCTCCTCGGGCTTCATGCCCAGGCGCGCCAGCGGCGGTGGCTTCACCGGGAACGGCTGCGTCGGCCAAGTGTGCTCGCCCGGGATGTCGCTCTGCGGCACGGGACGTTCCTCCACCGGATAAATCGACTTGCCGGTCTCGCGATCCAGGAAAAACATCAGTGAAGATTTCGACACTGCGACCACCGCCGGAATCTTTCGGCCGTTTTGCGTGACGTCGATCAACGCGGGCGCAGCCTCGGCGTCCAGATCCCATACGTCGTGGTGCGTGATCTGGAAATACCAGCGCAGCTTTCCAGTGGCCGCATCCAGCGCCACGATGGAAGAGGAAAACAGATTCTGTCCGGGCCGGCCGCCTCCATAATACTGCGGCGCGGGCTGGCCGAAGGGCACAAACAACAGGCCCCGCTGGCTGTCGACGGTGATGATTCCCCAGTTGGCGGGTGAGCCGACATGCTCGTAGGCGTCCTTGGGCCAGGTCTCGTAACCGGTTTCGCCGGGACGCGGCAGCGGATGGAAGGTCCAGACCAGCTTGCCGGAATGGACATCCCAGGCGCGCAGGTCCATGGCGGGCCCGTCCGGATTGTCCTCCTGGCCTTGCGAGCCTGTAATGATCAGGTTCTTGTAGATCGCGCCGGGCGAGCTCATGTGATACGGCATGCTGGGAAATTTTTCCGTGACTCCGACCCGCAGATTCACGATGCCTTCATTACCGAATCCAGGCACGGGCTTGCCGGTCTCCGCGTTCAGCGCGATCAGCCGGCCGTCGCTCGTTCCGGCGAAGATCTGTGCCGGCGCCTGCGCATCGCCGGGCCAAAACGTGACGCCACGGAGCGGCGCGCCGGCTCGTCCCAAATCGTATTTCCAGATCTCCAGCCCGGTGTCGGCCTCCAGCGCGACGATGGAGTGCTGGGTGGTGGGAGTGAACAGCACGTTGCCGATCACGATGGGCACGGCCTCGGTGCGGGGAGTGCCGCGGGGAGGGCCGGTCGGGTTGGCGGGCTCTTTGTTGATCCCGTACTGCCACGCGAGTTTCAGCCTGGCGACGTTCTTCGTGTCGATTTGCGTGAGCGGCGAATAACGCTGGCCGCCCTCGTCGCGCCCGTACGCCGCCCAGTCGTTGCGCGTATCGAGCTTGAGTGAAATGGTCTTCTTTTCCGACTTGGCGTCCGGCGCAGCATCGGGCTTAGCCTTGTCTTCCGGGGCCGCGGCATCCTTGCCGAAATACTTGGCCAGGTACTTGACGATTTTGGCGAACTCCTCGTCACTGGCCTCGGCGCCGCGCGACGCCATCGTGTCCACCATCTTTTTCCATTCGGTCTCAGTGCGATTGGAGTCGACCGCGGTCTCCAGGCCATGGCATCCGGTGCAAACGTTCTGGACCAGATCCTTGCCGTCGCCGTCCGGCAACTTCACCTGCGCCGACGCCGCGCAGATGAAGAGCAGGGCGAAGGGCCAGGCGGGATTGAGCCGGTGGGTGGGGACGCTCTTCGAATTTTGATGGGCTGTGCTCATTTAGGGTCTATTATATAGCTGGCGCGAAGATCCCAATCGCCCCCTGGCCTCGCCCTTCAGCGCACAGGACACCGCGGCCTCGTCGTGGCGGCAAAGAGCGCTGGCGCGTGGCCGTCAAAGTCCAGGTGATTTTCTTGTCGCGGAAGTCGGAACGATCACACGAGCGGTCCCGAGCGCCCGCCCGCTTCGGCGTTTGCCTGTCTACGGCGCGCTGTGGGGTCTTTTCCGGAACGGGTTCAGCTTGCTCCAGAACCCCTTCCTGGGCGCCGGTGCCGGCGGTTCTGGTTGGTTCGTGGACGATTCCTTGACACTCTGCGAACGACGACGCCCTGTGGCTGGCGGTTTCCCGGTCCGAGGCTGAATAGCGGTTAGGGTAGCGGCTATGGATTGGCTTATTGTTTCCGCTTGGGGCGGGGGTATGTGAAATATGACGCCCGCAGGCGGAGGAACACGCCAAAAGCGCACCAGCCCGGCTGCCAGGAGCAGCATGGCAGCGGCTGCAAGGCTCGCTTTCGCAACCGGAAATCGCGATCGTTTGTCTGCCCCGGCAAGGGCCGCAACGCGCACGGAAGCCGGCGCCACTTGCTCGATCGCTTCGAGGAATTCCGAGGCGCTGGCATATCGCTGTTCCGGATCCCTCCTGAGCGCCTTGGCGATCACGTCATTCCATTCGGGCCGTAAGGCCGGTTCCAGGTCCGTCGGGCGAGGCGGCGCGCTTTCCGAGTCTGTAGCGAAAGGCCCGAATTTGCGGCGGGCCCCGAATGGTTTTTTCCCCGTTAAGACCTCGTATAGAATGGCTCCGACCGAATAGAGATCGGACCGCCCGTCGGTATGAGCGCTGTCGCTGGCCTGCTCCGGCGCCATGTAGTCTACACTGCCCACGATGTCACCATGGTTTGTGAGCTGCGGGTCGCCGAACGATTTCGAAAGGCCGAAGTCGGTGAGTTTGACGTTTCCGTCCCCAGTAATGATCAGGTTGGCCGGACTGACATCGCGATGCACAATACCCTGATCGTGCGCATAGGCCAGTGCCGACAAGGTCTGCCGAACGTATTCAATGCCGGTGTCGATCGGAATCCGGCCGCGGCAGAGCAACTTCTCGAGCGTCTGCCCTTCCAGGAACTCGGTAACGAGGACGAGACAACCCTCCCAACTGATGGCATTGTGCACGGTGGCAATGTGGGGGTGACTGAGCCGGGCCTGGAGTGCGATCTCGCGCTGGAAACGTTGAATTTGAATCTGGGTCGCGAGTTCGGCGGAAAGAACTTTCACCGCTTCTTTGCGTTTGGTGAGCCGGTGCTCAACCTGGAACACGCGCCCCATGCTGCCAGCACCGACGATCGCGACAATTTTGTAGTCGCCTAAGTCTTCCCCGACGTGAAAACCCATTGGAAGCCTTACCGGCCAGACGCCGGCTTGGTTGTGAACGCGAAAAATGCGCCGCCATTAAACAACATGGCGCGATTCGCGTGGAGATAACATCGGAATTTCAACTTAGGGAGAGTCGCGCCCCATGCTTAGTACGCAGGGGTCCCAAGTTCGGGGCGTGGGGCCGTCGCGAACGGGAACATGGAACCGGGCATGTCACACGCAGCGCCCGGAGCCGTTCTTGGGGTCGCGCAGGCGGCGGTGTCAACGTAGGGTCTTGAAGTCCAAGGCGCGGCACCTTGACTCTGGGGAGAGACGTTTTTTATAATTCGCTGATAGGGTTACTCTGATTCCTTGCTGAAGGGGTGTTTTATGTCTAAGTTGACCATCCTACTGGTCTGTCTTGTACTCTGTGCGGTTGGGCTGAATCCGCCCGTCTTCGGGCAGGTACCAACCGGGATTATCACCGGAACGGTTACCGACGAAACTGGCGCTGTGGTCCCGGACGCCTCGGTCAGCATTACCCACAAGACTACTGGCGCGGTCCGAAAAATCACCACCAACGCGGCGGGCATTTTCAGCGCGCCCGCGCTGGATGCCGGCGAATACGAGGTTCGGGCCGAAATCACGGGCTTTCGCACTACCGTTCGCGACGCGACCGTCACGGCGGGCAACACCACCACCGTCGACATGGCGTTGCGCGTGGGCGAATCCAAGGAGGTGGTCAACGTGGAGGCGGCCGCCGCCCAGATCAATTACGAAAGCCACACGGTCGCTGGTAACATCGCGCGCTCCACGATTCAGGATCTGCCGCTCAACGGCCGCGGCTTTCTTCAGCTCGCGACGCTCGAGCCCGGCGTTGTGATGGTTCCCGGCTCGTCGTCGCAGTACAACGGCGCTACCTTTACCATCTCGATCGGAGGCGGAATCTCCGGGCGCACGCTCATTGCTATGGATGGTACGACAACTTGGGATGCCATCCAGGGCGGTACACAGATGAACTTTTCGCAGGAGGTCATCCAGGAGTTCCAGCTCCAGTCGGCCAACTACGATCTTGCCACTGGAATCACCAGCTCGGGTTCGATCAACGTCGTGACCCGGTCTGGCGGAAACGACTTCCACGGCAACGGATATTTCTTCTTCCGCGACCACAACATGGCCGCGTACCCAGGTCTGGCCCGCCAGGTGTCCAATCCGAATCCATTCTTTGCGCGGCGCAACCCTGGATTTTGGGTTTCCGGCCCGATAATCAAGAACAAGCTTTTCTTCTTCTTCAACTACGAGTATCAGAACCAGGTGCAAGCCATCACCGTCCAGCATGATCTGCCGGTGTTCGCCCCACTGGACAATGTGTACGCGAGCCCTTATGTTCTAGCGACCAACAGTACGCGCCTCGATTACAGGATTTCTGACAAACATAGCCTTTTCTTCCGGTTTTCCCACGATGGAAATCACACTTTCGGCTTGCCGGGGTCGAACGCCGTGCAACCTTCCACCTGGGTGAACAACATCAATTGGGCGCAGCAGAGTGTTCTCGGCGTCACCAGCAGTTTGACTCCGACGATGGTGAACGACTTCCGTGTGCAGTATCAGTATTGGCGCAACAACAACCTTACTGCCAGGCCCGATCAGTGCGTCTCGCCTTGCATCGGTTCAGGGTTGCCGGCCATCCTGACCGTTGTCGGCACCACTTTCAATGCCGGAAATTACTTCAACGCGCCGCAAAGCCGCCACACACGCCGTTATGAAATCGTCGACAACCTCAGCTGGCAGCGCGGTACCCATCGCTTGCGGTTCGGAACCGATCTCGAGCGCTTCCACGGTCCCACCAGCTGGGATTTCTGCGATCCGTTCTGCACCGTTCTACTTGCTCCCGGTGTAATTACTCCAGCCACCCCCGTCAGGACGAACGCTGATTTCTTGAACCTGCCCGTATTGAATCAACCCGCCGGAATCTTCAGCGGCATCGGCATCGGCAATCCGAGCTTTCCTGGGCCCTACAACCATGACGAGGAGAATTCGAACTTCCGGCCGCGCATTTATTTCAGTGACACCTGGAAGATCAAGCCGAACCTGACCCTGGACTACGGCGTGGCCTGGGAGTATGAAACTGGTCTTTTCAACAGCGACTTGACGCCCCCGGCTTTTCTCACCCCTCTCTACACCGCCACCTACGGCCCCAACAGCATGCATCCCACTCGTCCCCAAAAGGACGAATGGCAGCCCGTGCTTGGCTTTGCCTGGAGCCCCGGAAAAAGCGGGAAGACGGTCATTCGTGGCGGCGCCGGCTTGTATTGGGAGACAAACTACATCTTTGAAAGGTGGCGCGGCGAGTCCGTGTTCGGACCGCTCGGAAACAGCAGAATCACTCTGGATTCGACCGCATTGACCAATATCTATTCCGGCCTCGCGATTCCGGTCGGCGCTCCTCTCCCAGTGGGAGTGCCTACGGGCATGACCCTCGGCCAGATGCTGAACATCTACAACCAGCAGATTGGAGCACTTTCGCAAAAATTTGGTCAGTCGACCCAAAAAAGCGGGCCTATTGGGGTCACCGGCCTGGATGTCGCCAAGCAGGCCATCGAATTGTTCCCGCCGAACTACGTGCTGGGCCGAAGTTATCAAACTTCGCTCGGCGTGCAGCGCGATTTAGGTCATGACATGGTTCTAACCGCGGACTGGGCGCGCCGCCAGGGTGCCCACTTCAACCTCACCAACGACCTCGACATCAACCACACCAACTGGTTCGTCAACGGCGTCACAAATCCCATCATCCCGGTTTGTACGCCGGCCCAACGTTACATTCCCGGGCAGGAATGCGTGCAGGGCCCCATCAATGAATGGACCCCGGAAGGGCGTTCCGTGTATGAAGCCTTGCTGGTGAAATTGCAAAAACGCTTCTCACATCGCATCCAGGGCCAGCTTTCTTATGCGTTTCAAAACCTCGACACGGATTACAGCAATGTCGCCGCCAATAATTACCTGATGTCGTACGGCCCGACGTTGCCCCGGCACAATCTGAATCTGGCCGCAACCTCGAACCTGCCCTGGGGATTCGACCTGAGCCTCAATATGCAGATGCTCAGCCGGAGCCCTTTCACTGCCACTACCAACGGGGTCGACCTGAGCGGAACCGGCGTCGCCAGCAGCACCCCGCTGCCCGGAATTCAGTACGGTTGCCTGGGCGTGACCTGCAGCAAGTCGGATCTGGCCAAGGCCGTCGCGAATTTCAATGCAAAGTACGCGGGCACGAAAGCCCCCAATGGAGCTGTCATCCCGCAGTACGCGCTGCCTTCGCACTACCAGCTCGGCGATCCGACCATCAACCAGGACTTTCGTCTGACCAAGAATTTCGTTTATAAGGAGCGGTATAAGCTGGCGATCTTCGGCGAGGTGTTTAACGCCTTCAACATCGCCAACCTTCGAGGTTATGGAGTTACCCTGGACAGGTTGAATGCGAATCCGGCCGCGCAGACATATGCCTTCGGCCAGCCGACGCAGCGGGCGCTCCAGACCTTCGGTTCCGCAGGACCCAGAGCGTTTCAGGTGGGCGGGCGCTTCAGCTTTTAGCTAAAGCTAACCCGGATTCACCACCTGAAGCAGCGGTCCTAAGTAAGCGCGGATCAGTTCGTTCCGCCGGAGTTGGTCAGCAAATCCCAGCGCGCCGCCGCCTTCTCCAGGAACTTTGGAATGTCGCGTTGCAGCAGCAATCCCTGGCGGACCAGCGGCTGCGCGGCTGCTTCCACCTTGCGCAGGTATTCCTCGCGGCTCGGGTAGCGTTCTTCGATGGACGGACGCGGATCGCCGGCCTTCATCCGATCGGCGCGGGTCCGCGCAAACGGGATCATCGAACCGACCATGTCGTACATCGCGTCCGGCGCGCCGATTTTGGGATCGCGCAGGTCCCAGCCGGTGTAGGTGGCCAGCGGCACCGCCTGGTCGGGCAGACGAACACCCGAGGTTTCGTTGCCGTCCGAGTCCACCTGCGGGATCAACACGGTGAAGCGCGCGCCGATCTTGGGCGGTTCGAACGCGATGATGCCCTTGCTCCGGAAGTCCGGGCCCCAGTCCAGGCGGAACACCGGCGTTGGCTCCTTCGGCAGCGCGATGCCGGGGATTTTCGGAAAATTGAGCGCGCGCGCCTGCACCAGCGTGTCTTTGCCGATGCGCGGGATTTGCGAGTCGGGCGGTTCGGCGCCGCTGGTGATCCAGTTGTTCATCCCGACCAACAGGGCGCGCATGATGAACCGGTAGTCTTCCGGATTGGGGCTATTCTGTGTAACGGTCCGCTGGGGCCGCGCGTTGGCGCCGTGCTGCGTGCCCGCCAGATAGTAAATCCGCGAAGTGGGGACCGGAGCCACGTCCTTCTTGCCGTCCAGACTGGTGTGGATCAGCGCCGCCGCGCGCCCCCAATATTCAAAGGATCCGTTGGTGTAGAAAATTTTCGGAACTACGCCCGCCTTGGTGGCGCGCGCCAGCATCGAATCCGTGACGCCTGCGTCGGTCTCGGGCGCGTCCGTGAACGGGAACACGTCCACGGCGTAAAGCAGATTGAGCCGGGGCATGCCGTCGCGCGAAGGCTGCGCGAAGCGATAGTTGAAATTGCCCCGTCCGGCGCCAGCCACGTGCGACCAGACGCCATCGAATACCTGCCTCCCTTGCTCGTCGGCGTTGAAACCGTCGTAGACGAAATTGCGGAGAAAACGGCCGCTCTGCGAAGTGCCAAAGCCGATGGCGCGTTTTACCTCGCCGGTTTGCTTCATGTAGGCGATGTAATCGCGCACCGCCGCGGGGCCCAGGCCGGCCACCGCCGGGTCTTTAGCGGTGTAGACGACTTCGTAAATGCGGCCGGGCTCGAAGCCCGCTGGATATTCAACGTGCGTGCCGTCGGCGCTGAAGCGCCACTGATCGCGCGGGATGGCGGTGCGCGCGGAATCAATGTCGTCCCGCACGGTCAGCGTGCCGCCGTTCAGATCGGCGACCGCGTACGGAACCTGCGCGCGATCGCCTAAGGACGCGGAAGTCGCACGCCGGTCGGGCACGATCTGCGCACGCACCGGGCCGGTGATGCCTTTGATCACCGGCGCGTACAGATGCATCAGATTCGCGCGATCCGGCACGTCGAACTCCCAGCCGATCCAGACCAGCGTGTAGCCGGATTCGAACAACATCGCGTCGGCCAGGTCTTGAGGCCCGCGCGGCTCTCCGGGCGCCAGGTCGAACATGCCCAGCATGCCCTTGCCGCCGCGATTCGAGATTTCCAGCAGCGCGGTGCCGTTGGATTTCTTGGGATCCTTCGGCCGCAGCACATACAGGTCGGAGGAAAACTCGACCAGGCCTTTGGCGTTGGTGGGCGCGTGGTCGATGTCCCGGATGACGTGGTTGGCCGCCAGCTTGGGATCCACGGCGAAGTAAACCTTGCCCGTGAGGCGCTCATAGTTGACGGCGGGGAGGTCGGTCCGCTCGGCAATCTCGACCCGCGTGACAGCCGCTGGCGCGAGCGCAGCGGCGAAGACGGACGTCAGTACCATGCGACGTAGCATGGGGTTATTCTACCGCTCCGATGCTGCATGCTGTCAGCCGGCGCCGAATTGAAGCGCGCCTAGAAGCGCCACTCAACTGCGGCTCGGCGAGACGATTTGATACTCTCTCAGAGGAACCATGAAGAGTTATCGCCTCACTGCTTTCGGAAAATCTCTCGAGTATAGCGATGCGCCCACGCCGCAGCCGCACGGCCCCGAGGTGCTGCTGAAGATCAGTGCTTCGGGCATCTGCCACAGCGACGTGCACATTTGGGAGGGTGGCTACCATCTCGGCCACGGCGAGATGTTCCGGGTCGGAGAGCGCGGCGGCGTGTCCCTGCCGTTGACCTTGGGCCACGAAATCGCGGGGGTGCCGGAGGCGGTAGGATTCGATTCCGAAGCCTTGAAACAGGGCCGGCAGTATTTGGTTTTTCCTTGGATCGGCTGCGGAAAATGTGCCGTCTGCCTCGCGGGCGATGAGCACTATTGCGCCAAGCCGCGCTCGCTCGGAATCTATCGCGATGGCGGCTATGCCGATCATGTCCTGGTTCCCGAGTCGAAGTATTTGCTCGAACTCGACGGCCTCGATCCGGTGTCCGCGGCGCCCTACGCGTGCTCAGGTCTCACCGCCTACAGCGCTCTTAAGAAAGCGGGCGATGTTCTCCACAAAGAGCCCATCGGGATCATCGGAGCCGGCGGCCTGGGGCTCATGAGTCTGGGTCTGTTGAAGGCGCTCGACGGATTTGGCGGAGTGGTGATCGATATCAACCAACAGAAGCGCGAAGCGGCGATGGCCTCGGGTGCGATCGCCACCGTGGACGCGGAAGCGCGCGACGCCGCCAGCCAGATTGCGCGCGCGGCCGGCGGCAAGCCGCGTTTTATCGTGGATTTTGTGGGCAGCGAGGAGACTGCGGCGCTGTCCTTTAGCGCTATCGCCAAGGGCGGCAAGATCGTCAACGTCGGACTGTTCGGCGGAGCAGCCCCGTGGTCGCTCCCGTTGATTCCCTTGAAAGCCGTCACCATCCAAGGCAGCTACGTTGGCAATCTCGCCGAACTGAAGGAATTGCTGGCCCTGGTGCGGCGCAAGCACGTACCGCCCATGCCGATCACACGCGCGCCGCTCGAGCGCGCCGATGAAATGCTCAATTCATTGCGCCAGGGCAAGGTGGTGGGGCGCGCCGTCCTTACGCCCTGAACCCGGCGCGCCTCAGATCTCAGCTCAGCGCGCGGCCACGCCGCGATCGACGCAAGTGAAATTGGCGGCGTCATCGGTGCTGCCGGCGCCGTTCCACTTTTCCACCTGAGGATACTTGCACAACGGCCGGGTTCGCGCCACGCCGCTGGCCGGGGACGCGCCTTTGAACTTGGTCGCGATGATCTGGTCCGGCGCGACGCTTTGCTCCACCCAGCGTTCCAGCGCGGCTTCGACGTCGTGCTGCGGATCTCCGCCGGTGATAGCTCCCTGGCCGAAGCTGTTCGGTCCTGGCCCGCCACCGCAGTGCTGCATTCCCGGAACCATGAACAAGCGTACGAACGAGCTGGTGTCTTTCGGCCCCATTTTCGAAACCACGTTCTTGTAATAGTTGACGGTGGCGACGGGCGGAATCGCGGCGTCACTCCAGCCGTGATACATGATCAGCTTTCCGCCGCGATCTTTGAATTTCTTCAGGTCCGGGTCGGTCGCGTTCAGCTTGCGCGCCAGGCTGTCGTCAGCGAGCTTCATGTCGTGGTCCACGTTGAAGCCGTGGTAATTCCACTTGGCGTCCGAGAAGACCATGTTTTGGAAGAAATTGATCCCGAACGCGTATTGCAGGCTTTTCTCGCGCGCTGCGCCGGTGATCCAGCCGCCCCAGCCCGTGACGCCCGCTTCACCGCCCGGCTCGAAGCCCGGGAAGACCTGGTCACCTTTGACGTTGCGCACGCCCCCATAGATTTTTTCGAGTGCAGCCACTTGCGGAGCAGTGAGACAGCTATCCGACTCGGCTCCGCTGCACAGCAGCTTCGCCGGTGTGAAGTGGCACATGGTCGGATCGTCGATGACGCCGTCCTTGACTCCGTCCAATGCGTCGCAGGCTTCCACCGCCGCCGCTTCAATGGCCGGAAGCTTGCTGGCGGGGATGTAGCTGGCCGGATCGTTCAGCGTCGCGGTCATGTCCCAAAGACCTGCGGTGAGCAAGTGCGTCCAGAAGTAGGCCGGCGCGCCGGCGATGATTCCGTCGTAGTCGGCCGGATACCGCTGGGCCTCCATTAACGCCTGCCGTCCGCCATTGGAACACGAGCTGAAGTACGAGCGCTTGGCCGGATCGCCATAGTACGCGCGGAGGATGGCCTTGGCCTTTTCGGCCGTTTCGTGAATCGCGCGGTAACCGAAGTCGGTCACCTTCTCGGGATGGCCGAGCGCCCAGGCCGCGTCCGTCGTGCCTGCATGATGCCCGGTATCTGTGGACGCAGTGGCGTACCCATGAGCGATCGCGGCTCCCATGGCGCCGTAGCCGATCGATCCGGCGTATCCGCCGTTGCCGATGCCCTGAAACTTGCCGTTCCAGCCCGAGGCGGGCATCCAGACTTCAAACTCGATGTCGGAATCCGGCGTTGGCTTGATCATTCCGGCCACCCGGCAGAAGGCCGGCAAATTGGAAACCGCCCCACCTTCCGGCGGTTTGAACGATCCCGCGGGAACCGCTTCCGCGGTTTTGATGGTCGTGGCCGAGAGATTTAACTTCGACAATCCGTCGCATGCCGTGGGCGCGGCCAGAATCGCACCCGCTGACAGTGCGAGTAAAACGAAAACAGCAATGTGGCGAGTCATGATGTACATTCTATCCTGATTTTCCGGTGCAACGCGGCGCGTCCGTCGTACCAAATGCCGGAGATTTCAGATCCCGATCCGCCACTACGAATGCTGGCCTCCTAATGCCAAATCCTCGAAGGGCCTAGAGCCAATGTCCAACCAGCTAGCAATTCGTCCACACCGTCTGCCCGTTCCGGCCGAGCTGATCGAGCGCCGGATCTATGTCATCCGCGGCCAAAAAGTCATGCTCGATGCAGACTCGGCCGGGCTCTATCAAGTGCCCACCAAGGCCGTTAACCAAGCCGTGAAACGGAACCTCGATCGTTTTCCCGTGGATTTCATGTTTCGCCTGAACAAGGATGAAACAGCGGCCGTGAACCGGTCACAATTTGTGACCGGTTCCCAAAGGCATCGCAACCCCCGGCTTCTCCCCTATGCGTTCACTGAGCACGGCGTAGCCATGCTCTCCTCCGTGCTCAACAGCCGTCGCGCCGTGCAGCTAAACATCTTCATCATCCGGGTGTTTATGAAATTGCGCGAGGTGCTTGCCACGCACAAAGACCTCGCCCACAAGATTGATCAGTTTCAGGGCGCCCAGAAAGATCATGCCGTCCTGCTCGGAATGGTGGTCAGGGATATTCAGGCGTTGGCGAAAAACGTGACGAAGAAATTCGGGAGTCTGAGCTCAAGGCGCCGCCGCAAGCCCCAGATTGGTTTCAAGGTTGACTAAAGACTACGCTGTGACGGACCAAGCGCATCGTGTACAATGTCGGCCGTGACCTCCGCTGCTTCCACGCCACTTTTCGATCCTGATTTTGATTCCGCGCTGGAAGCCGCCGCGGCCATCCGCGGGCGCCGCATTTCAGCCACGGAGCTGATGCGGCACACGTTCGATCGAGTAAAGCGCTACAACCCCGCTTTGAACGCCATCGTGCTCCAGTTTGAGGAGGAGGCGATGGCGTCGGCGCACGAAGCGGACGAAGTGCTCACGCGCGGGCACCAGGTGGGCCCGTTCCACGGCGTGCCCACGACCCTAAAAGAGTGTCTAGCCTGGCGCCAGAGCCCGACCACAGCCGGACTGCCCGCCTGGAAGGACGCCCGCCCCAAGCAGGATGCGGTTTCAGCCGCGCGCCTGGCGCAAAGCGGCGCCATCGTGATCGGCAAGACCAACGTGCCGCTGCTGCTGAGCGACTGGCAGAGCTATAACGCAATCTATGGCACCAGCAATAATCCCTGGGATACCACGCGCACCCCGGGCGGATCGAGCGGAGGCACGGCTGCGGCTCTCGCGGCCGGCCTCGGATTCTTATCGATCGGCAGCGATATCGGCGGCAGCATTCGCGTTCCCTCGCATTTCTGCGGCATCTGCGGCCACAAGCCCAGCGTGAATCTCATCCCGCATGAAGGCCATGTGCCTCCTCCGCCCGGCTCGATCAACGTGCCGGCGGCGGAACTGGAAGTGGTCGGCCCGATGGCCCGTCACCCGCGCGACCTGGAACAGTGCGTGCGAGTCATGGCCGGCCCCCACGGATTCGATGCCAAAGCGTATATGCTGCAACTTCCGGAACCCAGGCATCGCCGCTTGTCCGATTTCCGCGTGGGTGGCATCGCTGACTCGGCGTTCTGCGCCGTCTCGAAGGACCAGCGCGAAATTCTCGAGACGCTTTTCGAGCGCGTCGTGCCGCAGGTGAAGCAGTTCACCGGCGGCCTGCCTCCGCGACTCGACTTTCGCACGAGCTTCGACAGCTACGGCTTTCTGCTCGGCTCAGTGTTGAGCGCGGGTCTGCCCGACGCCAATGCCGAAGCCATGCGCTCCGCTCCACATTTAGGTCCACTCGATTCTATGCGCCAGGCCTACTTCGCGCGGCATCGATATTTCATGCAAGCCAACTCCGCTCGCCTGCAAGTGCGCGCGGTCTGGGAGGATTATTTCCGCGACTTCGACGTATTCTTGATGCCGGTCGCGATGCTGCCCGCTTTCCCGCACCAGCAGGAGGGCGAAGTGGCCGAGCGCAAGATCGAAGTGGACGGAGTCACGCGCGACTACCGCGAGATGCTGGTGTATCCGCATTTCGCCACTGTCGCCGGACTCCCGGCCACCGTGGTTCCCGCGGGCCGCACGAAATCCGGCTTGCCCGTCGGCGTGCAGATCATCGGCCCCTACCTCGAAGACCTCACCACGCTGGAGTTCGCGGCTCTGCTGGAGCCGATTGCCGGCGGTTTCCAACCCCCACCCGGATACTCTGGTTCCGATCCGACGTTAAACTAAGAAGTAAGTGGAAGAAGAGGTCTTAGGAAAAGCCTACGACGCGCGCTTGATGCGGCGCCTGCTCACCTACATCCGGCCATACAAGTCCGAAATTCTGGTGGCGCTAGTGTTGCTGCTGTTCAATGCGGTGCTCCAGGCGGTGGGCCCTTTGCTCACCGAATTCGCCGTGGATCGCTACCTGGTGCCATCTTCGCAGCACCCGGCGCCCGCGTTCGCGCGCTATCTGGCAAACGATGCTTGGACCGGTTTAGCCGAAGTGTCGCTGCTCTACCTCGCCGCGCTGATCGGCGCATTCCTATGCGACTTCGGCGAGCAGTACCTGATGCAGGCCATCGGGCAGAAGGCCATGTTCGATCTGCGCCGTCAACTGATGGCTCATCTGCAACGGCTGGATCTGGCCTATTACGATCGCAACCCCGTCGGCCGCCTGGTGACCCGCCTCACCACCGACGTGGACGCCCTCAACGAACTGTTCTCCTCCGGCTTGCTCATGATTCTGGGCGATGTGCTGATGCTGAGCATTGTGGTCGGCGTGATGCTGAAACTCAGCCCCGGCATGACCGGTGTGCTGCTGGCGGTGATGCCGCTGGTGGTGCTGGTTACCGTGCGTTTCCGCCGATCGGTCCAGCAAAGCTATCGCCGCATCCGCGTGGCGATCGCCCGCATTAATTCCTATCTTCAGGAACACGTCAACGGCATCGCCGTCTTGCAGCTCTTCAACCGCGAGGACAGAAGCCGCGCCGAATTCGAGCGCATCAATCGCGATCACATGGAGGCGTTCAAAGATGCCATCACGGCCTACGGCTGGTTTTACCCGTGGGTCGAATTTCTTGGAATGCTGGCGCTCGCGCTGCTGCTGGCCTACGGAGGCTTCCGCATTCGCAGCGGCGCGCTGACCCTGGGCGTGCTGGTGGCTTTCTTCCAGTACGGCTTACGATTCTTTCGTCCTATTCAGGATCTGAGCGACAAATACAACATTCTGCAATCCGCCATGGCCGCCTCCGAGCGCGTCTTCAAGCTGCTGGATACGCCGGTCGGCATTCAATCGCCGGCGCAGCCGAAGCCTTTGCCGCGCGGACCAGCCGCGATTGAATTCGATCACGTGTGGTTCGCATACAAAGACGAGGACTGGGTGCTGAGCGACGTCAGCTTCCGCATTGAGCCGGGCGAGACGATCGCGGTGGTCGGACACACCGGCGCCGGAAAGACCACGCTCACCAGCCTGCTGCTTCGGTTTTACGAGGTCCAGCGCGGTCATATACGGATCGGCGGCACCGACATCCGCGAGTTCGACCTGGAGGAGCTGCGGCGCAACTTTGGCGTGGTGCTCCAGGATCCGCACCTATTCACTGGGACGGTAGCGAGCAACATCCGCCTGGGGACGTCCGGCATCTCCGACCAGCAGATGGACGAGGCGGCCGAGCAGGTGAATCTCCTGGATTTCATCCACACTTTGCCCGAGCGTTTCGCCCAGCCCGTGCGAGAGCGCGGCAACGGCTACTCCACCGGCCAGAAGCAGCTCATCAGCTTCGCCCGGGCGCTGGCGCACAATCCGCGCTTCTTGATTTTGGACGAAGCCACTTCCAGCGTCGACACCGAAACCGAATTTCGCATCCGCGACGCGCTGGCCCGTCTGGTGGAAGGCCGCACCTCCATCGTGATCGCCCACCGGCTCTCGACCATCCAGCG
>DASQHQ010000155.1:0-20095 GCA_035632015.1 Bryobacteraceae bacterium
GCGCCGTGCCAAGAAGCGATAGTCGATCATGCACAGCTCTCAGGTCTTCGACTCCAAGGCTGCCCAAGTACCGCTCCGTCGTCTTCACGCTTGTGTGGCCAAGGATGCGGGAGAGGTAGTACAGGTTTCCTCCGTGGCGCAAATAGGAAACAGCAAAAGTATGACGCAAGGTGTGCGGACTGCATCTGACCCCGGTCATGCCAAGCCGCTCGCACATGCCCTTCAAGTCACGTTGAAAGTTCCGATTCGTGACCCGCGTGCCTCGCTCTGTTGCGAAGATGAACTGAGCTGGATGCTTAGCACAGTATCGAAACAACGCGTTTCGCAGTTCAATCGACATCGGAACTAGCCGGTACTTGTTTCCTTTACCTTTCACACGGATCACCAGGCTGTCGAAATCAAGATCGGGCGATGTTAGTCCCAAACATTCCGAAGCGCGCAAACCGCAGTCCAGCATAACAAGCGTTGCCATATGTGCTCGCGTAAGGTTGCGTCCGTTCGGTTTGTAGTTCACCAGCCGCCGAACCTGTTCCTGGCTCGCGAGGATCTTGCGTTCCGTCTTCAGAAATTGCACAGCAAGAGCCGTCTTCAAATAGCCTTCACTGTGAAGCCATCGAGCGTACGCTTTCAAACCGCGCAAGTACGTGTTGACCGACGTTGGTGAGACACCATCGGCCAAGAGCTTCTGAATGCATTCCATCATGCCATCCTTGGTCGGCTCTGCTAAAATCGGGGAGAACGCTCGGCCAACACCACGGTAGAAGCGGAGCGTTTGCGGAGAGACGCCTTTGAGGTACGTTCTCTCTTGGAGGAAGCGGTCAAACAGGTCCATGTCAACACCTCTACGAACGGCCCTGTTCCCGCTAACTGATTGATTCTAAAGCCACCCTAGCTCAGTTGGTAGAGCGGCTGATTCGTAATCAGCAGGTCGCCGGTTCGATCCCGGCGGGTGGCTCCAGTCTTTTCACTATGTTGCGGCCCGCCAACAAGGCTTTGGATTTCAGCCACGGACATCATGCAGAAGATCGCAACACCTGCATGAATACATTCACACTGTCATTTTTTCTGCAAACTGACTCCACGACAGTCGTGGATGATACTCCGGATGTAGGTTTCCTGATGCTCGACTTCGTCTAATTTTGATGGGGACGAGTGGGGGCGCTGGGGACAATCTATAAACACGGGCCGCCACGTGTCCCCACTCCCGGTCCCAGTTATTTCGAGTGGGGACGAGGAGCTGGGCACCGTGTTGTCCCCACTGCCCCCATAAGAAAACGAAGACGGGGTGGATGGCGCCGGTCGTTTGGACAGCTATGTCATCCGCCGCAGTGATCGGTTGCTGTAGCGAAGCGCGAAAGGAGCCTGCTCGTCCTCAGTGGCTGGGGTCGTCGCTCCGCACGGGTTCTCGCGTGGATTGCGGGGGTCGCGTACGGTGTCTCGGTTGACTGGGAGCAGGTGGGGCTACAGGGCTACCCCTGACCGCATTGGTTCTGTAAAACAGGAACAGCGCAATAAGGACTACCGTGGCGCAAAGCAGGATGAGACCAATTTCCCCGCTGCCCGTGTTGTACTTCCTGATCAACAGCAAGACCACGAGCGCCGCCAAAAAGATCACCCCACCATAGAGGTAAGTCGTCTCCGTGGACGTCGACATAGTCTACCAATCGGCAAAACGCAGCTCGGACTTAAGGGCCTAGGTAAACAACCTGATGGGCCGATGAGGGTTTCTCTGGATGCACGAGACTGCCCGCACAACGGGCGCTAAAATCACGCCTGTGAAATTCGACCTCGCCGATGACGGCATCCCCTCCTGGCCCGCGGCCTGGAGCATTACGCCGCCGACGAAGCCCAAGGATAAGGGCGTCGCCAATGAGTGAAAGCGGTGTACCTCGTAAAAAAGTTTCCGCCGCGACGAAAGCGGGCGCGGGTGCCGCGGGCGCGGGTGCCGCTGGCGCGGGTGCCGCTGGCGCGGGCTTGGGGGACATTGTTGGTGCTTCTCGCCAACAAGGTGCCGGATGGGAATCCCCGGGAGATCTTGGCTTGTGCTGCTGGCGCCGTCACTCTCCATCGCCATTGCGGTCGTACACGGATGGGCTCGGAAGGCTGCCGATGAATATTTCGAGGGCGGAAGTGTGCAGCGGTTCGTGCGTGAAGAAAAGTCCACGCTTTAGGAGGCGTTAGAAAACCCGAATACTTCGGAGGCTCACCGCAGGAAACTCAGGACGCAACTGGATGAACTTGAACTTCTTCTCGTCAAGGCCAGCATCGACATAGTGCGAATTGTGGATGCGCAGTCTATCCCCGGAAGTGAAGTGAACGTTGACACTCAGGGCATCTTGCACTACTCCGGAATGACGCCGGGCCAGAACGGGTCGGTTACTCCCGCCGCAGCCTGCGATTTGTTGCGCGCGCGTCTGCTCAGGGCGTAGATCGTTTAGTGACGCGGAGGCGATCTATCGGGACTGGATCAAGCACTGGGACAATCGCCCGCCTGCATCCGGCGGCATTCAAAGGGACGTGGCCGAGGCTCGGCTGAAGCCATTGCGGGAATGCACGCACTTCCTCACTCTTCGACGCCGCTTGCCGGATGCTCAGTCCACGCGCGCCCGCTTGAGAACGCTGGAACGGGAATACAGCGTCGTGTTCTAAATTGATAGCCTGGACGACGCTACTTCGAACGCCCCTGGGCGTCTTCCTGGGCCTTGTCGTTAGCGCGAGCTGCTGAAAGCATGTCCTCCAGTACTGGGAAATTCCCTTCGTGACACGCGAACTCGTAAATCTTTTCCTGACTCTGCTTCAGGCGAACCATGGCCGTCCAAGGTCGGGTCCAGGTGGTCGCGTCGTCGACCGTGATTTGGTATTGAATCTCGTTCGCGGCGATTCGGTTGAAGCGTTCCACCAGGTGGAGGTTTTCCCCCGAGCCCATGAAGTTACTTTTCGAAGAGAAGTTCGTGGTATCGACGACCAGAGTTTTACCCTCCCATCGGCCGCGCGAGTCCCCATCCCACGAGCGAATGTTCTGTGGAAGATGGGGGCGTCCGTCGAGCGGGATGACTCGAGCCTCATGAATCACTTCCGAAAAAAGAACCACGAATCCGGGAGCTTGAACGATTTCGTAATAGCCGAAATCTCCGGCGCCGTATCGCCCGCCAAGCCGGGGCACGCCTGCGGTGATGCATCGGATGGCACTACTGAGGTCTTCCACGCGTGCCGGGGGGCGCAAGCCCGCCGCTAAAGCGCCCGGCCTCTCGGCCTGTCTTTGGCGCGCTGCCGGTGTCAGAGGCGGAACTTTTCCGTCCGGCGGATCCACGATGAGCGACGTTCGATTATCGAAGTCCCGATCAATCATTTCAACGGCGCCGGACGTCGAGTTTGGGCTCTTGTACTCGGCCGAATTCGCCAAGGCTGCTAGAAAGACCGCGTCTCCAGCCGCGTAATCACTGCCACCACCGCGCTGGAAAATCCGAGCCGCCCTCTGCCTCAGTTCGGCGACTTCGGCGTCCGTCAAACTCGATCGGCCCTCGAGCGCCTTGGGGCGTTCCAAAGGTGTTGCGCTCTTGTCCAGCCAGACTCCTTGCAGGTCCGGTTGCCCGTCCGGCGTAAGAGGCTGAACCCACGTCTTCGATCTGGCCGTTTCCTTGGCGACACCCTTAGGCTGCCCCGCAGCCGGGAGCGCCATGACCGACAGTACAGTGACGGTTGCAGCGAATCGAAGGTTCATCCAACAACTCTCGCCGGAAAAATCCCCATCCTGGCTGACGACATTATATACCTCAGGACCAGATCGATCCGGTGGTGTCCTAATACTGCCCTCTTTCCGTAGAAGCGGTTGAGTTATACTACTCGAGTCTAGTCTCAGACTTTCTGGAAAGGACCTCTTTTGTAATATGAACCGTAGATCTTTGCTGTCCTGGCTGGGCGCGTCCGCCGCTAGCACCCTAACTCCGCTTTCCGCAGTCACCGCTGCGCGGCCACGGGTTCTTTCTCTCGAGAGTTTCCACGTCACGCACCCGGACCGGATGCCGCTTCTCCACAATTACCTAGGCCGAGCCATACTTCCCGTCCTGTACCAGATCCACGACGGCCCTAAAATGTTTCTGGAAGCGATCGTCGCCCCTCAAACTCCTCAAACCCTCTTCTTAGCCACCTATTCGAGCTTCGATGAAATGCTCGACATCCGCGGCAGGATCGCCACTCACCCCGGCATCCGCCAGGCTCGCGCGGATCTGGAATCGGCACACGTCCTCGATCAAGTGCAATCGCAGGTGCTGCTCACCACTCACGAATCGCTGCGATTTGCAACCGGCTCAAATCGCCTCCAGACCGGCGTTTTCGAACTCCGCTCCTACCATGCGCCAGCGTGGCAGGATGGTCCGCCAGCACGCGTCAGCGCGGTCCTCCACCGCACCGGAATTCACCCGATTGTGAATGCATCTACCGCCGTGGGCGAGCACTTGCCGCGCTTTACCTACTTGATCGCGTTCGAGAGCCTCGCCGCGCGCCAGGAAGCGTGGGCCAGGCTGGACGCCGACCCGGCATGGATCGACATTCAGCGAGAGTCCCTTGCCAGGTACGGATCCGCCGCGAAGGTCACCGGCAAATCGATCTACAAACTTGCTCCCTATTGTCAGTGGGCGTAAGCAGAGGAATTTACGGATATGGCATGGACCTTCAAGATATTCCCGTCGATTGGCATAGCGAGGCTCGGCAACTGCCCTGGCGATTCCTCTTCTGATTTCTATGTCGGACCTGAAATTCCGGGCGCGGTGATCGTTCCGCTGAACGGATATAAGGACCCCCAGGGAAGGGTAAGACGCCAAGCTGCCCGCTTCCGCATTTTTGGCTGGGAGGATGGTCAGTTCATGGGCGAGATCACCTCGGCGGTGGCGAATATCCTTTGGACTGTCGAGCTAGCCAACACGAAAGGCGCATTCAACCAATTCCGGGGGATCGGCCATACTAACGGACCGCTGCGGAACGCGTCCATCGCCGATCGCAGTTCCCTTAAGATCACACCGGGCCCGCGCTCCATCGGGCCAAACGGCAAGGCGTCTTTTAATGGTGGTCAGTTCCTCAGCAGCCCGGTCCCACTAGGCGAACTACAGACGGACAGCGCTGGCCGTCTTCTCGTTCTTGGCGGCTTCGGTAGTTCCAACTCGCCCATCAACGCACCCCTCACGACGTTCGCCAACAACGATGGCTGGCATGACGATGTTTCCGACGGCCCCGTTACGGCGACCGTGACCATGCACGGCAATACGCCCGTTCAAGCGAGCGGGGCTTGGGTAATCTGTCCGCCCACTCGCTTTGCGCCCCCGATCACACACCCCATCAGCTTGTATGACAGCCTGCTCCAGGCAGCGGTCGACCGACTCGGGCTTCAAGTTCCGTCGCAACCCTCGTTCACTCAGGATGTCTATCCTATCCTCCGGAGCCAATTTCTCACGCAATGGGTCAGTTCCAAACTTCCCAATAGTTTTTACGCCGCTTTGCAATCCGTCATTCCTCCGCCCGCCACTTTCGCCCAGCGCGACGCGATCTTCCAACAGTTCCGCCCGCCCTCTGCTCCGCCCACTGAAGCTACTCCGCACTTACTGCCTGCCATTTGGACGGACTATTTTGCCGACGCCACGACAGGCGGTTGGGTGAACCATCCGCTGACCGTCACGCAGTACAACGTATTGCAGGCCTGGCGCGACGGTAATTTCATCAACGACTGGGTGGGCCCTCCTGCGCCAGGCACGACCATCACTCCCGACGGCCTGACGCGCGCCGCACTGGAAAACTGCAGCGGCGGTCCTTTTTTCCCGGGCATCGAGACGAGCTTTCTGACTCGCGATCAGTACCCCTTTGTGGAACCGTTCCGGCTCGATTGGACCAAGCTACAGGCTGGCGATCTTACGAAGCAAAACGCTGTGCCGTGGCAGACCGACTTTAATGACTGCCAATTTCAGTCTCCGTTGTCCTGGTGGCCCGCCGCACGTCCCGACAATGTCTTTACCGCCAGTTCCAACAATTACGTGGCTTGGGACCGCGGCGTGAAATCCGGAGCAGACATGGTCAATTTTTGGAGCGGTCTCGGATTCCTCGTGCAGAGCGGCAATGCGGTGATTGAAATCGACCGAACCCTTTGAGTTCCGGCCGTGAGAGATTCGTTTGACGTTCTGGTGGCTGGCGGGGGACCTGCGGGGTCCACTGCGGCACTCGAGCTCAGCCGCCGCGGATTCACGGTTGCACTTATCGAGCAGGATAATTACGGGAACTTCCGCGTTGGCGAGACCCTGCCTCCTATGATTCGCCACCAGTTAACCGGACTGGGCGTCTGGGAACAGTTCTTGGCGTGCCATCCTTTGGAGTCCTACGGTATCCAGTCGGCTTGGGAAACGCCGGCGCCCCGGCAGCATGATTTTCTTCACAATCCCTATGGCTGCGGCTGGCACGTCGGCCGGGCCCGTTTTGATGCCATGCTGGCCTGCGCGGCCGCCCGCGCGGGAGCAGAGCTTTTGGTTTCTGCTCGAGTCAGTTCATGTGAGCAGAGAGCGGATGGTCAATGGCTGCTCGACGTCGCTCAGGGCGGGAAGAGTCTAACTCTTAGCGGCCGGATGCTCATCGATGCCACTGGGCGCAAGGCGCTGCTCGCCAGCAGACTCGGATCGCAGGCTCACGTGGCGGACCATCTGATAGGAGCCGTCGCTTTTTCCGACCGCTCTGAAACAGAGCAATGGACTTTGATCGAAGCTGTGGAAGACGGGTGGTGGTACTCGGCTCCACTTCCTGGCGCCCGCATGGTCTTCGCCTATATGACAGATTCCGACTTGTGGAGAAACGCAGAGTGGGCGGAGCTAATGAGTTTAGCGCCGCTGACTTCGCAACGTGCCGGGCGCATCGAAGCCCCACACCCAATGGAAATTGTCTCGGCCGCATCCGTCATCCGCCGGCCAGTCAGCGGTCCTAATTGGGTCGCGGTCGGCGATGCGGCTCTCGCCTTTGATCCGCTCTCAGGCCAAGGCGTCTTCAAATCGATTGCTACGGGCAGCCGATCCGCATCCGCGGTTGCGAGGTACTTTGAGGGCGACTCTAGCGGTGTGGCCGGTTACGAAAACTGGGTCAAGGAAACCTATCAGGCTTACCTCTCCGTGCGCGGCCAGTTCTACGGTAACGTGCTACGCTGGCCCGGATCGCGTTTTTGGACACGGCGTGTGGAGGTTTGAGCCGTTCTGCCGCAAGTCCATTACGTGGGGAACCGTCTTCCGCTAAGAGCGAACGAAGCGTTGTGGAAGGATGACTCTAACGAACCTCGTTTAGTCTTCCCACGAAAAAGGAACCAGCTTCGCTAGTGCGTCGGGCCCGGCGTTCACCCGGCCGACGCTTCCACTTGAATCCTTCGTTATATCCAAAGCGTCATGGCGAACTTGGGCAACGTGCTCGACAGCGTCTCGTCACCGATTACGCGCCGCATGTGCAGCATGGCGCTCGATGAGTGTCTGGCCTGGTTCCGGCAGGAGCCGCGCCCCGCCGGCTTCTGCAAGGCGACCGTCAGCGCTTGGAGAGCATCGCTAGAGACCCGCGATCTGGAATCGTCATCGATCCTCATCCGCATGTCCGCGGTTCGCAGGTTGGCCGCCACTGATTGCACCCGAGTTGGAGGCCGGCATTGCCCGCGTGAAGAGCGTGAAATCGACTGGCATTCGGGTTGGGAACTGGCTATCGTTGCGCCAGGTGTGGCTCTACGGAGCGCGTTGGGGCCGCGATGGTGAAGGGGCTGCGTGAAGGTGCCACTTTCGAGCAGGTGGTTGACATCCTCGGCAACAGTCCAAAAGTCGTCAGAAGGCACTACGGGAAGTGGTCAAAGGGCCGGCCGGCCAACATCGACAGGCTCATGCTCGCCCATCACCGCCTCGGCTACGCTTCCGGTCACACAGCGGTCACACGAAAAAACGGAGGCTGTAAACTAATGAGCCTCCAAGGGTTAGTGTGGTGCGGAGAGGGGGACTTGTTCTCCCGTACTCCACTGAAAACAAGTAAGTTATACACGTCGCGAAAGGCGCAGAAAGACCAAAAGTGCCAGAAGAACCCCGCTGAGTCACACGGCCCCCTCGCCGACGCAAAATGGTCACAATCGGCGTCGCTCTACTTCACCCGAGCGGGCGGTTCCCAGCCCCCATCAGGTTCGCGGGGAGACAGTGCCATGACCGCAACCGAAACACGTGGTCTTCCGGCGAACCTTGACGCGGAGCAGTTCGTGCTCGGCTCAATCCTGCTCAATGACGAGCGATACGCCGATGTTGCCGACGTTTTGGTGGAGGGTGATTTCTCCCTCGAAAAGAACCGACGGATCTATGCCCGGATGAAGTCACGTTAGGGCAAATGTCCGAGTCGGCCACTTCTCGCTCAGCGACATCAGATTCTTATTAGTTGGTACTCGCGCGAGTAGACCTCACCCATACCACCCATGCCGGTCTGCGCAAAGATCTCGTACGGCCCGACGCCTCCAGGATCATCGGACTGGAACCCGTTGCTTCACATCATCGAGCCAGTTGAGCACCACCCGAAGCTGAGGCGCGGCGCTCCCCTCCCGCGCCTGTCCGGCCACGACGACTCCAAGAAATCGTCCATCCGGAAGTATGTCGTAGTTCCTGGCGCCGGTCGGCGTTCCCAGCATTCCTCCTCGAGGCACTGGTATCGGACTGCTGAAGGTGAAACTCGGCTGCACGGTCAGGCTTACGGAGGCGAAGGTCGCGGGTCCCGTGCTGAATGTGAGCTCCTTTCCGTCCCTTGACCAGAGCGGATGAACGTCGCCATTGGCTCCGCCGCTGTGGATTTGATACTTGGCCGCGCTGGGCGGGAACGGCCGGACATAGACCTCGCGGGTCCCGGTTTCGTTGGACTGATAAGCCACCCAGCGGCCATCCGGCGAAAATTCGGACGCCTCGGAAGACGACGACCCGGACTCCGCGAAAACTGTCGCTTTCCGTTCGCGAAGCGAATAGGTCCAAACCGACGCGGCGTTGCCCTGGACAGCCGAAAATGAGAGTTGCTGGCCGTCCGGAGACCATGAATCAGGAACGTGCGCCATTCCTTTTTCCGGCTTGGTCAGCCGCTCAGCCGCGCCGGTTCCGTCCGCCCGCTGCCAGAAGATCCCCAGATCGCCTTCCCGGTCCGATTGGAACGCAATCCGCTCGCCGTCCGCGGACCAGATCGGATAGCGATTCACTCCTTGGAATGTCAGACGGCGCGGCGCCCTCGCGCCCGACAGATCATAGATCCAGATGATGGCCTCCTTGCCGTTGTCGGTCTCATACGCCAGATGCTTCGCGTCTCGTGAGACTCGGGGGTAGGCGTATGTTCCTGCCGGAAGGTTCAACTGCTCCACGGCTCCTTTGCGGTCCACCAAGGCAAGGGATCCCTGACCTGAAGAAGCCGACACTGGTCCCGGAATGTAGGCCAGCGCGCCGGTGCGCGAGAAGTTGTATTGCGCTGCGCCAGTCAGCGTGGATCGCGTGATGCCCTCGATAATCGGCACCGGCCCACCCGTCACCTCCAGCCGCCGCAGGTCAAACGGTACCGCAAACAGCGTGCCGCTTAGGGCATAGACAATGTGTCCGGTCGGTAAATAGCGCGCATCGCTTCCCCCCTCAATCACAGTCTTGCGCACGCCGGTCTTGAGCGTCTGCACCACGATTTGCGCCTGGTCCCATGAATAGTCGCCGTTCGCGATCGTGAACAAAACCGCCTGGCCGCCCGGAAGCATCTGGGGGTGAGCGGCCCGTTGGTCCCTTTTCGCCTCGACGAGGAGCTCCGGCTTGCCTCCGTTCGGAGAAACTCGGAAGATGCCCCGGTCTCCCTCTCCAAATACGATGCCATCCTCTCCCCAAGTCATGCCCCATGGATTGCCGGCTTGGCAAATGGTCACGGCTGACCCGCCCGTCACCGCGATCCTCTTGAGCATCGAGTCGGCCGCCGTAGAGAAAGCGATAGAACGGCCATCCGGCGAGAAAACAGGATTCGCAATGCCGCGCCCGATGTCGCTCCCCGGGATGGCCCTCGCCTCCAACTCCGCCATGGGGCGCAGGTACAGCCCGGAATTGGCCGAATAAGCGATCTGCGTTCCATCCGGCGAAATTCCGATGGTCAACCGGTTGAAGCTAGTGAATTGTTGGCCTTCGGGGAGAAACACTGGGAAGCGGGCAATCGTTGGCGGAACGGAAGGCTTGAAACGCCAGGCCACAAAGCCTGCGATCGCAGCGGCGAGGACCCCTGTCGCCACCACTGGGATCGCGCGCTTCCATAGCGGCCTCGGCGCAGGCCGCTGGTCCTCAGCCAGCGCCCCGCGCGGATCAGCCAGCAGCGCCTCGATCTCCACCCGCACATCCCCGATCGCCTGCCAGCGCTGCCGCGGATCTTTCTTTATGCAGCGCTCGACGACCCCGCGCACCCGCCCCGGCAACCGCTCCAGCGCCGGCTGGTCCTTCACCACCGAAGCCAGCACGTCGGTAACGGTCTCGCCCGCGAACGTCTGGCGGCCGGTCAGCATCTCATACAGCACCACGCCGAACGCCCACACGTCCGCGCGCTTGTCCACCGGCTTGCCGCGCGCCTGCTCGGGCGACATGTAGGCCGCCGTGCCCAGGATCATCCCGGCCTGCGTCGGTGACATGGTGAGCGTCGGCGAAACGGACGGATCGCCCGCAGCCGCCGAATCATCCGCCGCCTTCGCCAGCCCGAAGTCCAGCACCTTCACCACTCCCGCCGCCGTGATCATGATGTTGGCGGGCTTCAGATCGCGATGAATGATGTTCTTCTCGTGCGCGGCCTCGAGCGCTTCGGAGACCTGGCGCGCGTACTGGAGCGCCGTCTCCACCGGCAGCGGACCCTTGATCGTTTCGCCCTCGACTAACTCCATCACCAGCGCGCGTTCCTCGACGCCGTAGATCTGCGCGATGTTGGGATGGTTCAGGGCCGCGAGAACTTTGGCTTCCCGCTCGAACCGGGCGAGGCGTTCCGGATCTTGCGCCAAGGCAGCGGGCAATACTTTGATTGCCACATCGCGATCAAGCTTGGTATCGCGCGCGCGATACACCTCACCCATGCCACCCGCACCAATAGCTGCAAGGATCTCGTACGGTCCGAGGCGGGTTCCGGCCGACAGCGGCATAGCGTTTCGAACGATTTTATCTTAAGTAAGCACCAAAGGTAATGCGAAACCTCTTATCCGGACATTGAGAGTTGCACGGGTGTCGCCGACTGCTTGGCCGATACCTGGCGAGAGCGCCCATGGCACGAGGAAGAAATCGGAAGTGAAAAGGTTTCGCTTCAGCTACCGCCGAGATCTCAGGAGTTGCTGTAAAACGTTTGGAACCACTAGGGAGGTGAGGGCGCGGACGTCCACTACCTCCGTCACCTCGCAAAAATGGTATCGTTCGAAGACAATTATGCGCACTCTACGACTCGCTCTCGCATTGGCTATAGCGGGCGGCGCAGCGCCGGTTGGTGCCCAATGGCTGAACTACCCGACGCCCGGCACACCGCTAAAAAAAGATGGCACGGTCGATCTCACCGCGAAGGCGCCGCGCACGTTCCATGGCAAACCCGATCTGTCCGGAGTATGGCGGGTTGAACCTCCCAAGCCAGGCGAGATCGAGCGCCTGTACCACCCCAGTGAAGTAAACGCAGTGGCGGGGGATGACTGGCGCGAATTCGACCGGCATTTCATGAACCTTTTTATCGATTTCCAAGAAGGGGAGTCGCCTCTCCGGCCGGAGGCTGTCGCGAAAATGGAGAGGATGCGGCAGGATCCGCTCGCTTCACTCACCACAGCGTCGATCCGTTGTTTGCCGCTAGGCTTTCTGCAGCGTTATTTTCACTTTCGCCCTTTCAAGATATTCCAGGCTCCACAAGAGATCGTCATGTACTTCGAAGTAGACGGAGTCTTTCGTCAGATTCACACCGATGGACGCAAGCTTCCCGAGTCTCCTTTCCCGTCGTGGATGGGCTATTCGACCGGCAAGTGGGAAGGCGATTCGCTGGTGGTGGATACCGCCGGGTTCAACGACCAGTCCCGGCTGGACATCGGTCATCCTAATAGCGAGCAGCTTCGAATCCGCGAAGTCTTCCGACGGCGCGATTTTGGTCACATGGACATGGAAGCCACGGTTGAAGATCCGGTGATGCTGACCAGGCCCGTCAGCGTGAAGTTCAGTCTTCAACTGATCCCTAACAGCGATATTCTTGAGAACTTCTGCGCCGAGGGTGAGCGGGATCAGCTCTTCATGCGCGGACAGGTGAAATAGCGGCGTGCGGCAGAGCTGGAAGAGACCGCGCCATAAAGGGTCGTTGTGAGTCGCGAGTAACGCGCCATCCTGAAATAATCCCTACCGGGCGTGTAACCGCCGACTCGGACAAATGGCAGCCTGCTCTGGTTGGCCTCGCCATCCCGACGGAATAGCCGCCGATAACTGTGACACAACGGGCGTAAGACTCCTCGCCAGGGCAACTTCCCACAAGCGGGCTGGACAGCGATGGGGAACCGGATAGTTTCCGGATGCCCCGTAACTCAGGCGCTATTAACACTCGGAGGTGTTTCGCAATGGGCTAGGAACACGCCTTGTTCCCTCCTGAAACAGCATGGCGTACCTTGGAAATGTGCCGGTCGACAAATTCCTGGGGGGCATCTCCCGATTTCAAAAGCATGTTTATCCGAGGCATCAGGAACTTTTTGAAAGGCTGGCCATGGGTCAGCGCCCTGAAGCACTGTTCATCACGTGCGCCGATTCCCGAATCGACCCTTGCCTGTTAACCCAAACCCAACCGGGCGAGCTGTTCATCTGCCGCGTCATCGGCAATGTTGTACCGCCTTACCCTGACGCGATTGGCGGTGTTTCGGCCACGACCGAATATGCGGTGGGCGTCCTGCGGGTGCCGGAGGTGATCGTCTGCGGTCACACGGATTGCGGTGTCATCAGAGGCGCGCTCAATCCCGAGGCGCTTGAAGCTTATCCCAACGTGACGGCCTGGTTGCGCTACGCGAAAGTGGAACACCGCGAACCAGAGCCGAGCGCGGAACTTCTTCTCGCGCTGACTGAACATAATGTAGTCGCACAACTGAAGAACTTGCGCTCACATCCCACGGTTGCGGCTCGACTGGAACAAGGCGATCTTGCTCTACATGGCTGGGTCTACCACATTGGTTCCGGTACGGTGACGGCGTATAACGAAGCAAGCCGGAAGTTCGAGACAACAGCCTCGTTGTAGTTCTCGAACGAGGCCGTGGTCGGGCATCCTTCCCTACTTTCTTGCGGAAACTCAACTCTACGCCAAACGACGATTTTGAAAAAGTACTGTACGGATAGGCCGTGATCCAGGAGTTGGGGATTGCCAGGAGGCAAGTAACGTTCATTGAGCGCGAATCCCCTGGCCGGGGGCGACGCCATCCTGCAACTTGCCCTCGCGCACTACGAAAGTGCCATTTACCAGGACATAGCGAAATCCTTCAGAGTATTGCGCCGGCTTGTCAAAGGTCGCTTTGTCAATCACCGTTTTCGGATCAAATACAGCAAGATCCGCATCCGCGCCGACCCTCACGCGACCCTTGTCCCGCATCTGCGGCGACATCGCTTCTAGCCGCTTTGCCGGCATCAGCGAAGACTTCCGAATTGCATCCATCAATGTCAGGGCCTTGTCTTCTCGCACGTATTTTCCTAGGACACGTGCAAACGTGCCAGCGGCACGGGGATGTCCAATCCCGTTCTCAATGATCCCGTCACTTGCCACCATCACTTGAGGATGAGCAAGAATCGCCTGGATCATCTCTTCGGTATTCCCGAACTGCGCGACGAAACCGCCCTGCTTACGGTAGCGCTCAAATGACTCCCGAGTGAGCCGCTCATTCGTCACAGGCCATAAGAACGATGCGAAATACTCCGGCCCCTGTGTCTCCCAGCCGTTGAATGCGGCTGAGGCGATTTCGGTCATGCTCGCCGTGTAAGGATAGGCTTCGGTGGTCACATCTAGGCCGCGCGCCTGCACGCCATCCAGCAAGCGCAAAGCCTCGCGGGTCTGCGACTGGGCGGCGCTATTCAAATGGACAATATGAACTCCAGTTCCAGCAGCAGCCGCATCCGTGATCACCTCCTGCATTGAGGCGATCACGTTTCCGGACCGCATATGAACGAACACCGGCCGTTTGAATTTCGCGGCCAGGTAGAACAGGTTGAGAATTTCCTGTGGGCTCGCGGTTGGCGTATAGGTGATCCCCATGCCCATCCCTAAACCGCCTTCATCGAGTCCTTTTTGGACCGCAGCCTCAATGGTCCGCTGTTCCTCCGGAGTCGCGATGCGGTTCATGGCATTGTCGCGCGGCAACAACCCACCGCTATCTTTCATCACAGCCATTCGCGCCGGAATGTGCCCCGAGCTTGCACCAAAGTGAATGAGCGACTTCCCTTCTCGCGTCGCATACCAAGGGCTCACAGGTGACACTCCCACTTCCAGTTCGAGTGCCATTGTGACTCCATCCATCGCCTTGAGGCGGTAGGCTTCGGCGGTCTGCCCATGCGAGTGCAAATCAATAAAGCCTGGCGCAATTACCAGGCCACCCGCATCCACTTCAACCTTGCCACTCAGCGGCCGCGTCGAAAGGGCCGAAATCTTCCTGCCGGTGATGCCGACGTTTCGTAAGGCATCAAGGCCGGACTCGGGGTCCATCACCCGGCCGCGCTGCAGAACGATGTCGTAAGTTTGCGCGGCAAGGAGCCAAGGCAGCAACCAGAGCAGGAATCGCATGAGGATAGTCTAGCTGAAGGGCAGCACTAGGGATTGCGGACGAGTGGCCAACCTTCCATCACATCCCTGCGGAACTTCAACTTTGCGCCAAACCCGAGTTTAAAAGAGTAATGGAAGGTTACGCCGTCATCCAGGCGCAATCCCTTTGGAATTGCCCCGAACCAAGGTTCTCCGGGACGAGCGAGGTTTCCCGGCTTTCGCCGCCATGAAAAGCGAACCTGAGGGCCTAGAATCTGACACAATAGCTCCCAATGCGGTGCACGGCGTGCCATACGGAGATCGCTAAGGCCGGACGATTCTGTCCGGAGTGCGCGGCTCCACTTGTTCCTCTCGACGCCACCGAGACTATCGCGATGCGCCACAAGCCGCCATCGTCTTCCAGCGCCTCAAGTGAAGATGGCCGCTTCCCGCCCGGAACGCTGCTCGCGGAGCGATACCGTATCATCGGTATAATCGGCCGCGGCGGCATGGGCGAAGTCTACCGCGCCTCCGACCTCAAGCTCAATCAACCCGTGGCGCTGAAGTTCCTGCCGGAGGCCGTGGCGAATAAGCCCGGCCTGCTCGAACGCTTCCACGGGGAAGTCCGGATCGCCCGCCAGGTTTCGCATCCCAACGTTTGCCGCGTGTACGACATCGGCGAAGCCGAAGGCTCCGCGTTCATCTCCATGGAGTACGTGGATGGCGAAGACCTCGGCGGCCTGCTGCGCCGCATCGGACGCCTGCCCTCGGACAAGGCCACCGAGATCGCGCGCAAACTGTGCGCGGGTCTTGCGGCCGCACACGCCAAAGGCGTGCTCCATCGCGACCTGAAGCCCGCCAACATCATGATCGACGGCCGCGGTCAGGTCATCATCATGGACTTCGGCCTCGCGGCGCTGGCTGACCAAGTCGCGGGGGCTGAGGTGCGGAACGGAACCCCGGCCTACATGGCGCCTGAGCAGCTCGCCGGTAAAGAAGTCTCTGAGCGCAGCGATATTTACGCCCTCGGCCTGGTGCTGCATGAAATCTTCACGGGGCAACCGGCTTTCAAAACGACGGACGGCAAAACCGTCGACCGCTCCACGCTCCCCAGCATTTCCAGTATTGTCCGCGACGTGGACCCGGTGATTGAGAAGGCGATCGCGCGCTGCCTTGATCCCGAGCCTGTCAAGCGCCCGCAATCGGCGCTGGCGCTCGCCCGCATGCTGCCGGGCGGCGATCCGCTCGCGGAGGCTTTGGCTGCCGGCGATACGCCGTCGCCGGAATTGGTGGCCAATTCGGGATCGACCGAAGGCCTGCGCGTGCCCGTGGCGGTCGCGTGCCTGGCGGCGGTGGTCGTGGGAATCGTCGCGCTGTGCTTTGTCGCGCAGCGCCGCAACTTCGTCAATCAGACGCCCATGGAATTCGCGCCGGAAGTGCTGGCCGCGAAGGCTCGCGATATCGCGGCCGGTTTCGGCTACACGCAGCGGCCCATGGATCGCGCCTTCGGATGGTTCACCGATGTGGGTTACGCTGCATACGCGCGGGCCCAGCCCGACTCCGCGCAGCGCGTGGCGAAACGGGGGAGCAATCGCCCTCCGGTGCTGTATTTCTGGTATCGCGAGGCTCCGCGCTACCTGATGCCGGCTGAAGGTGGAGCGGTGGGGCGCGACAACCCTCCAGCCGCGGAGCGCGGGAACCTGGAGATGCTGCTCGATTCCGAAGGGCGTCTGCTGCAATTCCAGGCTTGGCCGGAGGAAGCGGCGGCAACACCAGCGCCGGCCGATTTCCAGAAGTTGCTGGCCGCCGCGGGATTCGACGCTTCTAAGATGGCCCCGGCCGAACCGGCGTGGGCTCCTCCCTCGGCGTTCGACGCCCGCGCGGCGTGGACCGGGAAGGAAGGATCCGACTCGGTACGCGTAGAAGCCGCCGCATGGCAGGGACGTATTGTCGCGTTGGAGCGGCAGCTTCCCTGGAAGGTAACGGCGCCCGCCAGCGGCCCTGCGCAGGCCGGTTCTACGCAGGCCGGCTTCTTTTTTGTGCTCTCGCTGGTGGCGGCAGCCGTGGCCTGGCGCAACCTCCGCCTGGGCCGCGGCGACAAGCGCGGCGCAAACCGCTTGGCCGGGTTCGCGCTGGCGTGTACGCTCACAGCGGAGCTTCTGAGACACCACCATGTGCCGACGGGCAGTGAGGTCGGAGTCATCATCTCCGCGCTGCGAGATGCCCTCTTCGAACCCGTTCTAATCTGGCTGGTCTATGTCGCTTTTGAACCGTACCTACGCCGCTATGTACCGAATAACTTGATCGGTTGGAGCCGCTTACTGGAGGGCCGCTGGCGGGACCCGCTGGTGGGAGGAAATCTGCTGGCCGGTGCCGCCGTCGGCATGGGCATGGGTCTCATCGTAGCGCTGGGCCCGCCGGGGATTCCGACCGCGAACGTGAGCTTACCCGTGGATGGGAGCGGCTCGGTCGATTGGCTAGCCAGCCAGGTGCTGACCGCGGTCGCCGTCACCCTTCTGTTTACGTTGCTGTGGCTTCTGATCCGCATTCCGGCCCGCCGCGATTGGCTGGCGTCGGTTCTGATGATCCTGGTCATACTAGCCGTGGCTGCGCCGCGATCTATCGCGGCCGGATGGGGCGGCTTACTCGGCCTTCTGATTTTTCTGTTTTCATTATTTGGCCTTGGCACCCTAGTCCTTGTGCGCTTGGGCGTCCTGGCGATGGTGGCCTTTTTATTCACCTATTACTGCGCGATCATCGGGAACGCTCCCTGGACCACGTCGGTCTCGGTGTGGTACGCCCGGACCATGATGCTGGCCATCGCGGCGATTCTGGCTGTGGCGATCTACGGGTTCCGCACCACGCTCGCCGGGCGGCCGGTGTGGCGGGATGAATTGCCAAAGGACGCTGCCTGAGTGACTGGAAGTTTGTGCTGGCTTGCAGCAGCGGTGCCACAGGCGAATAACTTGACTCGCCAGCAGCGGCGAAATCTCTAACAACAGCTTTATTTTTAGAGGGTTGGCTGGATAGGGAATGGATGGTCGGCCACCCGGAAGTTGGCCTCAAAACGGCGTCTCGGGAAGCAGCCGATAATGGTGGATAACGGGTAGTTTAACAGCGCGAGTTGGATCGCGTTACTTAAGCTGTTTCGGTCTACGCTACGGCGTTGATCGTGAGCGAATCCAGCGTCGGCTTCGAGTCGCGCAATTGCTTTTGCTCGCAACGGACGGCACGCCGTGTGCAATTAGAGCTAGTGTTGAGTGCCGCGCACTCAGGAGGTGGGGACATGTCCGTGCCTGCGTCAGACCGCTTCAGTGTGCAGGGGCAGGTGAGCCGTGGCTTTGAGGCGGTACGCGAGGCATTCGCCGCCAACTTCGTTCGACGCCGGGAGCTGGGCGGCGCCTGCTGTGCCTATCACCGGAGCGAGGAGATCGTCGACCTCTGGGGCGGTGTTCGAAACAAGCAGACGGGTGAGCCCTGGGAAGAGAACACGATGGTGGTGGTCCACTCAGCCACCAAGGGTTTGGCTGCGATGACCCTGGCCATCGCGCATTCCCGGGGCTGGCTCGATTATGAGGAACGGGTATGCACGTACTGGCCGGAATTCGCGCAGAACGGCAAGGAGCGAATCACCGTCCGCCAGCTCCTGGCCCACCAGGCAGGCTTGTTCGCGTTAAATGAGCCCGTGGATCGAAGCATCGTCGCCGACCTCGATCGCCTGGCTGTCGTCCTCGCGCGTCAGAAACCGGCATGGGAGCCCGGGACACGGCAGGCCTATCATGCCCTCACTCTCGGTTTCTACGAAGGCGAGTTGCTGCGCCGCGTAGATCCGCAGCATCGCACTTTGGGACAGTTCTTCCGGGATGAAGTCGCGTCGCGGCTCGGAGAGGACCTCTACATCCGGTTGCCTGAGGCGATCCCCAACTCGCGCCTGGCCACACTTGCGCCGCCCAGCCTGATCGAGATGCTGCGCGGCTTCGGGCTTCGCTTCATGCTGGAAGCGATGAATCCTCGCTCCAACATCTTCCGGGCGCTGAACGTGAACCCGGGAACTGGGATATACCAGGACGCGCAGCGCATCTACGCGCGCAACCTCGAAGTGCCGTCCGGTAACGGCGTCGGCACCGCCCGGGCCATCGCGCATGCCTACAGTGTTTTCGCCACCGGCGGGCGCGAGCTGGGTTTGCGCAAGGAAACGCTGGACCTGTTGGCCGCGCCGGCGGTTCCTCCGACGCGCGGCTTTTACGATGAATGCCTGAAAACCGACGGCGTGCAGTTCTCAATGGGCTTCATGAAGCCGGGCCCGGTCTGGCGGTTCGGCAGCCCCAGTTCATTCGGCTCGCCCGGGTCCGGCGGCTCTCTTGGCTTTGCCGACCCGACTGCGGGTGTCGGCTACGGCTACGTGACTAGTCAAATGGGGACGGTATTAACCGGAGACCCGCGGGACGTGGCGCTCCGAGACGCGCTCTACTCCGCCATTTCGGCTTCGTCAGGCGCGCCTTAGAGCGCGTAGTGTCGAGGCGTGTTCCGTCCGCTTGCGCTCCAGAAAGGAAGGCGTCATGGCGACGACCGTTAAGGCGTTCATCAAGAGGCACACGGTGCTGACCTACTTCGCCCTGACGTTATCTCATGGGGCGGCGTTCTCATCGTGGTCGGTCCAATCGGAATCCCGGGCACCAGGGAGGAATTGGAGAGGCTGTTCCCGTTAGTGGCCGCGGCGATGCTCGCTGGCCCCAGCCTCGCAGGCATCCTTCTGGCCGGCCTCGTTTACGGAAGGGCGGGCCTTCGTGAGGTGCAATCCCGCTTACTCAGGTGGCGGGTGGGCGCTCGCTGGTACGCGGTTGCGCTCCTGACTGCTCCGCTCTTGATGACGGCGATGCTCGTTGCGCTCTCGCGAACCTCTCCAGTGTTTCTCCCCGGCATAGTCGTATCCCCCGACAAAACTGTCCTTCTGCTGTCGGGTTTCGCGGTCGCGCTGGGCGCCGGCAGCTTCGAAGAGCTGGGCTGGACTGGGTTCGCGATACCGACTCACCCCATCCGGCAACGGACGGATCATAGACCGATTTGTGCTAGTTCACCTAGTCCGATGATGTCGCGTGTGGACGCGACGGTTACCGCTGCTGCCCATGCTGGACGCGTGCGATTGAAACTTGATGAATTCGCGCTCGTGAGTCGTTCATTTGCATTGGGATTTGTAACGCTCATACAGCGGAACCGAGGATGCCCGGATCGTCGTTGAAAGTTAGCGGCTCTCGACTTTCATAGCCTACGCGACCGCAGCTCCTTTCGCAATCGATTTCTTAGACACGGCGTTGGCCATCGAAGCCAGCAACAACGGAATCTGGCGATGACCGAT
>DASQHQ010000156.1:0-5465 GCA_035632015.1 Bryobacteraceae bacterium
CGGAAGATCATGGGATATCGGGATCTCTGGGCTTTGGATGCGATCCTGAACGGATCGAAGTCTGTCACCCGACGGGAGGTGGCGTAGTAAGATGGCATCGACCGCCGCTGCTAACTTTCAACGGACTTCGGGCCACGTTCCGAAGCCGTGGACCGCAGCGCAGGTTAGTGAAGTCTTCCAACGGGTCCTGCTCAGAAATCGAGCACCCGAAGAACCGTAACCTTCGCACCGCCTCACGCGAGACTTCAGCCGTTCAGCAGAGTAAGCCCGCCCTGGCGAAGGTTCGCGCCGCCGAGCCAATTTCTCGGCGGCCGGGAAGTCTTCGTGGTCCAAATGGCCCGAACACTTGTCATCTGGAATTCACGCTGCCCCCGGGAAGAGGGCGTTACAGTGGCGGGCACAAGGCCAACCGAGATGTGAGGAGGCCAGCTCGGGGTGAATCGGCGATTCCTGGTGTGACGCGGGCGGCCGCCGCGGCGCCACCAGTCGTGACAGTGGCGCCTATGGTTTTGTCCCGCTGTGTTTAGAAGTTCAACTTGAGCGCAAATTGAATTTCCCTGGGATCGTGCGCCAAACTCGAGAGTCTCCCGAAGGATGGCGTTCCCACGGTCAGGCTCGCCGGCGGAGCGAACTGGGCCTTGTTGAATAAGTTGAAGAATTCTCCGCGGAGCTGGACACGAAAGCGCTCGCTGAGTTGAAAGTTCTTGAACAGCGAGGTGTCGAAGTTGTTGGTCGCATCCCCGCGGATTCCAGGAGCATTGCTGCAGGTTCCGAAATGAAACGGCGCGGGTTGAGCGAAAGCGCTGATGTCGAACCACTCGGCGACCGAGCCGCCGCCGTTGAACGCTGGCTTGGAAATACAGTTAGCCCGGGTGACCGTCACCTTGATGGGGAAGGTTCCGCTGGTATCGGTCGCGGAGGTTATACCCAGCGGCTGGCCGCTGGCGTAGCTGTAGATTACGTTCCACTGCCAGTTGCCCAGGATCTGGTTCCCCACACCGGAACTCAGTAACCGATGTCCTTTGCCGGCCGGAAGTTCGTAGGTAAGGCCGGTGACCAGGCGGTTCGGCGTGTCGTTGAGAGCAAGAGCTTTGTCCAGTTTGCGGTTGTGGTAGTCCTGATAGAACGTTCGTCCGTTCCCCCCGCCTGCCGCGCCGACGTCCAGGTTGGGAATGAAATCGGCCAGGGTCTTGCTAAACGTGTAGCCGGCGAGAAAGCTCAGGCCATGTGACCACCGCTTTTCCATCCTCACCTGCAAGGCGTTGTAGTTCAGGTTCCCGATGCTGTCTTTGAACTCGATCTGGCCAAAGTCGGGATAGGGAAATGTGGGCGCCTTTCCGGGCGTGCTGAGGATGCCCTGGTTCAGATTGCCCAGAGCCCACTCATGGTGTCCAAAGTTGCCGACCCAGGCCGCATCCAGAACCAGATCGGGGTGGAAGGAGTATTCAAAGCCCGCGCTGTAGTTTTCGACGTAGGCGGGCTTCAGGTTCTTAGCCACGGCGCGGATCATCCCCAGTTGGCTGACTCGCGCGAAGTTGTCCAGCGGATACGGCGTCAGCGTGTTGGCCGGGAAGCCATCCTTCAACAGGAACGCGGGCGGAACGTTGGCCGGAAGAAACTGCCGCGTATCGATGAGGAAGGGGGGGTTGAACTCCAGCAGGCTTTCGCTGCCCTGCCGGTCAAAGGCCTGGTAGAAGAATCCGCCGCCGCCGCGGAAGACCAGCCGGTCCGTGATTTTGTAGGCGACGCCGATGCGCGGCGCGAAGCCCAGGCGCCAGGCGTTGACCAAAGAGCGCTCGGACGCGCCGCTCGCATTCGCCGGCGGCGTAACCAGCCCGCCCAGGCCTCCCCGTGCGCTGGGGTCGAAATTCGTGACGTGATTCTGGCGCTCGATGCGGGGGGTGGTGTAATCGTATCGCAAACCGTAGTTGATCGTGAGCTTGCGCGTGACTTGATAGGTATCCTGCACGAACCAGCTTATGCTGTCGTTGTACACATGGGGGATGGTGAGCGAGGCCAAACCCTCCGCCTGGGGCGTCCCGAGCAGCAGATCGGTCAGAGCCGAACCGGAATACTGTCCGCTGAAAGCGAAGAATCCCCGGTTGCAGCAATTGTCATAGGGAATGTTGGTATCGCGCCGCCACCCGCCGCCCATCTTGAGGGAGTGCGCTCCCCGCAGAATGCTGAGCGTGTCCTCATATTGATAAACCTGCGAGAACTGATTCTGGGGCAGGAATCCAGGGCTCCCCAGGTTGGCGAAGCCGGTGAGTTGGAAGGTAGAAAGCCCGCCGCCGACGGTGCTCGCAGGGTAATCGGGAATGCCCTTGATGCCGAACTGAGCGCTTACCGAGGGAGTGCCGAACGGCGATTGTTGCGAATGCGAAGCCACCCGGTTGAACCCGGCGCGAGCCTCGTTGAGGATCGTCGGGCTGAACGTATGCGTCCAGCCCAGAGCCACGTTGGTCCCGCGGTCCAGGTTCTTGCCGAAAGTGGTGTTGGCGGATCCGTCAATATAAGCCGGCTGCACGTCGTTAAAAATTCCCGGCTGGAAGCGTCGGAGGTCGGTGATGGCGAGATGGCCGAAGAATTTGTTTGTCTCGTGGTATTGGCTGTCCACCCGCAAGACGGAGGAATCCGAGGCGCTGGTAAAGGAGGGACTCGCGATATAGTTGTTCCCGGTGAATTTGCGCGCGACTCCCTCTTGCCCGCGGTTGGTGTTGGGCAGTGGATACAAGGCCATGATCTTGGCGCCCACCGGATCGAGGCAGCCCGGATTGATGATGGCGTTGGCGATGCAGCCCGAGAATTGAGACAGCGCCGGCAGAGTGGGATCGTGCGGCGCGGACGCGAGCTCCGAAAAGTTGCCTTGCCTCATCAGGGGTGTGGGAACGGAACCGAGCAGCGAGGTCCCTTTGGCAATTTTGGTGTGCTCTTCGCCGCCGAAAATGAACGTGTGATCCTTCTTGAGGGGCGCTCCCAGCACGCCTCCGAACTGATTCCGCTGGTACTGCGGCCGGGGTTTGCCCGCCGTGTTCAGGAAGAAATCGTTGGCATCCAGATCGCGGTTGCGGACGAACTCGTAGACATCCCCGTGAACGCCGTTAGTGCCGGATTTGATGGTGGCATTGACCACCGAGCCCGCGTTGCGGCCGAAGGACACGTCATAGGTGTGCGTCTGAATCTTGAACTCCGAGATGGCGTCCACCGGGGGCTGCGCGACCTGCGCGCTTTGGCTCTGTAAGTTCTCGTCGTAGGAGTTGTTATCGACTCCGTCCAGAATGAAATTGTTCTGCAAGCTGGTATTCCCGTCCACGCTGAACACGCCCTCGCCGCGCGCCGCCTGAATGGGGGTGACGGAGTTGACGCCCGGGGTTAAGAATACGAGATCGTCATAGCGCCGTCCGTTGAGCGGGAGTTCGGAAACCTGCCGCTCTCCGACCACTTGGCCAATGCTGGCCGATTGCGTATCGAGCAGCGGCGTCGCGGTCGTGACGCTCACCTCCTGCGATAAGACCCCGACCTGGAGTGTGACGTTCAGCTCCAACCGGGACTGGACGTCCACCTGGATGCCGCTTTGCACGAACTTTTGAAATCCGGCCTTTTCCACGCTCAGAGAATACGTTCCGACCTTGAGCAGCGGCGCCAGGTACGCGCCGTTGCTGCCCGTGCGCGTGGTCTCTCTCGTGTTCGTCGCCAGGTTCGTGACGGTGACTTGGGCGTCGGCGATCACCGCGCCGCTTGCATCCTGCACTCTCCCCGCGATCATACCGGTGTCGACCACCTGGGCGGCGGCAACCGCGGCGCACCACATCCCGGCGACACAGGCGCAAAGAAAGCGATTCCTGTAGATTCGGATCCTGGTTCTCATACTCCGACCCCCTCCTGACGCAGGCAACGTCTAGTGTACACGCTGCCTGCTGCGGCAGTGTGAAAAATCGGCTACGGCGGTGTAAAATCGCCCTAACAGATCCTTGGCCGGGGGCCCGTCATCGCTGGCAGGAACCATTTCTGCATCCAATGTTTTCAACATGGTGCACTGTGAAAAATTGGCCGAAATTGATTTTGAATCGCTCTAGCGCCTCTCGCTGGCCGGGCGCCCTCGCTCAGGGAATCACCGGCAGCACGATGTGTGACGGCTCGGTGCTGGTGTGATAAATGGTCTGGTGCGCCACGCGCGTCTTGGCGTCCAGGCCGAACGGATCGCCGGTGTTCGGGTTGCGGTTGAACTGCGGGAAGTGGCTGCTGGCGATGTCCACCCGGATGCGGTGGCCCCGCAGGAAGGCATTGCTGGTACCAACGAGATCAATGTTGAAGGCGTAGACCTTGCCCGCCTCGAGCGGTTTGGGCGTGCTGAGGCCGTCTCGGTAGCGCGCCCGCATCACGCCCTCGGCCACCGCCATCGTCCGGCCGTCGGGGTAAACGTCCACCAGCTTGGCGACGAAATCGGTGTCGGGGCAGTCGGAGGAGGCGTAGAGAACAACCTTCACCGGCCCGGTGACCTCGATGTCGCGGTCGAGAAAATCGGTGGTGTAGACCAGCAGGTCGTTGCGCCCCTCGATGGGACGCTGGTCGCGCGGGCCGGCCAGCGTCGGGGTGCCGCAGCAGTTGTTGCCGCCCACGCTGGGTACCGGGTCGTTCGGGTCGTAGCGATACTTATCGGGCTTCGAATCGGCGGCCGGCTTGTCCCAGGAAAGGCCGCCGTCGCCGCGATCGCTGTTGGCATGGCCGCTACTCGAGAAATAAAGGTCCGTGTACCTGGTGCGGGCCAGCGGATACTCGTTCTCGTAGCGCCACACGTTCTTGCCGACCACGTAAAGGGTTACCGGCGGCTCGTTCTCGATGCCGCTGTCCACGCCCTTGAGCCAGTAATCGAACCAGCGCAGCTCGACGGCGTGCATGTTGATGTTGGCCTCGTGGCCGAAATCCATCTCCCCGATTTTCTGCGACGGCCCGTGGCCCCACGGACCGATGATCATGTGGCTTTTCTGCCGCGCCGCCACCGAGCCGCCGTGGTGGCTCATGCCCACGAAGCCGTCGAGCGTTCCCTGCTCGAAAATGTCGAACCACCCGCCCAGCGTGTGCACCGGGACCGGAATCTCGTCAAACACCTCCTCGGCGTTGATCTGCTTCCAATACTCGTCGTAGTCGGGGTGGTGGATCCAGTCGCGATAGAACTGGGCGTGGCGTCCCAGCAGCTCCTGCATATCAATCAGAGGCAGGTGCCACAGCACGTTCTTGAAGCTGATGCTCTCCGGCCCGCCCTCCATCACGTGCGGGCCGGTGTTCTGCATGATGCGCGACTCCTGCCGCACCGGGCCCCACCCGAAATTGAACGACAGCCGCCACGCTCCGTTCAGCGTGATCCAGTTGTGGTAGAGGCTGGTCGAGGCCACCGCCGGAAAGATGGTCACCAGGTGCGGCGGCCGGCCCATGGCCGCGCGCCACTGCACGTGGCCGAGATAAGA
>DASQHQ010000157.1:0-2225 GCA_035632015.1 Bryobacteraceae bacterium
CCGCTACAGCAGCAAGCAAAACGAAAAATATCTTCATCGAATCTCCCCTTCCGCGAATGAACGCCCGCCCTCGCGAGCCGTGGCGCACGCACTCGTGCGTGCCGCGTTCACACTCGTGTGAACGCCCTGGCGACGATATCATGACAAACCCAGGGTCGCCGCCAGCCGGCGCGACAATCCAGATTGATCTTTCCGAATGCCTACTCCCCGCTCTGCTGCAGCAGCTTGGCCACCAACGCAGTCCATCCCGTCTGGTGGCTGGCCCCCAGACCGGCGCCGGTGTCGCCGTTGAAAAACTCGTAGAACAGGATGTGATCGCGGAAATGCGGGTCGGTCTGAAATTTTTCCGCCGATCCGAACGCCGGGCGGCGGCCGCGCTTATCGCGCAGGAACAGCCGCGACAAGCGCCTCGAGAGCGCCGCGGCCACTTCCGAAAGGTTCATGCGCAGCCCCGAGCCGGTCGGAAATTCCACTTGCAGTTCATCTCCGAAGTAATGATGGAAGCGCTGCAGCGATTCGATCATCAAATAGTTCACCGGGAACCACACCGGCCCGCGCCAGTTGGAGTTGCCCCCGAACAGGCCGGTGGTGGACTCGGCCGGCTCGTAATCGACCCGGTATTCCTGGCCATCCAGCCGCAGCACGAAGGGATGGTCCTTGTGGTACCGCGACAAGCCGCGAATCCCGTGCGGCGAGAGGAACTCGTTCTCATCCAGCATGGTTTCCAGCACGCGGCGGAGCTTGGAAGGATGCACCAGCGAGAGCAAAATGCGCTCGTCCATGCCGTGGCGCGTGATGGAAGCGATATTGCCGCACAGGTCCGGACGGTGCCGGATAAACCAATTCATGCGGCGCTTGAAGCCCGGCATGCGGTCGATGGCTTCGGCGTCGATGGTCCCCACGGCGAACAGCGGGATGAGCCCCACCAGCGAGCGCACGCGCAGCGGAACCTTGCTTCCGTCCGGCAGCCGCAGCCAGTCGTAATAAAACCCGTCTTCCTCGTCCCACAGCCCGTGATCGCCCAGCCGGTTCATGGCGCTGGCGATGTAGAGAAAATGCTCGAAGAACTTGCTGGCGATGTCTTCGTAGGAGTCGTCGTGCGGCGTCAGCTCGATAGCGATGCGCAGCATCACCAGGCAATACATTCCCATCCAGGCCGTGCCGTCGGCCTGTTCGATGAAACCCCCGGTGGGCAGCGGTTTGCTTCGATCGAAGACCCCGATGTTGTCCAGCCCCAGAAAGCCGCCCTCGAAGATGTTGTTGCCTTGCGAGTCCTTGCGGTTCACCCACCAGGTGAAATTCATGAGCAGCTTGTGAAAGGCCGATTCCAGAAACTGGAAGTCGGGCTTGCCGGCGAGCTTCTGGTCGATCTTGAACACGCGCCAGCAGGCCCAGGGATGCACCGGCGGATTGACGTCGCTGAATTCCCATTCGTAAGCCGGCAACTGGCCGTTGGGCGATTGATACCATTCGCGCAGCAGCAGGCTGAGCTGGTGTTTGGCGAAATCGGGATCGATGAGCGCGAAGGGAATCATGTGGAAGGCGAGATCCCAGGCAGCGAACCACGGGTACTCCCACTTGTCCGGCATGGACAGCACGTCGTCGTTGTATACATGAATCCAGCTCCGGTTGCGACCGCACAATCGCTGCGGCGGCGGCACGGGGCCGGCGGGATCGCCCTTCAGCCACTGCTCCACCACGTAGTGATAAAACTGTTTGCTCCATAGCAGGCTGGCGAACGCCTGGCGCTGCACCGCGCGGGCATCCTCGGAGAGGCTGGCCGGCGCGAAGCTGTAGAAATCGTCCGCCTCCTCGCGGCGATCGAGAAAGGCCTGGTGAAAATCGGGCGTCCAGCCGGGTTCGGCCTGCGGCTGCGCCTCGGCTCCATGCAGACGAAAGTGGAGCACTTTGGCTCCGGCCGGCTCAAGTTCGAAATGATATAACCCGCACGCCTTGGTCCCGGTTTCATCCGGATTCACGGCGCTCTGCTCCCCGTCAATCACGTAGCGATGGAAGGCGTCCTTGCTGTAGCCTGGCCCGTCGCCGTAGTTCCACAGCCGCTTGGCGTTGCTCTCGTTTTCGGTGAACAGCAGCGCCGGCGCGCCTTCCAGCCACAGCTTGAATTCTCCGAGCGATTGATCGCGCGCGAGGATGGTGCTCGCGTCCAATCTCTCCAGTTCCGGGCGCGGCGTGCCGTAGCCCCAGCTCCACGTGTTGCGAAACCA
>DASQHQ010000158.1:0-5829 GCA_035632015.1 Bryobacteraceae bacterium
TTTACGACGTGTTCGGGAACCATAAGACCGCTTTGAAAGCACGCTGGGGGAAGTACGACAGTCCGTCCACGGCCGGGTTTTTGTCCAACTTCAATCCCATGACCGGCGCCTCCGAGATTGTCACCTGGGTCGGCGCCCCGACCACGGCCTGCCAATCCCACGATCCAGTCGGGTGCTACCCATCGGGATTTGGGTTCAATCAAGGCAACGTCGGTTCCAATCCGAATCCCAAATTTGGCCAGATCAACAACATGTCGCTCGACCCCAATTACCATCGTGAATATCAGTTCCAGTACAACATCGGCGTGCAGCACGAACTGAGGCGTGGCATAACCTTGAATTTCTCCTGGAACCGGACGTCGGATTATCAACAGACTCTGGTGGTGAACTATGCCGTGCCGTTCTCCGCTTGGACGCCGGTGCAGATCGCGAATCCGCTGGACGGATCACCCATTACGGTTTATAACCTGCAGCCGCAGTACTTCGGTTTGACCCCGGCTCTCCACGAAACCAACGCTCCCCAGAGCCTGCGGGCGAACTCATACAACGGCTTCGAGACGGCGGTGACCGCCCGGTTGCCTCACGGCGCGTTCTTCGTGGGCGGGTGGACCATAGATCGCACCATCGACCGGAGTTGCGACATGAACACCAGCGCTACGGGCGCCGCTCGCAACGATCCCAACTTGCTTCGGTTCTGTGACTGGACCGGCAGCTTATATCAAGATGTGGGCAAGATCACCGGTATACCGTACCGCAACGAATTTAAGCTCTTGGGAAGTGTACCGATCAAGTGGGGCATCCAGGCGAGCCTCTCACTCTACGCCGCTCCCGTGTTCGGCGGTGGGAACCCTTTCGTGGGTGTAGGTACGCTTAGCAGCGGAACTGGGGGTTTTAAGAACGTGTACTGGTCCATCAGCCCTGCCACCCGGTATCCCGCCGACTGCAGCTGTCCGAATCCGGGCGCCTTGGTGGACCCGGGCTTGACGCAGGGTTCGGAGACCATTACTTTGCTACCGCCGGGCTCCCGCTTCACGCCTAGGTTAAACCAGCTCGATGTGGGAGTCCGGAAGGTCTTCCGTATTCGGGAAAAGTCCACTTTGATCGGCGAAGCCCAATTCTTCAATGTCATGAACTCGAATGCGGTCCTAACCGAAAACCAGGCTCTTGCCTCCAGCATCAAGCCCTATCTGCCAGGCGGATCGGGCGGCACGCCCACGGTGATCATGAACCCGCGCGAGCTGCGGCTCAATTTGCAATTCAAGTTCTGATCTCGCACACGCTGGCGCAACCAGAGCGAAAACGGCGCCCGCGACCTCGGCATCCGTGTCGAGTGCTCCGCGTCCGGCGCAAACGCCAGCGCATTCCTTCCAGCCTCCTTATCCTCACTTTCCGCCTGCGCGCGTTTCGGCGCGGTGGTAAGCAACCGCCAGTACAGCGTGAATCAGGGCTTCTTTTTTCCGCCCAGGAGTCCCTTCAGAATTCCTGTGGCGGTTTTGCCCGCGTCGCCTCCCATGCCTTTGAACGCCTGCGCAGCAACCCCTTTGACATCCGGCCGGAATTGGGGATCGGAGGCCGTGCCTTGAATCGTGAAAGGAATGGGCGTGTCGCTGACCACTGCCGCCAGTCCTGTGCCGTGGACCGTGGCGGTCATCTTGAAGTTCAGCGCGTCTTGGGGGCTGATCGTTCCGCCACCGGCCACGTCGCCGACGCCGGCCAGAACAAGCTGGATGTTCTGGACGCTCGCTCCGTCGGGAGCATATCGCACGTTCGCGCTGAGAGTCTGAATTTCGGTATCGGATCCGGATCGGATGCCCGCGAGCGTCTCGATCGTCGACATCTTCCTGCCCATGTCGAAGCCCGCCAGCTTGGCATTGTTGAGAGCCACCGACCCGCTGGTCACGAGCCGGTCCGCCGGGCCCTCGGCCGATAACCTGACGCTCGCCGAGCCGCTCTGGAGCGAGGACCCGGCCGGCAGCACCACGCCGACGGCCGGCAGCAACCCGGCCAGCTCCGTAGCAGGCATATTCGAACCTGACAGATTCATCTTGAGCAGCATGGAATCGCCCTGCTCGGCATAGGTTCCCGTGACGTGCGCCAGCGCACCGCCGATGTGGATGTCGCCGCGGCTGACGACCCCCGAACGGCCTCGAAGATCGTGTTCGACGGCGAAATCCAACTCGACTTCCCGATGCGCCGGCGTCCCGTTGCGGGCGAGCTTGAGCTTGTCGCCCTTCAGCTTGCCGCTGATCCGCACCGTCTTGCCGTCGGATGCGCCCGTTCCATCGAACGACACTACGCCCGCCAGGGACGGAGCCCAGTCGTTCAGTCGCGAGAGCGCAAGATCGAGCTGGTTCACGCTCAAGCTGGCGTTGAGAGGCGTTCTGGAAGCGTCGGCTGAATCGAGCGGGCCGGCTGTTCCGGCCAGCTTTACCGAACCTCCGCCCGCAACTTTGCTGGTCAGCGTGAAGGGGAACGCCGCGCTGCCGGAAAAATTCTGAAGCTCGATCTCGACTTGCTCCAGCACAATGGGCTTGCCGCGATTGCCGGTCCTGCCAAGCGTCAGCCTGCCATTGGTAACCTTGAGCAGCTTCACGGAGAGATCCAGGGGAGCGCTCGAAGAAGAAGCTTGCGAAGGCGGAGGCGTCCGCCGGGCGCCCGCGCCCGTGCCGAGGCTCGAGAAATTCCACACGCCGGGCGCCGATTCAACCAGCACAATCTCGGGCTGATCGATGGTCAAGCCGGTGACATTGAGCCGACGGGAGAAGATGAGCGTCCCCATCTCGACACCGACCTTGAGCTGCTTGGCGCGCAGAAATGGAGACTTGCTGAACGCCGGATCGTCGTCAACAGACAGATCGTTAGCGGAAATTCCGCCGGAAAACAGGGCCAGCTTCAGCTCGCCGAGTCTCACCGGCCGGCCCAGTGCGGCGGTGAGAGTCGATTCCAGCCGTGGACGGAAGGCGTTCGCATCGATCAGGAACGGCAAGGCGAGAGAAACTGCCAGCAACGCTGCCACGACGATTCCAATCCAAACGAGAATCCGTTTCATGCGGCGCCTCCACCTTTTCGATTCTACTCCGCGAGAGCGCGCCGAAACTTCCATGCTGCCGGCTTGCTGATTTTGCTCGACAGGGCATGGCGCATGCCGATCTCAAGCCGGCCAACCGACGCAGCAGGCCAGCGGGCGCGAATCCCGCCGGGACGTGTTCCGGTCGCCAGGACCGCTGCTTTTATTGCACCGCCAGCATGACGGCCGTTGCGCCGGTCTCTTCGCCGAAGGCGGCCACAAATCGTCCTGGCCAGAGGAGCATAATGGGTGGCGATGGAAGAACGCCAGATGGAACGAGGTGACTCTCAAACCCGCCGGAACTTTCTCGCGAGCGCTGCCGGCTCCGCGCTGTTGCTCTCCGGTTGCCAGACCAGCCAGGAATCGGCTGGCAGGTCATCGACTCCTGAAGGACCCGCGGACGTCACGCTCCGGATTGGTTCGGTTCTTGCCAACATCGCCAAGGACCACACCATCAGCACCGTTGGTTACAACGGTTCGGCGCCGGGTCCGCTCATCCGCCTCAAAGAAGGAGCGCCGGTGGTCGTCGATCTCTTCAACGATACCGACACTCCAGAGTTAGTCCATTGGCACGGCATGCTCGTTCCGGCCGACGTCGACGGGGCCGAGGAAGAGAAGAGTCTGGTGGTTGCGCCTCACGAGCATCTCCGTTACCGTCTCACTCCCCGGCCATCAGGCGCGCGCTGGGTGCATTCCCACGTTATGGCGATGGGCGATCTCAATCGGGGCACTTATAGCGGGCAGTTTGGTTTCGTTTACGTCGAGCCGCGCAACAACCGCGGCGATTACGACCAGGAGATCTTTCTCGCCACCAAGGAGTGGGAGCCTTTCTTCACCAGCATGGAGGAGGAAGAGGAGGATGAGGGAGCCGGAAAGCCTCCTGCGGATCAAAAAAAGGATGAGAAGCCGAATGGTTGGGAAATCGGATACCAGCGGTTCACCATCAACGGAAAATCGCTGGGCTATGGCGAGCCCGTGCACGTCAAGCCAGGACAGCGCGTGCTGTTCCACATCTTGAACGGCAGCGCGACCGAGAATATCAAGCTGGCGCTTCCCGGCCACCGGTTCCAGGTTGTCGGTTTGGACGGCAACCCCGTGCCGCACCCGGCGCTGGTCGACGTGCTGGAACTGGGTACGGCGGAGCGGATCGATGTGGTTGTTGAAATGAACAACCCTGGCATCTGGATCTTCGGCACTCCGAAAGACGACGACCGCAGGGACGGCCTCGGCGTCGTGGTCGAATACGCAGGCAAGACCGGCGCGCCGCGCTGGATCAAGCCGCCCAAGGCGACGTGGGACTACACGATGTTCGGCGAGGATCGGGCGGCGCCTGCGCCCGACGAGACGATTCCGATGGCGTTCGGCAAGATCAATGGCGGCCTGGGCCAATTTAACCATTGGACAATAAACGGCAAGGAGTACAGCGAGAAGGACATCCCGAGGCCCCTGCAAAAGGGGAAACGCTACCGGCTGGTCTTCGATAATCAAACCGACGATGCGCATCCGGTCCACTTGCACCGCAACATCTTCGAGCTTACAAGTGTGCATGGCAAAAGGACCGCGGGTGTCATGAAGGACGTGGTGCTGGTCAAAGGCTTCCGAAAGATCGAAGTCGACTTTACACCCGAGCTGGAAGGTCTGACGCTGTTCCATTGCCATCAACAACTGCATATGGATTACGGATTCAAGACGGTCTTCAACGTGACCTAGTCTCAATGAACGCGATCGAAGCCTTGGGAGCAGAGCGCCTGCTCCCCCACTGCGTTCAGCGGCGCCAGCAACGCTTTTGGGCTCGGAGACATGCCGGTAACCCGCGGCCACTGGGTTGGCGCGTGCTATTCTGAAATCGCATCCGAGTGCCGTCCATGCGCTGTGGCATCACCATCGCCTTTTGTTTTGCGGTGATTCTCTCTGCGTCGGGCCTGCTTCGAGCGCAGCGTCCTTTCAAAGAGTATCCGGCGCTCGAATACGAGAACTTTCCGAAGCCGCCGGACTGGAATCAAAAAGCGGAGTGGGTACGCGCGCGGCTGCGCTATCCCGATATCTACGGCTATCCCGACCACGTTCGCGTTGGCATGCGCGACGGCAGCCCTTTTCCCGGCTTCTGGACGATGGATTACCCGCGTTCGGATCGCCACTTGCTGGCCGGCATCCGGCGGCTGACGCGCATCGACACTCGCTCGGTCGAGCAGGTGGTGACGCTGGATGGCACCGACGACGTGTACAACTGGCCGGTGCTCTACGCGGTGGAGGTGGGGCATTGGAACTTGGGCGACGCGGAAGCGAACCAGTTGCGCGACTATCTGCTGCGCGGCGGATTCTTCATGTGCGACGATTTTCACGGCACCGACCCTTACCGCGGCGTCAGGGAATGGGACGTTTTCACGCACAGCATGAGTAAGGTCTTTCCGGATCGGCCGATCGAGGATATTCCGGATAACGATCCAATCTTTCACACGCTATTCGACTTGCAGGATCGCTTCCAGGTGCCCGGCGCGCAATATTTCGAGACCGGTATCACCTACGAGGCCGGTGAGACGGGCAAGGCGCCGCACTGGCGCTGCATCCGCGACGACAAGGGCCGTATTATGGTCGCGATCTGCCACAACATGGATCTGGGTGATGCCTGGGAATGGGCCGACGACCCGCGCTACGCGGAGAAGTGGGCGTCGTTAGCGTATCGCATCGCAGCAAACTATTTCGTTTACGATCTGACCCACTAGCCCGCGCGGCCGCCTCAGCTCAACCGGAGCCGCCTGGCC
>DASQHQ010000159.1:0-20461 GCA_035632015.1 Bryobacteraceae bacterium
AGCGCGGTGGTCAGCCGGATTTCGATCTGCGTCCCGGACGGAATCGAAGCAGCCGTGGCCATCCAGGCTGCGCCCAACAGAATGGCTCCAATCCTCACATCTCACATCCTACCGCCATGAGGCTGAGGATGGGCCGCCCCGGGCTCCCGAGTTCTACCCCTTACTGCACCCGCCCGCTTCCGAATGACACACTGTTTCCTGTGGTGCCATTCGTTAGCAGCAACATAATTCCTGAGCCGCCGTCGGTGATCACCATCGCAAACGTCGAATTAGCACCTTGACCCGCCGCCGCGACATTGATCGCGCCGCTCCCATCGGGATTCATCGTGTAGGTCCCGATGAGCGTCCCGGCCGATACGGGCGGCTGCCCGCTCGCGCCGCCGACCCCGACGGAGGTGAAGGACACGATCGCGTTTCCTGCGTTGTCAAAGCTCACCACGCCGATGGTTCCGGCCGGCAACGGCGAATTGTTGAGCTGGAATCCATAGGAGCCGTTCGGAGAACCGGTGTACGCGGCTCGCGCGAATCCGCTCACCTCAGTTCCGTTGATGTTGCAACCGCCGGAGCAGTTCGTCATTGCCAATTGCAAGCCTTGGCCGCCATCGGTGATCACCGTGGCCAAAGTAACAGTGAATCCAATGTCAAAGGCGATTGTTACGCTTCCAGTGCCGTCAGAATTGTTGGAATACGTTCCTGTGAAAGTCCCGGCGGACGATTGCGGGGCTTGCGCGTTATTGCCGCCCATTACGAACGAGTAGGACCCGGTCACGTTTCCCGCCCCCTGGAAGTTCATCACGCCCAGGAACGCCGCTCCTGTGGCGGCTGAATTAGTATTCCACGCATTGAGCAGGAAGCCGAACGAGCCGGTGAACGAAGTGCCCGCCGGCGTTCCGCTATCCAGTCCGAGCACGAGTCCCCCAAGCGACAGGCTCCCCGTGGCCTGGGTGGGATCGCCGGTCACGATGGCGACACTACTGCTGCTGCTGTCGGGGAATCCGACGCCATCCAGGCTCCCCTTAGGTGCCCCATTTGTCGCCGACGTCACGATATCCACCAGCAGCCGGCCTGGCGAAGAGCCGTATGGGAAAGGAGTGGTGAACGGGATCGCCATGTCGAACGGGCACGGTCCGGGAGCGGCGCAGCCGGGAGAAGATGCCGAGAATGGCCCGTTAAATACAACTGTTGCATCCGGGCCGACGTTGTTGGCAAAGGTGGTGCTCGGCAGTGTCCGGCCGTTGTTCGTGTTCGGAAACGCCTGCGTGCTCGATAGCGTGATTTGGAGAGAACTGTAATTGAAACTCACAGGACCTGAACCGGGCGCCGCCCGGACGCGCAGGCCTGTGATCACCAGCGGCACTAAGAACTGGCCGCCTCCGACGACTTCCTGAAGGCGCGACGCGTCAGCCCCCACCGATACTCCCAAATTACCAGGCGCAGTCGCTTGACTGTTGGGCACAACCAGCGTGCCGCCGAACACCGCGCCGCACCACGCCATAAACAAGAACGCGGTCCCTAGACCAATTCGCTTCATTTGAAATAGCCTCCCCAGAGTCAACCTGCCTCCGCAGCTTCACAGCCGGTTTCCAGCCATAAACCGGAGACGATGTTTCGAATCCGCTGTAGGGTCGAGTATAACTCAGTGGCCACTGTATCGGCGCCTGCGGTGGCCGCCGGGCCACGCTCGAAAACTTCTCCTTAGCAACTCCAGCGGCGCTCGCGGATAAGCAGAATCATGAAACAAATCCCCATTTGAGTCATCGTACCGGTGGCGATCTGAAGCTCGTCGCCTGCACGCGAGACATGCTGCCAATCCTTCCCGCCAGGCGTCACGATAAGCCCCTCCAAGCGCGCGTGCCACCGCCAGTGCTACATTATTTAGCCAGCGGGAAGGGAAGGAAGACCTGCATGACTATCCTGGTTCGGTCCCTCGTTTTTGCTTTTGCAGCCAGCCTGGCAGCCACGGCCCAAGATCTGAGCATTCGCGCCTGGCAAATGGAAAGCAAAGGGGACGCTTCGGGCGCCCGCGAATTTCTGGAGCGATCCACCCAGGGTGGCGGCTTGGACGCACTGGTTGCTTACGCGCAGTTCCTCGATCGGCACCATGACCCCGGCGCCCGTCCGGCCTATGAGCGCGTTCTTCGAACGGCCCAGGGCGCGCAGAGGATGCAGCCGGCCCGCCGGCTTGTGGAACTGGATCTGCTGGCCGGCGATCGCGACGCCGCGCAGCGTCATTTGGAACAGTACACCTCCGCCGGCGGCCGCGATTTCTCTCTTCCTCCGCTCCTGCCCGCATCCGCCGAAAAGAAAACGACCATATCGATTCCCGGGCCGCTGCACTCCTTCGCCCGCATGGCCGCGCTGGCCCCGGATCTGGCCGCCGAGGATCTTCTTCCCGCCCTGGCCCGCAACGTCGTCACCAACGGCTACCAGGCCGCCAGCGGCAACGAAGCGCTGGAACAGACCGAATACCTGAAGCTGGTGGTGCGCTACCTCTCCCAGGCCCGCGAACTGGAGAAACTGGCCGGCGCCGATCAAGTCCTCAAAATCGAGTCCTGCGACTCCGCCCAGACCGGCGAATTGCTGCGCGTGCTCGGCTATCGCATGCGCGGCGGATGCGGCAGCGAGGTGGTACTCGAAACCGTCAATGGCACGCGCGCCTTCCTGACCATCGACTCGGGCTTCCCGCTGGCCGAGCTGGAGCAGAGCCTCCGCACCAATCGCCCCTTCAACTACGACTTCAAGCCGACCCAGGTGCCGGTGCTGTATACCGCCGACTACTGGCTCAGCGCCAAGGAACGCCAGGGCGGTGAGTTCATCGACACCTTCCTGGGCGATCCTTCGCTGTGCCGCCTGTACCTGGCGATGGCCAAGCTCGACCCGGCAGCCGCCGACGAGCTTCGCAAGAACACCACGCTGCAGCGCATCCGCGCCTACGCCCACGTGCTGGACTTTTATGGCGGCATGTTCCAGATCCGGAACGGCAAGGCGGTCGTGCCCGGCGGCGCGCGCAGCGAAAAGGCCTGGTCGGATCTGGTGGGAGTCGCACCCGACAAACCGGCCGCGTTTTTTGAGCGACTGGTCGCCAAAGACGATGGCTGGATGGCCAGCTATTTCGACGCGCTTTCCCGTATCAGTTTCAATCCCGCCAATGGGCCGGTTCAGAACTATCTCACCGAGCCCGAGCGCATGAAGCGCTTCTACGCCGCCATTCGAGGCAAAGTAACCAGCCCCGGCCCGGCGCGCCCGGTGTTTCGCTCCAACACGGACATGCTGCTGCTCACCACCCGCTTGCGGCTCGATCCCGACGGCCGCCCGCACATTCCCGGGAATCTGGAAGTATGGCGCACGCTGTTCATCGAGCATCCACCCGGCGCGGGCAAGTACGACGCCAAGCTCAGCAAGGCCGCGCCCGCCTGGAAAGATCCTGACGACGTGCTGGAGGCGCTGTTCGGATTGTGCCGCAAATCGGTGGAGAACGAGCCGCTCAAAATCTTCATGGCTCTAAGCGACATGGACCGGCGGCGGAGAACGCCGCTGGAGGCCAAGACGGTGGATCGCCTGTCGCGCCATTTCCGCGCCTTCGGCGCGCAGTATCCCATTCTGGCCGAGGCGCCCGAGCTCTCCGACGCCACCGTCATCCAGTTCCTGGACGTGGCCGAAGCGATCAACCAGATCAGAGATATCGGCGTGCGCGCCGACGCCGCCGGATCCATGCAGGCTCTGGTGGGATTGTGGCAGATTTTTTACCGCCAGGGCTCCATCGCGCCGGCCGACGCCGACCATACGCTCTCCACTCTGCTCTCGCCCTTCGCCAAGCTCAAGAACGAGCGGGATATTTTCGAGAGCGGCCGCGAAGGCGTCAAGACTCTGCTCGCCGCCACCAAATCTCCCGCCGGAGCCTCGCCGCAAGACCGCATGATCGACCTGCTGGCAGGCACCTCGGAAAGCGACAACTCCGACGCCCACACGCAACTGGTCGAAGACATGATCCGCATCTTCGAATCCCAGCGGCTCATTTCGCTCGCCACCATCTTCGAGCTGGTGGATCACCTGGAAAGCATCGCCAAGGGCGAAAAGGCGAACATGGCGCTCGTCAACCGGATGGCCTCGCGCATCTCGGAAATCCAGCTTCCCCGCACCGCGTTGAGCACGGTGGAACGCAATACGCTCAGCTTTGGCTACTGGTCGGAGAAACATATCGAGGCGCAGCGAAAACTGAACTTGCGCGCCCTCATCGACCGCGCCGCCACCGATCCGAAAAAACTCGACGATGTCCGCGCGCTGATGGGGCCCTTCCTGCGCGATACGCTGGTGGGCCTCAACTATGTCCACTATGCGCCTCCCGGCGCGCAGGTCCTGTACACCAACCCGCTGTTCGTCCGTAGTCACGACTTCATCGGGCTGCAGGGCTCCCTCCAGACCTGGCGCCCCACCGAAGTGCTGGGGACCGGCTGGCCCACCAGCGCCGGCGGCAAGCTGGTCGGTTCGCTCGCCAGCCTGCCCTATGCGCTGGCCGAGGCCGAGCAGAATTTTCTGATTCCATCCCGCGAGCAGGCGCTCATCTGGGGCGACCTGGTGCCGCAGTTGATTCTCTCCGCCACCGTCCCGCGCTGGTGGGATGTTACGCCCGGGCAGCTCCATTGGGTGGGGCTGCACATGATCTATGGCGAAGCGCTCCTGGCTGAATCCGCGCTGAACGCCGACCGCCGGCAGGCCGCGCTGGAAGTCCTCAGCCGCTACGCCATGCCGGCTCGCGTCGAAAAGATCCGGGAATTGCTCGAACAGGGACGCGTGCAAGGCGCGCTCGAAAACGTCATGCCGTCCGAGCTCTTCGCCATCGCCAGAGATCTTCTGAGCGACCGAAATTCGGCCGACACGCCGGTCGCCGCTGAGATCCACCGCGAAGCCGCCGAAGCACCCCAGCATTTGAATTATCAGACCATTTCGCACTTCTTCGGCACGCCCAAGCCGACCCTCGCGAATTCCTACTCTCCGGAGCTGCTCAATCTGCGGACTTTTCCGACCCTGATGGGCTATTCCAGCAGGATTCTCGCTGAGAGCTGGGAATCCAATCTTCTTTATTACGGCGCGCTGGCCGATCAGTTGTACCTGTCCCCGGCGCAGCTCAACGTGCTGGTTCCGGAATGGACCCGCAGTACGGTGGAACGGATCTTCGCCACCCACCTGGAGGACTGGCCGGCGCTGCTGCGCTCCCTGCGCCTGGTCGGCGACGATGCTCGCGAGAAGGCGCACCGTCAAGCAACGGCGGCAGGAGCCGGATTATAATTCCTAAGCGGCCAGCGCGGAGGCTTCCTTGACATTACTGAAAAATACGATCTTCGGTGGAATCGGATTGCTCGGATCGGGCGGCCTGCTGTGGCTCTATGCTCAGGACCGGCCCACCTTCCGCATCAAGGTCGACATGGTGGTCCTGAGCTTCACCGTTACCGACAGCAAAGGGAAATACATCAACGGACTGAAGCCGGCCGATTTCCGCGTCACCGAAGATGGCATCGTGCAGAAGGTCAATACCTTCGGCGAGGGCAGCAAGCCGCCCATCCAGGTGATGGAGGACGGCACTACGCGCCCGTTCCTGAACGCCGCCGCGCCGGGCGGTACCGAAGGTGGCGTCAAATCGGAAGTGCGCAGCGATTCGTTTGTCGGCACCAACGTCTTCGTGCTGTTTGACACCAGCAACTATATGTACCGGGGCTTCGTGTACGCCTCCGACGCGATCGCCGACTTCGTTCGAGGCCTGGATCGCAACGATTCGGTGGCGGTCTACACCTTCAGCCGCAATCTATCGCGCGCCGCTCCTTTGACGCACGAGCGCGGCGAGGCGATCTTCGGCCTGCGCAAGGCCGTGGCGGGTGACGACGCCGCGCTCTACAACGGCCTGCTGCTGACGCTGCGCGACGCCGCCAAGGTGCCCGGCCGCAAGGTCATCATCGTATTCTCCAACGGCCCCGACAACGCCAGCATGGTGGCGCCGGACGACGTGCGCGCGGTCGCCGAAGACGAGGGCATCCCGATTTACGTCATCTCCACCAACGAGGTGAATAAAGATCCGATGTCGAGCGCGGTTTTCAAGCGCATCTCGACCCGCACCGGCGGCAAATCCTATTTCGCCAAGACCTGGCAGAAGCAGGTGGAGGCCTTCGAATCCATTCGCGAGGACTTGGGCAACAGCTACACCATCACCTACTATCCGCAGCCCAATCCCAACGAGGGCTTCCGCAAAATCAACGTCGAGATCGTCACCGACGTCGGCAAGAAGTACCGCGTGCGCGCCCGCCCCGGCTATCGCCCGCGCGGCGGGTTCTAGGAAATCGGCCAGCTTCCCAGGCGCAGGCTGTTGCGCGGCCCACGGAGCCGTACGTCCTCGTGGATGTGCCGCACTGGAGCACACTCGATCACGCCAATGAAAACGCGCTACACTCTTTCTGAAAGGAACAGCCATGCCAGAAGACCAGAAGAACCAAGATGCGAATCAGACAAAATCCGGCGACATCGGCCGGCGCGACTTTGTAGCTCTCTCGGTGGCCGCGGGGCTTGCCACTTCCGCGGAATCAGCCGCGGCAGCAGGCCTGCAGGTCGTCGAAACCGATGTCGAGATCAAAACCCCCGATGGAACCTGCGACGCCGCGTTTATTCACCCCAAATCCGGCTCTCATCCCGGCGTCCTGATCTGGACCGACGCATTCGGCTTGCGGCCCTCCATGCGCGAGATCGGCAAGCGCATTGCGGCGGAGGGATATTCGGTCCTGGTTCCCAACCCGTTTTATCGCGTCGCTAAGAACCCTTTCACCGATGCGTCCAAATTCAGCTTCTCGAATCCGGAAGACCGGGCCAAGCTGACGCCCCTGATGGGATCTGTGAACGCGCCTGGAAACCCGGAGAAAGACGCAGTCGCCTACATCGCTTTCCTCGACGCGCAAAAGCAAGTGAACAAGTCGAAGAAGATCGGTACCCAAGGTTACTGCATGGGCGGACCGTTAGTTGTGAGAACCTGCGCTGCGGTGCCGGATCGTGTTGGCGCGGGCGGGTCGTTCCATGGCGGCGGCCTTGTGACCAACAACGCCAGTAGTCCGCATTTGCTCGCGCCGAAGATCAAAGCTCGGATGTACTTTGGTGTGGCGGCAAACGACGACAAGAGCCAGCCGGACGCCAAGGATAAACTCAAAGAAGCTTTCGGCGACCGCGCTGAAGTCGAGGTCTATGCATCGCTGCACGGCTGGTGCGTGTCGGACATGCCCGCCGGCCCAGCCGGACCGATCTACAACAAGCCCGACGCCGAACGCGCCTGGGGCAAGCTGGTCGCGCTATACAAAGCCAACCTGGCTTAACTTTTCACGCTTACGTCAGCCGCTATCACATCCGGCGGACTCGCACGTCGTTAGTGTGTGACCGCCGGATGTTGCATATGGCGCGTGCTGGTCGCGCTCCACACTGCCGTGAGTAGCATAATCACGCCCACGCAAAAGCTGTTCACCGAGCGTCCCGTCGCGTTCACGTATCCATAGATCCAGGGCGAAAAGAACGTCCAGATTCCCAGCACGCAGTTGATCCAGCTGAGCGACACTGTTCCCAGCGGCCGGGACAAACGGATCGCGGCCAGAATGACGACCGCCGCTCCCACGATCCAGCTATTCCAGGCGCTGCGGGCCGTGTAAGCGCCATATACCCAGGGCGAAATGAAAAACCACAAGCCCGCCAGCAGCGTGATGGTGCTGGCCACCTTCATCGATTCACCGTACTTGCCTTCCATGCTCGGGTTCATCTTGCTAAGCACTCCTTTCTTAAAATCTCCACTTATTGGAGCGAAGCGAGATTCGTGAAGGATGCAGCGTAACCGTTTCAGCCAGGCCGGCCCGCTGAGACAATTGTTCGCCCGTAATCCGTCGATATAGTTGGCCCAAGAGGCACACGAGGGCTGCGTTGATGTCAGGTGACGCTTTGGAAGCCGGATGCGCTGAGAAGGAGTAGGAATGTTCCAGGCTCTCGACGTCGCAACGCGCGCCCGGAGAGCGATTCCAACCGGGCGTGCCGGTTCCGGCCGCCGCTCAGGCTTAGACCACTCCCGCTAATGCTTGTTCGGAGGCTGCCGCGGTGCGACCGGCGCGGCCTTGCGCGAGTCCTCGATGCGCTGCTCCGCCACCAGCTTTTTCGCCGCCTGGAAGTCGGTCACCAGCCGTTTCGCAATCTTATCCGTCACGTCCGCGCTCGCTCCCAGGAATTTCCCCCCCAGGCTCTCGGCCGTTGCCGACCAGATCACGTCGTCGTCCTTGCTGACCAGACGAACGGTGACGATGGCCTCGTGCTTGCGCTCCTCGGTGTGGCGGCTTTCGTTCTCGCCAATGCTCAGGCCCGCCGAGTGATTGCTGCTGCTGCCGGCATAGTTTCGGGTGCTCGTGCTTTGCCCCATACCGATTTGGCTGTGCGCGTTGATTCCTTCCGACGACTGGAACAGGTCGATAAATACCTCGTCGTCGCCGGAGCCCTTCAGCACGGCATCGGCCTTGTCTTCATCCTCGGTGATGATGAACTGTTTGGAATTCTGCAGACTGGTCATCAGCAGGTCGCGAATTTGCAAGGCCGCATCGCCGCCCGTGAGAATGCTCACGTAAATGCGCCGCACCTTGGCCAGTTGCTGCAGCGCTTCTTCCTCCGGTGAAGCGTCGTCCGGTGCTGGATTGTCGAAGGGAGCGAGCAACAACAGACAACACAGTACCCACGCCATGGCTCACCCCTTGCCGCTCTTGCGCGCGTCGTCGTCCTGAAATTCCACCTTGCGTCCGGTACGCGCTTCCAGGCTGACTAGCGTCGCGCGAATGTCGTCCTTGCTCACTTTGAAGATCATGGCCTGCTGCTGGTTGTCCTCATCCGAGTACCCGACCGTCAGGAAATGCTGGCGTTTCTTGGCGAGCAGGAACAGGGGTGAAACCAGGACGGCTGCGATGTACCGGCGGTCCACCTTCTGGCCATACTCGATCAGGTTGATCTTCTGGTAGGGCACGCGCCAGCTCGCGTTCCTGGCATAGAAGACGAAGTATTGCGAGTCCACGGCCTGTACCTTTCCCTCGCAGCCGGGCGGAATCTGCGAGATCGTGCCGCCCACGTACTCGGCGCGGCCTCCATTGCCGCCGGCAAGCAGCACCGAGCAGGCCAGCACAATTGGCGCAACGAGTCGCTTGGATGTCATACTGAGACTAGTAGGCCAGCCCGCTCGAAACTCTCACCGATGTTCAAGCGCAATCAACACCGCAGATCACGGCTGGTGGAACTCGCCGGAGCGGCGCAATTCGCGCGCCGGGCGGCTCCCCAATTCTTGCGACGTATGCAAAGCGAGCGGCGGCGCCCGGTGGAACCCGCGCCGTTCGTTCCCAATCCCTCGGCCTGGCCGGACCGCGGTCTGCACGCTGCCTGGCTGGGTCACAGCACGGTGCTGATCAAAGTGGATGGCTTCACCATTCTGACCGACCCGGTGCTGGGCGAGCGCTGCGGCGTCCGGATGGGCCCGGTCACGATGGGCCTGAAGCGCATGGTGGCGCCGGCTATCCATCGATCCGACCTTCCACCCATCGACTTGATCCTGCTCTCGCACGCGCACTTCGATCATTTCGATCTGCCCACGCTGCGCAGCCTGGAACTGCCGGGCACCTCGGTAGTGACCGCTCGAAACACCAGCGACCTGCTGCGTGTGACGCGCTACAAAGCCGTGCACGAGGTGGGTTGGAGTGAGCGTGCGCGCGTCGGTCCGGTTTCGATCCAGGGCTTCCGGGTGAATCATTGGGGCGCGCGCCTGCGCTCGGACGTGCATCGCGGCTTCAACGGCTATCTGATCGAGACCCGGCGGCATCGCATCGTGTTCGGCGGCGACACCGCGTGGACCGACACGTTTCGTTCGGTGCGCAGTTCGAAACCGGTGGATCTGGCTATCTTGCCGATCGGCGCTTACGATCCCTGGATCCACGTGCATTGCAGCCCCGAGCAGGCCTGGCGGATGGGCGCCGACTGCGGCGCCGAGTTTGCGCTGCCCGTGCATCACCAGACTTTCCGGCTCAGCCGCGAACCGTACCTGGAGCCGGTGGAACGCTTTCTCGAAGCCGCCGGCAGCCGGCCTGAGCGCGTGGTGGCGACGCGCATCGGGCAGGAATGGTCGCTGCCTTAGCGCCACCCGGTCTGACCTATGCGGTTCGTCGCTTTGCCTGCCGTGCTCCTGAGCTTGCTGGCCGGCGCCGGCGTGCGCGGTCAAGACGCGCGCGAGATCATCCGCAAATCAGTGGAGCTCGATCAGGTGAACTGGCGGCGGATGAAGGACTACACCTGGACCGCCAAAGAGATCGAACGCCACCTCGATTCCGCCGGTCGCGTGAAGTCCGAGAGCAGCGACGTTTGGGAAACCGTCATTCTCTTTGGCGAGCCGCACCGCCGCAAGCTGGAGCATGACGGCAAGCCGCTGCCACCGGCCGAACAAAACCGGGAACAGGAAAAGCTGGACAAGTCGGTTGCCAAGCTGGAACATGAGACCGAGCAGCAACGCCAGCACCGCCTGGCACAGTACGAGAAGCAGCGCGAAAAGGACCGTGATTTTTTGCGGGAAGTCCCGGATCTGTTCGACTGGCGGCTGGAGGGCGAAGACAAGATCGACGGCCTGGATGTGTGGGTCATCACGGGCATGCCCAAACCGGACTACCGGCCCAAGCGCCGCGATGCGAGGGCGTTGCTCAAGGTCAAGGGCAAGGTATGGATCGACAAGGCCGAATACCAATGGGTCCGCATCGAGGCTGAAACCATCGACACCATTTCCATCGGCCTGTTCTTGGCGCGATTGAACCCGGGCGCCAGGCTTCTCTTCGAGCAGACTCGCGTAAACAACGAAATCTGGCTGCCCAAGCACGAGGTGGTGAGCGGTTCCGGCCGCCTGGGGCTTCTCAAAAGGCTGGCGCTGGAAGACGAGCTGACCTGGAGCAACTTCCGCAAGTTCCAGGTGGATTCAAAAATCATCGCGACGCAGTAGGGTCGCGCGACTACTTCATATAACCCCGTTCGCGATAATAGCGCGCGGCGCCGGGATGTAAGGGCACCTCGTACGCTTTCCACACGGTGCGCGGATTATAAGAAAAGTTCAGGTGGCTCCATTGCAGCAGGTCTTGATGTTCGTCCAAGGCCTTGGCGACTGTATAGGCGAAATCGTCGGGGTTGTCGGTGCGGCCGTACACGGCGTGTCCGGTGCGCGTGACGGTGCGGATCGGATGGTCAATGCCGCGCAGCAGGCCGTCCGGGATGGTCCCGAGCTGCATGTCATTCTCCCGGGCTATTTTTGCGAGCAGGTCATGCGGCAGTTGCAAATAGTTCAGATCGAATTTCTGGCTGACCTCGTACCACACGTTGAATTCCGGGGCGTTGGCCAGCGTGCCGCCGTGAATGATCACGTCGAAATTCTTGCGCTCTTCGGGAACGCCGCCGCGGCCGACATGTCCGCCCGCCGATTCGATCGACTGGCGGCTGAGTCCGTAATAGGCGAGCACGGCGTTCGAGACTTCATTGCCGTCGGTCAGCAGGCGGACCGGCCAGCGCTTTTGCTTGATCTGGCCGAGGTCGGTTATGCCCAGTTCCGCTCTGGCCGCGACGATCAGGTAGTTGGGCGATTGGATCACCGCGAACAGGCGCAGATTCTTGCGCGGGCCTTCGCCGGAATAGCCGTGCGTGCCCTGATAGGCCCACCAGACATTCTGGACGCTGGTGGCGCCGAAATCCACCGGGCCGTGCGGCGGGGGCGGGGATTGGCTCGGAGGGATGAACGGGAATGCCTTCCACCACTTTTCGATCGGCTCGGGCATCTTGGCCGCGGCCACGATCCGCGGCGCCTCGCCGGTGGCGCAGTTGTAGCAGATCTGCACCTCGTAGCCGTATGGCTGCATCGCTGTTTTCACGATTTCGGCCACCGCGCCCCAGGGGCAGACTCTGCAGGCGCCGCCGAAAACCGGCTTCTTGATCTTGATGCCGGTCTCCTGGGCCATCGCGAATGGGGCCAAGGCCAGCGTCAGACCCAGAATCAAGAAGGCGTTCCTCGTTCTCGACATCGCTCCTCCCTTGCGGTGTGAGTATAGCACCGGAACGCAACATTCATAGGAGTAGAAACGCAGCGACAAGTTGAAACGCAGCGACTAGCTGAAACGCAGCGCCCGTGGCGCGACTGATCGCAGCGCCTGGCTCCGACGGGCGTTCACACGAGTGTGAACGCGGCACGCATGAGTGCGTGCGCCGCACCGCTGCCGCGATTCTTGAGACCAAGCGACTGCGCTAGACTGAGGGTTTCACCCCTTCCTGAATGGCTACGCATCCAACCACCACCGGCCAAAGATTCGAGCGCCTGGTCGGGATTATGGCGCGATTGCGCGCGCCGGGCGGCTGCCCGTGGGATCGCGAGCAGAACTTCGACACCATCAAACCCTATCTGCTCGAGGAAACTTACGAGGTGCTGGACGCCATCGACCAGCGCGATTGGCCGGGGCTGGCGGAAGAGCTGGGCGACTTGATGCTGGAAGCCGTCTTCTTCGCGCAGATGGCGTCGGAGGAAAACAGATTTCGCATCGACGATTCGCTCGACGCCGTGGCCGAGAAACTCATCCGCCGGCATCCGCACGTGTTTGGCGACGGGAGCGCCAAAACCGCCGACGACGTGAAACGGCGCTGGGATGAGATCAAAGCCGACGAGAAGAAGAGCAAGGGCGTACCCGAACAAGGCCGGCTGGAGTCCGTCCCGCGCAACTTGCCCGCGCTGGTCGAGGCGCAGCAGATCTCGTCCAAAGCGGCCGCGGTGGGATTCGATTGGGAACACGCCGGTCAGGTGCTCGAAAAACTCGACGAGGAGCTGCGCGAGCTGGCCGCGGCGCGGGAGGGCGCGTCTCAGCCCGAAATTGAGAGCGAGATCGGCGACCTGCTGTTCGTCCTGGTGAATCTGGGGCGATTCTTGAAGGTGGATCCGGAGCAGGCGCTGCGCAAGACCAATGCGAAATTCCGGAAGCGCTTCGCCTATCTGGAGCAGCGCGCCAAGCTTCCGGGAGCCAGCCTGGCTGAGATGGAGGCGCTCTGGCAGGAGTCCAAAACGCTGGAATGATCGAGATCCGGCCCCTGGCGGCGCATACGGAATTTCGGGAGGCAGTGCGCTTGCAGCAGGAGATTTGGGGATTTGAGGACGTCGAGCTGCTGCCGCTGCGGCTGTTCGTGGTGGCGACAAAAATCGGCGGGCAGGCGCTGGGAGCGTTCGACGCCGGACGCATGATCGGTTTCTGCATCGCGATTCCGGGACTCAAGCCGGACGGGAAAAGCTATCTGCACAGCCACATGCTGGGCGTGCTACCGCAGTATCGCGACCATGGCGTGGGGCGCAAGCTGAAGCTGGCGCAACGCGAAGAGGCGCTGGGGCGCGGCATCGATCTGATCGAATGGACTTTCGATCCGCTCGAAATCAAGAACGCTTTTTTCAACCTCGAGCGGCTGGGCGCCATCGTCAGGCGCTACGTCGTGAATCAATACGGAACCACCACCAGCCATCTGCACGGCGGGCTTCCGACGGACCGCTGCATCGCCGAATGGTGGATCGCGAGCCCTCGCGCCCAAGCGATCGCTGCTGGCCAGCCCTTCGCGCGCAGCGCGGTGGAAGCGCGCATCGCGATCCCGTCGGACATCGCGGCAATTCGATCGGAAAATCCGAAGCGGGCGCGCGAGATCCAGCACCAGTCGAGCGAAGCGTTCCGCGACGCGTTCGTTCGCGGGCTGGCGGTGATAGGATTCGAGAAGTCCGCCGCCGCCGGGACATACTTACTGGGAAAATGGGAATCCAATTAGACCGAATCACTCTGCGCCAGATCAAGATGCCGCTGGTGCATTTTTTCGAAACCAGCTTCGGCCGGACCACCGAGCGGCACATGGTGCTGGTGGAAGCATCGGCCGGCGGCGTCTCGGGCTGGGGCGAGGTCACAGCCGGCGAGAACCCGTTCTACAACGAGGAGTGGACCGAATCGGCGTGGCTGATTTTGCGGGACTACGTCGCGCCGCGCGTGTTGCGGCACAACTTCGCGAACGCCACCGAAGTGGGAGCGCGGACCGACCACATTCGCGGACACAAGATGGCCCGCGGCGGGCTGGAAGTGGCGGCCTGGGATCTCGAAGCGCGTCTGCTGGGGCGTCCCCTCTACCAACACATCGGCGGCGGGGCGCGGCGCGACATTCCTTGCGGGGTTTCCATCGGCATCCAGGATTCCGTCGATCAGCTTCTGGAAAAAATCGACACCGAGCTGGCCGCCGGCTACCAGCGCATCAAGATGAAGATCAAACCGGGATGGGATGTCGACGTAGTTCGCCAGGTGCGCCGGCGATTTCCCGATATCCTGCTGATGGCCGACGCCAACTCGGCCTACACTTTGCAAGACGCGCCACGGCTGAAGTGCCTGGATGAATTCAACCTGATGATGATCGAGCAGCCGCTCGGACACGACGAAATCATCGATCACGCCAAGCTCCAGGCGCAACTGAAGACGCCGATTTGCCTGGACGAATGCATCCGCTCCGCGCATCAGGCCGAGCAGGCGCTCGCCATGGACGCCGGGCGCATCCTCAACATCAAGCTGGGGCGCGTGGGTGGATTCGTGGAGGCCAAGCTCGTGCACGATGTCGCGCAGCGCGCCGGAGTTCCGGTGTGGTGCGGAGGGATGCTCGAATCGGGCATCGGGCGCGCGCACAACATCGCGCTGGCGACCTTGCCGAATTTCACGCTGCCCGGCGATGTTTCAGCCAGCCAGCGCTACTGGGTGCGCGACATCATCGTGCCGCCGGTGGTAACGACGCTGCGCGGAACCATCGCAGTCCGCGATGCGCCCGGCTTTGGCTACGACCTGGACCGCGACTTCCTGGATTCCATCACCGTGCGCCAGGAAAGCATTTCGTGAGCGGCGAGCTCGCGACCGCCGGATCGGACACGCCGTTCGTGCTTACCTGCCGCCCTTGAGTTGCGAATACACCATCCTGACGAAACGGTCCGCGCTGGTCCCCGCGCCGGCCGGCAACAGTCCCCCTGGAACCTTCGCGTCATAAGGAGCTGTCACTTTCGCGGCTAGCACTTCCTGCTCGCTCTTGCCCTCGCTGATCATCTGCCGCACCTTGGCCTGAACTCCGAGGATCATGTCGCGGTAAGGAAGGATGTCCGTGCGGTTGATGATGGTGCCGTGGCCGGGGATGAGCTTGGTGTTCGGACCGGCCAGCTTCATCACCGCGTCGAGAGCCTCCAATGCACCTTTCAAGGTGCCGCCGTTGTTGGTGTCGATGAAGGGATACCCGTAGTTCCGATAGAAGTCGCCGATCATGATCACGTCCGCATTCTCGAACCGGATCATCGTGTCGCCGCCGGTATGGGCTGCGCGCACCGGAATCAGGTCGACGGTTTCGCCGTTCATGCGAATCTTCACCGGATCGCCCAGGCCGTAGGTCACGACAGGAAGCCTGGCCGGATCCCTCGCAGGAGCCGCGTTGCCGGCTGCCGCCGGCGGTGGACGTAACATTTCCTCGCGCAGTTCTTCGCGCGCGAATAGCAACGCACCCATCTTGACGAAGTTCGCATTGCCGGCCGTGTGGTCTCCATGCACGTGCGTGTTGACCAGAAAGCGAATCGGCCCGGGGCTGATTTTCCGGATCGCCGCCGCGACTTTGTCCGATATTTGCGCGTACTGCGCATCGACCATCAAGATGCCATCCGGGCCGGCCAGCACACCGATCCTGCCGCCGGCCGCGTCCTGATGACCAGGATCGGCTCCCGCCGAACCGGAGAGCATGTATAGGTTCGGCGCGATTTTCTCTGTCAGGATTTCGATCCCGGCGTAGTCGATTCCCTGTCCCTGCGCCCAGACACCAAGGGAAACGGCGACGGCCGCTGTCACAAGAGAAGATTGCCTGGCTAGTCTCATCGGTCTCGCTCCTCCTCAGGTTTGTCCGCCCCTGGCCTGATGGATTCCCAGCTTTCAGGCGGTGCGGCCAATCTCCCCGATTGTCTCACCTGCTGCGAGATTAAGGAGAGAGAGGTGCAATGACTCGACAGGCTTCGAGGACGTTTCGAGCGTCACCGCGCGTCTGAGCAGCCGTCCCTTGAGGAACTCGCGCCAACAGAATGGACCGCGGCGCGAAGCTCTTCCTGACAGATTTGGCGGTGCGACCCGCGCTCTTTGCGCTCTTAAGACTCGGCGTTTTCGTCCCCAGGGCTCGCAGTGAACACGTCGAAGAAGATGCTCACGCCGTATCCGAGCGCCAGGCCGATCGCCGTGCAAGCGATATAGGCGATTGTTGGGCTCAGACCCAAGCTGCTATTGATCGGGCTTGCCACCGCGACGCCACCTACACCGCCCGCGAGGGAGGCTAACAAACGTGCCTTCACCAGTGTTCCTCCTTGCAGAACCATCGGCTCAGGCTAGCCGGAAAAGGCTAGGGTTTCAAGGTTAGAATCGCGACCTTTCCACTCCAGTACCGTCGGAGGCAGGGGGCTAGAACGGCGGCATGCAACGGACCCACTGGCTGGAAGCCGGCATTTAATGGCATCCTCGTATTATTAGGGGTTCACCTCGGGGAGCGCACTTGAAGTGTCTGATTTCGTCGATCTGCTGAAGACCAACCGCAATTATCGCTTCACCTGGAGCGGGCAGGTAGTGAGCGAGATCGGTGATCACTTCAACAACATCGCAGTATTCAGTCTGGCGCTGGCCACCACGCATTCCGGCATGGTGGTCACCGGCGTGATGCTTTCGCGGGCGATACCGGCGGTGCTGGCCGGGCCTCTGGCGGGCGTGGTGCTGGACCGGCTGGATCGCAAGCGCGTCATGATCGCGAGCGACCTGATCCGCGCGGTGGTCGCGCTGGGATTCATTCTGGCTATTTCACGACACGACACCTGGCTGCTGTACGTCCTGAGCGCACTGCTGATGCTCGCGTCGCCGTTCTTCACCAGCGGCCGGTCGGCCATTCTTCCGACTATCGCCAGCAAGCAAGAACTGCATACGGCGAATTCGCTGACCCAGACCACGCAGTGGACCACGCTGACTGTCGGGGCGTTCCTGGGCGGCGCCAGCGTGACGCAGTTCGGCTACGAATGGGCGTTCGTCTTCAACGCGCTGTCCTTCTTGTTCTCGGCGCTGTGCATTTCGCGGCTGCACTTCCCCGGCGGCAGCTTCCGGGCGGAGCGGCGCGATCTGACCGAAGCCGAAGTGGTGCGGCCGTGGCACGAGTACACCGAAGGCCTTCGCTACATGCGCGCCTCGCCGTTGATCCTGGGCATCGCGCTGCTCTCGGTGGGATGGGCATCCGGCGGAGGCGCGGCGCAGATCCTGTTCAGCCTGTTCGGCGAGCTGGTGTTCAATCGCGGGCCCGCGGGCATCGGATATTTGTGGGCGTCGGCGGGCGTGGGACTGCTGATCGGCGGCGCGTTCGCCCACTGGCTGGGAAAACGCATTTCGTTCGCCGGCTACAAGCGCACGATCTCGATCTGTTACGCGCTGCACGGCGGATCGTACGTCGTCTTCAGCCAGATGCCATACTTCTCCTTGGCGCTGTTGTTCCTGGGACTGTCGCGGGCGGCCATCGCGGTCAGCTCGGTGCTGAACATTTCGCAATTATTGCGGCACGTCTCGAACGAGTTTCGCGGGCGCGTGTTTGCGACCATCGAAACCATGTCCTGGTCCATGATGATGCTGTCCATGCTGGGCGCCGGGCTGGGCTCCCAGACGTGGAGCCCGCGCGCAATTGGCGCCGTGTCGGGCGTGTTGAGTTCGAGCACCGCGATCTTTTGGTTGTGGGCAAACTGGGGCGGACGGCTGCCGGAGCCGGCGCTGGAGGGAGTGGAGCCGGAAGAGGTCGAGGTACATGGAGACCCGACCATCTAGCCGCGGCGCACGCACTCCTGCGTGCCGCGTTCACGCTCATGTGAACGCCTCGTTCCCGACGCGACGAACCCGAGCTTCGGCACGTCACGCAAAGTACGTGCGCCACGGCATAGGTTGAAGCGATGGAAAACGCACGAACGGTACTGATCACGGGGGCGGCCAAGCGCATCGGCCGCGGGATCGCCTTGCGGCTGTTCCAGGCCGGCTATCGCGTCGCCATCCACTACGGCGCTTCTGAAAAGGAGGCGCGCGAAACGGCCGAGCAGTGCGGATCGGCGCCCCTGTTTCAAGCCAACCTGGAACAAGTCGACGAGATCCGGCGAATGTTTCGCGCAGTCGACCAGCGTGCAGGGCCGCTGTACGGCCTGGTGAACAACGCGGCGCGGTTCCGCCGGCGCGCTCCGCTGGAGATGACCGAAGCCGACTGGGACTACATTCACTCCATCAATCTGAAGGCCACGTTCTTCTGCTGCCAGCAGGGCGCACTCTTGATGAAGAAGGGCGGCGCAGGGCGGATCGTCAATATCAGCTCGCTGGGCGGCATCCGGCCCTGGCCGGACTATGCGCACTACTGCGCATCCAAGGCCGGCGTGATCATGCTGACGCGCGCGCTGGCGAAGTCTTTCGGGCCGGAGATCTCGGTGAATTCGGTGGCGCCGGGCGTGATTCTTTCTTCGCCCGAGGAGCCGCGCACGCAGGAGATGATCGCGGCGACTCCAGCCCTACGGCGCGGAACAGTGGAAGAAGTGGCGGACGCAGTGCTGTATTTTCTGAACGCGTCCAATTTTGTGACGGGACAAGTGCTGGCCGTCGATGGCGGGCTGAGCCAGCGCTAGCCGCGCGTTACTCGACGGTGACTTTCGTGCCCTTCGGCTCCTGTTTCGACAGGCGCTCGATGCGCGCGTCCAGGATGCTGCGCATCCCCTTGAGGACTTCGACTCGCGCCTTGCGAAAATGCTCGCGCGTGTCTTCCGGCCAGATGTGATCGAGCATGGCGTCGATCTGCGGCGCGACGACATTGCAAAAGACGCAACCCTGGGCGTGGGTTTGTTTTTCTTCCATTTTCAGCCTTCCTTCATCTCCACTGTTAACATTTTATTCTGTAGCGTGGCGCGTGTGGGCGTGAGCGCGGCCATGGAGGTCGGCAGCCCGATGTGGCGGCGCAGCGTCCCGATCTCAACCACCAGCTCGTCGCCCTTCTTGAACAGCCCAACCTCGCCTTTGACCGCGAACGGCAGGCGCAGCCTCACCTCATAATGCGCGTTGCGCTTCTCGAAGGTGTATGGCGCTTCGGTGCGTGTCACGACGGCGGGATCTTCCTTCTCGCCGTAGAGGACATCGGCCAGTTCGATCAGGCGCTCGCGGCCCAGCACTTCGTGCGTAAACAGCGGAACGCGCTTCATCGCGACGGGCGAGAAGTATTCTTCGATTTCGTCCAGAATCCGGGCCTGCGAGGCGCGCCACTGATCGAACCAGGCGTCGGTGATTTCGGTGGGCAGAACGCGATTCACGATGACGGAATCGACCGTGAGACCGTGCAGCGAGAAATAGACGAACGCGCGCTGTGTCTCGCGCAGCACCATTTTCTCCGGATTCGTCACCAGCCGCACGCTGGTGAGCGACGGATCTTCGAGCAGCTCCGCGATCCCTTCCAGCCGGCCGAACAGATCCTGGATGTTGGCGAAGTAGCTGTCGGTGGGCAGCTCGACCGGCGAGATGCGATTGGCCACCGGCCGCACCGCTTTGAGCAGCCCGCGCTGGAACGGGAAGACGTGCTTCATGTACCACTCCAGCGTGGTCGGCATGCTGACGAAGCGCATCGATTCCGCGGTGGGCGCGCAGTCCAGCACGATCACCTGGTAGCGCTGCTCACGCCGGAACTGGTTCACGTACATCATGGCGCTCAGCTCTTCCATGCCCGGCAGGATGGCCAGCTCTTCGGCCTCGACGTCGCTGATGCCGGTGGTGCGGAGCACCGAGACCACGTAGGTGGAGATTTCGCGCCAGTGCCGCTTGATTTCCTTTTGGATATTGACTTCCTGGATGGCGAGGTTCGAGTCGATCGGGTACGGCTCGTTGGTTTTTTCCTGGAAGAGCGAGGTTTCGAGATCGAAGGCGTCGGCCAGGCTGTGGGCCGGATCGACGCTCATGACGAGCGTGGAATAACCGAGCCGGGCCAAATGCAGGCCGGTAGCGGCGGCGATGCTGGTCTTGCCGACGCCTCCCTTGCCGCTGAACAGCAGGATGCGCATACCTTCAGTGTAGCGGGCGGTGGGCTCTACGCGTCCGCGAAGTTGACAGTCTCTCGCTTCAACGGTAGCTTACAGGTATGACGATTCATCTCAAACCTGAGCTGGAAGCTCTTATCCAGCAGGACGTGGAACGCGGACTGTATCAATCCGCCGATGAATTCGTCGCCCACGCCGTCCAGATGCTCCATGAGCAGGAGCAGTGGCTCGCTGACAATCGCTACGATATCGCTGCCAAGATCGAGCATGGCTTCGCTCAAGCGGAAAGAGGCGAACTGGTGGACG
>DASQHQ010000160.1:0-2734 GCA_035632015.1 Bryobacteraceae bacterium
GCGGCCCAGGCCGATCAGTTAGCCGCGCAGGACAACGTGGACGCCGCCAAGGCCGACCTGGAAGCGACTCGCACGCAACTGGCTTCCTCCGAAGCGCAGGTAAAGCAGACCACCGCGGCGCTCGAACAAACCCGGCTGGACCTGGAGCATACCTATATCCGAGCGCCGGTGGATGGCGTGGTCGTGGCGCGCAACGTCGATGTCGGGCAGACCGTAGCAGCCAGCCTGCAGACCCCCACGCTGTTTCAGATTGCGCAGGATCTGACCAAGATGCAAGTGGACACCAACGTCTCGGAGGCGGACGTCGGCCGCGTGAAAGTTGGCCAGCCCGTCACGTTCACCGTGGATGCTTACCCAGGCCAGGTTTTCAAGGGCCAAGTGGCGCAGATTCGAGAAGCGCCAATCAATGTTCAAAACGTGATCACCTACGACGTTGTGATCGCGGTGGCCAACCCGGACCTCAAGCTGTTCCCCGGAATGACGGCCAACGAGAAGATCCTGGTGGATACGCATGGCGACGTGCTCAAGGTCGCCAACGCGGCCCTGCGGTTCCAGCCTTCGGCCGCAGCACCGAATCCGGGTGGCGGAAAGCCGGGTTCTGCCGGAAGCCGAAAGGCCGCCGCGAGCCAAACCATTTGGGCGCTCCAGGCCAGCGGGAAGCTGAAGCCTGTTGTGGTGACGCTTGGCCTGACCGACGGTAACTTCACCGAGATCACCGGCGATCTTAAGGAAGGCGACCAGGTTGTGGTGGCTGCATTTTCCACGAGCGGCAGCAGCGGACCAGCGCCCCCGGCCGCGGGCAGCAAGCGGGGGCCCCAGTTCTAAATGCAGATCGGCAGCATGGAGATCGAGCAAAATGAAACCAAGAAACAGTGTTCGCCATCATCCTCGCGGTTGCGGGCGCCGCCGATCGCGGGAGCGATTGCGTTGGGCGGCGGTATTGCGTTGCTGGTCATCCCCAGCACAAAGAGCTGAGCGGACATGCCGGCCATCATAGAAGTGCGCGACCTGGTTAAAGACTACAAGCTGGGGGAAGTCCTCGTGCACGCGATGAAGGGCGTATCTCTCGACATCGAGCGCAGCGACTTCGTGGCCATTATGGGTCCGTCGGGGTCGGGCAAGTCGACCCTCATGAACATTCTAGGTTGTCTCGATAAGCCGACGTTCGGAACTTACAAGCTGGACGGCATCAGCGTAAGGGATCTCGATCGCGACCAGCTTGCGGAGATTCGCAGCAAGAAGATCGGATTCGTGTTCCAGCAGTTCAACCTGCTGGCCCGCACTCCGGCGGTCGAAAACGTGGCCCTTCCCCTGCTTTATACCGACACGCCGGCGCGGGAGCGCGAAACCCGGGCGATCGAGGCCCTGCGCGCCGTGGGACTGGCAGGGCTCGAAGATCACCACCCCAGCCAGCTTTCGGGCGGACAGCAACAGCGAGTCGCCATTGCCCGCTCCCTGGTGAATCAGCCGCAGATGATTTTGGCTGATGAGCCGACAGGCGCTCTCGATACGCGAACCAGCATCGAGATCATGGACATCTTTCAGCGCTTAAACCGCCAGTCCGGCATCACGATGATCCTGGTGACTCACGAGCCCGATATCGCGGAGTATGCGAGCCGCAATATTCACTTCCGAGACGGCCGGCTGGTCGAAGACGTGCGGATTGAGCAGCCGCGCCAGGCGCAGGAAGAGCTGAAGCATCAGCCGGTTGAGCCGGAGTTGGAACAAGCGTTGGCAACGGTATGAGGAAGACTTTCGCCAGCATCAGAATCGCGCTGCGGGCCTTGCGGGTAAACCGGCTCCGCTCGGGCCTGACCATGCTGGGCATGATCATCGGCGTGGCCGCGGTGATCGCCATGGTAGCCGTCGGCTCGGGAGCAACGGCGAGAATCGAGCAGCAGATCCAGAGTATCGGCAGCAACCTGATCCTGGTGATCCCCGGCAGCATTACCAGCGGCGGCATCCGGCTGGGCAGCGGGGTCAACGTCACGCTGACCGAAGACGACGCCAAGGCGATCACCGCCGAGTGCCCGGCCGTGTCAGCCGTGGCGGCGACGGTCCGCGGCTCCGCCCAGATCACAAACGGCAACAGTAACTGGGCCACCACCATTCAGGGCACCGTGCCGGAGTACCTCACCGTCCGCGATCTGTCGGTGATGAGCGGCCGCCCCTTTACGTCGCAGGATGTCGACTCGGCGGCCAAAGTCGCCCTGCTCGGGCAGACCGTGGTCCAGAACCTGTTCGGCGCGAGCGATCCGGTGGACCAGGCGATCCGGATCAAGAACGTCCCATTCGCCGTTGTGGGCGTCCTCACTCCCAAAGGGCAGTCGCCCTCGGGGCAGGACCAGGATGACATCATCCTGATCCCGATCTCGACGGCCAAGAGGGACGTTCTCGGAACCAGCCACGCCAACGCCCGCTCGGTAGGCACGCTGCTGGTGCAGGCGGCCGGCCCGCAACTGATGCAGGAGGCGGAGCAGGAGATCGAGCTCCTTCTGCGGCAGCGCCATCGGATGCAGCAGGATCAGGAGGACGACTTCACGGTCCGAAATCTTTCCGAGGTCTTCGCCGCGCAGGAAAGTTCGGCCAGCGTCATGTCCATGCTGTTGGGAGCCATTGCTTCGGTCTCGCTGATCGTCGGCGGTATTGGCATCATGAATATCATGCTGGTCTCGGTGACCGAGCGCACGCGAGAGATCGGCCTGCGCCTGGCAGTGGGCGCCAAGACGCGGGA
>DASQHQ010000161.1:0-68361 GCA_035632015.1 Bryobacteraceae bacterium
CCCTTTCAAGAGCAAGCCTGTCGCGATGCCGGCCGCCATCAGCCAGGCCCAGCGCCGCGAATGCGGCTCTTCTTCTTCCAGCGCCCGAAGGAAGGACCACATCGCGAGCGCAACGGTGAGCGTAAGAATCACATCCGGAATAAGAATGCGCGTAAAAAGAAAAAGCCCCACGCAGGTGGCTAAAACCAACCCGCTGTAAAGACCCGCTCGAGCCGGGAACGCCCACCATCCCATGCGCGCCGTCAGCCAGCAGAGGGCCACCGTGAACAGAGCGACCGGAATCCGCGCCGCCCAATCGTGCACGCCGAAAAGCATGTACGAAACGGCGATCATCCAGTACTTGAGCGGCGATTTTTCCAGGTAGGGAACGCCGTCCAGCCGCGCCGTCACCCAATCGCCCGAATCCAGCATATTGCGCGCGATCTGCGCCTGGACCGCGTCCACATCGTCCATCAGATTTGGCGGGCTGAAGGCGCAGCCGAAATACACGGCGGCGGCGACCAGAACAACGATTAACTCGAAGCGGAAGCGCTGAGAACTTTGGCGGTCTCGATCCCGGCGGGCTCGCTTTGGATGCCCCATCTCTTCATCCAAAGGAACAGCGTCAACAGACCCCATAGATGATACCCGAGATTAGCACGCCGGTTGAGGTGACTGCGAATAAGCCTTTCGACGACATTCCAATCGAATAGGTTGGATTTTTCCACCGATTCACGCGTCAGGGTGTCGAGCAGCATCGGCCGCAGCGGGCCGCGCAGCCAGTCATGCGCGGGGATATCGAAGCCTTCCTTCTTGCGGTTCAGCACGAACGCAGGCAGCTTGTCGCGCATCGCGCGCCGCAGCACCGCTTTGAGTGTGTTGTGGCGGATTTTGAAGCTTTCCGGCAACCGCGCCGCGAATTCGACGATGCGATGATCCAGGAACGGCGGCCGGACTTCCAGCGCGTGCGCCATGCTCATGCGATCGCACTTGTAAAGGATGTCGTCCGGCAAATAGTAACATTGGTCCAACCACAGGTAGCGGTTGAGGTAACCAGCCTGGGCTGACTGCGGCGGAAGAGAGCTCAGCAGCGCTCCCACGGGCGGATGGCCGTTGCGCAAATGCAGCGGCTTTTTTTGCGACTCGGAAAAAGTTCCGTTCCAGAACAGGTGCGCGTCGCCGGGCTCCAGGAGAGAGCCTTCCAGCAGGCGTTGGATTTTGTAATCGAATCCGATCTTGTCGTCGGAAACCGGAAGCCGGCGCGCCAGCCGCAGCGCGATTCTTCGAGCCAGCGCGGGTACACGCCGCAGGGTCCGCGCGTACTTGTCGCCTAGATAGGTGTAGTAACCTCCGAACAGTTCGTCGGCCCCTTCCCCGCTCAACGCCACCGTGGCGTGGCGGCGGCTCATTTTCGAAAGGAACCAGACCGGCAGCGCTCCGGCGTCGGCTCCGGGCTCATCGGAGAAGTAGGCCAGGTTCTCGATCGCCCCTTCCAGGTCCACATTGGGATTGAGATCGAACTCGTAGTGCTCGGTTCCGTAGTGGCTGGCGACGCGGCGCGCGTATTCGCTTTCGTCAAAGCTCCGGCCGTTAAAGGAGATGGAAAAGGTCTTGAGCCGGGTGGAGGAATGAGCCGCCGCGTAGTGCAGGATGGTGGATGAATCCAGGCCTCCACTGGCCCAAACGCCCAGCGGGACGTCAGCCACCAGGTGTTCCCGCACGGATTCATTCAGCAGGCTGTCGAGCTCTTCGGCGGCTGCGTCTGCCGAGTAGTGAGTTTGCGGCCGGAAATTTAACGCCCAGTAGCGGGAAGTTCGCGACCGTCCGGCGCGCCACTCCAGCCAATGTCCCGGAGGGAGCTTCTCGATGCCTTCCACCAGCGTGCGCGGAGAGGGAACATAATTCAGCGAGGTGAACTGGTGCAAAGCCAGCGGGTCGATTCGCCGCTCCATTTCCGGATGCGCGAACAGCGCCTTCAGCTCGGAGCCGAAGTACAGATCGATGCCTCGGCGCCAAATGTACAGCGGCTTGATCCCGACGCGGTCCCGCGCCAGCACCAGCCGATTTTCCGATTCGGTCCAAACGGCCAGGGCAAACATGCCTCGCAACCGTGAGAAGCAATCCGTGTCCCACTCGAGGAAGGCGTGCAGGACCGTTTCAGTGTCGCAGGAAGTTTGAAAAAGATGGCCCCGGCTGCGCAACTCTTTCCGCAGTTCGGTGTTGTTGTAGATTTCGCCGTTAAAGGCCAGGACTGTGTCGCCGTCCTCGCTTTTCATCGGCTGGTCGCCGCCGGCCAGGTCGATGATGCGGAGGCGCACGGCCCCGATTGATACAGAATCGGACTCATAGAACCCCTGCTGATCGGGTCCTCGATGAGTCAAGGCGTATGTGGCTCGCCGGATGCGAGCGGCATCGGTCTTAGAGCGATAGTGTGTGTATCCCGCTATTCCGCACAATTCCCCGTATCCCCGTCTCGGCGCTTCACTTCGTTCGTTACGACTGCTGGCCACTATATCACAGTTTGAGAGATAGTCAACAACGACACGACACAACGACACGACTCGACCCACTCTTCTCGGGCAGCCATCTACATTCCTGAGAGCCGGGTATAATCGAGCGGTGCGCACTCTGACGTTCCTGCTCTTGCTCGCCACCGCGGCGGCGGGCGCCAACTATCCGGCCCCGGCGGAAGGCGAGCTCGTCCTGCGCGACTTTCGCTTCAACGACCGCGGCGCGGTCGCCGAACTCAAGCTGCACTACACGACCCTCGGTTCGCTCTCCGGCGATAACGCCGTCCTCATCCTGCACGGTACCGGGGGTACCGGAAAGCAGTTTCTCTCCGAACAGTTCGCGGGTGTTTTGTTTGGTAGCGGGCAGCTCCTGGATGCCACCCGCTACTACATCATCCTTCCGGACGGGATCGGCCACGGGAAATCCTCCAAGCCCAGCGACGGCCTGGGCGCGCAGTTCCCGCACTACGACTACGACGACATGCTGACGGCCGATTACCGGCTCCTCACCGAGAGGCTCGGGGTGAAGCATCTCCGGCTGGTGATGGGAACGTCTATGGGCGGCATGCAGACCTGGATGTGGGGCGAGAAATATCCGGACTTCATGGACGCGCTCCTGCCGCTGGCCAGCGCGCCGGTCGAGATCGCAGGACGCAATCGTTTCTTCCGACGCATGATCACGGACGCCCTGCGCAGGGATCCGGTGAACGGGCTCCGCACCGCCGTCGACATTCTCACGATCATGACGTCCAGCTCCTTGCAACTGCAAAAGCAGGCGCCCACGCGCGACCAAGCCGACCAGCTGTTCGATGAGACCATTCGGAAGCGCATGGAAGCCAACACTGCCGCCGACATGCTGTACCAGTTCGACTCCTCGCGCAACTACAATCCCGAGCCGTACCTGGAGAAGATCCAGGCGCCGCTGGTGGCCATCAATTCAGCAGACGACGTTGTGAATCCGCCCGAGCTCGGCATTCTGGAGCGCTTGATCCACCGAGTCAAGCGCGGCCGCTTCGTCTTGCTGCCGACGAGCGACCAGACGCGCGGTCACGGCACGCATTCGCTACCGGCCATTTGGAAACAGTATCTGGCCCAATTGCTGGACCAGTCCGGTCCACCGAAGGCCACGGCATCCAAGGCCGGGGCTGCGGCGCGATGAATATCGCGAAGGCGAGTCGCAACTACGAGGCGTGGCTCGCCAAGCACATCGATCTGATCGAAGCCGATCTTGAGCGCAAGCACGCCGCCATGGCCGAGGACGTGTTCCCGTTCCTCCGCGCCACTTTTTATCGCTGGATGCAGCTTTGGCCCGAAGTGTGCCCCGAGGAGCAGAAGGCTCCGCACGTCTTGGCCGTCGGAGATCTGCACGTCGAGAACTTCGGCACCTGGCGCGATGTCGAGGGGCGGCTGGTCTGGGGCATCAACGATTTCGACGAAGCTTACGAGCTGCCGTATGGCATTGATCTGGTGCGTCTGGCCGCCAGCGCGCATATCGCGGTGCGCGAGGCGCGCCTCCAGATCGCCGCCAAGGATGCCTGCGACGCGATTCTCGCCGGCTACAAGAAAGGTCTTCAAACCGGTGGCAGCCCCTTCGTGCTGGCTGAAAAACATGCCTGGCTCCGGTCCATGGTGACTGGCATCCTGCGCGATCCGGTGCGGTTCTGGCAGAAGCTCGATAGCCTCGCGACCTGGAAGGGCCGCGTTCCCAAAAGCGCGCGCCGGGCCTTGGAACGTATGCTGCCGGAGCACGGCCTGGAGTATCGCCTGGCGCACCGGCTGGCGGGACTTGGCAGTCTGGGACGCGAACGTTTCGTCGCCATCGCGATGTATCGCGGCACCCAAGTGGCGCGGGAGGCCAAAGCCCTGGCGCCCTCGGCTTGCGTGTGGGCCGCGGGCGGCGGCGAGCTATCCGAGCGCATCCGCTATCAGGAGATTATCGACCACTCCGAGCGCGCCATCGATCCCTTCGTGCGCCTCAAAGGGCGATGGATCGTGCGGCGCCTGGCGCCCGATTGCTCGCGCGTGGAGCTCTCGGCTATCCCCAAGGAGCGCGACGAGGCCAAACTGCTTCACGCCATGGGCTTTGAAACGGCCAACGTGCATCTCGGCACGCGCCGCGCCGCACCAGCGATCCTGCGCAGCCTCGGTCGCCGCTCGCGCCACTGGCTGCACCAGGCCTCCAGCCGCATGGTGAAGGCCACTACCGACGACTGGCAGGCTTGGCGCGCGCACGTAGCGCAGCAACAGCGTCCCAAGAAATGAAATGAGAACTCGCGTTCTGGTCGGCTAGGATGGTAGTATGCTGAGACTGCTTGGATTCTTGTGCGCGACCGCACTCGTAACCTGCGCCGCCGAATTGGACCAGTTGGCGTATGGCAAATACCTGGTGGAGGAAGTGGCGAAATGCCAGGACTGTCACACCCCTCGGGGCGACAGTGGCAAGTTCGATGCTGGAAAGTGGCTCAAGGGCGCCACGCTCGATTTTGAACCGACTCACGAAACGAAGGGCTGGCACCAGACGTCGCCTGACATCACTTCGTCCAGCCGCTTGTTTGCCCGCTGGGGCGAGCAGGGACTCATCAAGTTCCTCGAAACCGGAACAGGACCTGGTGGCCATCCTGCCGATCCACCCATGCCGGCCTACAAGCTCAAGACGGCCGACGCCGAGGCCATCGTCGCTTACCTCAAGAGCCTAAAATAAAAGCGAGTGCTGAAACTCGCCCTGTTCCTCGGGCTAGCGGCGGCGGCCTTTTGCCAGAGCGCGGAGAACGTGCTGGTGGTCGTCAACGAGTCGTCGCCGCTCTCGCAGAGTATCGCTCAGTATTATGTGCAGCGGCGCCACATCCCCCCGGCGAATGTTTGCTTCCTGAACGTCAAGCCCGACGAAGAGATCTCCCGCAACGAGTACCAAGCTCAGATTGCCGCCCCGATCGCCGCGTTTCTTCGCGCCAAACATCTCGAGAACAAAATCCTCTACGTTGTGACTACTGCCGGCCTCCCGCTGCGCGTGACGGGCCATGCCAGCGGCCTGATGTCGGAGACCGCTTCCGTCGATTCCGAATTGGCGTTGCTCTATTCCGATATGCGCGGCCATCCCCATGCCGCGCCGGCCGGCATTGCGAATCCGTTCTTCGGCAAAATCAACGCGCCCTTCCGGCACCCGGATTTCCCGATCTATCTCGTCACCCGGCTGGCCGGCTACGATCTGGCGGACGTCAAGGGCATTATCGATCGCGCCCTGGTCGCGCGCAATCGCGGAAGGTTCGTGATCGATCTGAAGGCCGCGGACAACACGGAGGGCAATGGGTGGCTGCGCGAAGCGGCTCGGCAGTTGCCGGCTGATCGCGTGGTCCTGGACGGCTCGGCCGAAGTGCTGTACGACCTCCGCGACGTCATTGCCTACGCCTCCTGGGGATCCAACGACCCCAATCGGAAAAAACGCCACCTGGGCTTTCAATGGCTGCCGGGCGCCATCGCGACCGAGTACGTTTCCACCGATGGCCGCACTTTCGCCCGTCCGCCGGATGGCTGGACCATGGGAGCTTGGGGGAATCCGCTGGCCACCTTCGCCGGATCTCCGCAAGGTCTGACAGCCGACTACATCCACGACGGAGCCACCGGCGCCTCCGGCCATGTCGCCGAACCGTTTTTGCAATTCACGCCCCGCCCGAACATCCTGCTTCCGGTCTATTATCGCGGCCGCAACCTGGCTGAAAGTTTTTACTTGTCGATTCCCGAGCTGAGCTGGATGAATATCGTGATCGGCGATCCCCTGTGCGCTTTGGGCAAGCCTTGAGGCCGCACAGCGACTTGAGGTGACTGCCGCCGCTTTTTCCGCGAAACTAGTAGTAGATGATTCAACTCTCCGGCGCGGGAAAGCGCTTCGGCCCCAAGCTGCTGTTTGAAAACCTGAACTGGCTGATCACACCCAAGAATCGCGCCGGGCTGGTGGGCGCGAACGGCACGGGCAAGACCACGTTGCTCAAGATCCTGGCCGGCCTGGAATCGCTTGACTACGGCGCGCTCAGCGTGACCCGCGGCGTCAGCGCCGGCTACCTTCCGCAGGACGGCCTCTCGCTTTCCGGCCGCAGCGTCTTCGCCGAGTGCATGTCGGTCTTCTCCTCCTTCCACGAAATGGAGCGAGAGATGGAACAGCTCACGCACAGTATGGCGGAGCTCGACCCGAACGGCGCCGAGTATGCGCAGGTTGCGGAACGATTTCATCAGCTCGACAGCGAATTCCGCACGCGCGACGGCTATGCCATTGAGGCGCAGGTCGGCACGGTTCTCGCCGGCTTGGGCTTCCCACACTCGGACTGGCGCCGCCGCACCGAAGAGTTTTCCGGCGGCTGGCAGATGCGCATCGCTCTGGCCAAGCTCCTGCTCGAAAAGCCCAACCTGCTGCTGCTCGACGAACCTACCAATCACCTGGATCTGGAAGCCCGCAACTGGCTGGAGCAGTACCTCGCGGACTACCCGTTCGCCTACGTCCTGATTTCGCACGACCGCTATTTCCTGGACGTGACCGTGGACAAGATCGTCGAGATCTGGAATCGCGGCGTGCATTTCTATCACGGCAACTACGAGCGATACTTGCAGCAGAAACAGGAGCGCACCGAGCAACTGGAAGCCGCCTACCGCAACCAGCGCGAGCGCATCGAACAACTGGAGGCGTTCATCAGCCGCTTCCGCTATCAGGCCACCAAGGCCAAGCAGGTTCAGAGCCGCATCAAGGAACTCGATAAGATCGACCGTATCGAGCTGCCGCAGGAAGAACGGACCATTCATTTCTCCTTTCCGCAGCCCAAGTCGAGCGGCCGCATCGTGGCCGAGTTCCAGAATGTTTCCAAAAGCTACGGCGAGAAATTCGTCTTCGGCGGCGTGAGCTTCATCGTGGAGCGCGGCGATCGCATCGCGCTGGTGGGAGTGAACGGGGCGGGGAAGTCGACACTGATCAAGCTGCTGGCCGGCATCGAGCCGCTCTCCACGGGCGAATACCGGCTGGGCCACAACGTGCAGGTCGACTACTTCGCGCAGGACCAGTACAAGGAACTGGATCCGAACGCGCGCATGATCGACGATCTTTCGCGTCTCGCTCCGCGCGCCACCAACACGGAGCTGCGCAGCTTGCTGGGCTGTTTTCTGTTTTCCGAAGACGACGTCTTCAAACGCATCGGCGTGCTCTCCGGCGGCGAGCGCAACCGCTATGCGCTGGCCCGCATGCTTCAGATGCCGTCGAACTTCATGCTGCTCGACGAGCCCACCAACCACCTGGATTTGCGCGCCAAGGACGTGCTGCTCGAATCGCTGGAGAAGTACACCGGCACGGTCGTCTTCGTGTCACACGACCGCTACTTCATCGACAAGCTGGCCACGCGCGTCTTCGAGGTGGGTGGCGGCGAGGTCCACGTGTTCCCAGGCAACTACGAAGACTACCTGTGGCGCAAGGAGGGCAAGCAGCTCGATCTCACCTTGCCAGGCAACGGACATGCGCCCGCGATTCCTCAGCCGGCTGTCGCGCCGCCAAATAGCGCGAAGCGCCTCAATCCGATCAAGCTGAAGCAGATGCAGGAGCGGTGCCGGGAACTGGAGCAGCAGATCGCGGACCTCGAGGCCGAAGTCGCGTCGCTCGAAGCCGACTTGGCTAACTACGTGAGCGCCGAAGAGACACTGCGGCTCTCACGTCTCCTGGATCTGCGCCGTTCCGATTTGACCGGCCTGCTGGCGGAATGGGAACGTGTCTCCGAGAACCTCGAATCGCAGCAGGCATGAGCGACTTTCAAGAGCAACTCGCGCATTTGCGGCGGCGCATCGCCAAAATCGACAAGAAGTACGCCGATCCCAAGCCGCGCCTTTTTGCTCCCGCGGCGCGGCCGGCGATCCCCGCCCCCGAGGAATGGCTCTCAGGCCAGGAGATCGAAACCCAGCACGGACGCCACTTTGAGACCGAAAAACTCTACGAGCGCCAGCGCCGCCACGGCAGCATCGGCATCGCTGACCTGGAGGATCTGCCGGGCCATCTCTTGCAACCCATCTCGAACGGGCTGATCCAAGACATTCCGCCCTCGAAATGGTGTTTCCTCGACACCGAAACCACAGGCCTCGCCGGAGGTTCGGGCACCTATGCGTTCCTGGTCGGCATAGGCCGCATCACGCCGCAGGGATTTCGCGTGCGCCAGTTCTTCATGCGTGATTTCGGCGAAGAGCGCAGCCAGCTCAGCGCCGTGGTCGAGCATCTCAAACAATTCGAGGTGCTTATCACTTACAACGGCCGGACCTACGATCAACCGCTGCTCGAGACTCGCTTCCGCATGCTGCGGGAGCGCCCGCCCTTCGCCTCGCTCGAGCATCTCGATCTGCTGTTCGGCGCGCGCCGGCTGTGGAATCTGCGCTTCGATAGCTGCCGCCTGGTGGATCTCGAAACCCAGATTCTGGGTGTCGAGCGCCAGGGCGACTTGCCGGGGGAGCTGATCCCGTACGTCTATTTCGAGTACTTGCGCACCCACGAAATTTTCCGGCTGCTGCCCATCTTTCACCACAACGCTATGGACATCCTGACGCTGGCGTGCCTCACCGCGATCGTGCCGCGCGCGTTTCATCCTCCCGAACAGGCGCAGTTCGCTCACGGCGCGGAGATGGTCGGTTTGGCGCGCTGGTGGCGGCAAGCCGAGCAGCACGAGAACGCGCTGGCGCTGTTCCGCCAGGCCATCGATCGCGATCTGCCCGACGAGCTTTTGTTCCGGACGCTCTGGGACATCGCGGCTCTAGAAAAAAAACTCGGCCGCGAGCACGCCGCGCTCCCGGTCCTGACCGATCTGGCGGCATCGCGCAATCCCTGGCGCGCCGCCGCGCTGATCGAGCTGGCAAAATACTACGAGCATCGCGAGCGTAACTACACGATGGCCTTGGAAATGACGCGCAGCGCGCTGGACCTGGAGCCTTCGGAAGGGTTGCGCCGCCGCGAGGCCCGCTTGGAAAAACGCCTTACCCCCAAACCCGGACGGCTCTTATGACGGCGTGTCGCACGCACCCCTGCGTGCCGCGTTCACACTCGTGTGAACGCCCGGCGGGCGTGCACGAAAGAGCGCACATCGGAACACCGCGGCAGCACTTTTTGCCCGCCACGACGCCGCAACATCCGGCGCGCTGGTATGAACCCCCAGCAGGCTGATCCGAATGCCCGATCAGCGCTCTGCCCTCCGCTTCATCGTCGCCCTGGGCACGATCAGTCTCCTCGCCGACGTGACCTACGAAGGCGCGCGCAGCATCAACGGCCCGTTCCTCGGCTTGCTGGGCGCCGGCGCCGCCGCCGTCGGCATCATCTCCGGCGCGGGCGAGCTAGCGGGATACTTGCTGCGCCTGGCCGGCGGACTCGCAGCCGACCGCACGCGCCGCTACTGGACTCTCGCCATCGCCGGCTACGCCATCAACCTCCTCACCGTGCCGCTTCTTGCTTTCGCCAACTCGGAGGGACTCGCAGCGCTACTGATGATCGCCGAGCGCGCCGGCAAAGGCATCCGCACGCCGGCCCGCGATGTCATGCTCTCGCACGCCGCGCACCAGGTCGGCCGCGGCTGGGGCTTCGGCCTGCATGAATTCATGGATCAGACCGGAGCCTTCCTCGGCCCGCTGCTGGTCGCATTCATCCTGCACGAATCCCGTCCCTACACGCGAGCCTACGCGCTTCTGGCCATTCCGGCGTTCCTTGCAATAGCGACTGCATCGGCAGCCACGCGCTTCTACCCGGACCCGGGGCGCTTCGAACCACCCGCCCCGCATCTCAGCGATTCCCCCGGCGCTTTACCCCGTGCGTTCTGGATTTACATCGCTGCGGCCGGACTGCTGGGCGCCGGCTTCGTGGATTTCCCGCTGATCGCTTTTCATTTTCAGAAAACTTCGCTTGCTTCGCCGCCCGCCATCCCCTTGTTTTACGCCGTCGCCATGGGCGTGGAGGCGCTGGCGGCCCTGGCCTTCGGCCGCCTGTTCGACCGGATCGGAATGCCCGCTCTGATCGCCGGTGTCCTGCTGTCGGTGGCTTCCAGCCCACTGGTGTTTTTCGGATCGTTCTATCCGGCCCTGGCGGGCGCGGCGCTGTGGGGCGCAGGCATGGGCGCGCAGCAGACGCCCCTGCGCGCCACCATCGCCAACCTGGTTCCCTCCGCGCGCCGCGGTACCGCCTACGGCATCTTCAACACAGTCTTCGGAATGCTGTGGTTCGCCGGCAGCGCCGTGATTGGTATCCTTTACGGGAAGTCTCTTGCGGCCGCCGTCGCCTTTGCGATGATCGCGCAGTTGGCCGCCATACCGCTGCTGTTGTTTGTCAGGAGGAAGCCTGCTTGAAACTGACGCCGCTGCTGATTCTGCTGCTCGCGCTGGCTGGATGCGCCCGTCCGCCGCAAATCGCCACCACGCTGGACATTAGCAAGGAATCGGACAATCTGATCGTGCTGAAGCTCAAGATCGTGAACCTGGAAGATCGCGCCACGGTTCCGATCGCCATCGAGCTGACCGGAGAAGCCGAAACCAACGGCAATTGGGACAAGCCCGCCACCTTGCTTCACCCGGCCGCGTTCGTGCTGAACCGAAAAGAAGAGCGCGAAATCACGAAACTGTGGCGCGTTCCCGCCAATGCCGTCCGCACTACGCTGATCGTGCGCGAACAGGAGAGCGGCCGTCTGCTGAAGTCGGAAAAATCCGAAAAGAGGTTGGTCCCGGCTCCGGCGCCTACAGCACAGCCGTAAGCGCTTTCCAACTCAGCCCCTGCGATTCCGCGACGCCTGGATGCGTGATGTGGCCGGCATAGGTGTTCACCCCTTCCCGAATCGCGGGATTGTCCTGGCAGGCTCGCTCCAATCCTTTCGCGCACAGCTCCGCCAAGTAAGGGAAGGTCGCATTGGTCAGCGCGAAGGTCGACGTGTGAGGCACCGCCGCCGGCATATTGGAAACGCAATAGTGCAGCACGTCGTCCACGACGTACACCGGATCGGTATGGGTGGTCGCGCGCGACGTTTCGAAACACCCGCCCTGATCGATGGCCACGTCCACCATCACCGCGCCCTTCTTCATGGCCGTGAGCATGTCGCGCCGCACCAGCTTGGGCGCGGAAGCGCCGGGGATCAGCACCGCGCCGATCACCAGGTCGGCCTGCCGGACCGCGTCGCGAATGGTAAAGCTGTTCGACGCCAGAGTCACGATCTGGCTGCTGTAGATATCGTCCAGCTCCCGCAGGCGGTCGAGATTGCGATCGATGATGGTGACATGCGAGCCCAGGCCCACCGCCATCTTGGCGGATTGATGCCCCACCACGCCGCCGCCGATGATGACCACATTGGCCGGCGCAACGCCGGGAACGCCGCCTAACAGAATCCCGCGGCCGCCGTTCGGTTTTTCCAGGTACTGTGCTCCCACCTGCACCGCCATTCTGCCCGCGACTTCGCTCATCGGCGTTAACAGCGGAAGCGAGCCGTCGCGCTCGCGAATGGTTTCATACCCCACCGAGCTGACTCCCGTTTCCACCAGCTTCTGCGTCAACTCGGGCAGCGGGGCCAGGTGCAGGTACGTGAACAGGATCAAGCCCGGACGAAAGTACTCGTATTCGCCGGGCTGCGGTTCTTTGACCTTCACCACCAGGTCGGCGTGCCGCCACACCTCAGCCGGGCTCGCGACAATATCGGCGCCCGCGTCCCGATAATCCTGGTCGGGAATCGAGCTGCCGGCGCCTGCCTGGGTCTCCACCAGCACGCGATGGCCCGCTTCTTTGAGCGCTGTCGCGCCGCTCGGCACCAGCCCGACCCGCGTTTCGTGATCTTTGATTTCCTTGGGAACCCCGACCGTCATTTCGGGGCGTCTGGCGCGGGCGCTGGACTCGCCTGCGCCGAAAGACGCTTCGGCCCCAGCCCCAGCGCGATCAGCGACAGCGAGCCGATCTTGCCATCCGGCGTCAGATTTTGTTCCGCCTGGAAGCGCTTCAGCGCATCCACGGAATCCGGCCCCCAGGTCCCGTTTGGCTCGCCCTGAAAATATCCCTTGCTCGACAGCGCCTGCTGGATTTCCTTGTATCGCTCCGGCGTAGGCGCCTGCTGATAGGATCGCGTCGCGCGCTTTCCTTTTTTCGCTTTGGCTCCCGCGGACTTGGTCGTCTTGCCCCTCGGTGTCGGGTGGCTGGGAGCCGGATGCGAGGCCGCCGGATGCTTGGCTGCCGGATGCGAGGCTCCCGGATGCTTGGCCCCCGGATGCTTGGTCGCCGGATGCTTGGCCACCTTATGCTGGGGCGTCGTAGTGGCCGCACAGCCCAGGGCGGCCAACCCAAGAAACAGGCAAATTGTTTTAGGCACCAACCACATTTTAGCAACGAATAGGTGGCGGACGGGCAAAGGCGCCTCGCCCCTAATCCGTCCGCAAAGCTCTGGTGCGATTCGTAGTGCACGTACTCCACTCCTGCGTGCCGCGTCGACAATCGTGTCGGCGCTTGGTTCTGTGCTGAACAAATCGCCGGGCGTTCACACCGAATGGGATCGCGCCACGCACGAGTGGCGGTGTTGAAGCAAGTCTCGGAAGTTCGCCGCGATGCCGGGAGGCCGTTCTTAGGGGATACAAAATGGTCAACCGCTCGTTTATAGAGCCTCTCGCCAAGACTTCTTCAGCACCGTCACGAACGCACAGGACGCCGCGGCCTCCTCGTCTTGCACAACAGAGCTGCTCATCCACCGCGCTCCGGCAACGGACTGCGCGTGCGCATCAGTTTGAACTCGCCACACATACCAACTTCCGGATACGCCATCTACAATCCGCTTTCTGATCGAGTATATTAAGCTAAATCAGTCATGATGCCGCTGCAGCTCCTCCGGGCCGAAAGAGCCCGTGCTGGAATCCTTTCGAAGTACGGTTCATCCTGGCGCTTGGAGCGGCACAAACCGGCCATGACAATGATCAAGGAGGACGCCGATTATGGGTTCGACCAGACGCACCATACTGGCAGCGGGCGCCGCGGCAGCGGCAACGGCCGCCGTGCCGCGCGTCTTTGCGCAGCAGGCGGGCAAAGGAGGAACTGGCAAGTTCTACGAAAAAGGCTCCGTTCGCATTCACTATGAGGAGGCCGGGGCCGGTTTCCCGCTGATGCTGCTTCCCGGCGGAGGATTGAACGCGACCATATCCTTCTTCACCGGCAACTCGCCCTTCAACGCCATTGAGGAGTTCAAAGGAGAGTATCGCTCGATCACGGCGGACTTGCGCAACGCCCCCAGCGGCCAGTCCACCGGCCCGGTCGAGGTCGACCGGCCGTGGGATTCCTATGCCGACGACCAGCTCGGCCTGATGGATCATCTGGGCATCGACAAGTTCATGGTGATGGGTTTCTGCATTGGCGGTCCCTTCATCTGGAATCTTTTGAAGCGTGCGCCCAATCGTATTGCCGCGGCCGTGCTGGCGCAGCCCGTGGGTTGGCGTCCGGAGATGCGCGACCCCAAGTATCCAGGCGTATTTTGGAAGACCTGGGGTCCCGCGCTGACCGCCAAGCGGCCCGAGATCACGATGGCGGCTACAGACAAATTTGTGACGAACATGTTCGAGACCAACCCGGACTTCGTCTTCACCGTGACACGGGATTTCGTGCGCAATTGCCAGACGCCCGTATTGATCCTGCCGGATGATATCCCGGCGCATCCGTACGCCGTCGCCATGGAGTGCGCCATGCTCGCGCCCAAAGCCGAAGTGAGCATCTTCCCCTGGAAAGAGCCCAAAGAGCGGATTCCCCTGGCGGTGCGCCAGATCCATTCCTTCCTCAAGGCGCATCGGACCGCTTAGACGGCGGTGTCCATAACGACGGGGCCGGGGCGGGTGCCAGTCTTACATTTCCGGACGGTTGGCTAGACTTCCTACTTTGAACGGGTGTTCCGGTAGGATCGTTGGGAAGGATAGTGGAAGGATGCCCGTCATCCAGGCGCATTCGCTTTCTGATCGAGTACACTAAGCTAAATTGTTCACAGAATGCTTCTCTATGCCGATGCCGGCGACAAACTCCGTCCCTATGATCCTCGCACCGATGGGCGCAGGCGGCATGCGAGAAGTGTAAAGGAGAGATTCTTATGTCTGACCGAGCCGCATCTGTCCCTGCCAATCCAGCGCCACTGGGGCTTGCTGGGTTTGGACTCACCACAGTTGTTCTCAGCTCCATCAACGCCGGCTTGTTGACAGGAGACCCTCCCACGCTCACCGCCGTCGTGGTGCCGCTCGCGTTCGCCTATGGCGGCGTTGGCCAGATCATCGCCGGCATACTGGAGTACAAGAACGACAACACCTTTGGAACCGTCGCTTTCACGTCGTATGGATTGTTTTGGTGGTGGTACGCGTTCTTGTTGTGGACAGCCGGAGCGGGCTGGATCAAGGCGCCAGCCGGCAATGCCGTGGGTCTGACGCTTCTCATGTGGGGAGTTTTCACACTCTACATGTGGATTGCCACCTTCCGCTTGAATTTGTGTCTTTGGACCGTGTTCCTCTTTCTCTGGATCACGTTCTTCCTGCTGGCGGGCGCCGATCTGGGTATGGGCCCCGGTTGGCGTGTGGCTGGAGGGTGGCTCGGCCTACTTACAGGCCTGGACGCTCTGTACCTTTCTTTCGCCGAAGTGACCAACGCCACCGTCAAGAAAGCCGTGCTGCCGGTGGGCGGATCCATCCTCAAAGGATAGCCGCGATAGGTTACTTCAGTATGCGCCGTGATTCAGGATGTATCGGCCCCCTGATCCGGCTAAACCTGATTCAATCATTCAGATGCCGGACCAGGCCGGCTAGGAAAGCTCACGGATTCTCGATCTCCTGACTTTCACACATCTGAGTTCGACCGCGTCAGCCTGAGCCGCGGCTTTCGTGCGGGCTACCAGGTTTCCCTCGTCGGTCGGGACCAGTAACTGAAGGTCTTCCTTACGGCGAACCTGGGAACCGCGTGTCACCGCCCAGAAGAAGTTGCTGGGGAATGTGGACCGACGGTCAGCGATCAGGTATAAAGGTTCAGGAGGAACCCTATGAAAAACCCTGCACCGAGAGTTTTGCTTACGGCGGCGGTTCTGATTCCTGTGGCGGTCTATGCCCAGCCCAGGCCGGGAAACCCGACCACCGCTACCGTCATCACCAAGGCTGAAATCGACAAGATCAGCGCCACGGAACAATCTCAGCGGGTCCGCGACGAGAATGCCAAGGTTGTCGATATCGGCGACAGCTGGAGCATGGAGTTGGGCATCATCCATCGCGCCTCCACTCGGAACCCGCCGCCCGCGCCTGCCGCCGGAGCGGGCAGGGCAGCGGCCCAAACCATCCCTTGTGGAGAAAAAATGGCGAATCCGCCGGCGGATGCAATTCCGGGCGCCATTACGCACGATAATCAAACCGAAGGCTATTACATCGTCTCCGGCGGCGGCACGGCGTTCATTGATGGCCAAGTCGTCAATGGCCGCCACAGCACGGCCAATCCCGACGGCGGACCGAACGGTCCGGGCTGCGGCGGATTGGCGGTTGGCGCACGCAAAATCGAGTTGAAGGTCGGTGACGTGCTGATTGTTCCGCCGGGCGTAATACATGGCTGGGCCGATATTCCCGATCATGTGGACTATCTCAGCTTCCGTCCGTCCCACGGCGTGATGAAGAACGGCTGGGTGAACCCCACCATCGCCTCGAAGTAACGCTTTCAACGTTCTGTCGGAGGGGGACCACAGTGCGCCGGCCGCCGGTAAGGCCTCGTCCGTCAACCGGCCCCTCTTAACGTCCGGTATCATCCACACGGGCCTGTGGAGATGGGAACTAGTAAGGTGCCTCAAAGGGCCTTAACCAAAGCAATCGAGACGCCCTGATCGAGAGGGCTCGCGCCGACTGTGGTCGGATGTAAGCTCAGGTGAAATGAACCTGGGGACTCATTTTCAAATGCTGGCGCGGTACAACCGCATTGCGAACGAGCGGCTTTTTGCGAAATGCGCTCGGTTGGATGACGCCGAGTATCGGAAGGAGCGTGTGGGGTCTTTCGGCAGCATTCACGGATTGTTGAATCACATCCTGCGGGGCGATCGAAGGTGGATGGAAATGTTCGAGAACGGCGAACGCTTGACCCCGCCTCTAAACCAGATTCTTTACGATGAATTTTCCCCCTGTGGAGCGCTCTAGAGCACGAGAAGATAGGCCCTGTACTATGCCTGCCAGATCCTCGTTCTGAACGCGCGGATCGGGCTCTCCGTAGTGAGTGACGATGATGCGCGTGTGTCTCATACATTCGCATTCCGACCATGCATTGGGTAGTTCCTGGATCGGCCAACCGGAAATTGGGAGTGCCACCGGATAATTTCGCCATACGGCGTCCGGAACATCCAAACTTTTGCTCGCTGTCCGGCGAGGTCCAGTTACGCTGCTGCAGCTTACCTGCGGATTACGGCCCCGCTAGGCCTGGCAGCCCTAAAGTGCACGTCCAAAAGCAGTCACTGAGAATCCGCAAATGCTTGTCCGCGCCTCGCAACGACTTACGCCGTCGGAGTGCTATGGCGACAGATACGCAAGATTAATCTTGTCCTTATGGACGACGCAAACAAGGCGGCCTGCCGCGCACCGAATGATTTATTGAAAACACACGACTTGACTGGGTTCGTTTTCTCAAATTCGAAATTTTGGACTCGACGCACGCGCGCTCTGCGCCACCAAACCCCTCCCCGCCCAGTCCGTCTGCTATCTTAAGCGCATAGTGCGACTCTTCTCCACCTTCGCGGCCGCGGCTTTTTCCGCCGTGCTGTCGGCGCAGCCGGCCGACGTTAAAACCGAAACGCTCTCCAACGGGCTGAAGATTCTCATCCAGGAAGACCACAGCATCCCCAACGTCGCCCTGTATCTGTTCTACAAAATCGGCTCGCGCAACGAACGGACAGGCGTCACCGGAATCTCGCATTTCTTCGAGCACATGATGTTCAACGGCGCCAAGAAATACGGTCCCGACCAGTTCGATATTCAGATGGAGAAGAACGGCGGCAACAACAACGCCTACACCACTCAGGACGACACGGTCTACACCGATTGGTTTCCAAACACCGGATTGGAATTGATGCTGGACATGGAATCGGACCGCATGCAGAACCTGAGCTTTGATCCGAAGATCATCGAGTCCGAGCGCGGCGTGGTCTACTCGGAGCGCCGCACCTCGGTGGACAATAGCAATTCCGGCGCGTTGCTGGAGCAGCTACATGCGGCGGCCTACGTCGCTCATCCCTACCACTGGCCGGTGGTCGGCTGGCCCTCCGACATCGAATCCTGGACCATGGACGACCTCAAGAATCATTTCCGCATGGGCTACGCGCCGAACAACTGCGTGATGGTGGTGGTGGGCGACGTTTCGAGCGCCCAGGTGCTCGCGCTGGCCAGGAAATATTTCGAGTCCATCCCGCGCCAGGAACCCCCGCCGCCGGTACGCACCAAGGAGCCCGAGCAGTCCGGCGAACACCGCGTTACGCTGCTGCGGCCCGCGCAGTTGCCGCTCGAAATGGTCGCCTTCCACGTGCCCGAGACCAAACACCCGGACGACTCCCCGCTGGATGTGCTCGAAACCCTCCTGGCGCACGGCCAGAGTTCGCGTCTGTACCGCCGCCTGGTGGACCAGGACCAACTGGTGCTGGCCGTGAACGCGTTCCGCCAGCCGTCGCTCGATCCCGGTTTGCTGATCTTCAATCTCCAGCCGCGCAGCGGAGTCGAGCCCGCCCGGGCCGAGAAGGCGCTGTTCGAAGAACTCGACCGCCTGCGCGAGCAACCCGTTTCCGATCAGGAATTGCGCAAGGCCAAAAACCAGTTGCTGGCCGATCACTATCGCGAGTTGAAAACTATCGCCGGCCGCGCCAATCTGCTGGGAAGCTACGAAGTGTTCTACGGCGACTATCGCAAGCTGTACTCGGTGGAGCAGGCCATCGAAGCCGTCACGGCGGCGGATGTGCAGCGCGTCGCGCGGCAATATCTCACGGCGCAAAACCGGACCGTGGCCACGCTGGTGCCCTCCGGCTCGCAGTCCAAGGAGAGGCGCCCATGAGAACGCGTCTCGCTCTGATCGCGATTTTGATGTGCGCGGCGGCGTTCGCCGACGTGAAACTGCCGCCCTACACGCGCCAGGTGCTTCCCAACGGCGTGGTCGTGGACCTGATGCCGCGCGCGGGTGTTCCGCTGGTGAGCTTTCGCATTCTCGTGCGAGGCGGCGCCGAAGCCGAGCCTGCCAGTCTGGCCGGGCTCGCCAGTGTAACGGCCCAGCTTCTGCGCAAGGGCACCGCCAGGCGAACTGCCGATCAATTCTCCGAAGAGCTCGATTTCCTGGGCGGCTCATTCCAGACTCCGGAGACAACCCAGTCTCCGGCCACGGTAGTTACAGGCGAGTTCCTGAAAAAGGACTTCGACCGCGGTCTAGACCTGGTTAGCGACGCGGTGCTGCACGCGGCCTTCCCCGAAGCCGAGGTGCGCAAAACATTGGCCCAGCGCATCGACGCCGCCAAGGCCGCCAAGGATCAGCCGCAGGCCGCGATCGGCCTCTATTTCGCCGCGTTTTTCTTCGGACCGGCGCATCCCTATGGCCGCCCGCCCGATGAACGCAGCCTGGCGCGCATCCAGCGCCAGGACATCGCTGATTTCCACGCCCGGACGTTCTGCGGGAAAAATCTCATCGTCATCGTCACAGGCGATTTCGATCCCGCCTCCGCCGCGGCGAAAGTTCGCGATGCGTTCGGCGGCGTGGCGGCAGGCGCGGTGTTCGAGTCCGCCAAAACCGCTTCCGCGGCCCCCGGCGCGCGACTGCTGCTGGTGGACAAGCCCGACGCGACCCAAACCTACTTCTACATCGGTGAGCCGGGCATCGATCGCCGCAACCCCGATCGTGTGAAACTGATTCTGGTAAACCTGCTGGTCGGCGGCCGATTTACGTCGCTGTTGAACGAGGAATTGCGCGTGAAGTCCGGCCTGACCTACGGCGCCACGTCCATCGTCCAGCAGCCCCGCCTGCCGGGCGCGATTCTCATCGCCAGCTTCACCAGGACCGACAGCACCGAAAAGGCTCTGGATGTGACCCTGGATGTTTTGAAGCGCCTCGGCGCGGCCGGCATCACCGCCGACCAGCTAGCCTCGGCGAAAGCCTACCTGAAGGGCACCTATCCGCCGCAGCGCCTGGAAACCTCCGATCAGGTTGCCGCGGCTCTGGGCGATCTCGAAGTTTACGGCTTGGGCCGGGACGATATAGACGATCTGTTCGCGCGCATCGACGCCGTGACGCTGGAGCAAGCCAACGCCATCGTGCGCAAGTACTATAAAGCCGACAATCTCACGTTCGTGCTGTTGGGAAACGCTGCTAAGATTCGCGACTCCGCCAGGAAATTCGAGCCCAAAGTCACCGAAGTTGCGATCACGCGCCCCGGCTTTCTGGCCGAGTGACGCGCATCCTGGTCTACATCACTCGTATCGCAAGGCCAAGATCGGATCGATCCGGCTCGCGCGAAGCGCCGGAATCAAACCCGCCACACCCGCGACAGCAATCAGCATTGCCATGCTCGCGCTCGCGACCAGCGGATCGTTTGCCTTGATCCCGTACAGTTGCGCCGCGACCAATCGTCCCAGCCCGATGGCCGAGGGAATCCCGACCGCCAAGCCGATCGCGAGCAGCAACAACACTTCTCTCATCACCAGCCAGATCAGCGAGCTTGGCCGCGCTCCGAGCGCCATCCGCACGCCCAGCTCCTTGGTGCGACGCGCCACTACGAAAGCCATCACGCCGTACAGGCCGATGGTTGCCAGCAGCGTCGCCAACAACCCGAAGCCCGCCGATAGTAGCGCGATTAGTCGCTCGGTCAGTAGCGTCTCGTCGAGTTGCGCGCCGAGCGTCTTCAGCTCGTACACCGGCATCGCGGGGTCCAGCTTCTTCACTTCCTTCCGCACTGTGGCGTACAACGACTCCGAACCCATGGCCGCTCGCACGTAGAACGCGACACTGCTGTTGCCCCAATTCGGAATGAACACCTGCCGCCGTACGCCCTCGCGCGGCCCTTCATACAACGAATCCGCGGCGACGCCGATGATCTCGATGTTCATCTTCGTTTCCGGACCCACGCCGTTTCCCACATGACGGCCGACTGCGCTCTTATCGCCGAAGAAGTGCCGCGCGAATTTCTCATTCACGATCGCCACTGTGGGATCCTGGTGCGCGTCCCGCAGATCGAAATCGCGGCCTTCGAGAAGCAGAGTGCCCATGGTTTGAAAATACTGAGGCGAGACACCATTCATGAAAGCCTGCATATCCTCGCCGTCCTTCGACTGATATCCCTCCGCCGACATCGAATTGTCCCATTCATCGCTGTGCAGCACTGCGACTGTCGCCAGACCCGCCGACTTCACTCCCGGAAGGGCGCGAATGTTGTCCAACAGCGCATAGTAGAAATGCACGGCTCGCGGCCCGTCGTATCCACTCAGCGCGGGAGACAACTGGAAGGTTACGAGGTTATCGATGTTGCGGAATCCAGTGTCGGTTGACTTCAGGTTCTGCAGGCTCCTGACGAACAATCCCGCGCCGAACAGGAGCAGAAAACTGAGGGCCACCTGCGCCGTCACCAAGCCCTTTCGCAAGAATATCGACCCGCCCGATCCGGCGATCGATCCCACAGCGTCCTTCAACGTAGTCCACAGATCCGGGCGGCTCGCCCGCAAAGCCGGAGCCAGCCCGAAGATCAAGCCGGTCAGCAACGTCAGCGCCAGCGTGAATAGCAGAATCCGTAAGTCGGGCGCCGCTCCGATCAGCAGCGGGCTGCTGTCGGAAGGTATCAGCGCCAAGAGGCCGCGTGTCATCGCCGCTGCCAGCGCGACCCCAGCCAACCCGCCCGCGAAAGACAGCACCATGCTCTCCACCAACAACTGGCGCACCAGTTGACCGCGGGACGCACCGATGGACAACCGCACCGCGATTTCTTTTTGCCGCGCGAACGCCCGTGCGATCAACAGATTCGCCACGTTTGCACAAGCGATCAGCAACACCAGACCCACCATGCACATCAGCACGATCAGCGCGGTAGAGAAACTGTTTCGCAGGTCCGAATATCCGGTCGCTGCCTGCTCCACGTGGATTGTTCCCTGCAGGAACCGGTCCTTCACGTATTGCGACCAGGTCTTCGCTTCCGGCAACGTGGTTTCATATTCGCGGATCTGGTGAAAGAGCACCTGGAGAGGCGCTCGCGCCGATTGCACCGTGTACCCCGGCTTCAATCGCGCGAACACCTGCACCCAACGTGTCCGCCGGCTGCCCGGGTCCATCCATGTCCATTCGGGCGCCATCATCGGCTCCATCAGGATCGGCACTCGGATTTGCGGCGACAATGCTGGATCAAGTCCCGCGAACCCCGCCGCCGACACGCCCACAATCGTCATGGGGTAATTGTTCACCAGGATCTTTTTCCCCACGACTTTCCGATCGCGCGAGAAGCGAGTGGTCCAGTAGTCGTAGCTCAAGACCACAACGGGATGGCCTCGAAAAACGCGATCGTCTTCCTGGGAATTAAAGACCCGTCCAGCGGCCGCCTTCACGCCGAGCATCGTGAAATAGTTGCCTGAAACCATCTCGGAATCGACGCGCTCAGTCTGGTTGTCCACGCTGATGGAAGCTGGAATCAACCGGCGGCACAGCACTTCGGAAAAAGGCGCAGCCTTCTGTTGGAAGTCCTGATACATGGGGTAGGAGTGCATCCACCGTCCCATGTTGCTTCCGTTATGGGCCCCCTCCTGGTGCAGTACGACAAGTTGATCCGGGTCTCTGATCGGCAACCTCCGGAGCATCAACTGATCCATCAACGTGAAGATGGCGGTGTTGGCCCCGATGCCGAGCGCCAGCGATAGAATCGCGACCGAGGCGAACAGAGGACTGCGGCGAATCGCCCGCAACGAGAAGCGCAAGTCGGGCAATAGGCTCGTCATGTCCTTTATACGGAGATTTCGGCCTAATGTTACCAGGAAATTTTGGGTTGGGGCGGGCCTTCAAGCACCGGCAATCCGTGACAGCGCCCAGCGCGCGTGCTCAGCTACCAGCTGGTTCGGAAACCGCGCCAGCCTTTCGAGCGGCTCGCGGAACTTCTCCTGCCCGCTGTTGCCCATGGCGATCGCGACGTTGCGCAGAAACCCGGCGTATTTGGCGCGCTGGATCGGACTGGCTCGAAACATCTCGCGGAATTGTTCCTCGCTCAGAGCGGCCAGCTCCTCGAGCCTCGGCGCGAAATGGCGCGGCTCGAACGCCGGCTCCTCGGCCACCGGCGCTTTGCGGTTCCACGGGCACACATCCTGGCAGATATCGCACCCGAACACGTGCTGGCCGATCGCGCCGCGCATCTGCTCCGGCACCGCGCCGCGCAGCTCGATGGTGAAGTATGGAATGCAGCGCCGCGCATCGATCTCGTAGCCGTCCGGCGCGATGGCCTCGGTCGGGCAAGCGTCGATGCAGCGCGTGCACGTCCCGCAGCGGTCCGGCGGCGGCGAGTCCGGCTCGATTTCCATCGATGTCAGGATCTCACCCAGAAACATCCACGAGCCGAGCTCCTGATTGATCAGGCAGGTATTCTTGCCGATCCAGCCCAGACCGGCTTCGCGCGCATAGGACCGCTCGAGCAGCGGCGCCGTGTCCACGCAGATCTTCCATTCCTGTCCCGCGCCAAGCTTCGCGGCCAGCTTCTCCAGCCCGCGCCGCATCACGTCGTGGTAATCCTCGCCCCACGCGTAACGCGAAACCCAACCGGTTCCAGCGTCCGCCCATTCCGTGGAACGCGCCTCGGGCCGGTTGTAGAGTTTGCCGACGCAAATGATGGAGCGCGCGCTTGCGAGCAGCAGCTTCGGATCGGTTCGCACGGTGGCGCGCCGGTCGGTCAGATATCCCATGGCGCCCGCGAAACCACGGTCCACCCAATCCAGATACCGGCGTATGTCTTGCTCCAGCGGTTCGGCCCGCGCGATGCCGGCCAGTTCAAACCCGCACTGGCGCGCCAAAACCCGAATCTCAGACGCTGTCACAACTCCATCATAAGATGCCGTTGCAAACCTCGGTCCCAGCTAACGTCCCGTTATCCTAAACCTTGCATTTTCAACGGGGCGGGCGGTTTTCCACATCCCCGTTCAATGGGCGATATCCCCGTCGAGCCACCAAATGGGGCAGTTCAACCCATTCGTGTAGCCTCCCAAATGCGGGCTGGCTTATACTTCCGTAAAGGTCAAATCTCATCAATTATGCACAAGCCCATCAAGTACGTCGAGAAAGCCGTTACGATGGCTGCGGGCGCCGCTTGGACTGTGTTCGACAAAATCAATCAAATCAATCAGAACGCGTCCTTCACACCGGTCTGGTCCGACAAGCCGCTGCTCAAGAGTTACCAGAAGCAGAAGCCTCCCCTGGGATGGCCGCGCGAGACCGATTCGCTGTGCCCGCGCTGCGTTCCCGAAATCCGGCAGCAGATCGTGGACGGCAAACTGCCCCACCAGATCCTGCTGGACCAAAAGGTCGGCGAAATCAAAGCCACCATCGTCGAACGCGACGGCAAAATCGTGATGGTGAAGGAGTGTCCCAAGCACGGTGTGTTTGAAGACGTGATGGCCATCGACACGGAATTCTTCAGGCACCTGGAAGAAGTTTTTCCCGGCCGCGATATCCGCGCCCACAACGACGAGACGCTGCACAATCACGGCACTAGCACCATCAAGCACGGCCGCGGTTCGGTTTTGACGATCGATCTCACCAACCGCTGCAACATGATGTGCGACCCGTGCTTCATGGACGCCAATCAAGTCGGCTTCGTGCACGAGCTTACCTGGGATGACATCAAGACGCTGCTCGACAACGCCATTTCCATCAAGCCGCGGCGCCAGATGTCGGTGCAATTCTCCGGCGGCGAGCCGACGCTGTCGCCCTACTTCCTGGACGCGGTCCGCTACTCGCGCAAGGTTGGCTACAACAGCGTGCAGGCGGCCACCAACGGAATTGAATTCGCCAAGAGCCCCGAGTTTTGCCATCAGGCCGCGGAAGCCGGCTTGCGCTACGCCTACCTGCAATTCGACGGCATCGGCAACGACGCCAATTCGCACCGCGCGGTGGGCAATTTGTTCGACGTCAAGATGCGCGCCATCGAGAACCTGTGGTCGGCAGGCGTCGACATCGTGCCGGTGATCACGATCGTGAACGGCATCAACAACGAGCAGGTGGGCGCGGTGGTGCGCTTCGCGCTCGACAATCCCAAGAAGATTCCGTTCCTGAGTTTCCAGCCCGTTTCGTTCACGGGCCGCGACGAGGCGGTCACCGATGAGCGACGCAAGGCCCAGCGCTACACGCTGTCGCACCTGGCGCACGACGTGAAGAAACAGACCGGGCTCGGCGAGCCGGTGCGCGACTGGTTTCCCATCTCCTTCATGAGCACTTTCTCGGATTTTGCCGACCTGGTGCATGGTCCGGAGGCTAACTGGGGCCAGTTAAGCTGCGGTTGCCATCCCAACTGCGGCATCGGCATGGCGGTGATGTGCGACAAGCACACCAAAGAAGCCGTGCCGGTCACCGCGTTCCTGAACGCCGAGCGGCTGGCTAAGGACGTGGCGCGCATCAACGACGCCGCGCGCGGCCGGTTCCTGTCGGTGCTGGGCGTTTCGCTGTCGCTTTTGCGCAATTACAATCCCTTCAAATCGCCTACGCATTTCAAGCTGACCGACTTGATCGCGAAGTTCGACAAATGCTTCGGCATGTCGAAGAAGGCGCAGACCGGCGCTTATGGAAAAGTGACCGGCGATCGCACCATGGCGGACATCACCCAGCGCCGCGAGGACCGCTGGAACTTCCTGTTCGTGGCCGGCATGTGGTTCCAAGACCTGTTCAACTACGATTTCCGCCGCACCGAGCAGTGCATTATTCCGTACGCGACGCAGGAAGGCGAGATTTCTTTCTGCGCCTACAACACCGGCGTGGGCTGGCGGAACATCATCGAGAAGATGCACATGACCGCGACGCTCACCAAGTGGTACGACGAGCATGGCCGGCACGAAATTTTCGCCGGCGGCAAGAAGGTCGGCTTGCAGGAGAGCAGGCACTCGCTGGTGCTGCGCGAAGAAGACGTGCATCACGCCAAGCAGACCGATTTGGACAAGCTCAGCATCGCCAAGACCGCGCGCGAGGAAAAGCTGCGCGCGCGCGACGAAAAACTGAAGCAGCAGGAAAACGAACGCATGGCCAGCCTGTATCGCCAGCACGTGCTCAAGGAACAGCCTGCCGAACCGCTGGTACAGCTTGCTCCGCTCCCTAAAGCCAAGGCCGCCTCCGCAGCGTCGGAAGAGACGCACGAAGAGGTCGGCTCGTTCGGAGATTAGTCCCAACCCACGTACAGCCAGAGGGAAGAAGAGGCCGCCCGGTTGACGCCCGGCGGCTTTCTATTTTGCAACGAACTTGAGGAACCGATCGCAATTAGGCGCTCTGGCTCGAACCGTTTCGGGCGTGAGGCGGTCGAGGATTTTGGGTGCATGAGCGACCTTGTCATATTTTCCGTTTGAAGCGCGCTTAAGGCCATCTAACACTTCACTTTTCGGCACGAGTTCGACGTTCTTTCTTTTCGGCAAGGCCTTCGATCTGAAGGTCTTCGCATAGTAGGATTTGAGAGCCGGCTCATCGACCACGAACCACGCTTCCATGATTTGTACCATCCAATTGACGCGGTCCGCCGCGATAGTTCCAGACGCGTGTTTCTTCCACACAGTCGTCTCTTTTAGCTTATTGAACAGCGTTCCGTCGTCAGGTAGGTCGCTGTCGACAAGCAGAACCAATCTCACCTTGGGAGTTTCCGCCATGGCCCGAAGAAAGTCCTTGATAGTTTCTTCCTTGTTCTTGCCGAGCCGGACGCGGATCCTGTCACGGGCCCCAGGAACTGCTTTCTCGATGAATGTCAGTAGAGGCAACTTCAGTGACGGGTTCCCCTCGAAGAAGATCTCAGTCTTGCTCACCAAGGGTTGCCGCCAATGGCGCCCTTCCTCCAAAGCTCACCCAAGCTATAGTCTTGAAGCCAAGCCTTGAGCTTCTTTCGCGAAAGACGCTTGAACGCCGTTCCATTTCTTGCATCGTTTTCACAAACCACAACGGCCTCGGGCGTGTCCGAGAATTCATCCACGAGGGCATCAGAATGAGTCGCAATGATCAATTGCATTCTCGGCGACGCTTCGGTGATCGCTCGCGCTAGCAGGCGAACTGCGTCGGGATGCAATCCAGTCTCCGGTTCATCGATGCATACCAGCGACGACTCTGATTCAGAATTGAACAAAACAACCAACAGGCACAAAAGCTTCAGCGTGCCGTCCGAAAGACGCAAACCCGGCGTGGGTCTTTGAAGGCCTTGTTCCCTTATGTAGAGCCTTGCCATTCCGCCTGTAGGGTCAACGTGAACTTCACCGAACCTCTCCACGAACTGACTAAGGTAGGACTCGACCCGTTGAATGCTACCGTTGATGCGCATTCTGCTAAGGATCAGGGCCAAGTTGAATCCGTCTTCCGCTAGACCGCTAACGGGTAGATAGCTGGTAGAGACGCCATGTCGAGCTCCTCCGCCTGGTCCCAACGAGGTATCGAAGTTCCTATAAATGCGTATCGCCTCGAAGCCTTTACCGACTGCCGTCAACTCGCGCTTTTTGGTTGGATCCCGAAAGCTCGAAAGGGCCGATTCTGCTGAAGGAATCTGGTCTCCAATTTCATTGACCCTGCCACTGAAGACGATTCTTCCGTTGTGACGATCAAAGAAAGGGCGTGCGGAATTGGCTCCTCGCGTGAGAGGAATGAGGCGTTCCTCGCGAATTGTGAATGGATTCGCTTCTTGTATGGAAAGGAGATAGTGGAGAGGAACGCGGCTTTTCTCGACTTCTAAATCGCACTCAATCGTTGCAATGCCAGTGTTTGAGCCCTGCCCCCTCCAAAGCCACTCCTGAATCCCCCCACCTCGCGAAATCGGCCCTGCCAGGTTGTTTGTCGGAACCGCTTGGAGGAGGCTCAGCGCATCTAGGAGGTTCGACTTTCCCGACGCGTTTGGCCCAATCAGTATATTGACCGAGCCTAAGTCGGGAAGGAGCGCATTCCGGAACGAAAGGATGTTCTCTAAGTAAACCTTCTGAAAGCGCATTGCTCTTCCAATTGTATGCGACCAATTGACAAATTCGTTAGCGGCACAGCCGTTTGGGCACGTCCTGAGAGAGCCGGCTGGCACTGAACTAGTGCAGCGCGCACCGTTCTCCGACGTCCAATCCCGCCGCAGGGAAGAAACGCACGAGAAGGCGAATCGTTAGGAGATGAAGAGAGACGTACAGCCACCGGAGGAAGCCGCTCGCTTTACCCTGGTCGGTTTGGTCATTGGCGCCAGCGGTGTTGACTCCCTGGCGCCAGGGAGACGCTGGTCCATTTTCAGACTCGTTCAGAACTACGATCCTTTCTCAATCGCCGCAGATCAGTCTGCGCATCGGGAAGGTCGGTTCGGTTTTTCCACAAACCCACCACACCGAGCAGCGCGCCTCTCCGCCGAGATGCTCGGGAAGATATTTTCTCGCACACAGCCCTTCGCGCCAGCTCCGATAGGCTGCAATGGGATTGTTTGGCCTTTGCCGGAGCACCTTCCAGACAGCGTCCTCGATGTATACCTGCATCCGCTGATGCTGTCCGTGATGATTCGTCCGGTCAAATCGCCGCACGATCACGCCATTGAGACGATACATTCGAAATGTCTCGCAATCGAAATATCAAGAAGCGGTTAGACGCGGCCGTCGATCAGTCTTAACGCTCTCCCTCGGTCGCCCGGGCTGCCTCCTGGTACGCTGGGTACAGACGCGCCCGCAGCTTCCGCGCTACCCTGTTAGACACCATGAAATGGCTCGCGCTGCTGTCTCTTCTCGTCTCCCTGCCGCTGTGCGCCGCCGATCCCCACATGACGGCTGAAGAGCGAACCAAGGTTCTGAACTGGCTCGACGAGTCGCACCGCGAGTTTCTGGCCGCCATCGACGGCGTCAGCGACGAACAGTGGAAATGGAAGCCGGCGCCCGAGCGCTGGTCGGTCGGGGAAACCGCCGAGCACATCGTGCTCGCCGAGGCCATGCTGTTTGGGAATGTCCAGCAGGCCATGTCCTCGCCTGTGAATGCTGCCTGGGAGGAACAGACCAAGGGCAAAACCGAGCTGCTCGAGCGCGTGCTGGCGCCGCGGCTCGGCAAGGCGCAGGCGCCCGAGGCGCTGGTTCCGAGGACCGGACTCACGCGCGCGCAGGTCAAGGAGCGCTTCGAAACCCAGCGCGCCTCCATCGTGAAATTTGCGCGTGACACCGGCGCCCCATTGAAAGAACATACGGTCGACAATCCGTTCCCCGTTTTCGGCACGCTGAACGGCTACCAGTGGCTCATTTACATTCCGCTGCACACCGAGCGGCACGACAAGCAGATCGCCGAAGTGAAGGCTACTCCAGGCTATCCCAAGTAGCGCGGGCGGCGGCCGGGTCGAGGCGCGAGCCTGTACAATCAAAGTCTGTAGGAGGAACGATGAGACGAACTCTTCTCTCTATTGCGGGAATCGCAATGCTGTGCCCGGCGGGCGCGCTTTTCGCGCAGCCAGCCCCCGACCCGCCGAAAGTGCTTCGCATTTTCCGCGAGGACGTCAAGGAAGGCAAAGGGCCGGGACATGAAAAATCCGAGGCCTCCTTCATGGAAGCGGCCGCGAAGGCGCAGTATCCGGCGAACATTTTGGGCATGACGACGCTGACCGGCACGCCGCAGGCGTGGTTCCTGGAAGCGCACGATTCATTCGATTCCATCGCAAAGGCCGAGGCGGCGCTGGATAAGCCCGAGTTCGAGACGCTCGAAGCACTGGACGCGGAGTTCATATCGGGCAGCCGGTCCTGGATCGCCGTCTATCAGCCGGATCTCAGCTTTCACGGGCAAGAGATGATGCAGGCTCTGCCCAAGGCGCGCTACTTCAACGTCACAATGATGCGCGTACAAAGCGGGCACGACCAGGAGTTCGCCGAGATCGGCCACATGGCGGTGGACGCCTCGCAAAAGTCCATTAACGATCAACCGGTGGCGGTCTACCAGGTGGTCTCCGGAATGCCGGACGGAACCTATCTCCTGTTTGAGCCGTCGGCCTCCTTGAAGGCGCTGGACTCCGCGGACGAACGTTCCCGCGCGATGCTGCAAGCCATGGGCGACTCCGGCGCGGCGCGCTTCCTCAAAGCCATCCGGGACAACATCGCCAGCGCAGAAGCGCTGTTGTTCGTGATCAATCCCAAAATGAGCTACGTCTCGAAGGATATTGCCGCGGCAGATCCCGATTTCTGGAATCAGAAACCGGCGGAGCTCGCCAAGCCGGCCGCCCGCAAGCCCGCCGCGAAAACGGCGCGGAAAGCCGAAAACAAATAGCAATGGCGGCGATGAAGGAATCAGACGCGCTGCGGCAGCACGTGCTGAATCTGATGCGCGGCGGACATGCGCACCTCGACTTCGACGCAGCGGTCGGCAATTTCCCCTCCAACCTGCGCGGCAAGAAGCCCAAGGGAGCGCCGCACACCGCCTGGCAGTTGCTCGAACACCTGCGCATTGCCCAATGGGACATTCTTGAATTCAGCCGCAACGCCAAACACGTTTCACCGCAGTGGCCCGATGGCTACTGGCCGAAGAGCGAAGCTCCGCCCAGCCCGGCGGCGTGGAACAACAGCATCCGAAGTTTCCGATCCGACCTGAAAGCGATGGCCAGGCTGGTCGCCGACAAAAAAAAGGACCTGTTCGCGCGCATTCCACACGGCGACGGCCAGACGCTACTGCGCGAGGCGCTGCTGGTGGGCGATCATAACGCGTATCACATCGGGCAACTGGTCCTGCTGCGGCGGTTGCTGGGTGCATGGAAGGAATAGCCGGCCATGAAAGAAACCGTCATCAAGGTGGATCAGTACTCGGCCTCGATTCCTGACAAGGTCGGGGAAGGTGCGCGTGTGCTCGGGGCGCTGCGTGAGGCGGGCGTCAACCTGATCGCTCTGTGGGCGTATCCGTCGGGCCCGGAAAAGGCCCAGCTCGAGATGATTCCTGAAACGAGCGCCGGCTTCGCAAAGGCGGCCAGGAAAGCCGGCCTGGCACTGGCGCCCAAACAGAGCGCGTTTTTTGTCAACGGCAAGGACCGCCCCGGAGCGGTGGCCGATATTCTTGCGACGCTGGCGGCGGCCGGAATCAATGTCGGCGCGGTGCAAGCGGTCTGCGGCGGCGGTGGCCGCTATGGCGCCGTGATCTACCTGCCGCAAGCCGAAGTGCGAAAAGCGGCCAAGGCGCTCCAAGCTGGTTGAGGACTTTCGTGGCGACAGCCGGGGCAGCCCCGGAAACCAGGTGTTCGCACGAGTGCGAACGCGGCACGCAGAAGTGCGTGCGCCACGGCTATTCTTCGCGCAGAATCTGCAGCGGCTTCTGGCCCAGGATGCGGAAGCTGGCCATCCAGCCTGCGGCGTTCGCGATCAGCGCCGTCGCAATCACGGCGAACAGGCTCGGTAAGATCGGAAACGACATGCGCGCGTCCAGCAGACGTTTCAGCAGCAGATTCGCAAAACCGTTGGCGAGCAGGCTGCCCATGGTTCCGGCAACCGCGCCGAGAATCAGGAACTCGACCGAGAAAATCCGGCCGACGCGCCAGCGCGTCGCTCCCAGCGTCTTTAGAATCACGACCTCGCGCATGCGCCGGAAGCGCGTGCCAGCCACGCTCGACGACAGAATGATTGCGCCCGCCAGAATCGCAAACAGCGAGATGAACCGGATTACGGTCGCGATCTGGTCCACCACGCCCTGGAAGAGCTGTAGCACATCCGCCAGGTTCACTACTGTCACAGTCGGAAAACGGCGGTACAGCTCCTCCTGAAAAGCGGGCACCGCGGACGGGTCGGCGCGGAGGCTTCCGTAGTAGATCAGCGGAAATCCGTCCAGCGCGCGGTCGCTGAAGATGAATTCCACGCGGCTCACCAAGTGAACCGAATCGATGCGATGGATGCAGACCACCCGGGCGGAAAATTCCTTGCTGCCGATGGACCAGCGTGTCATCGAGCCGAGTTCGAGGTCGAGCGCCTTCGCGGCCTCCTCGGACGCGCAGACTTCCGCGCTGGCGGGGGTGTTTGTGGCATCCCACCACTTGCCCTGAACCACTTCAACGTAGCTGGTCATTGCGCCGGCAGACGTGACCGCGCGCGCGGTGCGGAACCGGCGCGTCCAGCCTTTGAGCGGAAGCCTGAGAACGTCGCGGCCGTCAACCTCTACTAATTTTGCGGCGACGGTGCCCATCAGATCCGGCGCGCCTTCGACGCCGCGCTGCTGCTTCACCAGAGCGAGGACGGCGTCCCGGTCCTTGGGCGCGATGTCCAGCAGGAAAACGTTCGGCATGCCCGGCGGAGCGGTGCGATGCATCTGGGCAATCACGCCGCGCTCCACCAGGTAAACGGTGAGCGTGAACATAACGCCGATTCCGAGCGCCACCAGGACGGTTTGCGCATGATTGCCGGGCCGGTACAGGTTCGCGATGCCGTGGCGGAGGGAAGTGGGAAGGCTGCGCCGGCCGAGCGCTCGCAATCCGCGCAGCATCAACCAGGCGATGGCGCTGAGAGCGGCCAAGCCGCCGGCCAGCGCTCCGGTGAAGTATTCACCGATCTTCCACATGTCCGCGCGGGTTCCGGCGGTGAACGACATGGCGATTCCGCCGAATCCAATGACGATCAAAGCGCCGGCGGCAATAGAGGCGCGCTCCTCAATCAACCGGGCTCGCCAATTGGGCCTGGCTTCCGCCATTTCCCGGCGCAGGATGAGGCTGGGTCGGATGCGCCGAATCCCCAGCAATGGCGGCAGCGTGAAAAGCAGAGTCGCGAGGATCGCGATCCCAATCCCCTGCGCGGCGGTAACGAAGTCCAGCCGCGGCGAAGGCAGCAGCTCGAAGTAACGCGCGAGGAACCGCGGGAACGCTCTTTGCACCAGGAAGCCGAGCGCGACGCCCACCAGCCCGCCGGTGAAGCCGAGGGCTAGGGTCTGAATAAGATAGATCCGCATCAACTGGCGCGAGCGCGCGCCCAGGCATTTCATGATCGCGATCGAATCCAGGCGTTGCTGGATGTGCGCGTGAATGGCCGTCGCGACGCCGATCGCGCCGACGATCAGGGTGATCAGGCTCACCAGACTGAGAAACATGGTGGCGCGATTCAGGCTGGTGGTGATGATGGGGTGCGATTCGCGATAGTCGACGATGAGGGCGTCCGGAAAATTCTTCTTGAGATCCGCGCGTACCTGCTCGATGCCGGGCGAGCCCGGATCGAGCCGGAAGAGGAAGCGCTCGGCGGCGCGGCTGCCGGGGAGCATGAGGCCAGTGCGGTCCAGACCTTCGCGCGTCATCATCACGCGCGGGCCCACATTCAAGGTGCCCAGCATGCGGTCGGGCTCGAAGGCAACCTGGCCGATGATGCGGAACGGCTGGCCGCCCAGGCGCAGCGTGTCGCCCACCTTGACGTTGAGCCGCATGAGAATGTCGTCGGAAACCGCGATGGTGTCCGCGGTCAGAGCGCTCGAAAGGCGCGCCGGCGGAGCCAGACGAATTTCGCCGTAAAAAGGATAGAGTTTTGGATCCACCGCCTTGACGGAAACCAGCATGGGAGCCTGGGCTGCGCCGCCGGAGGCCATGGTCAACGTTTCGGTGATCCAGGTGTGCTCCACGCCGCTGCGGGCGAGATCGTTCAGGACGGTGTCCTGCTCGGGCGTGGGCAGGTCGAAGACTCGCACGGAGAGATCGGCCGCCATCAGGGTGCGCGCCTGGTCGGTGAGCATCTGGTGAAACGCGCGGCTGAATCCGCGCACGCCGGTCAGGGAGCCGATTCCAACCGCGACCGCGAGGACAACGAAAAGGAACTTGAAGGAAGACGCCCGCGCTTCGCGCCCGGCGATCTTCAAAGCAGTGGACCACGAGAATCGCATGCGCGCTCCTTAGTCCTCGCTCACGATCAGGCCATCGCGCAGCAGAATGCGGCGGCTGGCGCGGCTGGACAACGCCGGGTCGTGCGTGACCAGCACCAGTGTTGTTCCCTCGCGCTCATTCAGAGAAATCAGCAGTTCCAGGATGTGCTGGCCGTTTTGCGTGTCTAGATTTCCGGTCGGCTCGTCGGCCAGCAGGATGGGCGGGCGCACCATGAACGCTCGGGCCAGCGCGACGCGCTGCTGTTCGCCGCCGGAAAGCTGCACCGGATAGTGATCGCGGCGGTCGAGCAAGCCGACGCTTTCCAAAAGCTCACGCGCGCGCTTGGGCCCTTCCGGTCCCGAGCCGCCGGTCAGCTCGAAAGGTAGCAGGACGTTTTCTTCGGCCGTCAGCGTGGGGAGCAGATGATAAGACTGGAAGACAAAGCCCACTTTTCGCCCGCGCAGCATAGCCATGTGATCTTCGTCCAAGCCCGTGATGTCCTCGCCGTCCAAAGTGATTTGGCCGGAACTCGGACTGTCCAGACCGGCCAGCAGGCCCAGCAGCGTGCTCTTGCCGCTGCCGGACGGACCCATGATGGCGACGAACTCGCCGCGCTGAATCTCGAAGTCGAGTCCGCGCAGGATGTCGACTTTATGAGTTGCGGTCTGGATGCTCTTGGTGAGAGCCGACACCCGGATGGCCGGCGTTCGCGCTGATTCGTCCTGCAATTTTCTATTATGGCATTGGGTGCGGATCATCTTCTCAGTTGGATGTCTGGCGCTGACATTCGGTTTACTCCAAGTTGGTTGCGGCGGATCGAAGAATGAGCCGGCGGACGCCAGAACAGAGGCGGTCCAGCCGAAACCTGCCCCGGCCAAGCCGGCAACTCCGGACGATCGGCCGGTCATGGTGGCGTTCGGCGACAGCCTGACAGCCGGATTCGGCGCCGAGCCCGGCAACAGTTATCCGGATTTCTTGCAAAAAGATCTGGACAGCGCGGGTTTGAAGTGGCGCGTGGTGAATGAGGGCGTCAGCGGCGACACCACCACCGACGGCGTGAACCGGTTGAGCGAAGTGCTCGGCTACAAGCCGCGCATCGTGATCGTCGAGTTTGGCGGCAACGATGGATTGCGGGGACTGCAGATCGAGACCACGCGCGCGAACCTGGAGCAGATCGTTCGGACGCTGCGCGAGTCGGGCGCGGCAGTGGTGCTGGCCGGGATGACGCTGCCGCCGAACTACGGGCCGGAGTACATCAGGTCGTTCGAAAAGATCTATCAGGATTTGGCGGCGCGGTACAAACTGACGAGGATTCCGTTCTTGCTGGAGGGCGTCGCCACCAGGCGCGGGCTGATGCAGCGGGATGGGCTGCATCCGACTGCGGAGGGAAATGCGATTGTGGCGCAGACCGTGTTGCGGTACCTGAAGCCGATGTTGAAGTAGTGCCCGGCGGTGAGCGTGAGTGCGAACGGGGCACCGGCTTGGTCGGTGATGCTCGGGCCGAGCTTGGGCTGAATGCCCTCCTCGAACGCACACTGCAGCGAGTCGATCCGATGCCTGCGTTGACAAGCGATTAGATCCGGCGTGGCTTGTCCGGTGTATTCGAGCCAGGGAAGCTTTTCCAAAGTGCGTCTCCGACCAAGCAACGAAGGACAAGTGTAAGGACTCCGCAGCGGTCCGTGTGCGAAGAGTCAGTCGGGATTTACCCTGGTGAGCTTCGATGAAGTGGGTTATGCCGCGCACCCAGGCATTCGGGCAGCGCTTTAGTGCTTAATGGGTTCAACTCAGAAGTTCCTAGGGTGCTCGCCGTAGAAAAACGCTCCGCGCAGGACGCCCGCGGAAGTGCGAAACGCTCAGACTCAATGAAGTCAACAATGTGAACTTCGGCGCACTCGAACGGCACAGGATTGGCCCCTCGGATGCAACATAGCGGATGATGCAACTCCACCACGAGTCAGTATGTGTTGCGGCGCCCGCCTCTGGACAAAGAAGCGAGCAACGCCCGGAAGAGAATCAAGACGCGCATTCCTCGTTGGGCCGCGGCGTGTGCGTGCGGATCGAAACATCCGGTACCAGCCTGGTCGGCGTCATTCAGGATGTGCAGCCTAGTGCCCTGTCGATTCTTGTCAAACAGCCTTTGGCGGAAAGGAGCGCGGTCTCCGTCGATTTTGGCGCGGCCAGCTGCGAAGGTGAGATTGTTTCCTGCCGTCGGAAGGAGAAGGAATACGAAGCCTGTATTGCGATCTCGAACCGGGAGGAATGCGATCCGCGCACCGCCAACCGATTTCCCGTGACTCAGGAAGTATGGATTTGCGCGGGCAGTTTAGCGGACCGGCGGGATGCGGTGATCGCCGATCTGTCGACGCGTGGCATCGGACTGGAGATGACGGACCCCTTAGAGACCGGCGAGACCGTGACGGTGGAAGGCGATTTCAACGTGGCGTTCGCGACCGTGCGCTACTGCCGGCGGCTGCCGGACGGGCGGTTTCATGCCGGTTTGGATGTGTTTCACATCATGCCGAAGGAGGTGGAGCCGCACGCGCACCATCCCAAGGCGGCGGAGTTTGGGCCGCCGATCGCATCGCACGAATGAACTCGCGTCGCAGATGTTTGCGGCGGCCAGCGCAGATCGCCCGTGAGCAGGATCAGGCCAGCGTGCCAGCCTGACGATGAGAGCCTGAGGCGTATTATGCCGGCTGCTGGGCGGAGAAGTTTTTCGATGGTCGCGTACACGAGCGCACAGACGGCTGCCTCCTTTCGCACCAGCAATGCTGCCGCGGCGTCCCGTGGTGCGCTTTCTGGAGGTGCGCAACGCGGCGTGCAGGAGTGCGTGCACCACGCTAGGTCTTCAGGTATGGCTTTAGCGAGTCGAAGCGGTACTCAATTTCGGCGATTTCGTCCGCGCTCAGTTTGTATTCGCGCTGGCGGGACATACTCGTTTTGAAGATGCCGCGTTTTTTCAGGATGTAGAGCCGCGCCCCTGGAATTTCCTGATCCAGGTTCAGCATGAGCAGCAGCTTGCTGTAAAGATCACGCGTCTCTTCAACTTTGTTTTGCTGGTGCAGCTCCCAGAGGCGGGCGTAAATGTCGCCGTACATGGCGCCGCCCGTGATGACGCCGTCCGAGGCCAGGCGCATTTCGTACAGCAAGCCGTTGCCGAAATGCGCGCCGTAGACTCGCTTGATCGGGTCGGGCCGGTGCGCGATCAGTTCCTTCATGCGCGGGACTACCGGGTCGTGCTCTTCCTTGACGTAGCCGAAGTTAGGGAACTCGCGCGCCAGGCCGAGCATCATGTCGATACTGGGCGCGAGGTTGGGTGCGCCGCCGGAGGTTTGGATGAACACCGGACGCTTGGTTAATTTGCAGAGCGCGCGGAAGTAATCGCGGTAGTCGTCCATGGACTTGGCCTTCTTGGGCGGGATGGCGATCATGGCGTCGGGCGCGAGGCTTTCAGCGTGTTCGGCGTACTCCAGCATCTCGGCCGTATCGTCGCCCTGGACGCCGAGCACTAACACCGGCCGTTTGCCCTGGCGCTCTTTGGCGAGTATCGTCATGCCCTGCAAGCGTTCTGATTTGCTCAGTTGGAGCAGCTCGCTCGAAAGCTGCGGCCAGACCAAACCGTGGACGCCGAACTGATCCATGTAACCCACTTCGTTGGCCAGATCTTCCCAGTCGACGTCTTTCGTGGACGTGTAGGGCGTCGAAAGAATGATGAACGCGCCTTGCATCGACTTGGCGGGCAGGCTGGGCGCGGCCAGAGCTCGAGACCGGGACAGCAGCGCGGCCGAGCCCGTTGCGGTGAGCAACTCACGTCGGGTGCAGTTCATGTCTATGATTTCCTCCTGTGCCCGCCGCGCCAGTTGATCCGATCTTCCGGCGCACGCCATAATGGGGCGAATCCTCCGCGACGAGCAATTATGATTGTAATTCCATTCCGGCCGGCCGGCTGTGCAGCGCTGCTATTGAGCCTGCGATTCGCCGCGGCGCAGCCGGCGGACCTGGTCTTGCGCAACGGCAAGATCGTTACGCTGGAGAGTTCCGCCCCGGTGGTGCAGGCGCTGGCCGCGCGCGGCGGAAAAATTGTCGCGCTGGGCGGCAATCAGGAAATTCAGGTCTACGCCGGCCGGGCAACGAAGGTCATCGATCTGGGCGGGCGGCTCGCGATTCCAGGGTTCATTGAAGGACACGGGCATTTCATGGCGCTGGGTTCCTTCAAGATGGAGCTGAATCTGCGTGACGCCAGGAATTGGGATGAAATCGTCGCCATGGTGGCGGCAGCGGCGCGCGAGGCGAAACCCGGCGAGTGGATCCTGGGGCGCGGGTTTCATCAGGCCAAGTGGGACCAGGCGCCGTCGCCGAACGTGCTTGGGTTTCCGGTGCATGACGCGCTCAGCAAAGTTTCGCCGCGCAATCCGGTGTGGCTGATTCACGCCAGCGGGCACGCAGGATTTGCGAACGCCGAAGCGTTGCGGCTGGCCGGCGTCGGCAAGAACACGCCCGATCCGCCAGGCGGCCAGATTCTGCGCGATGCCGCGGGGAACCCGACCGGGCTGCTGAACGAACAGGCGCAAAGGCTCGTAGATCGCGCGCTGGCGTCGTACCGATCGAAGTTGGGGCCGGCGCAACTGGATGCCCAAGCGCGCAGGCAGGTGGAGCTGGCGGCGCGCGAGTGTCTTTCGAAAGGGATCACGACCTTCGAGGACGCCGGCTCCCCGATGGCGACCATCGATCTGTTCAAGAGGCTGGCTGGGGAAGGGAAGCTCGACCTGCGGCTGTGGGTGATGCTGCGGCAGGCCAATGCGGATATCGCGCCGAGGCTGCGCGAGTACTCCATCACCGGAGCGGGCGACCAGCATCTTACGGTGCGAGCCATCAAGCGGCAGATCGATGGCGCGCTGGGATCGCGCGGGGCGTTGCTGCTGGAGCCATACTCGGACCTGCCGGCCGACGCGCCTAACCGGTACGGCTTGCATACGGAAGATCCGGCCGACATCCGCAAGACCGCGGAGCTGGCCATCGCCAACGGGTTTCAGCTCTGCGTGCATGCGATCGGCGATCGCGCCAATCGCGAGGTGCTGGATCTGTACGAGTCGGTGTTCAAGGAGCATCCCGAGAAGAACGGAAAGACGCTGCGCTGGCGCATCGAGCATGCGCAGCATTTGAACCCGGCCGATATTCCGCGCTTCGCGGCGTTGGGAGTGATTGCGGCGATGCAGGGGATTCATTGCACTTCGGATGCGCCCTACGTGCTGGCGCGCCTGGGGTTCAAGCGCGCCGAGGAAGGCGCGTATGTTTGGCAGAAGCTCATCAAGTCCAGCGCCGTGGTCGGGAACGGGACCGACACGCCGGTGGAGGACGTGGATCCGATCGCGTCGTTCTATGCTTCGGTGAGCCGGAAGCTGAAGGATGGGTCGGTGTTTTTTCCGGACCAGCGCATGAGCCGGATCGAGGCGCTGCGTTCGTACACGGTGAACAACGCATACGCGGCGTTCGAGGAAGAGACCAAGGGGTCGCTGAAGGCAGGCAAACTGGCGGACGTGACGGTGCTGTCGAAGGACATTTTGACGATTCCGGAAGATGAGATTCCTTCGGCGAAGGTAGACTACACGATCGTGGGTGGGAAGGTGATGTTTCAGAGGTAATGCTGGTCGTTGGAAAACGGCCACTGGCGTTCGCAGGAGCGCGAACGCGGCACGCAGGAGTGCGTGCGCCACGTCATTCCTTGCGGGCTTGGCCTTCCACCAGCTCGACGCGGACGTGGTCGGGGCCTTCGATGAAGGCGAAGCGGACCTTGCCGCCCGCGACCGAGCGCGGCTCGTCGGTCACTTTCACGCCGTCGCTTTTCAGCCGCGCCAGCGTTGCATCCAGATTGTCGACGCCGAAGCCGATGTGATCGGTGACGTGGCCGCGCGTGGATTCGAAATCGGTGCGGTCCTTCCAAAGTTCGGGCCACTGCGTCTTGGCGTACTCCATCGGATAAATGATGATGTTGACGTTGTCCATCATCAGGGACATCGAGGGCCCGATCTGAAATCCCCGATACATGCGAGGCTCGTGCGACGGAGCGCCGCGGCCGAGACGCGAGAGGCCGAACTCTTTCATGTACCATTCGCCGGCCGCGATCGGGTCCTTGCTGAGCATGTGGATGTGGCCGAAGTGATGATGATTGGCGGTGTTCAGCTCGATAAGCTGATGGTCCGGCCCGTCGACGTAAGCATAGAAGAAAACGCCCATGGCGTGGCCGCCGCCGATGTCGCTGATGTCGGTGAGCGGGGTCGCGAACTTCGTGCCTATGTCGAGCTGCTTCTGGTAGGTTTCCTGCATGTTCTCCGCGCCCCAGCCGATGTGCCAGATGGCGGAGGTCACCTCGGATTTCGGCGGCGCGTTGACCTGCGCGAACAGCAGCCAGGATTTCTGCGCCCAGACCGCATCCTGGAGCCCGGCGAAGCTGGCCTTTTCGCAATCGAACTTGGAGGCGTAGAAGTTGATGGCTGCGGCCGGATCGGTGGCGTTGAGATGAACGTGGTGGAAATGCGCGAGCTGCTGCGGTTGCGAAGCATTCTGGGACCAGCAGGCCAGCCCAGCAGCAAAGAAAACACCTAAGGCTTTCATGACTAGCGCGCGATGGACTTGATCTGGAAATATTCTTCCAGGCCGAACATGCCCAACTCGCGCCCGATGCCGGATTGCTTGTAGCCGCCGAACGGAGCCAGCGGATTGTACCTGCCGCCATTCACGTCCACCTGGCCGGTGCGGATGCGGCGTGCCACACGCAGGGCGCGCTCTGAATCACCGGACCAGACGCCGCCGGCCAGCCCGTAGATGGTGTCGTTGGCGATGCGGATGGCCTCATCTTCGGTGTCGTACGGCAATACCGAAAGAACCGGTCCGAAAATTTCTTCTTGCGCGATGGTCATCTTGGACTGCACGTCGGCGAAGATAGTGGGCTCGACGTAGTAGCCTTTGCTGAACGCTGCGGGCCGGCCGCCCCCCAGGATGACGCGCGCGCCTTCCTGTTTGCCCTTGGCGATATAGCCCTCGACGCGCTGGCGCTGTGTGCTGGAGATGAGCGGGCCGAGGCGCGTGGCGGGGTCGAGCGGATCGCCCACTTTCAGCGACCCGATGGCCTGCTTAGCCAGATCGAGCGCCTCCTGATAACGGCTGCGCGGGACCACCATGCGGGTCCAGGCCGAACAGGTCTGGCCGGAGTTGAGCATCGCGTTGCGCGCGCCGGCCGGGATCGCTTTGTCGAAGGGCGCATCGTCCAGGACCACGAAAGCGGATTTGCCTCCGAGCTCCAGCGTGACTTTCTTGATGCCTTCGCCCGCGAGCGCGCCGACGCGCTTTCCGGCACGGACCGATCCGGTGAAGCTGACCATGTCCACCATAGGATGCGACGCGATCGCCTCGCCCACGACGGGACCATAGCCGGTGACAATGTTGAGGACGCCGGCGGGCAGCCCGATGGCCTCGCAGGCTTCGGCCAGCAGAAAGGCGTTGAGCGGCGCCACCTCGCTCGGCTTCAGAACCACCGTGCAACCGGCCGCAAGCGCCGGCGCGACCTTGGCCATGATCTGGTGCAGCGGATAGTTCCAAGGCGTGATGGCGCCCACTACGCCGTAGGGCTCGCGCACCACCAGCGAGTTTCCGATCTCCTGTTCGAGCTTGAGTTCCGTGATCAACTGCGCGTAGGTGCTCGTCACCATGACCGGCAGCCCGGCCTGGATGCTGGTGGCCATGGAAATCGGCGAACCGACTTCCTGCGCGATGGTTTTGGCGATCTGCTCGCCGCGTTCCTTGAGCGCGCCGGAAAGTTTGCGCAGCCAGTCGGCACGTTCCTGAACCGTCGTTTGGCTCCAGCCGTGGTCGAAGGCGTTGCGGGCCGCTCGGGCCGCGCGATCGACGTCTTCGGGTGTGCCTTCGGGAATTGAACCGATGACTTCTTCGGTGGACGCCGAGAGCACGTCGATGGAATGTTTTCCCGACTGCGGCAGCCATTGGCCGCCGATGTAAAGATCACGGTAGTGAGTGGTTTTTGCTTGTGCGCCGGTCATAGTAGTCCCTCCTCATTATAGGAGCAGGCGTCCGCACCAATGCTGTTGGGTGTGACGTGGCTTACGCACTCGTGCATGCCGCGTTCACACTCGTGTGAACGCCTCGAGATTTTTTCAGCTCAGGCCAGGCGTCGGCACGAGCGCACAGGACGCCACGGCGTCCTCCCTGAAAGGAGAAAACGCTGCCGCGGCGTTCCGTTGTGCGCGTCTTCTGGACAGTGCCGACGCGGCACGCACGAGTGCGCGCGCCACGCTGGTCTCAGCTAACATAGTGTCTAGCTGTGGGCAGGAGTCTTTTGCTTGCGATCGCGCTTCCGCTGGCCGCGCAGGTCAACGTCCTCACATACCAGTACGACAACACTCGCGCCGGCGCGAATCTGAACGAAACGCTGCTCGCGCCGGCCAACGTCAATTCCAGGCAATTTGGGGAATTGTTCTCGCAGCCGGTGGACGGATATATCTACGGCCAGCCACTTTATCTGGCGGGCGTGAACATGGCGGGGCAGGGCGTTCACAATGTGGTTTTCGTCGCGACCGAGCACGACAGCGTGTATGCTTTCGATGCCGATGACAACGCGGGACCAAACTCGGCGCCGCTGTGGCAAGTGAATTTTCTAGACCCGCCCACGATCACCACCGTGCCCAGGGAAGATGTGGATTGCGACCAGATCGTGCCGGAGATCGGCATCACCAGCACGCCGGTGATCGATCCGGTGAGCGGCACGATCTACGTTGTGGCCATGACGAAGATCAACGGCGATCCGCCTTCCTATGTGCACCAGCTCCACGCGCTGGATGTGACCAGCGGCGCGGAGCGCCCGGGCAGTCCGGTAACCATCCAGGCGTCATTCCCCGGAACGGGCGAAGGCGTCGACACGGTGGTGTTCTCGCCCATGCGCTACAAGCAGCGTCCCGGATTGTTGCTGCTCAACGGCGTGGTTTACACGGCCTGGGCGTCGCACTGCGACGGGTATGTGTATCACGGCTGGCTGATTGGCTATGATGCGACGACGCTTGAACAGGTCGCGGTTTACAACAACACGCCGGATGGGAACGCCGGCTCGTTCTGGGCCGGTGGCGCGGCGCCGGCAGCAGACTCCGCCGGCAACATTTATCTGGTAGCGGGCAACGGAACATTTGACGCCGAAGACGGCGGCGTCGACTTGGGCGAGAGTTATATCAAGCTCTCGAGCGCCGGCGGATTGCAGGTACTGGATTACTTCGCGCCATTCAATGCCGGCGATCTGAACGACACCGATACCGATGTAGGATCGGCCGGCGTTGCGCTGCTTCCGGGCGACGCGGGCAGCCCGGACCATCCGCACTTAATGGTCGGCGCGGGCAAGGAAGGCCGCATTTACGTTCTCGATCGCGACAACCTGGGGCAGTGGCAAGCCGGATCGGACAGCCAGATCGTGGGCTCGCTCGCGGACGCAATCGGCGGGCAGTTTGGAAACCCGGCCTACTTCAACCAGACTGTGTATTTCTGCGGCTCCGGCAACAACTTGAAAGCGTTCCCGTTGTCGAACGCGACGCTGGCATCGAGTCCCTCATCGCAGTCGCAAGAGTTTTTCGATTACCCCGGCTGCGTGCCGACCATCTCAGCCAATGGTTCGTCAAACGGAATCGCCTGGATTCTGGAATCCTCCGGAACGCTGCGTGCTTACGATGCCTCGAATCTGGCCAACGAACTTTACAACAGCAATCAGAACGTCGCGCGCGACGCGCTCGGCGCATACGTGAAATTCACGGTGCCGACGGTGGCCAACGGCAAGGTCTATGCTGGAACGCAAGGCGCGCTGGTGGCGTACGGCTTGCTGGGTTCATCGAATTGAGTTGCAACTCCGCCGGGACACCCGGTATCCTGGTCAACAGGTGCCCAGGGGCGCCTTCCCGCCGAAAGAAGCTTTCACCCTGGCGAATTCTGTTTCGAAAACATTGCACTTTCTTGCTGGCCGATGGAGCGGGCGCCGGCCGGCGATAGGAGACTGCAATGACCGATCCCATGCGCGAGTTGAAGATTCGCGCCGAATTACTTCACAAGAAAGCCCAGGCAGGCGACACCCGTGCGCTGGCGCGTTTGCAGGTGCTGCCCGAACTTCGCCGCGCCCCGGCTGAACCGCTCGCCACGCTTGTGCGCCGGCGCCATTGTCTGACCGCGATCGCCGTCGAACTCGGGTTTGCGAGCTGGCCCGAAATGAAGGCTGTCCTGACCGGCAAAGCGCATTCCGGCTGTTTTGGAAGCCTTTTGTGTCCAGCCAGATGCGGCACACATCTCAACAATTGGTGTAAGATCCATTCCGAGGCCGCCGCGATCCGAAAAAGCGGCGGAGGATACCTGCTGGCCTATCGCAACCCATACCTGGTGGTGGACCGCTACTACATCGAGTCGCTCGGTCTGGACCCCGACGATCCGGACTGGAAGGCGCTCGGATTCGACTGGGCGCGGCCGCTCGACGTCGCGGCGCGGACGCGTCTGTGCGCCAGGTTGGTGGCGGCACTGCCGCGAGAGGCAGCCTAGCACCACGCGTGCTAGCATCAAAATTCGGATCGTGGAGGAGCGCCGCGCTTCCACGTACTTCGCGCGGCTCGGCGCGACGCCGTTCCTCAACTCACATGCCCAAGCTCTCGATTCGCGACTTAGATCTCAAGAATAAGACCGTCTTCATCCGCGTTGACTTCAACGTGCCGCTTGGCTCCGGGGGAAAGGAGATCACCAGCGACAAGCGCATCCGCGCGTCTCTCCCGACCATACGCTACGCGCTCGACCACGGTGCCGCGTTGATTCTGGCCAGCCACCTGGGACGTCCTAAAGGCAAGCCGAATCCGGAAATGAGCTTGAAGCCGGTGGCAGCCCGGCTGGCGGCGCTGCTGGGTCGTGATGTGAAGATGGCGCCGGATTGCGTGGGGCCGGAGGTTGAGAAGATGCGCCCCAAGCCGGGCGAGGTTCTGCTGCTCGAAAATCTACGATTCCATCCGGAGGAAGAAAAAAACGATCCGGGTTTTTCGAAACAGCTCGCTGCGCTGTGCGATGTCTACGTGAACGATGCCTTCGGTTCGGCGCACCGGGCGCACGCCTCCACCGTGGGAATGATCCAGTTTGTGCCGCAGGCCGCGGCCGGGCTGCTGATGGACAAAGAGCTGGAATACCTGAACAAGGCCACCAAGAATCCGGAGCGGCCGTCGATTGCGATTCTCGGCGGTGCGAAGGTTTCCGACAAGATCGAAGTGATCGAGAACCTGATGAAGTTCGTGGACCAGATCCTGATCGGCGGCGCCATGGCCTACACGTTTCTGAAGGCGCGCGGTGAGCCGGTGGGCAAGTCGCTGGTGGAAGACGACAAGGTCGCCCTGGCAAAAGAGTTGCTGGCACGCGCGGGCGGAAAGCTGCTGCTGCCGAGTGACCACGTGGTGGCCGCCGAGCTGAAAGCCGCTGCGCCGAATCAGGTGGTTTCGCAAATTCCGGACGGGATGATGGGCGTGGATATCGGACCGGCGACCGTGGCCAGTTACTCGGCCGCGATCGCCAAAGCCAAGACAATTATCTGGAACGGCCCGATGGGCGTGTTCGAGATGCCTCCGTTCGATCGCGGAACCGTCGCGCTGGCCCAGGCCGTGGCCGCCTCGGGCGCTGTTTCCGTCGTTGGCGGAGGCGACTCGGAGAAAGCCGTCAAATCCGCGGGGGTAGCGGACAAAATCTCGCACATCTCCACCGGCGGCGGCGCGTCGCTCGAGTTTCTCGCCGGAATCGAGCTGCCGGGCGTGGCCGCGCTGACCGAGAAGTAGCACGCACCGCTAGAGCAACAACGCCGCTCCGCTGATGGCCGCGGCCAGCAGCGCCCAGGTGGCCAGCAGAGAATGATCGATCAGGAACCCCGCCACAGCCGGCGCGCAAATGGCGGAAATCGAGTTCAAGGACTGCGTCAAGCCCAGCACGACGCCCTGCTCCGAGCGGCCGGCCTTTTGCGTGATCAGGCTGGTCAGCGCCGGCCGATTCACGCCCGTGCCGATGGAAGCCGCCGCGGCCACCACCAACAGCAACGGGATGCCGTGCGTGAAGCCGAGCGCGGCGAGTCCGGCCATCGCTAGAAAAAAGCCGGCTCGTACCAACCTCATTTCGCCGAAAACCTTAACCAGTCTTCCCATCAGACCGCCTTGCAGAATGACGCCCAGCACGCCGAGATAGGCATAGACGTAACCCACCTCCTTGGGTCCGAACGCGTGACCGTGCCATTCAAACCGGCGCTCGGCGAAGAGGGGGAAGCCGGTCATGAAAAGCGAAAACGTGAACGCGAAGGCGAAGAATTGCCACAGCAGCGCCGCCAGGCCGGGCTCGCGGAAGTAGCGGGCGTAGTTTCCCCAGTCGAGCAACGTGAATTTGCGGGGCGTGGCCGCGTCGGCTGCCGCGGGCAGTGTGGCGGGCAACAAGAAATAGGTCGACAGGATGCTGCCGGCCGATAGAGTCGCGGCCGCGAAGATCGGGTATTGATAGCTGAACTGAGCGAGGAAGCCCGAGATCGCAGGCCCGATCAGGAAACCCATGCCGAACGCGATGCCAATCAGCGCGAAGGACTTGGCGCGCTCCTCGGGCTTAGTTACATCTGAGATGTAGGCTTGCGCCAGCGAGAGATTCCCGGCCGTGAGCCCGTCGATTATCCGTGACAGGAACACCAGCCACAGAACCTTCGAGTAGGCCAGCAGGAGGAAGCCCGCGAACGTTCCGAGCTGGCTCACCAGCAGCAGCGGCCGCCGGCCCATGTGATCCGACATCCGGCCGAGAATCGGTCCGGCGATCAACTGGCACAGCGCATAGGTGGAGACCAGCAGACCCACCACAGCCGGCGTCGCGCCCATCTTCTCGGCATAGAAGGGAAGCAGCGGCAGGATGATAGTGAGGCCCAGGACATCGATCGATACGATCAGGAAGATGGCGACGAGCGGCGATTTCACCAAGGAAAGTCAGTACGATGGTAACAGAAGCGCGCCGCATCATGGCCGATCAACTTTATCTTTCTTACCGCCTCCGGAATTTCTCGCCGCCAAGCATGCTGCGGCACTTCGAAAAGCTGCTGTGCCTGTTTCCGCACTCGCGGCTCGCTCGCCAGCCGTCTACCTTCAGGGTGATCGCGGTGAACTACAACGAGGCGCCGGTACTCGAGACGCCCTTCTCGCCGCCTGTCTCTCTGGAAGGCGTGCTGGCGGCGGCCAAGGACTTTGAGAATTCGGACTCCTGCTACCGGTTGGAGACGTTTTGGGATCTGTGGCAATACGAACAGGAATGGAAAATCCTCCCGGTGCGCGTGGCGCTGTGCTGCTACGGTCCCGGCTTCGAGCATGAGAGCGACGATCAGCTGCGCATCGAGTTCGGCATCGACGCGCATTTCCTCCCCCAGCCCGAGCTTCCGGGCAGCTTGCGAATGATCCAGTCCAACATCAAGAGCCTGCTCAAGCTGGTTCACGATCTGGACGACGCGCTGCCGGTAGACACGCGGCGCCTATGGTCGGAGTCGGGCGAGAATTTTTCCGAGAAGCTGCACCAGGCGTTGTCGGCGGCGGTGGAATAAGCGGGCGCGTTATTCGTGCGCTGGAGCACCGCCCGTCCCGTGCGCCAGCATTTGCTCGATCTTCTGGACCAGTTCTTTCGGAAGGAAGGGCTTCTGCAAAAACGCCACGCGCGGCTGCAGCTCGGCCGGCAAACTTTCCACGAAAAACTCCGATCCGCTGCAGATCAGCACCGGAAGTTGCGGCTGGAGTTCGAGGATCCTGGCTAGCAGCGCTTCGCCCGGCATATCGGGCAGACCCATATCGGCCACCACCAGGTCGTACCGGCTGGAGGGGCTAGTGAGTCTGGCTAGAGCACCCTGGGCGGTGGACTCCGCGTCGATCTCGAAGCCCAGCCGCACCAGATACCGTTCGAGTAGCTGCGCCAGAGCCAGTTCGTCCTCAATCAGCAGGATTCTTCGCGGGGACACTCCTACCAGATTGCCAGAGGCGCGGCGCCAGGGCTGAAGGCCAGCCCGAAGCTCACGCGGTTCGAGTCCTTTTGGAAGATCAGATGCTGCGTGGTGTAGTGCCGGTAATCGTAACGCAGTTCCAGGTAGGTATCCGCCAGCAATCGATAGGTGAGGCCGCCGCCGCCCTGCAGATTGGTGTAATTCGGCAGAGTTTGTCCCAAGGTCGACAGATCGTTGTAACTGGCGCTGAGGGCTAGCGTGAAGCGAGCGAGGCCAGCGTAAGTAAATCCGGCGGTCGCGGCCCGCTGGCGTGAGGTGAGGTAGACGCCGTTGCCCGGTGTGATGCCGGAAATGTAGCCGGCGAGCAGCGCAGAATGCCTGAAGCGCTGCGTGAGGCGCGCTTCCAGGAGGGGAATATAAGAGGTACGCGCAAAGGTCACAATGGCGATGTTTTGGCCGACAACGGCGGCAATCGCGGGATCCAGCGTCACTCGCGTCAGCCCCAGCGTGTCCACGCGGCTGCCGCCGATTTGCATGGCGAAATCCAGCCGGCGCGTCAGGGCCACCGCATAGCCCAGCCCGGCGGTGTCGACGCCGGCGTTGCCGAAGGCGCGTTGGAAATCGAAATAGATGTGCTGGTACGCGGCCGTAATGGTCTGCCGCCGCGTCAGCCGGTACGCCAGGCCGGCGCGCGCGCCGTAGCCATCCAATCCTGCCAGCGCGAGAGACTGCCTTCGGACCAGAAAACCTTCGCCGCCCAAATCAAACGACAGCCGTTCGCTCTTCTGCCAGATGACGCTGGTGCGCGACTCAAAGTAGTTGGTCCGGACGTCGAACAAATCGTTGGCGGGAAGCGCAAACAGGTCCGTGTTGCTGAGCGACAGGTAGGTGAATTCACCGTTGGCCAGCGTGGTGGTGCCCGCGAGCTCCTTCAGGTCCAAGATCCAATGCCGGCGGATGGCACGGCTGTAAGCGAGGTCTAAGAACTGGTCCGAGCCGTTCAGCAGAGTATTTTTTCTGTAGTGGAGATATCGGCCGTGATATTCGAGACTCAGCCTGGCGGTCTTCCAGCGGCGCGAGCCTATGACGCCCACGCCGGACTCGAGGCCGAAGTCGGAAACCTGGTTGCCTGCCGGCGAGGGCGCCGCGGCGGCCAGCGGCGTCAGGCCGGAATCGTAGACGCCCATGATTTCTCCGTACAGCCGGAAATCGACCAGCTTACCGCGGCGCTGCGCGAGGAGGCTCTTGTCGCGGCTCAAGACCGACGGCCCCGCGTAGGACTCCTCGGCCGGATCCTGATCCTGCGCTGGAGTCAGGGAATCGGCCGACGAAGCCTGCCTTTGTTGGTCTTGTTCCTGCTGGATTTTCGTCCGCGGGACGGGTGGACGATCCTGCGCCGGAGCGAAGCCGGCCGCCAGCAGAGCGATCAAGAGGACTCGCGTCTTGAAACTCCCGCGGTGTGTCGCTTCTTCGCGGCTGTCGCTTTGCTAATCAAAGTCTGACGGCGTGGGCGGCCAAAGTCAAGTGACGCTTTGGCCTCACAGTGTCTTCCCGCTGGCGACAGAATGTCGCCAATTTGTTCTTTTCAGCGCGCTCAAATCCTTTAGATTCAATCCAGCCGCCGCTTGCACCGATGGCAATCGAGCTGCTTTTTCAACCGTGGGAACCGCCTGGAGTGGTTCCGCGTCAGGAGGAATTGGAATGCTGGTTCGGACAGTTGCGGGAATGCTGCTCGCTCTCTGCCTCAGCGCGGGCCAGGACAGTACCTCGCTCTCGGGACAAGTCTCCGAACATGGCACTCCCGTGGCCGGGGCGATCGTGACGATCAGCAATCGAGGATTCATCAAGAGCGTGACGGCCGACGCCGGCGGCCGATTCGCATTCGAGGCTGTGCCGCCCGGACGCTATGACTTTCGGACCTCGGCGCACGGCTACGCTGTTTTCGAACGCACTGTCATTCTCCACTCCGACAATGCGCATCGAAACTGGATCGATGTTAAGGATCTGATTCCCGCGGATCAGCAAAGTGTGTCGGTAACCGATCTGGCGACGCGCAAGCTGGCTCGCAACTAAACCAGCCGGCCCCCTTGGGCCATCCGCCGCAGCCACTGTGCGACACTTGAGGTCGCGCTATGGCTCCTGAACAACTATTCTCCGTCGCCAATTTCGTCGCGCTGCTCGGCTGGCTGGTGCTGATCGTCGTGGGACCAAAGCGCTGGGCCGCTCCGCTAGTCACCGGCGCGATTCTGCCCTTGTTGTTCGCAGTGCTGTATATCGGACTGATCGCTGCGCACTGGGGAGAAACTCCCGGAGGATTCGGCTCTCTGGCCGCTGTCGCCGCGTTGTTCTCCAACCAGTGGCTGCTGCTGGCCGGGTGGATCCACTACTTGGCTTTCGATCTGTTCATTGGAAGCTGGCAGGTGCGCGATGCCCGCCGAAAGGCCATCCCGCACCTGTTGGTCATACCGGCGTTGATCCTGACATTCCTGTTCGGGCCCGCCGGTCTGCTGCTGTATTTTGCCATTCGCTGCGCGAAGTCACGATCTTTTGACCTGCAACTTGCCGGTGAATGACCCTCGGCCGGCTTCCGGCGCGGCCTAACTGTCGTGACCGTTGCCTTTTCCGTTGCCGTTGCCGTTCCCATTCCCGTTGCCATTCCCATTCCCGTTGCCATTCCCGTCGCCGTTCCCGTCACCATTCCCGTCTCCCCGTCGCAACTGCCCGCGGATCTCGCCGCCGCTGAAGGTGGGGCTGGTGATAATGTTCACGTACACCGCTCCATCTCGCATGGCCGCAATGACGCGTGCCAAATCACCGGCTTTCAGGCCCTGCGTGGGAATAGCGATCACATCGGCGCTCGTCAGTGTAACCGTTACAGAACCGTCCGCTGTGGTCGGACACCCCGGCTTTGGGGCGCCGCAAATCAAGGCAAAGTTGCCGCCGATGTTACCCGGTAATGCCAGGTAAAGCCCGGCCGACTGCGCTACCCCGATCAGATCCGTAAACGTCAACGTGACGTCCAGCGACGTCTGATCGTCAGACACGGCCACCGTGAGTTGTCCCGAACCTGTTGTTATTACGGACGGAACTTCGTTGAGGCCGGCCAGATCTGCCTTGAACTGCCCGGAACCGCCATCTTGGCCCAGAGCGAGGGCCACACTTCCAGCGAACAGAACGCACACGTTTAGAGCATTTTTCTTTAGCATTGGATTCCTTCCCGGACGCGGACTTTCCTCCCCACTATAGGGCAGCGAAACTCGGGCCGCAATAGTACTCAGACGTTTCAAGAGCGCCCTGGGTGGTTCGTCGTACGGCAAAATTTACCGTCTGTTGCAGCGGCGATTCGCGGCCCGTCCGCTATGATCGACACGTATGCAATTCCACACCGAACATCTCGTATTCAATACCAAGCGCCATCGCGAGTACATCAACATCACCGCGCAGGTGAACGCGGCGCTCCAAAAGAGCGGCATTCGCGAGGGCATGATCCTGGTATCGGCTATGCACATTACCGCCGGCGTGTGGGTGAACGATGCCGAAGAGGGACTGCTGGCCGACATCGACGAATGGCTGGAAAAGCTGGCGCCGTACCGCGACGACTACCGCCATCATCGCACCGGCGAAACCAACGGCGATTCGCACTTGAAAAGCCTGCTGGTGCATCACCAGGTGATCGTCCCGGTCACCGAGGGCCGGCTGGATTTCGGACCCTGGCAGCAGGTCTACTATGCGGAATTCGACGGGCAGAGGCCGAAGCGCGTCATCATTAAAGTGATGGGCGAGTGAAACCGCGGCGGGCACATTCGGGCTGGCGAAGCCGTCCAATGTGAAAGGAAGCCGGCCTGCGCGGCATTTCTCAGGTGAGGCGCAAAATGAGACAACTTCTTCTTCTAGCTGCAATCTGCGCGGCCAGCGCAGGCGCAGCCGACCTGCCGATCCGCGAGGTCATTCTCTACAAAAGCGGCGTGGGCTACTTCGAGCGCGGCGGCAGGCTGGGGCCGGGCGAGGCTGCGCGGCTGGACTTCAAGGCTTCCGACATGAACGACGTGCTCAAGTCGCTCACGCTGGAGGATCGCAACGGCGGCAAAGTAACCGGCCTGCGCTACGATTCGAGCGAGCCGCTCAATAAGAAGCTGGCAGACTATCCGTTCAAGATCGATGGCCAGGCATCGCTGGCCGCGTTTCTCGATCAGATGAAGGGCGCGCGAGTGGAAGTGAAGTACGGCGCCGAGACCGTGAGCGGCGCGATCGTGAGCGGGCGCCTGGTCGCCGGCGACGAAAAGCATCCGGAACGGGAGCAGCTCATGCTCTTACTCGATTCGGGCGATCTGCGCGCCTTCGATCTGGGCGCGGCCAGCGCCATCCGCTTCGCCGATCCCAAGCTGCAGGGCGAACTCAGGGATTACCTGGCCGTGGTGAACCAATCCCGATCGCTCGACAAGCGCAGCATCTACATCGATTCCTCGGACGCCAAGGAGCGGCAGATCGGCGCCAGCTACACCGTGCCGATGCCGGTCTGGAAGTCGAGTTACCGGCTGATCTTTGGCGACAAGGACGAGTCGACGCTGGAAGGCTGGGCCATCATCGACAACACCAGCGGCGAGGATTGGACCAACGTGAGCCTGGCAGTGGTGTCCGGAAGGCCGGTTTCGTTCATCAGCAACCTGTATGAGCCGAAGTACCTGATGCGCCAGACGGTGGAATTGCCGGAGGATCGTGCGGCCGTGCCGGTGGTGTATGGCGGCGCGTTGCAGGCCAATGAGGTTGCTGCAGGGCGCGCCGGGGGGAATGGACCGCAGGCAAAAACCGCGCCCGCTCCGCCGGCCAGGATGATGGCGGGAGCCCTTGCGCAGGGCTTCCGGGATCTGGAGAAAGACGCCTTGAGCAACGTCGCCGTGAACGTGGCCGCGGCCGATCTGGGCGAGCTGTTCGAATACCGCTTCGCCTCGCCGGTCACGGTGAAAAAAGACGAGTCCACCATGCTGCCGTTCTTGCAGCAGAAGATCGGCTCGCGCAAGCTGCTGATTTATTCGGAAAATTATGGCGAGCATCCCATGACTGCCGCGGAATTGACCAATTCCACCGGCAAAACGCTGGATGGCGGCCCCCTGACGGTTTTCGACGCGCAAAGCTACGCGGGCGAGGCGCTCATGACCACCCTGAAGACCGGCGATAAGCGCCTCATCAGCTACGCGGTCGATTTAGGCACACGCGTGACAACCCAGTTCGATTCCGGCCGCGTGATGGTCCGTGAAGTACACGCCAATCGCGGCACGCTGACCGCGCGCTCGGCCATGGAAGAAACCAAAACCTACACCATTCGCAATGTCGATCAGAAACCGAAGACGCTGATCATCGAGCAGATCCAGCGCCCCGGTTACAAGGTCACCGGCCAGAAACCGGTTGAGACCACCGCCACCGCCAACCGGTTTGAGGTGAAGCTGGGCCCGGATTCCACCGAGAAATTTCCGGTTACCGAGGAGCGCGTCTATGACGAGACCACTTCGGTCTCCAACCTCACTCCCGACACGCTACTGCTCTACGTCCAGAACAAGGCGATCAGCGACGCTTCCCGCCGCCAGCTCCAGCAGATTTTGGATGTGAAACGCCAGATCGCCGACCTGGACAACCAGGCCCGGCAGGCCCAGCGCGAAATCGAGAGTGTCACCAACGACGAGACCCGCACGCGACAAAATATCCAGAGCCTGAACCAGGTGAGCGGCCAGCAGGAGCAAGTGCAGAAATACGCGCGCCAGCTCGCCGACCTGGAAGCGCAATTGGCCACGCTGCGCGACCGCGCCGCCGGCTTGACGAAACAAAAGGCTGCGCTCGACGCGAACCTGAACGAGCTGATCGGGAAGCTGCAATTCTGAAATCTTGAGACTTGCGCTGGTTGGATGCGGAGGCGTCGGGCGGGCGTTCGCCTTTGAGAGCGGACGCGCGCCTGCCGTCCTTCTATGCGCCCGCTTGCGCGACCTTCCCGCTCGGCGGCGCCAGCAAGCTTAGGATCACCGTCACCAGGAAGTTCAGGCAAAGGGCTACGAAGCCGGCGCTCCAGCCGAAAAAGGGATCCCGATTGCTGAGGATCAGAAAAGCCACGGCGCCGACGCCGCAAATCATACCGGAGAAGACTCCGGCCATGGACACGCGTTTCCAATACAGCCCCAGAATGACGCCGGGAAAAAACTGAGTAACCCCGGCGTACCCCAGCAGCAGCAAGGACACCAAGGTCGTGGAGCTGTAGATGGCCAGCAGGAGACTAATGACGCTGAGCGCGACTACCGTGGCGCGCGCCAGTCTCGCGACCTGATAGTCAGTCATTTCCGGCGCGAAGATAGGACGCACGAGATTCTTCGCAAACAACGTTGCGGCGGAGAGTAGGAAGATAGAAGCCGGCACCATGGCGGTGAGCGCGCCCGCCCCGCCGATCACGCCCAGGAACCACGCCGGAAAACTCTGGCGGACGACAGTCAACAGAGCCAGATCGCCATTGGGGAGGCCGGGCACAACCAATACCGCGGTGAAACCGGCGAAGAAGACAAACGCCAGAGTGATGGTATAGAGCGGCATCAGCACGGCGTTACGGCGCAGAGTGTCCGCGCTCTTCGCGCTGAAGGTGGCAGCGAACCCGTGCGGCCACATGTAGAAACCCAGTGAAGTCAGGAGAACGGTTGAGATGTACCAGCTGTGTCCCAGGTTGGCGGTGGCGCCAGGCATAGTCAAATGCGCCGGATGAGCCTTCGCTAAAGCAGCGAACATCGGGCCGATGCCCCCGTAATGGTGATACGGAATTCCCAAGCCGATGGAGAGCGCCGCGACGATCATCAGCACATCCTTCAGGATGCTCACCCAAGCCACGGCGCGAACGCCGCCGGCGAAAACGAACGCCGTTAGCAGAACGACCGAAATCACGATGGCCGGCGCCTGGCCGATTCCATCGAAGCTCGCGATCGAGACGATGATACCCAGCCCCGTGAGCTGGAGTTGCAAATAAGGGATCAGGAAGGCGACACCAACGATGCCCACAAAAGCGGCCAGATACTTGTTGCCATAGCGCATGTTGAAAAAATCGGATTGGGTCTGCAGCTTGAACTTGCGGCCCACCTCGCAGAGCTGCGGGAGTATAAAGAATGACACGACGTAGGCCAGCGTCAGGTAAGCCATGATGTACAGTGTCGGGCCGCCACGGGAATAGGCCCAGCCGCTCGCTCCCAGAAAAGAAAACGTGGTATAGACCTCGCCCGCCATCAGCAGGTACATGAGCAGGACACCGAAACCGCGCCCGCCGACGGTCCACTGCTCCAGATCCATCTTCCGGCGGACCCCAGCCAGGAAGCCGATCGTGGCGCCCAGCCCGACGATGCTAAGGATGGTTGTCAGTGCGATGGCACGGGAGCTCATGAGGTTCCCCGGTCCGCTTTGTCCCGCTTGGCCTCCACCCTGTAAGCAGCCCACAGGCACATGGTGCTGAGCACGATCCAGCCAAGAAGCCACGCGAGATTGAAAGGGATGCCGAGGATCATGGGATACACGCGGTCCCACAGTGCGACCGAAAAACACATCGCGATGAACGGGACCAGGCCCAGCAGGAGGGCAACGCGTGATGGTCGCTTCACAGGCATGGCTGAGCTAGTATACCTCCCGAGCCTGAACGGTAAAGCTCAGACCGGAAGCGAAGTGAATCGAGCGCTTTCTGGTGAGTGGGCAAACCCCTTTCCATTACGAGCGTTAGAGCCGTTCTAACGCGCGCACCGCAATCCACCGATATAAGAATGATGCCGGGAAACACGACAGGAGAATCCTGGTCAACCGCGCCGCCGGGGTCTCGACCGCAAACCGATGCCCGGAGAAGCCAACCGTTATGATCTCCGTCGCCATGATCACGATGAATGAAGAAAAAGCGGTGGAAGGCGTGATTGAGGACCTCCGCGCCGCGCTCGCCGGCCGCGATCATGAGATCGTCATCGTCGACAGCAGCCGCGACCAGACTCCGGAAATCGCCGCACGCATGGGCGCACGCGTGATCCGCCAATTCCCGCCCCAAGGCTACGGCCGCGCCATGGGCCGGGCCCTGAAGGAATCGCAAGGCGAGGTGGTGGTCACGCTGGACTGCGACGGCACCTATCCGGCCGGCGAGATCCCGCGTATAGCGGACCTGGTACTCCAGGGCGAATGTGACCTGGTGAATGCCTCGCGCCTGGAAAAGCGCCCGGCCAGCATGCCCTGGCCGAACTACCTCGCCAACTGGTTGTTTGCCGCCACCGGCCGCGTTCTGCTGGGCGTCCAGTCCACCGACCTGCACTCCGGCATGCGCGCCTATAGCCGCGAGATTATTGAGCGCGTGGAGTTTGATCCCAATGGCCCGGCCCTGCCGGTGGAGCTGCTGCTGAAGCCAGCCCTGGCCGGTTTCCGCATCCGCGAGATCTTCATCCCGTACGGCCAACGGATCGGCGAGACCACGCTGAATCGCTTTTCATCCATGCTCTGGACCTTCCGGCGCATCCTGCGGCTGGCCTTTTCCCGCATGCCGGTCCCGGCTGGCCAGAAACTGGAAACGCGCGACTAAGTACAAATCCCCCTATTGGAAAGCTGGCCGTAAGCCGAAGTGTTAGCAGGAGTTCGCCCGCGCTTGACCAGTCTAACCGACCTTCTCCAGGCTGTCACCGAACAGCCCGTCCAGCCGTCTACCCAGACTGCGCCGGCCGGTTTCGCTTCCACCTTCATCCGGGAAGCGATCGCCATCCTGGAACAATTGGACGTCGCCGAGATCGAGCGCATGGCCACCGCGCTCGCGCACATCCGCGAGGCCGGCGGACGCCTGTTCATCCTGGGAGTGGGCGGTTCGGCGGGACACGCCGGTCACGCGGTGAACGACTTCCGCAAGCTCTGCGGCTTTGAAGCTTACGCGCCCACCGACAATGTTTCCGAACTGACCGCGCGCGCCAACGACGAAGGTTGGGACACCTGTTTCGCGGCCTGGCTGCAGGGCTCGCGCATCAGCGCGCGCGACGCCGTCCTGGTGTTTTCGGTCGGCGGCGGCAGCCGTGAGAAAAACGTCTCGGTGAACATCGTGCGCGCGCTTGAAACCGCCGATGCCGCCGGCGCGCATATCTTCGGCATCGTCGGCCGCAATGGCGGATTCACGCGCCAGGTCGCCGAGGCCTGCGTGCTTGTCCCCGCTTTGGCGCCCGAGCGGATCACGCCGCACACCGAGGGCCTGTGCGCGGTGGTCTGGCACCTGCTGGTGAGCCATCCGCTGCTGCAGCGCGCCCAAACCAAGTGGGAGTCGGTGCGATGAGCGACCGCAGATTCTTCATCGCCGGCGGCGCCGGTTTCATCGGCAGCCACTTCACCGACCGCCTGCTGTGCGATCGCTCGGTGGAGGCCGTCACCCTCTACGACAATTTCTCCTCCGGCCGCGAGTGGCATTACGCGCAGCACGCGCACGATCCGCGCCTGCGTGTGATCCACGGCGACGTCAAGGATTTTCCCGCCCTCAAGCGCGCCATGGCCGGGCACGACGTCGTGATCCACCTGGCTTCGAATCCGGACATCGCGCGCGCCGCCATCGAACCCGACATCGACTTCCGCGAAGGAACTTATCTCACGCAGCAGGTCGTCGAGGCCATGCGCACCGCCGGAATCCAGCGCCTGCTCTACGCCTCCGGCAGCGGCGTGTACGGCGATCTCGGCGACTACGAGGCTGAAGAGGACTACGGCCCGCTGCTCCCGATTTCCACTTACGGCGCAAGCAAGCTGGCCGGCGAAGCGCTGATCGCCTCCTATTGCGCGATGTTCGGGCTCACCGCTTGCGCGTTCCGCTTCGGGAACGTGGTCGGCGCGCGGCAGACGCACGGCGTCGGATTCGATTTTATCCGCCGCCTACAGGCCCAGCCGGACCGTCTGCGCGTGCTGGGCGACGGCTCGCAAAGCAAGTCTTACATTCACGTCGAAGATGTCGTTGAAGCCGTCCTGCTCGCGCATCACCAGACCTCGAACAGCTTCGAAGTCTACAACGTCGCCACCGGCGATTACATCACCGTAACCGAGATCGCGCGCCTCGCCATCCAGGCTGCGGGCCTCGCGGAAGACCAGGTCCGCATCGAATACACCGGCGGTGATCGCGGCTGGAAGGGCGACGTGCCCGTGGTCCGTTTGAACACCGCTCGCATCCGCGGCCTGGGCTGGACTTGCCGGCGCACCTCGCGCCAGGCGCTGTGCGTCGCCATGCAAGCCATGCTCGAAGACGCCCGCGCGGGAAAGATCTAGCCTCATGCGGCGCGCTGTATTCATAGATCGCGACGGCGTGGTGAACCGCGCCATCCTGCGCGAAGGCAAACCTCACCCGCCGGCCTCGCTTTCGGACCTGCGCCTGTTGCCCGGAGTGCGCGAAGCTTGCCGCAAGCTGCGTGAGGCCGGTTTCATGGTCATTCTGATCACCAACCAGCCGGACATCGCGCGCGGCGCCGTCAGCGCCGCCGAGGTCAGCGAGATTCACTCGCGCCTCCAGCGCTACCTGCAGTTGGACGATGTGCGCGTCTGCCCGCACGACGACGGCGATCGCTGCGAGTGCCGCAAGCCCAAGCCCGGTATGCTGCTGGACGCGGCGCGAACCTGGAACATCGATCTCGGCTCCAGCTTCATGATCGGCGACCGCTGGCGCGACGTCGAAGCCGGACATCGCGCTGGCTGCCGCACCATATTCGTTGACTATGGCTATCGCGAGCGGCGGCCCGATGGCCCGCTTTTGAGAGTTCAATCGCTGCGCGAAGCCGCCCATTGGATTCTGCGCACCATGCAAGGAGGATTGCTGCAATATGTCTGACCGCGTGTCCGCGTTCCGGGTGAAGATTTTTTCCGACAGCGCCGATCGGGAGGCCATCCTCGAATTGGCTCGCAACCCGTGGATCAAGGGATTCACCACCAATCCGACCTTGATGCGCAAGGCCGGCGTGCGCGACTACGAGACCTTCGGCCGCGCCCTCACGCGCCAGATTCCCGATCGCCCGTTTTCCTTCGAGGTCCTCTCCAACGATTTTGAAGAAATGGAAAAGCAGGCGCTGCGCATTGCCGGCTGGGGCCATAACGTGTACGTCAAGATCCCGGTGACGGACACCTACGGCCAGAGCGCCGCGCCCCTGGTCGAGCGGCTCGCAAAGCAAGGGGTAAAAGTGAATGTCACGGCGGTGATGACGCTGCGCCAGGTGGAGACCATTCTCAAAAGCCTGCACGAGGGCCCGCCCAGCTACATTTCCATCTTCGCGGGCCGCATCGCCGACGCAGGCGTCGATCCGCTGCCCATCCTGCGCGGCGCGCTGGCGCGCATTTACGATCATCCTCAGATTGAGCTGATCTGGGCCAGCCCGCGTGAGCTTTTCAACATCGTGCAAGCCGACGCCATCGGCTGCCACGTGATCACGGTAACGCCGGACCTGCTGAAAAAGCTGCCGCTGGTCGGCAAGGATCTCACGCAGTATTCCCTCGAGACAGTGAGAATGTTCGTCGACGACGCCAAAGCCGCCGGCTTCGCATTAGAGACCCAAGCCGCGCCGAAATCGAGCGAGCTAATCCCCGCCGACTAACCCGGCGGCGCACGCACTCCTCGGTGCCGCCAAAGACGTTCCCGAAGGGATCGCCCTTCGCTCGTGCGAACGCAAAACGACCGCAGTCCAGCGTCATGAGCGGCCTCCCGGGGGCGCTCCAGAAGATGCTTCCCCCACGCATCCTGCGTGCTGTCGATTCCGGCGCGGGGTCCGCCGGGTCAGCGATCAGCCGGAAGGATAGGATAGCGGTCGCCGGGCGCGACCTCACTCTGTTCGCAGCGCCTGCATCACGTCCACTCGGGCTGCTCGCGCCGCAGGTATCACCGAGGCCGTCACCGCGGCCAGCAGCAGCACCAAAGCCGAACCGGCCACCGGCAGCACGCCCGGCATTTTCAGATCGGCCAGAAAAGTGCCCGCCAGTTGCGAGAGCCCATACCCGCAGGCCAACCCGACCGCAAGTCCGCCGATGGCCATGGCCGCGCCTTCGGCGATCACCCGCAGCAGCAGATGCCGCGGCTCGGACCCGACCGCCAGCCGGATGCCAAACTCCCGCGTCCGTCCGCTGACCGAGAATGCCAGCACCCCCGCCACGCCCACCACCGCAATGAGCAGCGCCACGCCCGCGAACACGCTGAACACCACGGCATTGAGGCGATCGGGCGTGAGCACTTCCGCACGCGCGTCTTCCAGGGTCTCGGCATGTTCCACGGGCTGGTCGGCGGACATACTGCGCATCAGATGTGTGATCGGCGTCACCAGGGCATAAGGATTCGAGCGCACGTGAACGAATAAACGACCTCCTCCAACGATTGCCTCCTGACGGAAAGGCCGATACACGGTCATGGTCGGCTTAGGCACAATGTTCATGTCGTCCACGTCCGGTACCACGCCGATAACGCGGAGGGGCGCCGCACTCAGCATGGGGACGGCTTTCAGGATCGGGTCCGTCCACATCACATCATGGTTCAGCGCATCCCGGTTGGGGAACAACCGCTGCGCGGCGCTCTGGCTGACAATCGCGACCAATTCGCTCGACTCGCGGTCGCCGTCGTCGAAGTCGCGTCCTTCCAGCATCGGCACGCCCAGCGTCGCGAAGAACCCGGGTGAGACCACCCGCATCTGCGCGCGGGGACGTTCTTCGCCCGCCGCCGGAATGTGCCCATCCACCGAGATTTGCAGATCGAAGCTCTGGCGCTCGCGCCACGGAACGAACATGCCAATGGCAACGTCCTGAACGCTGGGCAGTTCGCGGATTCGCCGCGTCGCTTCCCGGTAGAAATCCACCACCTGGCTGGGCGTCCTCCCTAAATGCATCACCGGTACGTTTACGGCGAGCACATGGCGAGTATCGAAACCGGTTTGTGCGGCCTGGAGTGAAAGCAGGGTCTTGATGGTCGCCCCGGCCGACGCCACCAGCACGAACGAGGCGGCGATCTGAACCACGGCAAAGACCCTCAATTTCCGATTCGCGGCGCCGGTGACCCGAGAGCTCCCGCTGGCCAGGGCGAATCCTTGGGCGCCTCCCGTGGACGGCAAGCGCGGAACGTATGCCAGCAGCACGGCGGCCACCACGGCCAGCCCCGCCGCCACCCAGAGCAGGCTCGAATCCACCTGGAGATCGAGGGCACGCACGGAGAAGCGGGAAGCGTATCGCGCCAGTACGGCCACCATAGGCCTGGCGATAAGGATGCCGATGGTGGCGCCCCCGACGCATAGCAGCAGGCTCTCGGCCAACAGAGTACGGCGTAAAGCGCCGCTGCTCGCGCCCAGCGCCGCGCGGATGCCCAGTTCGCTTTCGCGGCGCACGGTGCGCGCCAGAATCAGATTCGCGACGTTGGAACAGGCGATGACAAAAACCAGCACCGATGCCGCCATCAGCACCAGCAGGATGGTCCGCGCCCCCGACGTGAGCTGGTCGCGCAGCCTCACCGCGCTGATTCGGTAGTCCGCTTTGGCCGGATAGGCTTCCGGATGCGCCCGCTTCATCACCTCGTGTACGGTACGCAACTCCGTGCGCGCCGTTTCCAGATCCGCACCCGGCGCCAGCCTGGCGAACAATTCGGTCATGCGGTGTATCCGGCTGGTGGTCATGGTGGCCGAAAGATGATGCGAGCTGGTGACGATGTTCGCGATGATCTCCGTATCTTGGGGATAAGGGACGCACGGCTCCAGCACGCCGACCACGGTGGCCGGGCGGGAATCGAATGAATCCAGCCGCACGGTTTTGCCCAGCACGGTGGGATCGTTCTTCAGCGCTGTGGACCAGAAACGGTACGTCAATACCACGGCGCCGGCGGCATTCGGGCCGTCGTCGTGCGCATCCAACAGCCGCCCGAGTACCGGGCGCAGGCCCATCACCTGAAAGTACGATCCACCCACCACGCCGGCCCGAACCTCGCGAGGTTCTCCGAGTCCCACCAGAGTGAAACTAAGCGTGGAGAATTCGCCGAAGGAGGTTAGCGTTTTCACGCTCGAGCGCAGGTCCCCGACCTCCGGCACCGAGAACGTAGTGTTGCGGTCGCCGCTGCCTGGAGCGCTCTGCCGGATGTAGATCAGCCCGTCCTCGTGCCGGTTGACCAGAGGGCGCAGCAGCACGCCGCGCACCAGGCTGAACATGGCGGAATTGGCTCCGATTCCGATGGCCAGCGTCAGGACTACGGCCACCGTGAGGCCTCTGGTACGGGCCAGAGCACGGGCGCCGACCTTCAGCTCGCCCAGGAAAGATGCAATGTTTTCGATCATCCCGTTGCCTCCCCTAGTAATTCTTATCATATGGTGTTGAGCAAGTCTGTCGCCCCGGCTGTGTTTGCAAATAAAGGTCGTTAGCTCCCGCCGCATCCAGTAACTGTTCGTTTCCGGAATTCCTGCGTCCGGAACGGGTCAAATGCGCGCCATACTCTTGGAACGAATTACGCCGGATAACCGGTGGCGCGCGAACTCCTGCGTGCGGCGTTCGCATCTCTTGAGAGAGCGCGCACAACGGAACGCTGCGGCTGCGCGCTTTGTGCGACACGAGGAGCCGCGGCGGCCTGTGCGCTCATGCGAACGCAGGTCCGTTCCTCCCTAACTCACGCCGGCAGCCAGAATCAGGATGGGGAATGAGAAAAAAATCCTGCTATCCCTACGAACCGTCTCCATACCCAGGCCGTCATCCTCCAGCGATTCCGCGAACATCTTGCGGATGCGATCGGCATCCCCTGGTCGAGGAAACGAGCGCTCCAGCAAGCCCTCCAGTTCGCCCGGGAGGCGGTCGGTCTGAACGCGCGGCGCGCCGAGGCCCGCGTCGAGGAACAACGCGCAGAGCTCCTCCGGCGGCAACGCGCGGACGTGCGAAGGATCGCGCAGCTTCTCCATCCGATTGAAAGCCTCCGCCTTGCTGGCAGCCGGCGCGCTGTCGGCCACCACGATGCGTCCCCCAGGCCGGCACACCCGCCGCATCTCCTTCAGCGCCGCCAATGGATCGAGAAAGTGATGCAACGCGAATCGCGAACTGACGATGGAGAAGCACCCATCTTCGTAAGGTAGCGGCAGAGCGTCGCCTTCCTGCCAGGTGAGATTTTCAAGCCCCTGCCGCCGCTGCAGTTCCCGGGCCTGTTCGAGCATGGCCGGAGTCAGATCGATGCCGGTAACGTGCCGTGCCACGCGGGCAAACGCGCAAGCCAGCAGCCCCGGCCCGCACGCGACATCCAGCACCGTGTCGCCGGGCCCCGCCTCGGCCATCTGCACAATGCGGTTGAGCGCTGCCTCATTACGGATCGCCGCAGCGGTCGAAAAGGGCACAGCCTGGCGGGTGAATTGATCCAGAATCCGCTCTTTGTGTTCCAACGCCAAACCCCGAGTCTAGCAAGCGCCCTCATGACGAACGCGCCCTCATGCCAAGCGCCGTGTTGACTTCGCCGAACTCCGTTTCGGGCCAATCGGGCGCGGATCATAACGGTTCGGCATCCGCGAACGCTTCTTCCCGGGAGCTACTCGGGCAAAGATCGCTGATCGCGATTCGGTGGCAGCGGCGGCCAGAAAGGGGTGCATCGCACCCCCGGCGCCCGGGAGCGCGCGGCTTGCTACGCGATCGACGGGACGCAAATGGAGCGCGTCTTGCCGTCGGGATCGACGACGGTGAAGGCGATTCCAGGCGATCCGCTACGGCCGCAAAGCGAACGCAAACAGCGAGCTGCCTGCGGCGAAGGCGACATACTGCTTGCCGTTGACCTGATACGTCATCGGTCCCATGGCGATGTCGCCGCCGGCGGATACTTTCCACAGCAGCCTGCCATCCCGGGCATCGAGCGCTGAGAAGTAGCCCTCGCGGGAGCCTGTAAACAGGAGATCGGAAGCCGTAGTGAGAATCCCGCTCATGGTCAGGTCGGCCATCTTGAACTCCCATTTCCGTTCGCCGGTTTTCGCGTCGATCGCGCGTACCACTCCATAACCGTCTTCCTCTTTTCGATCCAGCACCTGATTCGCGCGTATCCCAGCCCCGTAGTTTTTCAGAACACCTCCGGTATAATTCTTGCCTTCCTTGTAGTCAGCCGGGGCGTCCTGAAACTCGGCGTGCGTGTTGTCCCATGCCGGAATATAAAACAACCCGGTCCGCGGGCTGTAAGACGGTGAATACCAGTTTGTTGCGCCGAGAGGCCCGGGATAGATTCTCTGAGCGTTGCTCGCCGGATTGTTGGCCGCAATCCGCATCGGTCTGCCGCGCTCATCGAGGCCCTTGGCCCATGTCACCGTGGAGAAAGGCTTGCCGTTCAAAAACTCGCCGGTGGTCCGGTCAAGCGCGTAATAGAATCCGTTGCGGTTGGCCCACAGCATGATCTTGCGGTTTCTGCCTTTCCACTCCATGTCCGCCAGCACCGGGACCTGCACCGAGTCATAGTCGTAAACGTCATGCGGAGTGAACTGGAAATACCATTTCAGCTTGCCGGTGTCGGCGTCCAGCGCCACGACGCAATCGCTGTAGAGATTGTCGCCGGGGCGGTCGTTCCCATGAAAATCGGGTCCGGGATTTCCCACGCCCCAGTACGTCAGATTCGCATCCGCATCGTATGACCCGGTCATCCAGACCGAGGCGCCGCCGTGCATCCAGGAATCGCCGGACCAGGTCTCATGCCCGGGCTCGCCCGGTCCGGGAATGGTGTAGAAACGCCATGCTTCCTTACCGGTTCTGGCGTCGTAGGCGGCGATGTAACCGCGAATGCCATATTCGCCGCCCGCCACGCCGACAATAACCTTATCTTTCACCACCAGAGGCGCGTGCGTCATCGCATAGCCCGCCTTGGCGCTACCCGTTTCGACGTTCCAAATTGGGCGGCCGTTGGTCGCGTCAATGGCGATCAAGTGCGAATCGATGGTGGCCATGAACAGCGTATCGCCCAGGACCGCCACGCCGCGATTCACGCGTCCGCAACAAGGGCGCGCGTCGGTGGAAGGAGTGTAGTTAAACACCCAAAACGTGCGTCCGGTGGCGGCGTCCAGAGCGATCACGTCATTGGGCGCCTGGGTGATGTACATTTTGCCGTCGACCACCAGCGGAGTTGTTTCAAATTTTTCGGTGGAACGCGCCTGAAATGCCCAATTCATCTCCAGGTTGCCCACGTTGGCGGGGGTAATTTGCGCCAGCTCGCTGTACCGCTGGCCGCTCAGATTGCCCGAATAGGTCAACCAGTTTTGCGGCTCTTTATTGGCGTTCAGAATCCGATCGAACGACACTTGCGCAAACGATACCGGCGCCGTCAGCGACCCGGCAAGCAACAGACTACCAGTCCAGGCAAGACGCTTCATTTGGAATCCATCCTTTTAAGAGACATCAAATAAGTCACCAGATCCGCCACTTCCGCCGGCGCGAGCCGGTCCTTGAAGGAAGGCATCGCCGACTTTTCTGAGAAGGAAAACTCCCGCAGGTCGGCCTTCTCCAGCATGAGCAGCCGCTCCTTGGAATCGATCACCTGGAAGGTAAAAGTATCGCGGTTGATCACGCGGCCGGTGATGGTGGCGCCGTCGCGCGTGACGGCCTTGAAGGTCCGGTTATTCGGTTTGATATCGGCGTCCGGATCGAGAATCGATTGCTCCAGCTCCTTGGGCTTGCGCATCGATCCGATCTCGCTCAGATCCGGTGCGGTCCGCGAGCCGGTCCCGAGAACGCGGTGGCAGTTCGTGCATCCCTTAGTCGTAAACAGATCGTGCCCCCGCCTGGCGTCCCCGCCGTTGAACACCGTGGGCACAACCAGTGAACGGAGATACGCAACGATGTTCGAAGCATACTCACGCGGCAGATTAGTGGGGGGCATCCCGGTGCCGGGCACGCCGTTGATGACGATCCGCATCAGGTCCTCGTCGGTAGAAGCGGTCTTGAACTTGTTGCGCCCCAGATCCACGCCGGGGACGGTGGCGCCATCCACGCCGTGGCAATTGGAGCAATTCGCGAAGAACAGCTGTGCGCCCGCCTCAGTATCCTGGCCCGGGCTGAATCCTGCATGGTCCTGCGCCAGCAACAGGCCGGCGCCCATCGTCGCAATCAGAATAGAACGCACTTAGCACCTCCCGGACAGCTTACGCCGCCGTCCCTACTGCGAAATGTGATTCTTCTCCAGGAACGCGCGGATCGAGTTAAACGCCCGCACCCGCTCGTCGGCCTTGAAATTGCCGTGCCCGCCGCCGGGGATGGTGACCAGCTCATTCGGCACTCCGGCGGCGGTGAGCGCATCGCGCAAACGCGTGGAGTTCGAATACGGAACGATGGGATCGGCATCGCCCTGAATGCTCATAATGGGCGGTAGTCCCTTGCGGACGTAGGTGAGAGGCGAGAGTTTCCGGGCGAGCTCTTCGCGATTCGGCAAGCCGGCGAACCATTCGACCGCGTACGCGCGCTCGTTCGGACCGCCGAGCATGTCGTTGAGATCGGCGATGCCATACCAGTTCACGATTGCGGCGACTTTCGGAACCTCCGCGCCGCGTCCTGTGAAGTTGATGCCGGGACACTGCCGGTCCAATCCCGCGGATTCGGGGATCATGCCGGTGGTGAGCGCCAGGTGGCCTCCGGCGGACTCGCCGCTGGTGACGATCCGCGAGGTGTCGACATTGTAATCCTTGGCGTGCACGACGACAAACTTCAATGCGCACAGGCAATCCTCGACGGCTGCCGGCGCGAGCGCGACATGCGAAAGCCGGTATTCGACATTGATCACGTTCCATCCCATTTCGAGCCAAGGCAGGAACGACATCACAGCCGACTCCTTGGTCCCGAGCACCCAACCGCCGCCGTGGATGAAGATCAAGGTCGGTTGCGGTGCGGCCGCGTCTCTGCGCTGATAGACGTCGAGTTTCGCCTCGTATCCGCTCCAGGTGCCATACACGACATTAGCGCGGATGTTGTACTTGGCCTGGCTTTGCGCGGCCCAAGTGGCAGCGGGAACCTGGCCGAACGACAAAACCGCCGTGAACGCCATCAAACCAATAATTTTCGACATGTCGAGAGCATACCAAAAAGGGCGAGGGGCGAGTACTGCGAGTGAAACGTTGTGGCAAGACACGGTTTCCGGGCTCATCGAGCGGATACGGCACAATGCACGTCACAAACACCCCTCCGAACAATCAACCGGGCGAGATTTGCGCCAATACGGAGTCATTCGAAGCCATGGGTACGCGACCCCGATTCATACAAGTTTCCGTGAAACCGAGGCCGGTAAGCACTGGGCCACATATCGTTATAATCTGGCGGTTCACATCCGCGTCGGCCTCTCAAGGCGTTTCTCTGAGCTAGCCGTTTTCGACGCGCGCCTTTATGTCCGAGTACGCCGCATCGATGAGCCTGCCTAGGGCTGCGGCGTTTGTGGCCGTTCCCGGTCTCAGCTTCACATGGCGCATGAACTTGCCGGCGCCTTGCAACAAGCGGGCCGGATCCGACAGCACTGCACCGTGAAAGAACCCTACGTTGACGTGCGAGCTGAATGCATTGACATAGCCGAAGGGCGCATCTCCCAAACATGCAACCGGATAACCGTCATGCAAAAGCTCCCGGACTTCGTCCCCGCACTTTCGCATCACCTCAAACCACTGATGCGCGATGGCTCCCAATTCACCTGCATGCTCTTTCATCCACGCATCGATGGCGGGATCCCGCTCGACAGCGCCGTTGAATCGCAGCAATTCCGTTCTCATCGTCGCTCCACTTTCTACTTTGGAGATCTATGGTTATATAGCACGCCGCTGCGCTACAGAGTCGCTGTTAGCTTTGACGGCTCAACAGAACGATCACAAGTATGACCAGCAGTATCACCGCGATCAATAACGCGATTTTCGCCGCGCTGTAAGGCCGTTCGCCTTGCACCTCGCCAGTGCGTGCATTGACCGCGACCTGATAAACTTTTCCCTGGAATCGATAGGCTCCGATCCATACAGGCAACAGCAGGTGACGGAAGGTCGTATGGGAGTATTGCGTGTCGATGTGATCGACGCGCTGCTCGTCTCCTCCGATGTCCTCGACCACATCCTGCTGTATGGCTTCCGCCATCACCTCCTTGGCTTCTTCAAAGCCTTCAGGTACTTGAACCTGGTAGCGCTGCGCTTTGAAGCCGGCGAGATAGGCGGGCTCGTAGGGGCGCAAGGCCTCGAGGTCCCACGGCTCAAGAGCATTCAATCGCGATTCGTTCACCGCCTTGGTAGCCGGAATGAGTACATTGTCGAAATTCCGCGCTACCTGGCCCGACGCCGAATGCCAGCGGGTATGGCGCACCTCCCGTGAGCGTTGGACAGAATTGCCATTGCTGTCCGTCTCCGTGTAATACTCGGTGACCCAGTAATATTCTCCGCGCTGGCCTGTGTAGCGGCTGGCGGTATCGGCCGCGTAAGTCCAGAATGGAAGATAAACGCCGCCGATGCCCTCCGATTCCGCCATCCGCTTCAAGGCGCTGGGAGCAAACCAGCGTGAGGAAAGCCAGGAGCGCACTTCTTTCTGCGCGGCGGTCTTCACAACTTTGATAGGCAGCACGGCGTCGGGCGCGATCAGCGGATCGGCTGCCTTGGGTTGCGCGACGATAGCCGTTCCGCAGAACGGGCACGCTCCAGCCACTTCAGGCGGCTCGAACAGCACGGCACTGCCGCAACTGGCACAACTCACCTCGAACGCCTGAGCGCTCAGCGGTGTCAGGAGCGCGGAATTGGATTGGGCTAGTGCGTCTGCCAGCGGATGCGCGTGGATTTCGACGGTTGACGGACCGAGCGCCTCGGTATGGCCGCAGAACGCACACTTCATGCCGCCGGTTTCCGGATCGAACTGCATGTCCGCGGAGCAGCCGGGACAAGGGAAGTGCTCGATGTTCTTCGAGGCGTCCATGCGAGGGCCGGGTTGCGCAATGGGG
>DASQHQ010000162.1:0-60484 GCA_035632015.1 Bryobacteraceae bacterium
GAAGGCCAGCACCACTACCTTCTTGCCGCGAAAGTCGGAAAGCTTCACCGGCTTGTTGTCGGTATCGGGAAGCGTGAAGTCGGGTGCTTCGTCGCCGACTTTAAGATTGGTTTTCGGGGGCGTGAACTGCTGGGCCGAAAGAACCGCCGCAAACGCGGAGCACGCCGCTAGCATACGAAGTGTTCTCATGGTCGTCCTCACTGGAATCGGAAACTCTCTTGGAAGCGTAGCACGACTGCTGGGGCTGTGCCAATTTAGCGTGGCGCGCGATGTGGCGCGCGGCCTGGACCTGGGTCCGGCTGCGCTGGAGCACGATCGACCGGGTCCACCTCCAGGGCCGACAGTTTCTCCAACACAAAAGAGGCTGCGCCATTCCCGGCATTGTTGTTGTTGGCAATGCGCAGGAGCACGGTCTCGCCGGCCTGCAGGTCTACCCAGAGAGCCATTTCCCGAATGGCTCCGCTGCGGTGGCCGCCGGTGTCTTCGGCCAGATAACGGGTATCGTCGGGCGTCCGGGCCCCGAAAGCGAAGTGTCCCGATCTGCGGCTGTATTGCAATGCGAAACGGTACCGTCCCGTGACTGGCGCGACCAGCGGAGCATAGGTCAGCACGGAGGCGTAGGCTCGCCGAGGCGTTCGCACTTCCATTCCCCGCTGCGTGATCTCGACGCGGCCGTTGTCGGCCGGGTAGTGAAATTCCCTCCAGCGATCCGCTGGAAAAGCGAGCGCCGCCGCCGAAGAGTTGGACGCGATTTCCAGGTAGCCTTGGCTGCTCGGATCGAAAGCTGGACGCAGCGGATGCCTCAGGCCAGGGTCGGCTGTGGCGCGGATCAATGCGATGGTATAGGACCGGCTGCCCGCCTGGTAGCGATCCTCCTCTTCGATGGCCGGCCTCATCCCATAAGGGCCCCAACAGCGTGCCAGTGGGCTAAGCGCCAGTTCGGGCGCGTGCGGGTCTTGAGAAGACGCGACAATCAGGGCGCCGGCTTCGAGCTTTACCTCACAGCCGTACTGTGGAAATGCAGATCCCAGGCGGCTGAACTCGGCCAGGTAGGTGGAGTTCAACGCGAAATAATCGGGAAGGTTCGGATCGCTCTGGTCGAACCAGAACCACACGGGATTGCCGCGCCGAACATTTTCGATTCGCGCCCGCGCCAGCATGACGCGATCGTACTGCGCTCGCGTGCCGTGCACCCGGACGGCCTCCGGGGCCACCACGCCCGTGAAGAGGAGCAACCCGGCGACAGCCGGCACAACGGCAATCGTGCGCCAACGCAACACCAGAGCTATCCCCAGCAGCGCCGCGCCCGCCAGAACCGTTGCGCGTTCCGGGAGCAGCCATTGTTCGGCGTGGTACCAGATCCCGCCGAACAGCGCCGCCGCGACCAAGCACAGCGCCAGAAACGCTCTTTGCGTCATCGCTATCGTGGCCTGCCAGAAGGAACTGCCGATCACCAGAAACGCGAAGGGAAGAAGATGGCTGGCATAGAAGTATTGACCCAGCACCGAAATGCCCCGAAGCTGCAGGTATGCCATCACGGCCGCGGTCAGAAAAAGCAGCGCCGAAAATAACAGAGCGGGCGCGTTTTTTGCCACAGCGCCTCTTTTCAGCCGGAAAGGAAGGAGAACAAGAGCCGTGATCGCAGCCAGGACAGGGAACCACAACCAGGATCCTAAGCCTCCTCTGTCCCAAATGCTCTGAACCCAGCGCCAGTCGGCTCCATAGTTTCGCGCGGTAGCGATGGCCGGCGCAAGAAACCAGAGCGTGCCATCCAGCGCGTAGTCGACGGCGCCGAAGGCCGCCGTCACGATCCCGAATCCCGCGCCCAGCCAGAGCGGCGCAACCAGCCAGGATCGCATTTGGAGCGCGCGCCGCCAGCGGGCCCACAGCAGCGCGAAATAGTACATAAGCAGCAAGGGAGCGACGGCGATCCAGGAGAGATTCGTGTACAGCATCCCGGCCAGCGCCACGCCCGCAAGCACCAGGCTGCCCGCTCGAACCGGTCGCACCGCGGACCGGGTCAGACAGGCCAAGGTCAACAGGCAATACGCGATTCCTGGTCCGTCCACATAGTCCCATCCAGTTGCCGCCCAAAGCCAGGGATGCAGCGAGAAAGCCATAGCCGTGAGGAACGCCGCGCGCGCGCCGGAGGTGGTGCGCAGAATAGAGAACAACGCCAGCACTGCCGCGGAGTGCACCGTAAGGTGCAGCAGAAAGTTGGCAGCTACGGGAGGAAACCACGAGTGCAGCAGGTAGCCGGGTAGAATCCAGGAATACCGGCCGCCCCCGTGGAAATTGGGGAAGAGATCGCGTTTGAAATCGGCCAGCGTTCGGAAATAGCCCAGATAAAACCACGGGTCGGTGTGCATCGGCGGCGAAAAGAGCACGTTGTCCCGATGCCACAGGATGAGCAGGGGCAGCAACAGGACGGCGGCGACATAGGCGGCATTCGGGTATACCGCAAGCCGCCGACCAGAGTTCGGAGCCATCACGTTTTGGTTGCTGATATCTCTATATCTAACCAAAATGGACGAGAAAATGCTGCGGGAATTCGACCCTTGCGATGGCTCCCGATTCACCCGCGATGCTTGTGGGACACTGGACGAGAAATGGCGATTTGGCTCGGTGAAGCGGACGTGCGTGCGCTGGTCTCCATGGCCGAACTGATCGAAATGATGCAAGACGCGCTGGCGGCGTTTTCGTCCGGCCAGGCCAGGCAGCCTGTCAGAACAGTGATCCAGGCGCCGGGCGGAGTTTTCGCGTCCATGCCGGCGCGCCTGGAGGCACCGGTTGCGATGGGCGCCAAGCTGGTGACTCTCTTTCACCACAACGCCAGCCGCGGATTGCCCACTCACCTGGCGACCATCGTGCTGCTCGATCCCGGCAGCGGCCAGTTGCTGGCGATCATGGACGGGCGCTTCATCACTGAGGCGCGAACCGCGGCCGTTTCCGCCGCTGCAGCCCGGAGGCTGGCGCGGGAGCAGGCTGCGGTGCTGGCGATCATTGGCTCGGGCGTACAGGCCCGCAGTCATTTGGAGGCTCTCACGCTGGTCCGTCGATTCGCGGAGATCCGTTGCTGGAGCCCGACCGCGGCACATGTCGAGCGGCTGGTAGCGGAGTCGTCTCGGTTCCCGATTCGCGCGGCCGAAAATGCGGAGGCTGCCGTGCGCGGCGCGGACGTCATCGTGTTGGCCACGGCCTCCTCCACGCCGGTGATCGAGGAGGCCTGGGTCCAGGCAGGCGCTTGCGTCATCGCGGTGGGCGCGTGCCTGCCGAGCCAGCGCGAGATGGACCCCACGCTGGTCGCGCGTGGCCGCCTGATCGTGGATTCGCGCGCAGCCGCATTGAAGGAATCGGGCGACGTGGTGCAGGGAATCCGCGAGGGCCGCTTCGGGGAAGATCATATCGCCGCCGAGCTGGGAGAGATCCTGGCGAATCGAAAGACCGGCCGGACCTCGGAGGCTGAAATTACGATTTTCAAATCGCTGGGACTGGCCATCGAAGACATCGCGGCAGCCAATTTCGTCTACCTGCACGCGTGCCAGAGCGGAAGAGGGACTGCGATTGGCTGACTCTTACGATGCCGTCGTGGTCGGCGCCGGTGTGTTTGGGACATGGACAGCTCACCAACTTCGCTCTTCCGGCCGCTCGGTGGCGCTGCTGGACGCTTATGGCGCCGCCAACAGCCGCGCCAGCTCCGGCGGCGAGTCGCGCGTCTTGAGAATGGGATACGGCGCGGACGAGCTTTACACGCGCTGGGCCTTGCGATCGCGCCAGCTCTGGATCGAGCAGTTCGAGACGCTCGGACAGCCCGAGCTGTTCCAGGCAACCGGACTTCTGTGGACACCGCCGCCGGGCGATCGCCGCGCCCAGGAAACTCGTGCCGTGTTTCAGCGGTGCGGCGTGGCGTTTCGAGACTTGACGGCGGCTCAAGTGCAAAAGGAGTATCCACAGATCCGGTTCTCCTCGGAACGAGCCGGACTTTTCGAGCCGCAGGCTGGCGCAATCCTGGCGCGCCGGGCGGTGCAGCAGGTAGCCGCCGCTGCCATGCGGAACGGCGTGGACTATTTCCGCGAAGCCGCGCCGGCGCCTGAGGGCGGGCGGGTACGGACCAACTCGGGGACGGTCCTGTCCGCCGGTATTTTCGTGTATGCCTGCGGGCCCTGGATGCCGAAAATCTTTCGGCCGTTGCTGGCGGACCTCATCCGGCCCACGCGCCAGGAGGTATTCTACTTCGGCACTCCGCAGGGCGATCGCCGCTTCGTCGCGCCGCAGATGCCCGTGTGGATCGACTTCAGCGACGACCGCCGGCCCTACGCGTTACCGGATATGGAGAATCGCGGCTTCAAACTGGCTTTTGACCGTTACGGCGCCGCATTCGATCCGGATGCCGGCGACCGCGTGGCCGCTGGGATCGGAGCGGCTCGCAATTTTCTGAAAGAAAGATTTCCGGCGCTGGCCAGTGCGCCTCTGGTGGAGTCGCGCGTTTGCCAGTACGAGAACACTGCGAGCGGGGATTTCCTCATCGACCGGCATCCGGACTTCGAGAACGTCTGGCTGGTGGGCGGCGGATCCGGCCACGGGTTCAAGCATGGGCCGGCGGTGGGCGAGTACCTCGCCAAGCTGATCGACGGCGGCGTTCCATGTGAGCCGCGGTTCTCTCTGGCGACCAAAACGCGGGACCGAAGACGGGTGGTCTACTAGCCGCCTCGAGAGCCGCGATCCGGCGTGAGGCGCGGAACGATGACCAGACATCCCACAAAATTCTGGCCGCATTTTCAACGAGCTTAGCTGCCGCCCTCGCGCTTGCCTGGGCAGCCTCCTGGTAGATCTGAGCTAGCTGAGAAATTCCTCAAAACGGGAGAACACTGCGGCTTTATGCGATGTCGACCTGCTATTCTCGCGGCGCCACTGTTGGCTTGCCTGGCCGCCGGCCAGACTCTTGTGGATTTGCGGACGCAAAGCAAGAGCGTTGATTTTAGCGGCGCGAACACAACCAAGCCGTTCAAGTCAGGCACGGCTCTGCCAGCCACTTGTTCGGTGGGGGAGGCATTTTTCAAGACCAATGCGCCGGCGGGGTCGAATCTGTACGCCTGCACCGCGCTGAACTCGTGGACCGTGCAGTCGGGTGCGACGACCTTGGCAGGCGACGTGACAGGTGCTGTGAGCGCCACCGCGGTGACGGGCCTTCGGGGCCGGCCGGTGTCGTCCACCGCGCCCACGGCCGGTCAGTCCCTGGCGTGGGACGGCACTGCCAATACCTGGGCGCCACAAACCATAACCGGCGTGCAGGGCCCTGCCGGGCCAGCCGGACCGGTGGGAGCCACAGGGCCAGCCGGCCCTCAAGGAGCGACAGGGCCCATCGGTCCCGCAGGACCGGCCGGACCGCAGGGTGCGACCGGGCTCGCCGGCGTGATCGGAGCAACGGGACCCATCGGTCCCGCAGGGTCGATCGGTTCCACAGGTCTTGCTGGGCCAGCCGGACCACAAGGTCTCACGGGTCCTGCCGGGCCAGCGGGACCGCAGGGTGCGACCGGGCTCACCGGCGCGACGGGAGCTATCGGACCCATCGGTCCGGCCGGACCGACCGGCGCGACCGGCCTCACCGGTGCGACGGGGCTCACTGGCGCGACCGGAGCCATCGGACCCATCGGTCCCATCGGTCCCATCGGTCCCATCGGTCCCGCAGGGCCGACCGGTTCCACGGGTCCTGCAGGGCCAGCCGGACCACAAGGTCTCACGGGTCCTGCCGGGCCCGCGGGATCGACCGGCGCGACCGGGCTCACTGGCGCGACCGGAGCCATCGGACCGATTGGTCCAGCCGGGCTGACCGGTTCCACGGGTCCTGCGGGGCCAGCCGGATCACAAGGCCTCACGGGTCCTGCGGGTCCAGCCGGGCCGACCGGTGCGACCGGGCTAACCGGCGCGACGGGGCTCACTGGCGCGACCGGACCCATCGGACCCGCAGGACCGACCGGTTCCGCGGGTGCTGCGGGGCCAGCCGGTGCACAAGGTCCCGCCGGTCCTGCCGGGCCAACGGGTGCGACCGGGCTAACCGGCGCGACGGGGCTTACTGGCGCGACCGGGCCAGCCGGTGCGCAAGGTCCCACAGGTCCTGCCGGACCAGCCGGAGCCATCGCGCAAATTCAAAACGCGGGCGTCAACCTGCCGCTGGAGGCCAGCTTGAACTTCACGGGCGGAGGTTGCTCCGACGACCCCTCGAATGGACGCACGAACTGCAGCGGCGGGGCCGGTATCTCCGGGCTCACCATCGCCACCGACGGAACCACACTCGGCACGCAGCCGACACTCAATCTGATCTCCGGGAACGGAGTCGTCGAGGCCTGTGCCAACAACTCGGGCGCGAATCGCGTGGATTGCACTCCCAGTCTCAATACCAGCGTCGCCTTGACGATCGCGAGCGCGCAATCGGGCGCTCCGATTTACTGTAGTTCCTCCAATGGCACCCCCGCCTACGCTTGCACTTTCGCGTCGACGCGAGCGCTGGCCGCCTACACGGCTGGAATGTTCGTGGTGCTCAGAACCGACGTTTCAAACACGGCCGGCTGCTCGCTCAACATCGACGGTCTGGGAACTAAAGCCATCAAGCAAAAGGATGGCGCTACCGATCCCTCCAGCGGCCAGATTGTTGCCGGTCAGTTCTACTGGCTGTTTTATGACGGAACCGTCTGGAGGATGCAGTAGTCGCGGTCGCACTGAAACGCACAGAAGAAGCCGGGAACGCGGCCCGCCCGCCGCGCCGGCATACAGCGGGCGCGTTATGCTGATGAGTAGTCGAAAATATGAAAGCCGTTGTACAGGCAGGAGCTCAGTTAAGATGAAAACGCTCCTACGCCTGGCGGTGGCCACCGCGGCGTTCATCCTGATTCCGCCGACGGCTTGCGCCGAGGACTGGAATAACGAAGCCATTGCACTCCAAACAAGCCGCGACTGGAACGGCCTCAGGAACCTCGCCGATCGCTGGACAAAAGCCGAGCCGCGGAATTTCGCGGCCTGGGCGGACCTGGGCGTTGCCTATGACTTTCTGAAGCGCCCGGATCAAGCCGTAGCCGCCTATGAACACTCCTTAGAGTTGCAACCTCAGAGCGCCGTCTGGATGCAACTCAGCGCCGATTACCATGCGCTGCATCAGACCCAGAAGCTCCAGGCACTGCACGACCGGCTCCAGAAGACCAATCCGCAATACGCGGCAATGCTCATGACGCAGTATGCGCAAGACCTGCATCCGACGCCCAAAGGGCCGCCCCAGGTGCCTTCCGATGTTCCGGGCCTGGCCTCGCCCGCGCTCAAAGAAGCCCGCCAATGGAAACCTGACGCCGCCCTGACCTTGATCCAGGCGGACAACTATTCAGGAAACGAGTTCGATATCGCTTTCACTTTCGTCTCGCTGAAAGCCCGCCAGGTGATGACGATGGTCGGCTCGCAATATGGCGGATTAATCAGCGCGCTGGCTGGCAATACCAGCACTGTGCCGCTTCCCGAGAAATTCATCGATCTGCCTCGCGCTGTCGCAATGGCCCGCCAGGGGGGCATGCAGGGGCCGGTATCCCGCGCGATTCTGTGCGTTTGGCATGAAGCCTCCCGCAAGCCTGTGACTGCCTGGGTGATCACGCCGGCCAACGTTGCGGTCTCCAGGGTTTTTAACATAGACGCAGTGACCGGCGCGTCTTATCGCGCCAGCGATCTGTTCGGGCCGATGCCGGCTAACGACCAACAACTGCGCGACGCAATCCAGAGGGTCAAGGACACCTTCGCACCCCCTCCGCCTGCCCCGTCGCCTGTGGGAGGAGGGCGGCCGGCCGCCCTCTGCGGCTGGTGTGCCTCACAGAATATGAATTATTCACGCTGGCAGTCCGACTATTACCTCCACAACAACTTTCCACCGCCAAAGTGAATGGTGCGGAGCGAAGAGTCCACCCCGCATGCAGTGCCGGTTACTCTCCCGTCGACAGCGCAGGGGGAGGATATCCGACACGCCGCGCTGACGCACAGGGCCCGGCGCGCCCAGCGCAGAATCCGAAGATTGTCTCGACAGTTGCGCTATGATGAACTGTAACTATGCCGGATGGCGGGAGGGGAGGAACAAACATTCAAAACAACGACCCCAAGCCCGCCCAAAGGACTCCTATGGAAAAGCTGGCGCAAAACATTCAGGAAGCTTTTCTAAACAATGCGCGCAAGGATAAGACCTTCCTCACCATTTACCTCATGAGCGGCGTGAAGCTTTCGGGCCGCATCAAGAGCTTCGATAAGTATTCGGTGGTGCTCGAGACCAACAATCAGGAGCAGCTCATTTTTAAGCACGCCATCTCCACGGTCGTGATCTCGAAGCCTTTCCACGCCTCGGCGGGAGCGCACCCGTCAGGCGCGGCGAGCGGCACGATGCCCGGACCATCGGCGCCGGGAGATCCTCCCGAGGAATAGCCACTGGCGGTTCGCGCGCAGGAACACGCAATCCTGGTCGGTCTGGATCTGAAGTCGCGCGTTCGCCGCGGCGCGGACCAGATTTCCTACGGGGCCGCGGAGTCCATGGAAGAGCTGAAGGCGCTGGCTGAAAGCGCCGGCGCCCGAGTGGACCAGACCATCCTGCAAGCGCGGCCCGCGCCGGACGCGGCGACCCTGATCGGCTCGGGCAAGCTGGAAGAACTCAAAAGCCTGGTGCGGTTTCACGATTCCGGGCTGGTGGTGTTCGATTCCGAGCTCACGCCCACCCAACTGCGCAACGTCGAACGCGCGCTCGATTGCAAGGTTCTAGACCGCACGCAGTTGATTCTCGATATATTCGCGCGCCGCGCCCGCACGCGCGAAGGGCAGCTGCAAGTAGAGCTGGCGCAACTGAACTACTTGCTGCCCCGGCTCACGGGCCGCGGCGCGGAGATGTCGCGGCTGGGTGGCGGCATCGGAACGCGCGGCCCGGGCGAAACACAACTGGAAATGGACCGCCGGCGGATTTATCGCCGCATCAAAAAACTCGGCGATGAATTGGAGAGCGTCCGAAGCGGGCGCGGCACGCAGCGCCGGCAGCGCCAATCCGTTCCGCTTGCCACCATCGCTCTGGTGGGCTATACCAACGCGGGAAAATCGACGCTGTTCAACCGGCTTACCGGCGCCGGCGTGCTGGCCGACCAGCGCATGTTTGCCACGCTCGACCCGACCGTGCGCCATGTCTCGCTGCCGTCGCGCCGCCAGGTGCTCATCAGCGATACGGTCGGCTTCATTCGCAGCCTTCCGACCACGTTGGTGAAGGCGTTCCGGGCGACCCTGGAAGAAGTAATCGAGGCCTCCCTGCTCTTGCACGTGGTGGATGCCTCCTCGCCCTACGCCGCGCATCAGACCGCCCACGTTCTCAAGGTGCTGGCCGAAATCGGCGCCGACCAGACGCGGCAGATTCTGGCGCTGAACAAGATGGATCTGCTGGCGGAATCAGCCGAGGGTTCCGCGAGCCTGGCGCAGCGCATCCTGGGCGAGGTTCGCGGCCCCGCGGCCGCTCGCGCAGTCCCGATTTCGGCCCGGAGCGGCGCGGGCTGGCCGGAGCTGCTGGAGGCCCTGGATGAGGAACTGTCCCTCGATCCGATCTGCCGCGTCCGGTTCCGCATCCCCGTGGGGGAAGGCTCGCTGATTCACCTGGTGCACGAGCGCGCGAAAGTAATCTCGAGCACCTACCGGGGCTCGGTCTGGGAGGTGGAGGCCGAGGTGCCGGAATCCATCCAGCGCCGGCTGGCTCGCTACTCCATAAAATCGCGCTCCGGCCAGTGATATTCTGGCAGCGTGGGGTGAACATTCCCAGGGCTAGTGGTATCGCATGAATTTGCCGAATACGCTGACGATTCTGCGGATCTTTTTCGTGCCGTTTCTGGTGGCGGTTCTGGTGGAGCAGGATCTGCACCTCGGATGGAACGGCGTCGTGTGGGTCAGCAATGAATTCCTGGCGCTTTCGATTTTCCTCGCCGCCGCTGCCACCGACCTGCTAGACGGCTACCTGGCGCGGCGCTGGGGGCAGATCACCACGGTGGGTACATTGCTCGATCCGATCGCCGACAAACTGCTCATCTCGGCTGCGCTCGTCTCGCTGGTCCAGACCCACCGCGTGCCGGCCTGGATGGTGGTCTTGATCATCGGGCGCGAGTTCGCCGTAACCGGATTGCGCGCCATCGCGGCGGCCGAGGGCTATACCATCCAGGCCAGCGACTTGGGTAAGACCAAAATGATCACCCAGGTGATCGCGATTTCGATGGTGATGATCAGCACGCGCTGGCAGGCGCTGCAGGGCTTCGCGATGCTGTGGATGTGGGGCGTGGTGGTGTTCGGCATGGCGTCCGCGATAGGATACTTCCAGAAATTCTGGCGCAAGGTGGATAGCTCGATCAAGCACCGGCGCCGCAAGGAACTATTGCGCATCGAACGCCAGCGCAAGCGGATGGCGCGGGCGCAGAGCCGGCAGGAAGGGCAGCGAATCGGCCAGATGCAGTAAGGGCGGCCCGATTCGGCCGCGGCAGGCGGGACGCTACGCTAGTCGCTCTCCTTGGGCGGCGCCAGAATCTCAAAATTGTCCGGGCGGAAAACAATCACCAGCACTTGCCCTCGCGCTCCCAACGGCGCCAGCAGTTTGCCATTGAGCCGCACTTCCAGTCCGCCGGCGTTGCCGACGCGCAGCTTGGCGACTTCCTTGCCCTGGATGGTCTTGGTATCGCGCGGCGCGAGCAGGCCCTGAAAAACCATTTTCCCGTCGGACCAAGCCGACAGCCACGTTTCTTCTCGCGCCTCCAGATTGAGGAGGACTTTGTATCCAGGCGAAAGCTGGGTGGCCTCGGTGGTTGGCCGGGCCGGCTCCTGGGCCGAACTCAGCGACACGGGAAGGGCCGCGACCGATGTGGGCGCCGCAGTGGCTTGCGGCCGCGCGTCCTTGGTTTCGCGCACTGCACGGGGCTTCTCAGTGGAAGCGGAAATCGCTGCGGCTGCCGCGGACCTGCTTCCGGCCAGCTGGATCTTGCGCCACCAGGCATAAAATCCCGAACAGGCGGCCAGCGCCAGCACCAGCACCACCAGGGATGCTACCGTGCGCGCACGGATCGCGCGAGGCGGTGACGTCAAAGGGGCCACGTGCCGGACGATCTCGTCTTGCCGGCCGGGTAGAGGCAACGGTGCGTCCGCGCTGAGAGCCTCGTTGATTTGGGCGTCGATCTCCTGAGGGTCCAGGGATAGGGCCCGGGCGTATTGCGAGACGAAACTCTTATAGAAAAAGCCGCTCGGAAAACACGAGCGGTCTTCCGCCTCTATAGCCCTCAAGAATTTTTCACTGATTTTGGTGCGCGTGACGACAGCTTCGTAGGCCAAACCCTGATCAAGGCGAGCCTGCCTGAGCCGCTGGCCCACTGAGAGCGACATAAGTTTCCAACTGGCTTAAGGTTATAATACAACAGTCAGTGCTACAGCGCGATTCCGGGACGGTTTCGGTGGTGGTGGTGACGTGGAATCGCCGGGAGCTGCTGCGATCCTGCCTGCAGTCGCTTAGATCCCAGCAATGGAGGGAACCCTTCGACGTCATCGTCGTAGACAATGGGTCTGACGACGGTTCCGGAGAGATGGCGCTAGGCGAATTCGCCGGCAATCCGGTCTTTCGCCTGAAGCTGATTCGCAACCCGGACAATCGCGGTTTCTGTGCCGCCAACAATCAGGGTTTTGCAGCTTCCGGATCGGACTTGATCGCGCTGCTCAACAACGATGCGGAAGCGGACCCGCAGTGGCTGGCATCCCTGGCGAGCGCCTTCGAAGGCCGGCCGGAGGTGGGAATGGCGGCTTCCAAGATCCTGGTCTACGAAGATCCGAGCCGCATCGACAAAGTGGGACACCTCATTTATCCCGACGGCCAGAACCGCGGGCGAGGCAGCGGCGAATTGGATCGCGGCCAATATGACCGCTTGGAAGAAGTTTTGTGGCCCGACGGATGCGCCGCCATGTACCGGCGTTCGATGCTGGACCAGATCGGAGGATTTGACGAGGATTTTTTTGCCTACGCCGACGACGCCGAGCTGGGGCTGCGCGCCAGAATCGCGGGCTGGAGATGCCTGTATGTTCCGCAGGCTGTGGTCCGGCACCACCGGGGCGCGACGCTGGGCGTGCGATCGTCGCGGCGGCTGGAGTTGATCGAGCGCAATCGCGTGTTGCTGGCGGCAAAACTTTTTCCTTGGAGCCTGCTGTGGCTGAACGGGCTGTATTTTCTGATCCGGGTCGCGGCAGGTTTCTGGGCGGCGCTGCACAACCGCGGGGAAGTGGGCCGCTATCGGGGAGTGCGCGGGAAGATGCAGGCGGCGATCTCGGTGGTAAAGGGCGACCTCGAGGCTTTGACGCTGCTGCCGCGCATGCTCGGCAAGCGCCGCCACCTGGATCGAATCCGCAAGCTCGCTCCGCGCGAGGTGAGGAAGCTGATCCTGCAATATCGGATTCCGCTAAAGCAGTTGAGTGAACAAGGCGTCTGAGCGCGCCTACACTGGAGGTATATGTGCGCTAAGGCAGCGCTGCTGCTCCTGATCTCGTCGCTGGCCTGGAGCGCCGATTTCAGCGGCGCCGCCGCGCTCGATTTCGCGCGCAAGGCGGTTTCTTTCGGGCCCCGGCCGGCCGGCTCCGCCGCCAATCAAAAGTTGCAGGGTTATATCGAAGCGCAGTTGAAACCGCTGCGCTGCCAGATCTCCTCCGACGCCTTTACCGCTCAGACGCCCGCGGGCCCGGTTGCGATGCGGAACATCATCGCCAGGTTTCCCGGCTCATCGGGCCGCGCCATCGTCATCACTGGCCATTTCGATAGCAAGCCCATCGCCGGCGGCGTGTTCCTGGGCGCCAACGACGGCGGCTCGTCCACGGGCTTTCTGCTTGAATTTGCGCGCGTCATGAATACGATGACAACCCCCGATGATGTTTACCTGGTCTGGTTCGATGGCGAAGAAGCCTTCGGTGAGTGGTCGGCGACCAATGGCACGTTCGGCAGCCGGCATCTGGCGGACCGGTGGGCTCGTGAAGGTTTTCTTGCGCGCGTCAAGGCGTTGATCAATGTCGACATGATCGGCGACAAGGACCTGGGCATCGTTCAGGAAACCCTGTCCTCGGCGTCGTTGCGGCGCCTGGTGTGGCGCACCGCCGGAGACCTCGGCTACGGGCGGTACTTTCTCAATTCGGAAATGGCGACCGAAGACGACCATCTCCCCTTCCTGAAGCGCGGCGTCAACGCACTCGACCTGATCGACTTCGACTACGGGCCGAACAACGAGTACTGGCATACGGAAAAAGACACCATGGACAAAATCACCGCACACAGCCTGGAGGTGGTGGGCAATGTGCTGGTGGCCGTGATTCGAAAGCTGTAGCGCGTCCATGCAACGCATCTACGTGATCGCGACCGGCGGCACGATCGAAAAAGTTTACTCCGAACAGACCGGCAACGTTCAAAACCTCGACAGCAAGATCGACCGCTATTTCCGCTTGCTCCGCCTGCCGGACACGGAGATTCAAGTTACGCACCTGATGAACAAAGATAGCCTCGAGATGCGCGACGCCGACCGGGCGGAAGTGCTCGACGCGGTGCGCGAGAAACTGCGCGAGCCCGCGCCGGTGGTGATCACGCACGGCACCGACACCATGGTCGAGACCGGGCTGCTGCTCAAAAGGAACCTGCCGGAGCTGCGTTTCCCCATCGTGCTCACCGGCGCGATGACGCCCTTGGGCTTTGAAGCGAGCGACGGGTTGCAGAACCTGACCGAGAGCCTGTTTGCGGCGCGCGTGCTCGCGCCCGGCGTTTGGTTGGTGATGCACAACCAGGCATTTCCGATCGACCGGGTGCGGAAGGATCGGGAGCTGGCGCGGTTCGTCTGGAAGTAGCCGCTCTATTTTCCCGCCGCGGCGTGCATGGCTTGGTCCGCCGCTCGCGCAGCCAAGCGCGGCCGCAGATTGCCGAGCAATACTCGCCAGGCGACGCGCGGATGCAGCACGCTGGGCGGCGGAGCGAGCAGGTTCCCGACGCGGTGGAACGCGAGCGCCGGTACCGGATCATGGTGCGCGGCGTTGTGCAGCTTCGACAGATACCAGTTGATGACCTTCACGCCGGCGTTGCGAGGTCCAATGGTTTCCTTCATGCGCAGGTCATTACCGACCGCAACGGCCCAGGGGATGTCCACCACCTTCGCGGCGCGCCGGAAAAACCGTCGTGCGAGATTGTTCTCGCCTTCCGCCAGAGTCCGGTCGAGTTCCACTGCCTCCAGAGCGGCCACCGACATCCCCTGCCCGTAGATCGGATTGAAACTGGAAATCGCGTCGCCGAAGACGAGATAGCCTTCCGGGAATTGCCGCAGTTTTTCGTAACGCCGCCGCGCGCTGGCCGGGAAGCGGGCCGTTGCGGGCTCGCCGAGCGGTTCGGCATCGCGGATGACGTCATAGATGTAAGGCGCGGGCAGAGTGCGCGCGTACTCGATGAAGCCCTCCAGCTCCGGCGGCGCCGCCTGGCCGAAATGGCCGATCAAAGTCAGCGTCCAGCGATTGCCTTCCTGCGCCAGCATGACGCCGCCGCGCTTGCCTTCCGGCGTGGGCGGGATAATCGCCGCGCCATCGCCGTCCAGATGCTGGGGACGCCGGCGGAAGAAGCGCGTTGTATATGCCAGCGCCACTTCCACGCGTTCCTCGAGGGCCTTGGGGTAGCCCATGCTTTCGAGCCACTGCGGGCTGTGCGAGCCGCGGCCGGTGGTGTCCACTACCAGATCGGCCGCCAGCGTTTCGTTTCCAATACGGACGCCAATAACTCGCGCGTTGTCGGCCGTGGAAGCCAGCCCGTCCACGATGGTGTTCTCTCGGACCCAAAGGTTCGGCAAGGCGAGGACTTTGCTGCGAACGGCGGCCTCGAGGAAGGGGCGGCTCATAAGCAGCCCTTGCATTCCGCTGGTGAACTTGGCCAGACATGCGCCTCCGAAAAACCAACGGCAGTCGCGCGCCACGTCCCCGGGAACGGCTCCGGCTTGGACCAGTTCTTCGGAAATTCCGGGAAAGAATCGCTCCAGCACCTGGCGCCCGCTGGCCAGCAGCCCGTGGGTGTGGCGCCCTTGCGGCACGCCGCGGCGATTCTCGACCGCGGCCGGAAACGAATCACGCTCCAGGATAGTGACGCGTTCGCAATGATCCGCCAGAACGCGGGCGCACAGCAGTCCCGCCATGCTTCCCCCGACAACGACGGCGTGTTCCATGGCCGTCACCTCCAGCGAACGATTGTATATCGAATTTGTCGCGGCCACCGAGGCGCATTTTGCCTGCACCGTGCGCGGGCGCCTCGCTGATGCGATTTTGAGCTCATTGCGGGAAACACCGCCGCTTCGCGCACCGGAGCCTCTGCGCCCGCGTTTAGTACGATAAAAGTATCCCCATGGACGCCGCGAGCGTGGATCTCAAGAAGACTGTCAATCTTCCGCGTACCGACTTTCCGATGAAGGCCAACCTGGCTCAGATGGAGCCGAAGATGCTGGAGCGGTGGCAGGCCGAAGGATTGTACGGGAAGATTCGCACCGCGCGCGCCGGCCGGCCGCAGTACGTGCTGCATGACGGTCCGCCGTACGCCAACGGCGAGATTCATCTAGGCACCGCTTTCAATAAACTCCTCAAGGATTTCGTGGTCAAGAGCAAGACCATGGAGGGCTACGACTCGCCGTACGTGCCCGGCTGGGACTGCCACGGCCTGCCGATCGAGGCCAGGGTCGACAGCCTGCTCGGCTCCCGAAAATTGAAGATGAGCGCGGTCGAGATTCGCGCGGAGTGCCGCAAGTACGCCGCAAAATACGTGGACTTGCAGCGCCGCGATTTCGTGCGTGTGGGCGTGCTGGGCCGCTGGAGCGAGCCGTATTTGACCATGAGCGCGCAGTTCGAGTCAGTAATCGCCGGCGCGTTCGTCGAGTTCCTGGATCGCGGCTATGTCTATAAGGGCCTCAAGACGGTCAACTGGTGCATCCACGATCGCACCGCGCTGGCCGAAGCTGAGATCGAATATGAGAACCACACCAGCCCGTCCATCTGGGTGCGGTTCGCGCTGACTTCCGATCCCGCGCTGATCGATCCGGCGCTGGCCGGGCGCAAAGTCTACGGCGTCATCTGGACGACCACGCCCTGGACCATTCCGGCCAACGTCGCCATCGCCTATCACCCGAAATTCGAATATGTCGCTGCCGAAGTTGGCGAGAACGTCTATATCGTCGCGCTGGAGCTGCTGAAGGCCACGTCCGAAAAGCTCGGCTGGAGCCATGCGAAAGTGATCGCCGGTGTTCGCGGCGACAAACTCGAGGGCGCCATCTTCCGGCACCCGTTTCTGGAACGCGATTCGCTTGGAATCCTGGCCGGGCACGTCACGCTCGAGCAGGGAACGGGGGCGGTGCACACCGCGCCGGGCCATGGCCAGGAAGACTTCGAGGTCGGAACCAAGTACGGCCTGCCGGTCTATTGCCCCGTTGACCAAGGCGGCAAGTTCTTCCACGCGGAAGGCGCGGCTGGCCGGCTCCCGGAAGAGATCATCGGTAAGACGGTATGGCAAGCCAATCCGATCGTGATCGAGGTACTCAAGGCGCACGGCGCGCTGCTCGCCCGGGAAGAGCTGGCGCACAGTTACCCGCACTGCTGGCGCTGCCACCATGCCACCATCTTCCGCGCCACCGAGCAGTGGTTCATCGGGATGGAGCGCAACGATCTGCGAACGCGCGCGCTCCATGCCATCCAGCAGGTGAAATGGATGCCCGGCTGGGGCGAGGAGCGCATTTCGAACATGATCGCGACGCGGCCGGACTGGTGCATCTCGCGCCAGCGCGTATGGGGCGTGCCGATCATCGTCTTCTATTGCGAGAACTGCCAGGAGCCGCTCACCGACCGTAAGGTGCTGGACCGCGTGGTGGCGTTGTTCGCTGAGCGCACTGCGGATGTCTGGCACGAGCGTTCCGCCGCCGAATTGATCGGTGAAGGCGTGGCCTGCGCGCGCTGCGGCGGCCGGGAATTTCGCAAAGAGAGCGACATTCTGGATGTGTGGTTCGACTCGGGCGCCAGTCACCTCGCGGTCCTGACGCCGCAAAACGGCTTGCCGTGGCCCTCCAACCTGTATCTCGAAGGAGCGGATCAATACCGCGGCTGGTTTCACAGCTCGCTGCTGGTAGGCGTCGCGCTACGGGGCGAGGCGCCGTACAAAGAATGCGCCACCAACGGCTGGACGCTGGACGAGCAGGGCCGCGCGATGTCGAAGTCGCTCGGCATCGGCATCCATCCCGATCAGATCATTCCGAAATACGGCGCCGACGTGCTGCGGTTGTGGGCCGCTTCAGTCGACTTCACTGAAGACGTGCGGCTCTCCGACACCATCCTGCTGCGGCTGAGCGAGGCGTATCGCAAGTTCCGGAACACGTTCCGCTGGGCGCTGGGCAACCTAAACGAATTCAATCCTGCGCGCGATGGCGTGTCCGCCGGCGAGATGGCGGAGATCGATCGCTGGGTGCTGCTGCGCGCCGAGGACCTGGTGGCCAAGTGCCGCGAATGGTACCGCGAGTTCGCGTTCCACAAAGTCTATCGCGCCGTTTACGATTTCATGGCCACCGAGCTGAGCGCGATCTACATCGATGCGTCCAAGGACCGGCTGTACACCGCGGCGACGAAATCGGTCAGGCGGCGCAGCACGCAAACGGCGATCCACCGCATCACGCATGCTCTGGTCCGGCTGGTGGCGCCGCTGCTGGCCTTCACCGCCGAAGAGGTGTGGAGTTACTTGCCCAAGCTGTCCGGCGATCCGGAGAGCGTCCATCTGGCGCTGTTTCCGGAACCGGAGGAGCTGACTTCGGGTTTCGACGCCGCGCAAAGGAAGCGGCTGGAAGATTGGGAAAAGCTGATCGCGGTGCGCGACGACGTGCTGAAGGCCCTGGAACTCGCCCGGCAGAAAAAATTCATCGGCGCGCCGCTGGAGGCTCGCGTGCGGCTGAAGGCGGACGATCAACTCTATGTACTGCTCGACCGGTACCTGGACGACCTGCCCGGCCTCTTCATCGTTTCCCAAGTCGCGCTGGAGCGCGGAAGCGGCGCGCTCGCGGCCGAGGTGGAACGCGCGGACGGGGAAAAATGCGAGCGCTGCTGGAAGTACACAACCGAGGTCGGCCAGGACGCCGAATTCCCTACTTTGTGCGCGGCTTGCAAGGAAGCAGTGCAGGAGATGCTAGGCGATTGACATGGGCCGGCGCTTCTTGCCCTTTGCGGTTGCCGCGGCGGTCTTTCTGCTCGACCGGTTCACCAAAGGCGTCATCCGGTCCCACGTTTCCCTGTGGGACGGTCCGCTGGCCGTGATTCCCGGATTGCTGAATATCGTTCACACGGAAAACCCGGGCATCGCCTTTGGCCTGCTGACCAATCTTGCCAACCCCTGGCGCGACGTGCTGCTGATTGGGTTCTCCATCGCGGTGCTGGTCGTCATCTCGGCCGTATTGTTGCGTGCCGGTCCAGGCGCCGGGCAAGCCATGGCCCTGCGATTGGGCTTGGCCTTTGTGATGGGAGGCGCGCTTGGAAATCTATTCGACCGCATTGTACACGGGACCGTCACGGATTTCGTCGAACTACATGTGGGGGAACATTATTTCCCCGCCTTCAACGTAGCCGATAGCTCCATCACCGTCGGGGCCTGCCTGCTGCTGCTCGACATGTGGTATTCCAGGGAAAGGAAAAGCCAGACGGTGGAAGTGCCGAGATAGGCGGTTATTCGTTCTCATGTTTCCGAAACTAATCACCATCGGCCGCTTCTTCATTCCGACCTATGGGACGCTGGTGGCTCTTGGGTTTCTGGCGGCGCTGTGGGTGGTGGTGCGGCTGGCGCGCAGAAGCAAGCTGCCGGCTGAACCGGTGACCAACCTCGCGATCTACTGCGCGCTGGCCGGGCTGGCGGGCGCGAAGCTTTTCATGATCCTGTTCGACTTGCCGGATTACTGGAACGGAACCAAGCCGCTATTCTCGCTCGATACGCTGCAAGCGGCGGGCGTGTATCAGGGCGGATTCCTGGTGGCGCTTGTAACCGCCATCCTTTATATGCGGCACAATCATCTGCCGGCGCTGCAGACCTGCGACGTGTTCGCACCGGGGATCGCGCTGGGCCAGGCCATCGGGCGGATCGGCTGCTTCGCCGCGGGCTGCTGCTGGGGCGTCGAGTGCCACCTCTCCTGGGCGGTCACGTTCCGGAATCCGGAAGCCTGGAACCTGACCGGGGTCCCGCTGGGCGTGCCGCTGCACCCGGCGCAGCTCTATGAGTCCGCCGCCGACGCGTTGATCTTTGCGTTTCTGTATCGCATGATTACGCGGCCGCACACGCCCGGCGCGATTCTAGGCTGGTATCTGGCCCTGTATTCGAGCGCGCGCTTTGTGATCGAGTTCTACCGCTTTCACGAGCAGGGTCTGCATTTCGGCTTGTCCTACACGCAGTGGATCTCGCTGGCGACGCTGGCCGCCGGCCTTGCGCTGTTGATCGCGCGCCGCAGCGAACCGAAGTTAGCGCTGAGCACTTAGCGCACGCCAGGCCGGCCTCAGGAGCCATCGACGCGAATCCGCTTCAGCGTCGACGTTTCACCGGCCATGATTCGCACTCTGCTCTTCGCCACCCCGAGTCTCCCGGCGATGAATTCGCACAGCGCCCGGTTGGCTTTTCCTTTTTCGGGCGCGGCGGCGACCTTGACTTTCCAGGTGCCGTCCGGAAGAACGCCGACCAGTTCGGTCTTGGAGCTTTTCGGAATCACCTTGACCCGCAGGTCCATCTCTCAGGCGCCCGCGGCCGGCCCGGAGCATAGCCGCGCGATGGCTTCGAGCAGGCGCCTGGACGAGCAGGGCTTGGTCAGGAATTCGTCCACCGGCAGCGCGACCTCCGATTCGGCGCCCGACAGCACGATGATGCGCGCACGGCCGGAAGCCGCGCGGATCAGTGCCATGCCATCCTGCAGTTTCGGGACGCGGAGATCCATCAGCACCAACTGGCAGCCTGGCAATTGCGGCAGCGCCTCGGCGGCGGTCTGAGCGGCCGCGACCTCATAGCCGGCTTGCTCCAGCATCTGCCGCCGGAGGTTCAACTGATCGAGATCGTCTTCGACCACGAGGATCCTGGTCATCAACTGAACTCGATACGCGCGATCACCAGTTGCGGCATCTGATTGTTCCAGCTCCCTGGAATATCGTCGAACGGCAGCCGGAAGTCCCTGGTCTCGCCCGGTTTGAGGACGCTCTTCACGATGGGCACGCGCTCGCGCAGGACCACCTCGCCATAGGAATTGTAGAAGATGCAGAACACGTCGGCCTGCGTCACGTTGCGGTTGCCGGCGTTGGTGATCTTACCCTCGATTTCGGTGACCATCTGCTGCACGTAGCTTTCGGTGGCCTTCATGCTGACATCGGAGAGCTGCAGATTGCGCACGTAGGACTTCGCGTCCGGAGTCAGCGGGGTCGCGGTGGACGCCTGACGCGGCCGGCCGATGTACCAGCCCAAAGCGCCGCCCACCAGGAGCACGGCCGCCAATACGTAGACTGCCGTCTTACCGCCCACGGTTGCTCATCTCCAGGCCACGCGCCGGTGGCGCACAACCGCGGCTGCCGCGTTCGTACTCGCGAAGGCACCTGCCGCCAAACCAAGCGTTCACACGAGCGCACAGGACGCCGCGGCCTCCGCGTGGCGGACAAAAGGCGCTGCCGCGGCGTTCCGTTGTGCGCGCTTTCTGGAGAGTGTGAACGCGGCACGCACGAGTGCGTGCGCGACGGCTGGGGTGAAACCGGCGCAAATGAACCTCGGCTTCAGGATACGCGAAGTCACTTACAAGGTACAATGAGACGTTTTGGTTTCAGCCATGGGAAACATCATCGTACTGGGGGCTCAGTGGGGGGATGAGGGAAAAGGGAAAGTGGTGGATCTCTTTTCCGAGAAGTTCGCCATCGTGGCCCGCTATCAGGGCGGGCACAACGCCGGCCACACGGTGTTCATCGGCCAGAAGAAGTTTGTCCTAAAGCTGATCCCAAGCGGCATCCTGCGCCCCGGGATCCAAGCCGTCATCGGCAACGGCGTAGTGGTGGATCCCACGGCGCTGCTCGACGAAATCGAAACGCTGGAACGCGCCGGCATCAACGTGAGGAAGCAGCTCGCCATCAGCAACCGCGCGCACGTCATTTTTCCGTTTCACCGCATCGTCGAAAAGATGTCGGAAGGGCGCGCGGACCGCGTGCCGATCGGCACCACCTCGCGCGGGATCGGCCCGTGCTACGAGGACAAAACCGGCCGGCGCGGCATCCGCATCGCGGACCTCTACGAGCGCGACGCTTTCTGCGCGTTGTACACCTCGCTGGCCGAAGACAAGCAACTGCTGGCGCAGACCTTCAACATTCAAGAGACCATCGACTACGAAGCCATTCGCGACCAGTACCTCAAGCTGGCGGAGCGGATTCGGCCCATGGTTTGCGACACGGCGCAACTGCTGCACGACGCCATGCGGTCGGGCAAGCGCGTGCTGTTCGAGGGGGCGCAAGGGTCGATGCTGGACGTCGATCACGGCACTTATCCTTTTGTTACGTCCTCCAGCGCGACGGCGGGCGGCGCCTGCACCGGCGCGGGCGTGCCGCCGACCGCGATTCACGGCGTGATCGGCGTCTCGAAGGCTTACACCACGCGCGTGGGCAGCGGGCCGTTCCCCACCGAGCTCGACAATGCAGCCGGGGAGCAAATTCGGAAAGCGGGCAACGAGTACGGCGCGGTCACGGGGCGGCCCCGCCGGTGCGGCTGGTTCGACGTGCCGCTGCTGCGCTACACCGCCATGCTCAACGGATTCGCCAGCCTGGTGATTACCAAGCTGGACGTGCTCGACCAGTTTGGCGAGATCCAGGTGTGCACTGCATACCGCAACTCCAAAACCATGCCGGCCACTTTCCGCGGCCTGGAAGAGGCGGACCCGGTATATGAAACGCTGCCGGGCTGGAAATCCGAGACGCGCGGCCTCACTCGCGACGAGGATCTTCCGTCCCGCGCCCGCGATTACCTTGCGTTTCTGAGCGAGCGGACCGGCGTCGAGATCGGCTGCATTTCCACCGGCCCCGAGCGCGACGAAACCATCCTCAGGAAAGACTCGCGGCTGGCTGCGCTGCTTTCAGGCGCGGCTACTGGCGCGTAACCACCAGCGACCGCCAGCTCGTGTTGCCGGCCGCATCGCTGGCGCGGATCACGATGGTGGTGGTTCCGATGTAGAGCTGAATAGGCGGTGTGCTCCAGTTGCTGGCGCCGCTGGCGGTTCCCGATGCTCCCGTGGAACTGGACCAGGTGACTTTTGCGACGCCCACATTGTCGCTGGCGGTCCCGCTCGCCTGGATCGAGCCGGCGGACGTCGCAACATTCGTGCTGGCCGGTGACAGGATCGTCAGCGAAGGCGGCGTCTTGTCCGAGCCGGGTGGAGGCGGATTCGGCGGTGGCCCGGGGGGCGGCGCTGGTGCTGGCGGTGGCGCGGGCGGCGGTGGCGCGGGCGGCGGTGGCGGCGCCGGCGGATTCGCGCGCAAGACCGTCACCATCTGCGTGGCCTGATTCTGTTGGGAATCACGCGCGGCGATCGTGATGACATTGCTCCCGAGATTCAGCGGAACCGAGGAGATGCTCCAACTGGACGAACCCGACGCCGTCCCCGCGAATCCCTGGTTCGAACTCCAGCTCACCTGCACTGTCCCGGAACCGCCCGACACGCTGCCAGCCAATGCAACAGATGAGCTGGTTGTCGAAGCCGGCGGCAGCTGGACCACGAGCAGCAGCGGAGCCGGCGGCGGTGGTGCCGGAGTGGGAGGAGGCGCAGGCGGCGCACCGGGCGTGCCGTCCTGCGCCGCGTACAATCGCTGAATGCCCGCAATGTCATCCGGCTGTAACCCAGTGCGCATGTGGTAGTAGGGATACATGACCGCGTTCGGATCATCGGAATGACCGAGGCCCAGCGCGTGCCCGGCCTCGTGCAGCGCGATGCTGAACACATCCACGTCCGCGCCGACCTTCCAGGCCTCATCCGCATCGAAATGCATATCGCCGGCGATGGGTTCCGGATTGGTGGGGATGGGATAGAACGTGTGCGCCAGCACGCCGCCGGGCCCGTCAAACGGGTATCCGTCTCCATGCGCTCGGCTGGCAAAAAGCACCGCGAGCGTCCGGTTTGCGTTTGGATCGATGGTTTCGGTGAACGTGAGTTTCGCGTACTTGGCCCATTCCGAAAGTGCGCGCGCGATCTCCGATTCCCCGGCGGCTGCGGGAACTTTGTCGGTGACGCGCACAAACGCGTATTGCAGGTCCGCCGAGCCGAGTCCCGGTCCGTCCCAGCCGTCGTCGATCAGCGCCACCGACTGCCCCACCAGGCCGTAACTCGTCAAAGCGCCGGCGCAGCCATGCACGGGCCGGCCGTTCGCCAGATCGTCCGAGGCCGGGAAGACGTAGGCCACCTCGTCCCAGTTCGCGAGCGCCAGCACCTGCGCAGCACTGGCGTTCAGAAGCAAGTGGTTCGGAAGCAGGTCCGGATTCTCCTGGATCGTAAGTCCTTCCTGGTTCGCGATGGCACGGGCATCGCTCGGATCCACGTCTGAGTAAAACTCGGCGATCACCAGGAGCGTGCTGTCTGAAACCGGCGCGCCCAACCAGGGGCTGATCTTGTCGGCCGGCTGCAACTTCCCGACCCACTGGATGTCTAAGCCATCGACTTGAAGGTCGTCAGTGGCGGCAATCGCCAGCGCGAAATCGGGGACATAGGAGAGCACGGCCGCGCCGCGCTTCGACAGCTCATCGACTTGCGCGCCACTCGGAGCGCCCGTAAATTGGACGATGAAGTGCGACCGGCCAGGAGTGCGCGTGTTCTGCGGCGCATCGGCGGCCAGCCTGTTGGTCGTCGCCGACGCCCGCGTCTTCAACCGCAACGGGGGTTGCGCGCCGGCCAGGCCGCTCAGCAGGATCGCCGCGCCCAGCCAAAATAATTTCCTCACATTCCTTACATCGGAACGGGCCCGAGAATTTCTATCGGTCAGACACACTACTCCAGCGAGGGCTATTGGTGGTTATCGGCACGCGTCTTATACTTCTATGCTTATTGAGCAAGGCATTCCTGGCGGCCGCTGATGCGCCGGCGACGCTTTATACCATCCACACCGCTGCGGGCAACGACCTGGTCGGCGATGGCGGACCCGCGCTGGCCGCGCTGCTCAGCCAGACCGAGGGCGTGGCCGTCGACAGAGCCGGAACGATCTACGTGGCGGACGCCGACGACAACCGCATCCGGAAGATCACACCTGACGGCGTCATTCAAACCGCAGCCGGCACCGGCGTCGCCGGATTCGCGGGCGATGGCGGACCAGCCAATGCAGCGCTGCTTGACCATCCTTACGGCCTGGCAGTCGATCCCACCGGCAATCTCTACATTGCGGACTTAGGCAACGCGCGCGTGCGCAAAGTGTCGCTCGACGGCGCCATCCAAACCATCGCGGGCGGAGGAACCATCGTTCCAGGCGGCAATGGCGATGGCGGACCGGCGTCGAGCGCGCAGTTGCTCGAGCCGCGCAACGTGGCCTGGGGCCCGGACGGAATGCTGTACATCTCCGACTTTGGGGCGAATCGCGTGCTCCAGGTTTCTCCGGCGGGGATCTTGACGACCGCGGCCGGAACGGGGAAAGCGGGTTTCAGCGGCGATGGGGCCGCGGCCCAGTCGGCTCAATTGAGAGCGCCGGCGGGAGTCGCGTGCGACTCAAACGGCGTCCTTTATATCGCCGACAGCGGGAACAATCGGATTCGAAAGGTGGCGCATGGCGTCATCTCGACGGTCACGACGGTGGCGGCGCCCACCGGCATCGCGATCGCCTCGTCCGGATCGTTGTACATCGCCGCCGCCGGCTATTTCGGCACTCTCACGAAAGCGGTCGCGGGGGTCTCTACGGCTCGCGACGTTGCCGCCGACGCGGCCGGCGACATCTATTTCACCACTGGCCAGTTAGTGCGCGAGGTGAGCGCTGGCGGAGTTCTTACGACCATCGCGGGGAGCGGTGCGCCACGCTATTTCGGCGGAGACAATGGTCCTGCGGCATTGGCTCGCATGCATGCGCCGTCCGGAGTCGCCTTGGACGCCGCCGGCAATCTGTACGTCGCGGATACGGCCAACCATCGTATTCGCAAAATCACGCCCGCGGGCGTGATCACCACCATCGCCGGCACCGGCGTTCCCGGCGCGAAAGGGGACAACGGCCAGGCGACGCAGGCGCAGTTGCACTCGCCGCGCGGCGTGGCGCTCGACTCGCTGCAAAACATCTACGTGGCCGACACCGGCAACAACGCCGTGCGCGGGATCAACCCTTCGGGCGTGATTACAACCGTCCTCGATCAGCTCAACGATCCGGAGTATGTTGCAGCCGGCCCGGACCAGACGCTGTACATTGCGGATGCCGGCAACAACCGCATCCTCAAGCTGACGGCGTCGGGTATCCAGAGCGCACTGGTGCTGGTGGCCAAGCCGGCAGCGCTGCTGCTCGATCGCGCCGGCGATCTGTTCTTCAGTGGGCAAACCAGCGTTTTTGAGATTACGCCGGCGGGCGTTTTGAGTACCGTCTGGGATGGCCTCGAAGCGCCTCGCGGCCTTGCGTTGACCTCTGACGGGGACCTGCTGATCGCCGAGACTGGAGCCAACGTGGTGCGGCGAGTGACATTCTCCGGCACAATGACCACCATCGCGGGCACTGGGGCCGCGGGTTTTTCCGGCGACGACGGCGTGGCAACCGCGGCCCGGTTGAATGCTCCGGCTGATCTGGCCGTCGATCCGAGCGGCATCCTCTGGATCGCCGATGCAGCGAACAACCGCCTCCGCACTTTAACTCCGTCCGCGGCGCCGGCGGATTCCTCGGCCGGCGTAACCATCCTGAACGCCGCCACGCTCGCGCCGGGACCCATCGCGCCGGGTGAGATTATGACCATCCTCGGCGCCGGATTCCAGCCCGATCAGGTGCTGTTCGATGGCCAGCCGGCCCTCATCCTGCACGCCGATGCCAGTCAGATCACGGCGCTCGCGCCGCAAAGTCTCGCGCCGGATACCCCCACCAAGATCAGCGTTTTTGCGAACGGCGTTGAGACCGCCGTGGTGACATCCGACGTTGTGGCGGCATCGCCAGGAATCTTCACGGTCGCGAACGGAACCGGGCAGGCGGCGGCCACCAACGAAGACGGCAGCCTGAACTCGTCTTCCAATCCCGCCGCGCGAGGCTCCGTCATCTCGGTCTTCGCCACCGGCCAGGGTTCCGCCGCGAACGCCGTCGATTTGACTATCGGAGGCTACCACGCCGAGTTGCAATACGCCGGTCCGGCCTTGTCGGGCGCGGCCGGCCGGCTGGAGATTGATGCACGCATCCCGGGCGGTTTCCTGGGTCCTGGAATTCAGCCGGTCGTTCTCTGGGTCGGCAGCGCGCCAAGCCAAAGCGGCGTGACCATCGCGGTCCAGTGATCGCGCCCGGCGGCGCGAAGGAATTGAAGGGCCGCAAATCCGCAATTCGATCGCGATTCTCGCCGGAGACTCCGCGGTAGAATTCAATTAGACTTCAAACAAACAGTGAAGGTGGCTATTTTTATCGCAGCGGCATGTCCTAGCTCGTACACAACCCGTCCCACAAGCGGACAGATGGGCCATTCCCGATGCACTCGCGCGTCGCTTCCGGCTTTATTTTTCAGTAACATAAACATTGGCAGGGTACTTGCCAATTGCAGGGAGAATCTCCATGGACGTCCCACGAGGTAAAGAAGTCGCGCGCCGGAAACTGATACGCCGGATCCTGGTGATCGCCGTCATCGTGGCGGCCATCCCGCTCATCACCTGGGGGCTTTCGCGGCTGAAGCCCGCCGCTCCTTCGGTGGAGCGAGCCACGGTCTGGATCGACACGGTCAAACGCGGGCCCATGGTGCGCGAAGTGCGCGGGCTCGGCACGCTGGTGGTCGAGGATTTCATCTGGATTCCCGCCACTTTCGACTCCCGCGTGGAAAAAATCAATTTTCTTCCCGGCGCGAAGGTTCATCCCAGCGAAATCGTGATGGTTCTCAGCAACCCGCAGATGCAATTGGACGCGACCAACGCGGAGTGGCAAATCAAGCAGGCTGACGCGAATTACGACAACCTCAAAGTGCAGCTCGAAACACAGCACCTGGCCCAGAGAGCCACCACCGAGCAGGTCAAGTCGGACATGGAGCAGGCCGAACTGCAGGCGGATCGCGACCAGCAGTTGACCAAGCTGGGCTTGAAATCGGAGATTGACGCCAAGCTTTCGGCCGCCAAGTTCCAGGAGCTGAAGGGACGCTACGCGCTCTCGAAAGAGCAACTGGATATCAGCAGCCAATCGACCAAGGCGCAATTGGACGCGCTGAAGGTCCAAATCGAACAATTGCAGGCTACCTACAAGCTCAAGAAGGAGCAGGTGGAGCAGTTGACGATCCGATCGCCTGCCGAAGGCGTGCTGACGCAGCTCGGCACGTCGACGACGCCGCTCGAGGTCGGCATGCGGGTCGCCCCGGGCGCCATCCTGGCCAAAATCGCCCAACCCACCCGGCTCAAGGCCACCCTCAAAATTCCGGAGACCCAGGTCAAGGACGTCTCGATCGGCCAGGTGGCGTCCATCGATACTCGAAACGGGATCATTCCCGGGCACGTCTCGCGTATCGATCCGGCCGCAGTGAACGGAACGGTGGATGTCGACGTCAAGCTGGAAGGAGAGGCGCCCGGAATGCGTCCCGACTTGAGCGTGGATGGAACCATCACCATCGAAAAGCTGGCGGACGTGGTCTTTGTCGGCCGTCCCGTCACCGGCCAGCCCGACGCCAAGATCACGCTCTTCAAGCTGGACGCGGACGGAAAAGAAGCGCAGCGCGTACCGGTGAAACTGGGGCGCAGCTCTGTGAACACTATCGAAGTCAAGGATGGGCTGAACGTGGGAGACCAGGTGATTCTCTCGGACATGTCGGCTCAGGATGCGTATAACCGCATCCGCTTGAATTAGCGAAACGGGGACACTGCATGGCAAACGATTCGGATGCTTTGATCAGTCTGGATGGCGTGACGAAAGTTTTCGTCACCGACGAAGTGGAGACGCATGCGCTGGCCGGCATCCATCTCAACCTCAAGAAGGGCGAGTACCTCTCCATCGCCGGCCCGTCGGGGTGCGGCAAGTCCACCTTGCTGGCCATTCTGGGCCTGCTCGATTCGCCCACCGATGGAACCTACATCCTGAATGGCAAGCCGGTGCAGAACCTGAAGCTGTCGGAGCGCGCTCGGATTCGCAACCGCGAGATCGGATTCATTTTCCAGGCGTTCAATCTGATCGGCGACTTGACAGTGTACGAGAACGTCGAGCTTCCACTGACATATCGCGGCATGCCATCCTCGGAGCGCAAGAAGCGCGTGCACGATGCGCTGGAACGCGTGGGTATGTCGCACCGCATCAAGCACTATCCCTCTCAGCTCTCGGGCGGCCAGCAGCAGCGCGTGGCCGTCGCGCGCGCGCTGGGCGGCGATCCTTCTATTCTGCTGGCGGATGAGCCCACCGGGAACCTGGACTCGACCAACGGCGAGGCCGTCATGGAATTGCTGCGCGAGCTGCATCGCGGCGGCGCGACCATCTGCATGGTGACCCACGATCCGCGCTATGCGCGCTACGCCGACCGGACCATCCGGCTGTTTGACGGAAGGATCGTGGAGGAAAGCGTGGGAGTGGCATAATGTCTTGCCGGCACGTTGATTTTTTCGCTGTGTTCGCGATCACCCTGGGGCTGCTCGCGGCGTCTGAAGTCCGGAATGCGCTGCCGGATCCCGCTGGGCCGATTCGCATTCAAAACGGTATTGTGAGCATCCACGCCCGCCCGCTGGCCGGCCAGATCCTGTATCGCCTGGTCCATTTCTGGAGCCTTTAGGAAGTCCATCCGCATTTGCACCCAGTGGCCAAGCCCCGGCCGGTTCAAGGACAATAGAGAATAATCTGCTCACAACCATGAGAGTGTCTGCATGAGTTCCCCGATGATCGTTCTGCGGAACGTCGAGAAGTACTTCGAGCACGGACCCACCAAAACCTTCGTTCTGCGTCGCATCAACATCGACATCAAAGATGGCGAGTTCATTTCCATCATGGGGCCGTCCGGCGCGGGCAAGTCCACCTTGCTGCACCTGCTCGGTATGCACGACAGCGCCTGGACCGGCGAGTATTATCTGCTCGACCACGCCATTCACAAGCTCCCCAAGAAGGACCGCATGGAGCTTTACAAGAAACACTTCGGCTTCGTCTTCCAGAGCTATCATTTGCTGGACTCCTTGACGGTCTACGAAAACCTGGACATTCCGCTGTCCTACCGCAACGTCAAAAAATCGGAGCGCGACAGCATCGTGTGCGACGTGCTGGACCGCTTCCAGATCGTCGGCAAGAAGGATCTGTATCCCAACCAGCTCTCCGGCGGGCAACAGCAGTTGGTAGCGGTGGCGCGGGCCATCGTCGCCAGCCCGAAAATCATACTGGCCGACGAGCCTACCGGGAACCTGCACTCCAGCCAAGGCAAAGAGATCATGGAGCTGTTCAAGCGGCTGAACGACGCCGGCACCACCATCATTCAGGTGACCCACAACGAGAAGAACGCCGAATACGGCAACCGAGTGATCCACATCGTGGACGGTTGGATCACCGATTAGCGCTTCCGTTCACAGCCGTCCCACGAACGGACAGACGTGTGATTTAAGCAACGGGTTTTCAATATTTTAGCGTGGCAGCCCAGTTGCAATTCCTCTTGGTTCGAACGCCAGCGATACGTTTCGCCGGAATCATTCAGGAAAGGAGTTCGACCTTGAAGCTCTCGATTCTCTCCCTGCTGCTCACCGCTCCCGCGGCGCTCTTCAGCGCCACCAGCGCCGGCCCGTTCCACTGGTCCGGCCACGTGCTTGCCGGCCAGCAAATCGAAGTCCGCGGGATCAACGGGAGTATTCACGCCCAGCCGGCCTCCGGCGAAAGCGTGGATGTCATCGCCTACAAGAACGGAATCGCCTACGATCCCGGCGACGTTCAGGTGAAGGTAGTCGAGCGCGACGGCGGCATCGTCATTTGCGCCGTGTATCCGGACGCTTCGGGCGAGAGCGAGTGCCTGAACGGCGCGGGCAATCTCAACAACGACGTCAGCGTGGACTTCACGGTCAGCGTGCCGCGCGGCGTGCGCTTCGTCGCACGCACGGTCAACGGCCGCGTGGAAGCGCAATCGCTGCAGGCCGACACCGAGGTCCACACCGTCAACGGCGACGTCGTGCTCAGCACGGAGGGCGCGGCGCAGGGCGAGACGGTGAACGGCTCCATCGTCGCGTCGCTCGGCCGGATTGGCAGCCCTCTGAAGTTTTCCACCGTGAACGGAGGGATCACCGTGGAGGTGCCATCCAGCGCCGGCGCGCGAATCCATGCGCGAACTATCAATGGACGCATCCGCACCGACTTCCCGCTCATGGTGCGAGGCCGCTTCCCGTCCAAACGCGCGGACGGCGCCATCGGGTGCGGCGGGCCGGAACTTCGCATCGCCACCGTCAACGGAAATATCAGTCTCAGGCGGAACAAGCGTGTCTCAACTCTCTAGCCGTGCGAGCGGGGCCAGCGCATCCGGTATTCTGGATGCTGACTTCCCCGTAATGAAATCGTCCAGCTCCGCGCCGCGGATTCTCATTGCCGACGACCAGGCCGATGTCCTGGAAGCGTTGCGGCTGCTGCTGAAAGGCGAGGGCTATCAGATCGAGACCGCGTCCTCTCCGGCCGGCATTGTGAACGCGCTCGAGACGCGCGACTTCGACGTGGTCCTGATGGACCTGAATTACACGCGCGATACCACCTCCGGCGAAGAGGGCCTGGATTTGCTCACGCGGATTCAGACCATCGACTCGGTGTTACCTGTAATCGTCATGACCGCCTGGGGCACGGTCGGCCTCGCGGTGGAGGCCATGCGGCGCGGTGCGCGCGACTTCATCCAGAAGCCTTGGGAAAACGAGCGGATGCTGAGCGTGGTCAAGACGCAAATCGATTTGAGCAACGCCATCCGCCGCGGCCTGCGCCTGGAAGCCGAAAACCGGCTGCTGCGCACCGACGGCGTGCCGGCTCTCATCGCCGAGTCTCCCGCCATGCAGCCGGTGCTGCAGATGATCGCGCGCGTGGGACCGTCGGATGCCAACGTGCTCATCACCGGTGAGCCGGGCACCGGCAAGGAAGTGGTCGCCAAGACGCTGTACGCGATTTCGCCGCGCAGCTCCAAGCCCATGGTGACCGTCAACGCGGGCGGCCTGGCGGAAGGCGTGTTCGAGAGCGAATTGTTCGGCCACGTAAAGGGCGCGTTCACGGATGCGAAAACGGATCGCGTGGGACGCTTCGAGCTGGCCGATGGCGGCACTCTGTTTCTGGACGAGATCGCCAACGTGCCGCTGAACCTCCAGGCTAAGATGCTGCGCGTTCTGGAGGTCGGCGAGATGGAACGCGTCGGGTCTTCGCGAACCAAGCGCGTGGACGTGCGCGTGATTTCGGCCACCAATGCGCACCTGGAGGAGGAAGTGCAAGGGGGACGGTTCCGGCAGGATCTGCTGTTCCGCCTCAACACGATTGAGATTCATCTGCCGCCGCTGCGCGAGCGGCGCGAAGACATTCCGCTGCTCGCGGCTCACTTCCTGTCGACCCACGCCCAGCGCTACCGCAAACGGATCGGTGGATTCGACAACGCCGCCCTCCAGTTGCTGCTCGATCATCCCTGGCAAGGCAACGTGCGCGAATTGAATCACGTGATCGAGCGCGCGGTGCTGATGGCGCAGGACAGTCAGATCAAGCCCGCCGACCTGGCGCTGCGCTCCGGCCGCGATGCCAGCCCGCGCCTGGAGGACATGAGCATCGAGGAAGTGGAGGCGTTTCTCATCAAGAAGGCCCTGGCGCGGTACAACGGCAATGTCAGCCACGCCGCCAACGCACTGGGCCTGAGCCGCAGCGCCTTGTATCGCCGCTTGCAGCGCTACGGGCTATGATGTGGGGTGTGGCGCACGCACTCGTGCGTGCCGCGTCGCGACTCATCGCGGCGCATGGTTCCCGGCCCGGCGGCCAGGCGTTCACACGAGTGTGAACGCAGCACGCAGGAGTGCGTGCGCCACGGTATGCCATGAGCTTCCGCAAGCCCCGCCTGGTGCATGAACAGCGCATCCTCCTTATGGCGCTGGCGGCGGGCTCGCCCGGCGTGCTCACTTCCCTGCTGATCCTGTGGCTGGGCGACTACACTCCCAAAGTCCAGTGGACCCTGACCGTCGCGATCGTGGGCGTGTGGCTGGGTTTTTGCTTCAGCCTGCGTGAGCGTGTCGCCTCGCCGCTGCGCACGCTCGCCAATCTGCTGGAGGCCATGCGCGAGGGCGATTATTCCATCCGTGCCCGCGGCTCCAAGAGCGATGACGCCATGGGCGAAGTGATGCAGCAGATCAACGCCATGAGCGCCACGCTGCGCGCCCAGCGGCTGGGCGCGCTCGAAGCTACCACGCTGCTACGCAAGGTCATGGAAGAGATCAACGTGGCGGTGTTCGCCTTTGACGGTGACCGCCGCCTGCGGCTGGTGAATCGGGCCGGCGAGCGGCTGCTCAATCAGCCGGCCGAGCGCATCCTCGGCGCGGAAGCCGCCACACTCGGCCTGGACACCTATCTCGAAGGCCAGCCGCAGCAGACCATCCAGCGCACCTTCCCGGGCGGGACCGCGCGCTGGGGCGTCAGCCGCAGCATGTTTCGCGAGGGCGGGCTGCCGCATCAACTGCTGGTGGTCACCGATCTCACGCGGCCGCTGCGCGAGGAAGAACTGAAGGCCTGGCAGCGCCTGGTGCGGGTGCTGGGGCACGAGCTGAACAATTCGCTCGCGCCCATAAAGTCCATCGCCGGAAGCCTCGAGAATCTGCTCAGCCGGCAGCCCCGCGCGGCGGACTGGGAAGACGACGCGCGCCGCGGCCTCGCCGTCATTGCAACCCGCAGCGAAGCGTTGAGCCGGTTCATGAGCGCCTACGCGCGTTTGGCCAAGCTGCCGCAGCCGACGCTCGCTCCGGTGGGAGTGGGCGAGCTGGTCCGCCGAGTGGTCGGCCTGGAGACGCGCGTGTCCCCGATGCTCGTGGCGGGCCCCGAGCTGACTATTCAAGCCGACGCCGATCAGCTCGAGCAACTGCTGATCAACGTCATCCGCAACGCCGCGGACGCTTCGCTTGAAACCGGCGGCGGAGTGCACGTGGGATGGGAACGGCAAAATTCGCACCTGATCGTTTGGGTGCGCGACGACGGCCCGGGCCTTCCCAACACGTCCAATCTGTTCGTTCCATTTTTCACCACCAAGCCCACCGGCTCCGGGATCGGCTTAGTGCTGAGCCGCCAGATCGCCGAAGCGCACGGCGGAAGCTTCACGCTGCAAAATGCCGCGGACGGTCCGGGCTGCGAAGCGCGCCTGGTGTTGCCGCTGACCTGAGCCGCATCGGCAGCGCGGCGGAACTGTCAAACACAGACGCTGCGCTTCACCTCCGGGGAGCTGGACACATCTCCACGGAAGGCGCCCCGCAAGTGTTCCACTACGTCGGGTTGGGGCTTGTTCGGAATGGCGGGCGTGGAATTCAGGTCGATGATATAGCACTTCCCCGCTTCGTCCATTGCAATGTCAAGGGTCCCGTAAAGCATGGATAGATGATCCAGAAGTTTGAGCCCGTCGTGAATCACCGCGCTCGGAACGTCGCTCGCCTGCACGCAAGTTTCGATCCCAGAGGCGCTCAGCCGAAAGAACGAATTGACGCGCTGCGTACTGCCGCTTGGCTTCTTGATCCAGTGCGGGTTGATCATGTCGTTGATGGCGACATGATCCAGCGCGCGGTACAGCTTAAAGATGCGGTTCTCCGGGTTGTTGATATATCGCTCGATGGCCAGCTCGCTATCCTGCCACCACTTTTCCTTCACTTCGCGCCGCCGAACCACGATGTAATCCCGGCTCCTCTTGATTTCTCGAGTGATCCTCCGCAAACCGAGCAGACGGCGTTGGTTCCAGGAAAGCACGCGGTCGTCGGCCGCTCCGTAGTTCATGTTGGTCTTGACTATGAGCAATTCGTCGGGATCTCCCGGGCAAGCCCCTGTCGTGCTGTTGAGCCCGAGTTGCCGGCAATGCAGTTGCAGCGTGCGCTTGGAAATGTCGAGAACTGCTCCATTGATCACCTGGATGCCGCGGCGTCCCAGTTCTTCAATCAACGCCGCGCGGCACAGCGGGAACCGCCCGGTGAACGTGGCGCTGAGATGAAACAGAAAGGCCCTGGCGCCGGGTGGGACGCGGGCGCGGATATCCTCAACGCGGTCCTGCACGCGCGCTCGGATGCGAGTGGCGCGAGGGAGCAGCCGTGAAATCAGCAGCCCGTCCGACGACGGCCACTCATAGACAACGCATTGCGATTCCGTTAACGGGACGGCGGCTTCGCCGTTGCGCTTTATCGACACACTGGACATGTTTTCAGCGCGCACACTCGCGGTTCTGACGACCCCACGCGCTAACAGTATAGCGCCCCGCCGCGGCCTGCCAGCCGCGTCAGGCCGGATCGCGGGCGGCCCTGTCCGGCCAGGCGGATCCCGATCTTCGCGGAGCGCTGGGATGTGAATAACCCAGCCCGGCCATGAGAATTTTAGCGTCTCCACCCTCAAGTTCAGCGTTTTTTGCCCGAACCTAACTCCGCCCGCCTGCGTACGTCCAAGTGATGAGCGCCAGCCTTGATTTTCAATTCGGAGGGCGCCCGGTAAGGAGCTGACGTGAACCCAGAGGGAAGGACCCTGATCGCACTCCAGGACGTTTCAAAAGTGTTCACTACCGACGAAGTGGAGACCCACGCCCTGGCCGGAATTGAGCTGAAGATCCGAAAGGGCGAGTATGTCTCGATTTCCGGCCCGTCCGGGTGCGGCAAGTCCACTCTGCTGGCCATTCTGGGCCTGCTCGACACGCCGACGCAGGGGACTTATGTTTTGAACGACACGCGCGTCGAGCAAATGAAGCTCTCCGAGCGGGCGCGCGTCCGCAATCGCGAGATCGGGTTCATCTTTCAGGCCTTCAACCTGATCGGCGATCTGACGGTCTATGAGAATGTCGAATTGCCGCTGACCTATCGGAACATGCCCTCCGCGGAACGAAAAACGCTGGTGCGCGATGCGTTGGAGCGCGTCGGTATGTCGCACCGGATGAAGCATTACCCATCGCAGCTTTCCGGCGGCCAGCAGCAGCGGGTCGCGGTGGCGCGCGCGCTGGGCGGGCATCCCTCCATCCTGCTGGCCGACGAGCCCACCGGGAACCTGGATTCGGCCAACGGCGAAGCCGTGATGTCGCTGCTCTCCGAGTTGCACAAAGAAGGCGCCACCATCTGCATGGTGACCCACGATCCACGCTATGCGCGCTGCGCCGAGCGGAGCATTACGCTGTTCGACGGCCGCATCGTGGAGGAAATCGTTACGGCGACAGCGGCTTCGGCCCCGTAGGCGCTACGCCGCCGCGCGAGACTCAGGCAGCCGCCTGTCTTGGTCCGGGGCGCCGGGAAATCGCCTGGTAGGCTTCCACCACGTCTTTGCAGGAGATGCCGCGCTGGCCGGCCAACGGCGAGGCTCGCAGCGCCAGATCGTCTATCGATACGATTCCGCGCAAGGCGCCTTCGCGATCGACCACCGGCAAGCGCCGGATCCGTTCCTTCCGCATCGTTTTCAGCACACAGTGGACATCGTCCTCGGGCGTGCAGGTGAACAGCTTGGGAAACGTGAATTCTTTCGGAAGCATTACATCCCGGACCAGCACCTCGGAAGGCTTCCGATTCCTCGTTCCCAGCGCAATGCTGATATCGCGGTCCGTGATTGCCCCGATCACGTTCCCACCCTCGCCCACCACCGGAAGGAACCCGCAGCCGCGCTTCGACATCAGTTGGGTCGCCTCCGCCAGGCTTGTATCGAGCCCGCAGAAAGCCGTCTCTTTGGTCATCACTTCGCGAACTTTCATGCCAGGTCTCCTTTTTGGGACACCCATCCCGCCATTATCAGCCGCAATACGCTTACCAATCGAGAAAGCTGTCCTGGCAAGCATATGATAGATGCCCAAAGGCCGGCCGGTTGCTCGAAGAAGCTCAGCCAAAGTTGCGCCATAACACGCAGCTAAAGGCGCACGCCTCGCCATCCGGATGAAACGCGTGCCTGCCAAGCAGGCAGCGGAGTTGGTCGTGGGATTGCACTCTAGCTTATTGAGGTGAACTATGATCAAGGACACCCACATCCGCGACGACGTTCAGCGCGAACTCTTCTACACGCCAGGATTGAATGCCGCGAGCATTGGCGTGGCCGTCGACGATGGTGTTGTGACGCTTACGGGAACCATCGGCAGCTATCCTCAGAAACTGGCCGCCCTGCATGCGGCCGAGCGCATCGCGCACGTGAAAGCCGTGGCCTGCAAAATCGAGGTCCGATTGCCCGGACCGCAGGTCCGCAACGACGCCGACCTGGCTCACGCAGCCGCCAACGTGCTCGACTGGAACAGTTCCGTTCCGCCAGATCGCATCCGAATTCGCGTCGAAAATGGTTGGATCACCTTGGAAGGGACCGTGGACTGGCAATATCAGAAGAACGCCGCGGCCACTGCCATCGTGGGGCTCACGGGAGTGAAGGGGGTTGCCAATCTTGTCAGCGTCAGCCCGGGCATGAGCGCCGAGAACATCCGAGAGCAGATTGAAGCCGCACTAAAGCGCAGCGCCACCATCGAGGACCGCAACATTCTGGTGGAGGTAAGAGAAGACAAGGTCGTGCTGCACGGTGAAGTACATTCCATTCCGGACCGTGAAGAAGCCGAACGTATTGCCTGGTCTGCGCCGGGCGTATCCGACGTCGCCAATCACATTCTGATCGCCGAGCTGGTTCCGGTCAACGTCTAGGGTAGCGGCGTGATTGCAGCCCCCGCCGGGTTATGCGGCTGCTTGCAGGGAAACACTGAAGCCAAACACGGGGATCCCGTCGGCGCTGCACGATCGACCCATGGTCCAGCGCGCCTGCAGATATCGAACTTCCGGGTGCTTCGACAGGTCGAGAAACATCGAATAAACTCCGCAGTAACCTTTGCGCGGGAGCGTCACCAGCGGTTTCACTCCCCACTCATACCCATCCACCGACCCCCAGATTGACACAGCCAGCCACTCGCGCTCTGCGACATGGTTGATACCCATTCTGACCACAGCGAGTTTGCCGCGCAGATCGTCCACGTCGGTCGCGGGCCCAGCGCCATCCTTCCGCTCCAGACAGGGCGGAAACAGGCAATGCGCAGCGTTTACGGTGTGTGGAACAAAGCCCGAAGGTTTGTCAGCAGTTAGCACGGTATCGGTTGGCATGGCTTTCCTCTTTGATGCCTTATGGATCGGGAGCACGTCTTGTGCCGTTGTGCGCTCGCCGGCTTTCAGCGTGGTTGGGTCAGAAACTTGGACTGAGCCCAAGGCAGTTGGGTACTTTCGCGCAGATGGGTGACGGAGTTAGCCCCAAGTGACCCGTAACCGCTCGATCCCTCACGGTTTCTAACTTGCTCACACGGATGGGTGGGGCCATTTGCGATTCGGACCGATATGCGCGGTTCTAGCGGGAGCCTGCTGGCTACAGGCCGGTCCGCCGGAACAACTGCGTTCGCTCATCGAGTCCGGCTCATTCTCGAGCCTCCGCTGGCCCGACTTTTCGCCCTCTAAGAGCTACCTAACAAGCTTCTATCAGTCCAACGGATACACTCTGGCCTGGGTTCGCGACGGCGCTCCAAGTGCGCCAGCCAAAGCACTCCTCCAGGTGCTTCGAAGCGCCTCATCGAAGGGCCTGGACCCAGAAGATTACGACGCCTCTCGCTGGTCCGCCCGCTTGGCGCGCCTGCGCCCGGAATGCTCACAGCCTGCGGAAGCGGATCTGGTCGCATTCGACCTCGCTCTCACGGTCTCGACGCTGCGCTACGCCTCGGATGTGAGCATCGGCAAAATCAACCCCAGCATATTTTGTTTCGGCCTGGACGTGGACCGGAATAAGTGCGACCTCACCGGGGTGCTGCTTCGGCTACGGAACGCGAACGTCGTCGCGACGTTGCTGGAGCAACTCGAGCCGCCTTTCGAGGTGTACCGGCGCGCTGAGCGAGCGCTGGCCGCCTATATGGTTCTGGCCGCCAAAGACGAGGGCAAACCGTTGCCGGCCACGAAAAAACCGGTTGAGCCGGGCGATCCCTATCCCGGCGTGGCGCGCCTGGAACGGTTGTTGCTCTGCTTGGGCGACCTGCCGCCGGACGCCGTCCAAGCTGGCGGCCTCTACCAGGGTGCTTTGGTCGACGCCCTGAAGCATTTCCAGATCCGGCACGGGCTCGAGCCGGACGGCCGCATCGGCAAAAGCACCCTCAAGCAATTGAACACTCCCTTGAGCCGGCGCGTGCGGCAACTGCAACTCGCCCTGGAGCGCTGGCGCTGGATTCCCAAAACGTTCGCCCGGCCGCCCGTCATCGTCAACATCCCCGAGTTTCGGCTCCGAGCCCTCAACGAGCGCTATGAGACCGAGCTGGAAATGAAGGTGGTCGTGGGAGGAGCCTATCGCCGCCAAACGCCCGTCTTCACCAACGACATGACGCACGTGATCTTTCGGCCCTATTGGAACGTGCCCCGCAGTATCCAACGGGCCGAGCTGGTGCCGAAAATCGCCCAAGACAGCTCGTACCTGGCCAAGAACGACTACGAAATCGTGAACTCGCGCGGCAACGTCGTGGCCGCGTCCGGCGCTCCGGTCACTCCGGAACTGCTGTCACAACTGCGCGCCGGAAAGCTCGCCATCCGCCAAGTCCCCGGTCCTAAGAACGCCCTCGGGTTCATCAAGTTCATGTTCCCCAACGAATACAACGTCTACCTGCACGGCACTCCGGCCAAGGCGCTGTTCTCGAAATCGCGCCGCGATTTCAGCCACGGCTGCATCCGCGTGGAAAAACCAGAGGAGCTGGCGGCGTGGGTTTTCAAAGACCAGCCGGAATGGACCATGGACCGCATCCGCACGGCAGAAAACGGCGTCAAGACGCAGCAAGTGAATCTGATCAAACCGATTCCGGTGCTGATCCTGTACGCCACCGCGATAGTGAACGAAAAAGGCGAGGCGTTCTTCTTCGACGATATCTACGGACACGACGCCGCGCTGGAACAGGTGTTAGCGAAGGGTTACCCGTACTCCGGCTGGCAACCTGCTATCCCGGCCCGCCGCTAGCGCAGCGTCCGGCTACCACCGCCGTACGCGCCCCAAATCCACATGCACGAAATCCGACTGGGCGTAATACCCGACTCCGCCCCGATGCAGCGCCAGAGCCGCGTCGCGCACCACCGACGTCCTGGTGCCCGGCAGCCGGATATCGATAGCCTCGGCTTCCATGTGCAAACTGTGCTTGGCGACACCGCTGGTTTGTGTACGAAGAAACTCATTGCTCCAGGGCGTGCGATAACCACAAATGACATGGAACTCTGCGTCGGGACGCCCCACGGCGCGCTCAACATCAGCAAGCAAGTCCAGCAACTGCGGATCGTAATGATGGACGTCGCCGGTGCGGTGATCCCGTAGAAACCGGTCCACCCGTGCCAGCGCCTCGTGAATGTAAACGTTCCCGCGGCGGTAGACCACGTCCAGACGCTCTCCGGTGTGGGTGTGATAGAGGCGCAAACGGGCCTCGGGAGCCGAGGCGAGTCCAGCCGTTGAAAAATCAGCAGATCCAGTCAAGAGGGCAAAGAGAGACAACCAAGGAAGCACGTTTCCCATCATACCCTGGACCGCCAGATCGCCGTGGCATTCCAGTTGCTTATCAATGGCAGGGTATGCGAGCGCTCCTGACCACGGACGGTTCTCCGGAAGCGACGGCGGCTCTTCGGGCCGCCAGCCGGCTGCTGAGCAGCGCGGATCGCCACGTGGATGTCCTGTATGTCGCACCCCAGCCCCACGCACCGAAGTCGGGGGCCATAGCCAGGCGCACCTATCATCATCGGGCTGCCGCCGAGACCAGGCGAATTCTCGAGGACGCCAGGCAGGTCCTCAAGGATGAGGGTGTCGAAGCCTTGACGCTGTGCGAAACGGGCTCGCCCGCCCGCGTGATCATGAACCAGTCGGAAGACTACGATGTCACTGTCATCGGAGCCAAGGGGCGCGATGTGCGGTCGGCCGTTGGTCTTGGACCGGTGGCCAGCCGCATCGTCGAACACGCTTCGGGCTGCGTGCTGGTCGGGCGCGAGCCGCCTGGCGACAAGCAGGTTCGCATCCTGGTTCCGGTGGATGGTTCGGCCGGCTCGCAGCATGCCCTCGACGCGCTGAGTTCGTTCTTCGATCTCGAATCGGCCGAGATCACCGTGCTGCACGTGCTCGAGACGCTTTGGCTGCCATCAAACCCGGAAGAAGAATCCTCGGGCGCCAACGATGCCGAGTTCCGGCAAACCAGCCAGGTGCTGGCCGAACTGAGGCGCGAAGCGGAGCAGCTTCTGACCGAGGCGCGCATCCGCGCGCTCGAACACCATTCCGCCGTCACCACTTCGGTTCGCGAAGGCATTCCCGCCAACGAAATTCTGAGCGAAATCGACCGGGGCGACTACGATTTAGTGGTGGTGGGTGCGAACGAGGCCACCGACATGAAACATAGCGTCCTGGGCAGCGTATCGAGTAAAGTCGCCTGGAACGCTTCCTGCTCGGTCCTGATCGTCCGAGTTCCAGAGTAATCACATCGCCCCGCTTCAAACCCGCGCGATCATTTTGGGATGAGCTCGCCGTCGATGACCGGCCAGACCATTTCCCTCCGCAAGGCGCACTCGGTCCGCAGCCAGTATCCTGTCGACCATGGTAACGACCGAGCGGCCGCTACGATTCACATATTCACGTCCACACTCCAATGTGTGAAAGGCCGTCAAAACGTAACGCTGAGCCGCTTCTGCGCCGGTTCAGAATCTACGCGGCCTCGCGCTATCACTCCAATGACTCGGCTCATGAGCGAGGCCATACGAGCGCTATTGGACCAGGACGAGCAAAGCGCGAAAGCCAAACGCCGTTTCCTCCAGCGCATCCGGAGTGCGCCCGACCGGGGCACGAATGGCCGAGTTCGCTGGACCAGAGAAGAATTGCATGAGCGTTGAATTCGTCGACACCAACATCTGATGTACGCTCACGATGGCGGTGCGGGTGCAAAGCACCGCCGCGCTGTCGATCTTCTGGAGCGTCTTTTCGAAGATGGCAGCGGCGCCCTGAGCATCCCAGTGCTCTCGGAATTTTATGCTGCCGCCTCCAAGAAGCTTGCCATGAGAGCGGTGGAGGCGGAAGCCGTGATCCAGGACCTCGGCGGCTGGATCATCCATCGGCCTAACCACGCCAATCTGTTGCAGGCTTCGCGGCTACACCGGCGCTATCCTGTTGCCTGGTGGGACGCGCTCATCGTTCACAGCGCCATCGAGCTGGGCTGCTCGCTCCTGTGGACAGTGGATCTGCGAGACGGCCAGCGCTAGGGAAGCCTCACGGTCCGAAATCCGTTTCGCTGAGCCCGGCGCGCCGGTACACGAAGACTCCCATCCGCCAGTCCTCGACTTCAGTGCTAACCTCGATGAAGTCATGCCTGACCCCAACTCCGTCCTGCATCCTAACCTGAGCGGCCGTGTGGCCATCGTCACCGGCGCGAGCCGAGGCATCGGCAAAGCGCTCGCTCTCCGCCTGGCGCGGGAAGGGGCCGACGTCGTGGTCGCCGCCAAGAGCGAGCAATCCACTGAGCGCCTGCCTGGCAGCATCCACGAAACCGCCGATGAGATCCGCTCGCTCGGCCGCCGCGCCATCGCGGTGGCCACCGACGTCCGCAGCGAAGACGCCATCCGCAATATGATCGAGCGCTGCGTCTCCGAACTCGGCCGCCTCGACATCCTGGTCAACAACGCCGGCGCGATTTGGACTCGCCCCATTCTCGAAACGCCGCCCAAGCGCTTTGACCTCATGCTGTCCGTCAATGCGCGCGCTGCCTATATCGCCTGCTACTACGCGCTCCCGCACATGCTGAAGCAGCAGTGGGGCCACATTCTCAACATGTGCCCGCGCCTTTCGACCACGCCGTCTCCGGGCAAGGTGGCGTACATGATTTCGAAGTCGGGCATGGCGCGACTGGCCATCGGCTTGGCCGCCGAGCACGTGAAGGACAACATCGCCGCCAACACGCTCTGGCCGCGCACCATCATCGAGAGCCAGGCGTCGATCAATCTGAGCATCGCCGACCGCTCGCAATGGCGCACGCCCGAGATCCTGTGCGACGCTTCGCTGGCCATTTTCGCGCAAGAGCCGCGCACCTCGACCGGCCGCGAGTGGATCGACGAGGACGCCCTCGCCGAGCTCGCCGGAATCACCAACTTCGACCACTATTGGTGCGAAGGCAAACCGCCGGCGCACCCCATCCACATCGACAAATGGTGAACTTCGACCGAAGTCACTTTTTGTCCGGCGCGATGTTAGACTCCTGAATGATCTCCAGAACTTGCTTGACGATCTTCGGATGCAACGTCGCCTTGGCGTGGAACGGACCTGTCACGCGATGCTGATCTTTGCCTTAGATCCGATGACTGCCCTTCGATCTCAGGAAGGAAAATCCAGCCGCCAACAGCGCGCGCTCCGCGTCAGCCGCGGCCCAGCGGGGAAGCTTAGGCATTCACCTCGACGGTGGTTGTCAGAATCTTGCGGCTGAGCACGACGCCACGTTCATCTTCTGACAGCGTCTCGAGGTAGAGTTCGATCGCCTCCTTGATGTTAGCGATGGCCTCTTCCAAACTTTGCCCCTGCGACTGGCAGCCCCTTAACTCGGGGCACCACGCATAAAAGCCATGGTCGTCTTTCTCGATGACTACGCTCGCCTTGCGTACCATATTGTCAGTCTACCGCCGTTCCCTCAGAAACTCGCAGCTTGCTCGAACTCATTCACCGAACCGATGGGACTCGCGGCGGCCTCTTCATAGCCGGCTCGCGCCGGCAGTACAATAAGAACCGCGCATCTCTCATGCCGGCACTTCGACTGCTCGCCATCCTCCAGACCGACTGCCCCACCTGTCGCCTGATCACGCCCTACCTCAACAAACTTGCGAGCAACCGAACCACGGTCAGCGCCGTCTCGCAGGACGCCGAAGACGCAACCAACGAATTCGTCCGCCAGATGGAAGTCCGCTTCCCGGTCCGGCGCGACCCGGGCTTCGAGCTTTCCAAGCGCTTCGAAGTCGTCACAGTCCCCACGCTTTACGTTCTGGACGAAAACGACCGCATCGTCCGCCAGGAACCCGGCTTCGACAAGACGGCGCTGAACGAAATCGCGGCGCTGCTGGGACATCCGCCCGTCGCGACACCGTACGATGGCGCGCCCGCGAGCAAGCCTGGCTGCACTTCGCGCCATCTGGAAACCCTGACTGAGGACGCCCCGGCCGCCGCGCTCGATCTCCATTCGCCGCGTGGCGCTCAGGCATCGCTCATAGAACTCGCCGGCTCCGACGACCTGCACGAATACTGCTTCCGCGCATTCGGCGACGCTCTTCCCGTCGTGCCGCCGACCAAAGAGCGCGTCGAAAGAATGCTGCACACCGCCGCGCACGATCCCGAAGAAGTGATCGCCCGCATCCCGCCCTGTTACGGCGAGGCCACGCTGGAAAAAATCGCCGCCAACGCCGTGATGGCGGGCTGCAGGCCCGAAATGATGCGGGTCCTGATCCCGCTCGCGCGCGCCGTCGCCGACGAACGCTTCAACGCGCACGGGGTGCAGGCCACCACGCATTTCGCCGCTCCGCTCATCATCGTCAATGGACCCGTGCGGGGCGAACTCGGCTTCCACTCGCGCCAGAATGTCTTCAGTAACGTCGCGCGCGCCAACAGCACGCTCGGCCGTGCGCTGCAGTTGATCCTGCTGAACCTGGGCGGCGCGCGTCCGGACGGCATCGACATGTCCGCGCTCGGCAATCCCGGAAAATTTTCCTACTGCATCGCCGAGAACGAAGAAGAAAGCCCCTGGGAGCCGCTGCACGCCGAGCAGGGCCTGGCGCGCGCTCAGAGCGCCGTCACGCTGTTCGCCGCCGAAGCGCCGCACGGCGTCAGCGAACACAACGCCCGCAGCGCGCGCGGCGTGTTGAAGGCCGTCAGCTACGCGCTCGCCAGCGTCTGGAGCTATCGGGCTTGCCTGGCATACGAAGCGGTCGTCGTTCTGGGCCCCGAGCACGTCAAGACCATCCATCACGACGGCTTCAGCAAACAGGACGTGCGCGACTTTCTCTTCGAAAACACCGGTGTCCCGTTGCGCTGCTACTCGGACGGCGAGCCCGGTGAAGGCGTCGCGCAGCGCGGCATGTACAAAGAGATCAGCATCGACGGCGAGCCTTGCTACCAGAAATTCCGCTCGCCGGAGGCAATCAAGATCGTGGTCGCCGGAGGCACTGCCGGTAAATTCTCAGCCGTGCTGGGAAGCTGGGCCGCCGGCCCGCGCGGCAGCCAGATGGTAACGTATCCGATTTGAGGGAAGCATGCCAACACTCGTCAATCCCATGAACGAACGCGCGCCTCAGGCCGCACCGGCTGCGCCGCGCCTCGCGACACTGCAGGGCAAGACCATCGCGCTGCTCGATATCAGCAAGCCCGGCGGCAGCATTTTTCTCGATCGACTCGAGCGGCTGCTGAAAGATCGCCACCAGGTGGCGCAAGTGCTTCGCGCCATGAAGCCGACCTTCGCGAAACCAGCGCCGGCCGATGTGATCGACAAAATCCGCGCCGCCGACGCCGTGATCGAAGCGCTGGCCGATTGAGGGTCGTGCACAACGTGCAGTTTGCACGACACGCTGAGACTGGAAAACATGGGACTGGCCTCGGTGCCGGTGGCCACGCACGAGTTCATGACCGCCGCGCGCGCGCAAGCGGCCGCGCTCGGCCGGCCGGAGTTCGACGCGGTCTACGTCCCGCACCCCATCCAGGACCAGACCAAGTCCGAGATCGAGGCGAAAGCCGACGCGATACTCGATGAGGTGATCGCGCGACTGACCATTTGAGCGCACAGGGACGCCACGCTCCTCGTGTCGGACAAAAAGTCCGTGGCGCTCCGTGGTGGGCGCTTTCTGGAGAGTGGGCCGCGGGCCGCTCCCATTTCGCAGTGCGCTAAGAAAATCCAATTTCGGATCGAGCCGTTCTGCGCCCGCCCCCACCTAATTTCACAGGCGTGCGTCACAGGCACGGCGGCGCCCGCGGCAACCTCAATAAAACCGGGCCTGCGTGCGATGGAGCAGAACATGCCTTGCACAAGGTGGCATGAATAGACGCGTCTTGCTGTTCCTATTGATGATTGCGGGCGCCCGCATGGCTCCCGCGCAATTGGTTTCCTTTGGTGTCACGGGTGGCGTGCCATTCCTCGACCGCGCCTCCAACCCCGACGAATCGCGGCCCTACGTGATCGGGCCATCCATTGAATTCCGTGTTCCGGCGGGCTTCGCGCTGGAAGCGTCCGCCTTGTATCAACGCATCGGGGGCGATGAATTGTTTCAACTGCTCATTCCCCCCGGCACATCCGGCCCCGGAATCACGTTCTTCAGCGACCGCCTGCGCGGGAACTCCTGGGAATTCCCGCTGCTCGTCGAATACTATTTCCGCCCACGCGAGGCCACCTGGCAGCCCTTCATCGGAACCGGCTGGGCATTCCGCGTGGTCGGCCTGCATCAAGCCATCATCGAAACCACTGTGGACGCCAGCGGTGTCTCTCATCCGCTTTCTTTCAGCGAGGATTCCCGCGCCGATGCCGCGGTTGGCGCCGTCTTCTCGGCCGGCCTGCGATACCGCGCCGGACGTGTGGCGCTGATACCGGAGGTGCGTTACACGCGCTGGGGTTCGTCGGAAAATTTGCTCCGCAAGAATGAAGCTGCATTCCTGCTCGGAGTCCGCTTCTGACCCGGATCGCTCTCGCGCGGTCCGCGTCGACACTCTGTGCGAACCGGCCCGGCCCCGGATTGCTATGATGGGCATTCCGCCATGTCTGCCCTGCGCTCCGATCTGGCCGCGGTGTCCGACGCCGTCACCCACAACATCCGCGTCGAGGTGATCTCGCGCTATGTCCCCGAAAACTCACAGCCAATTCACGGCGAATGGGTGTTTGAATACACGGTCCGCATCACCAACCAGGGAACCGACACGGTTCAGCTCCTCAGCCGGCACTGGATTATCACCGACGCCGCTGAACAGGTGCGCGAAGTCAAAGGTCCGGGCGTGATCGGCCAGCAGCCCACGCTGGCACCCGGCGAATCGTTCAAGTATTCTTCCTGGTGTCCGCTTCCGACGCCGATCGGCATGATGCAGGGCGCTTATCAAATGGTTCGAGCCAGCGGCGACCGCTTCGAGATCGCGATCGCTCCCTTCGCCCTGAAGGCTCCCTACACCATCAACTAGCGCGTCTTGCGTGTCCCTTACTGCAGCGTGACCGATCTTGAGATGTTCAAGATGGAACCGAACAGCGCGAGGTCCAAGGTCGGAATATTGACGCGGTTCGCCACGTAGGTGGAAAGGCTCAATGTGGCCAGGCTTCCCGGAGTGTTGGCGGGAGGGATCGGAAGAGTGGATGTGATCCACGGCGGAACGGTGAACTGCCCGGCGCTGACGGGAGCGCTGCAGTTCCAATAGCCGTACAAGCTTGCGCCTCCCGGCGCTCCGCCCACAATCGAGACACTGCCGCCGATGGTCACAAAGCCGTTGGGATCGCCGCCGCTCCATTTCACCGTCACACCTTGCGACTCGGTGATAGCGCCAAGCTGGTCGATATTATCGAAACTGAAGGCCGGAGCAGGCAGCGCCAGACTCACATTGAACAGGCCCACATCGATTCCACCGCCGCCGTTGTCGGCAGTGATCGTTCCCGGCTCGAGGAACAGCATATTGGCAGGGGGCGAGCCCGGCACGCCAAAAGACATACCCAAGCTGCCGCTGTAAGTTCCTCCTTGGCCTTGCATCAGCTGCTGGATGCCCTGTGAGCCGTTGAGATTGATCGCCGGACCGGCATCCAGCACCACCGGCGCGGTCGGTGGCGGCGGCCCGGGCGTGGGAGGAGGCGTGCTGGAGGGGGTCAGGAACCGCGTCAGTGTCAGCGCGCATGTTCCAGGATCAAGGTTGCCCAATAAGGCGCCGAAACCGTATTGATAAACGGCGGTTGTCACCGGCTGTGGCAGGTCGTACTGGATAAACGACGCGGTTCCGCTGTCGGTATGGATCTCGAATGTCAATCCTCCGCCCCCGGTCGCGGTCCGGTTGACGGTGCGCATCAGCACGATGTTGCCGGTTCTGGCCGTACCGGTAAGCGTGACCGTGTCGCCTGGATCCACGGCCGTTGGATCGGTGCAGGGCGATCCGTCCGGCGATACGGCGATCGTCGCGGAGTTGCTGATGAAGTTGCCGGTTTTGACGACCACGTTGACCGAGCACCCCACCACTCCGTTCGGCACGATGATCTGGATAACGTCCCACGCTGCGATGCCCTGCGGGACCGGATAGCCGTCCGGCAAACCCGTGCAACAAGTCCCGCGGCCCGCCGACACCACCTGCGCCTCTTGGACGCCAACGTACACGTGCAACGATAGGCTCGGAACGTCGGTGGCGCCGCTTTGCGTCTCATCGCTTGGGATCGCCCCCAGCCCCGTGCCGTTGATCAGCACCGGTTGGCCATTCTGAGCGGGCTGAGAAAATGAATTGAGCGTCAGGCTGCCATCGCCCGCCACGTTAAAAGCGGCGGCCGGCACGAGAGGTGAAACACCCTCCAAGCCGGGTCCGTAGGCGGTGGTGAACGCACCGAAGGCGCTGCTCACCACGGTAATGGGGGCCGTGGCGGTGTCTCCGTTGTTATTGACGGTCACCGTGCCGGTTCCGGTCGGAGTGCTGGACGGCAGTATTGCCGCCACTTCGTTGCCCACCACGTACACCATGATGCCGTTCGTCGTCGCCGCCCCCACGTTGATCTGCACCGTCACGCCCGCCAGCCCGTCGGTGGTGGGCAGCGGGAAGGAGGCTTGAACGAGCTGGTCAGGACCAAGGCCCGTGCCGACCATCACGAACAATGCCCCCTGCGCGATCCCGTAGCTTGGATATCCACTGGGAATCCGGCTACCCGCATTCACGACATCCGTGATGGCAGGCTGAGCGGCGGCAGTGGCCAGAGAAAGCATCGTGACGCAAATTGATCCCCAGAAGTTCTTCATCTCAGTTGCAGAATTCCTCTCTCGGCGTTCCGGGCAGAAAAGCGACCAAGGCTTCTTTCAATGTTAGCAGTCCGCGCACGCGTCGGTGCTTCACCTTATCTAAGCGCCATTCTTATTTCGCGAGGTACTGCGGAGTGCGGGCCGCCGCGCGGCGCGGAGATTCACGCGCCACCTTCTTCAACCAGCGCAGCTCAGTCCGCAATTGATCGAGGTTGAGGCTCAGCATCCAGACCGCTTCATGGAAGCGGTGCCCGACCTCTTTGCGCACCGCCAGCAGAATCTCCTGTTTGCGGGCGACTTCACTCTCCAGGAACTTCTGCCGCCGCCGGAGCTGTTTCAGGAAAACGCTCGGCCGGCATTGCCAGGACAGCGCCAGCCAGGTCAGAAACGCAGGCCGCTCCTTCTGATCGGTCCACTCCTCGCGCTCCAAGGCGTCCGCCAGCGCCGCTCGGCCGCGCGCCGTCGTTTCGAAAACGGCGCGTTCGGGGCCCATTGCCACGGCGCCCGTCTCGGTGGAGCGGATCAGCCCCAGCCGCGCCAGCTTGTCCAGCGAATAGTAGACCTGCGGCCTCGAAACCCCGGCCCAATCGCGCACTTTCCGAAATTCCAGCAGCGCGTTGGCCTGGTAGCCGTACAGCGGGCGTTCGGCCAGAAGACTCAGCAGCACCAGGTCGGGCGTCGTCAATCTCTTACTTGACACGATCTTCATTTGTATACTAGTCTAAATGAGACTAGTGAACGCCGCAAGGAGAAACCAACCCATGCGTCTGATTTTTTTGACTATCGCTTCGGCCGTTCTCATGGCCGCACAGGAGAAAACCATGACAGTGAAACGAATGACCCCCAATCTATACACCGACGACGTCCAGGCCTGCGTGAAGTTCTGGGTGGATCGGTTGCATTTCGAAAAAACTAAGGAGGTGCCGGACGGAGACAACCTCGCCTTCGCAGCGCTGCAGAAAGGCAATATCGAGCTGATGTACGGCTCCTACGCCAGCCTCGAAAGAGAGCCGGGCGACGTCGCGCGGTCCTTTCAAAGAGGCACCGGATTCCTATTCCTCGAGGTCGACGATTTAGACGCCGTGCTGGCCGCGATGAAGGGCGTCCCGATGGTCGCCCCGATGCACAGAACCTTCTACGGTTCGACGGAGTTCACGGTGAAGGACCCGGCCGGGCACCTCATCACCTTCGCGCAATTCGCAAAGCCGTGAAGCAGTACGACCATCGGCCTCGGTTCGGTGCGGCGCGCCCCGTCCTGGAGGGGAGGAACCGTCGCACCGCACTCCGTTGTTGCGCGCTGAATCTAGAATATCAACCGCATCGAAAACTGGATCTGCCGCGGTCCGCCGTACGCTCCCGCTGTGGTTCCTACAGAAGTAGCGATCGCGCTGCCCAGCGTGCTCGTGATCTTGCCAAAGAGCGCGCTGCTCTCGTCGTGCTGCGGATTGGCGAAGTTCGTGTTATTGAACAAGTTGAAGAAATCCGCCCGGAACTGCAACCGGAACCGATTCTCGGTAATCGCGATATTCTTCGCGGCTGCCAGATCCCAATTGAATAATCCGGGGCCGTAATATTGATTGCGGCCGGACGTTCCCACGCGGCCTGTGGGCGGCGTGTTGGAGAAGAAACCGAGCCCGCGTCCCGCGCCTGGCGTGCCGAACGCAGCGTCTGGATTGTTGTTATTCTGCGGCAGCGGACCCGTGCCGATCACGTCCGGCCGGTCGTCGAATTGGTTGAAGCCGCTATAGTCTTGCGAGATGTCATACACCGTGAACGGTTGGCCGGTTTGCGCCGTAACCAAGCCGGAAACCGTCCACCCGCCGAACACCTGCCGATTGAATGCGTTGTCCCAGCCCAGCACCCGATGCCCGGGCCCAACGGGCAAATCCATGCTGTACAGAATGCTGGCGTGCTCGCGCGTGTCAAACGAGGAAGGCCCGCGCTCCAGGTTGACATGATGACTGTCGGCTGGAGCGCTCCGCTCTCCCGTGGAACCAAAGAACGCAGAAACGTCGTCGATCGACTTCGAGACCACATAGGACGCCTGCAGGAAGTATCCGTGCCGCGATTGATACTTTGCGATGGCTACCATTCCGTTGTAGATTGAATTTCCGATGTCCGAGCCGGTCCCGACAGCGCCGAAAACATTGTAGGGGAAGAGTTGAACGTTGGGCGCCAGGTTGCCGCGAAGAGTCCGGTCGTTGACAATCACCTGGGGCTGATTCTGATCGACGAACATCCCCAGCTTGTGGCCGGCGCTGCCTTGATAATCCACTTCTATGGAGAAAGCTTCGCTCAGCTTCCGCTGAATCCCTAGATTGTATTGATACAAGTAAGAGCTGCGGATATTCGGATCTTCCGCGTTGAAGCCCACCAGACCTACCTTGGGGCCACCGTCGGGATTGAGTTTCACCAGCGGCACGTTCTGATCGTAGCCGATGGCCCAGGGAAACTTCCCAGGTTGCGTCACGTTCGCAGTTTGAGTCGTCGAAAGCGTGTAGGGTGCGTTCAATCCCAGGTTGGCAGGAATGTTGTTGAAGATATCGTCGTAGCCCACCCGGAAGCCGAGGCGAATCACCGTGTCGTCGTTGCCGAACAGCTTCTTGGCGAAGCGAGGCGTATACGCGAGGCCGATTACTGGAGCAAAATTGTTCTTGTCCGAATGAACGCCGCTGTCACTCAGCGTGAATGGAGCCTGCGCAAACTTAAACGCGGCACGGCCTGTCTTATTGGGATCGATTGTCAACAGTTGGTTTGTGCCCAGCAACACCGGCCCCACGCCCGGAATGAAATTGGTGGCGTCAAAGCGTGTCTGATAAATCGCCGACGGATACTCGTACCGGAATCCGTAGTTGATAGTGAGATTGTCCTTGGGCTTGTACTGATCCTGCCAATAGAGATCCCACGGGAACCGGTCCCAGTACGCCAGCGTGCTTCCGCTGCGGAAGAACGACTGGTTCACCAGGCCGGCCGCAAAGTCGGACCAGTTCACGAAATTGAAGACGCCCCGGGCATTACCGTCCAGGAACCGCCGCGCCTGTTCGCGCCGGACGTGATAACCAAAACGGAAGGAATGCTTGCTGGCGCCGAACGGAGCCACCCACGAAACGTTGTCGAACAGTTCCGTGGTATTCGTGATCCGGCCTTGCGGCAGGTTGCTGGTGCTCCCCAGTGGAGCAAAACCTCCCGAAACAGTGATGGTCGGCAGGCCCGAGTCCAGCAGGTTCTTCGACCCGTCCACGACGCCCGGTAGCGGCTGGCCATTGTTCTGAAACACGCTGGCGGCATTGAAGCCGCTATCCTGCACCGTGATGAACGTCTGGTTGCGGGAGTAGCCGATGCGAAACTCGTTCAACAGCGTCGGCGTGAAGGTATGATTCTCCACCAGAGATCCGTTGCGGGTGACCGGCGTGTTCGCATTCCCGCCCAGGGCCGGTAGCGCTCCAGGTGTAAATAGAGCTCCCTGGAAATCCGCGAACCGCCCGCTCAAGTGGTCGTGCGGGCCGAGCTCGTGATCGATTCGGATGAGCCCCGTGTAGTCGAAGTCCGTGGCGCCGACGTTGGCGATGAAATTGTTCGAACCCACGCTAGCGTTCGGATCAGGCCAGAACTTTAACAGAGCCCGCGAAATCGGATCCGTCACCTGCGCCCGCTCGGCCGACGTAGGTACTCTGGTCAAACTGGGCGTCGGCGCGACTTGCCGGAACTCCTCATAAGACGCGAAGAAAAAGGTCTTGTCGTGTTTGATCGGTCCGCCCACCGTGCCGCCGAATTGGTTGCGATGCAGCGGTGTCTTGGTCCCCTTGGCCTTGTTGATGAAGAAATCGGTCGCGTCCAGGTCCGAATTCCTCAGGTACTCGAACAGCGACCCGTGAACTGCGTTGGTGCCGCTCTTGGTCACCACGTCCACTTCGCCGCCCGTGCCCCGCCCGAACTCCGCCGAGGCCACGCTGGTCTGCACCGAGAATTCCTGAACCGCGTCCGTAATCCGGAAGGCGTTCAGCGGGCTGTTGATTTGTGTATCCATGTTACTCACGCCGTCCCACATGAATACGTTGGATTGCGCACGCGCGCCGGACACATTGAAACCCAGTCCTTGCGTTCCTGCGCCCGTTGGCACGGCGCCCGGCGTGACTAGCGCCAGATCCAGCACCTGCCGGGCATTCAATGGCATGTTGGAAATATCGTGGCTGTTCACCACGCTGCTCAACGTGCTCTTGTCGTTCTCCAGCAGCGGTGCCACGCCTTCCACCTGCACCGACTCGGTCAAGCTTCCCACTTCGAGCGTCAGTTCTAAGTGCGTAATCTGATCCACCTGCACCAGGACCGAAGGAACACTGATCTTCTTAAACCCCTGCGCTTCGGCGGCAAGCGAGTAGGTGGCCGGCGCCAGTTGCAGGAATTGGAACTCGCCGCTGGCGTTAGTGGTGGTGTCAAGTTTGGCGTTGGTCGCGGTGTTTGTCAGCGTCACTTTCACGCCGGGGACCAGCGCTCCCGTCGCGTCCTTCACGAAACCCGAGACGATTCCGACCGGAGACGCAAAAAGCCAGCCCGCGAATATCAGGCACAATGCAGCTAGCATGACCCACTTGGAAATGGACCTCGTCATATGCTTGTAACCTCAGAAAATGAGTTGAATTCTGGAGCGGGACCCCTTTGTCCAACCTACCCCGGTTATGCTAAGCCAACCTTAGCAGCTTGGGTGCGATTATACACCACTTCGGAGGGGAGGCAACAGCATTTTGTTAACAGCATTTTGTTAACGGAAATGCACCAACCATGCGCTGCCCGCGCCGCCCGGCGGTTGTAAGGAAGCCCTCGAAATGGTATTGGTAGCCTTATGCGACATTCGCTGATTCGCGGTTCGCTGTCCCTGGCCCTGCTCGGATCCCTGGGCGCTCGCCTGCTGGCGCAAGGCTCCAGCGATTGGAACGAGCCGTTTCCGCCGCATCGCGTCATCGGCAACATCTACTATGTCGGCACCCGGGGACTGGCTTCCTATCTGATCACCACCCCGGAGGGATCCATCCTGGTCAACAGCAGCCTGGAAAGCTCAGTGCCGATGATCCGGGCCAGCGTCGAGAAGCTCGGCTTCAAATTCAGCGACATCAAAATCCTGGTCATCAGCCACGCCCATTTCGACCACTGCGCGGGCAGCTTTCAGATCAAGGAATTGACCGGCGCGAAGTACATGGTCATGGAGCCCGACGTCCCGGTGATCGAGAGCGGAGGCAAGAGCGACTTTCGATATGGAACGACACCCAGCGCACTATTCAAACCGGTGAAAGTGGATCGCGTCCTGCACGATGGCGATGAGGTGAAGCTGGGCGGAACGGTGCTGGTCGCGCACCTCACTCCGGGGCATACCAAAGGTTGCACTACCTGGACCATGAAGGTCCGGGAGAACGGCCGCGCTCACGACGTCGTCATCGTGGGCAGCCCCAACGTCAACCCCGGCTACAAGCTGGTGAACAACGCCCTATACCCGCAGATCGCGAGCGACTACGAGCGCATGTTTCGCGTGCTCAAGTCGCTGCCCTGCGATGTGTTTCTCGGCGCGCACGGCAATTACTACGGCATGGAAGCGAAGTTTGCGAAGCTGGGCAAAACGGACGCCAACCCGTTCATTGATCCGGACGGCTATCGCAAGTACGTCGACGAGAAGGAGCGCACCTTCCGCGCCGAACTCGCCCAGCAGTCCGCCGCGATCAAATAGGCTTGCCGCAGTCTCTCACTGCGGGCCGAGCGACGCCAGCATCTGGTCGAACGCGGTCTGATTGTGCGCTACAGTTCTCGCCGGTCCGGTGAATTTGAAAAACACCGAGCCTTGCGGTCCTTCGACGATCGCGCCCAGCAGACGATAGCCGGCTTTCGGCGCGCCGGATCGCGCCATCGGCCCGCCCATCCCGGTATAGGCGCCCGACACATCCACGCTGGTGACTTTCAGGCCGTGCACCGCCCGCTTGTCCACTTTGGCCGCCGCCTTGGAAGGCTTGCCGTCGGCTTCGAGGAACTGCCCGATCCACCGGTCCAGGTTCGCCTCCACGCTGCCACCCTGTCCCGGTCCGAAATAGTAGACGCCGCATTCTCCGTTGTCCCGATCGCCGGCCGCGTGCGGGACCTCGTAGGTGGCCAGCCGCATGGGCCGCTGGGTTTCCGATTTCCAACCGGCCGGTGCGGTCCAATGCAGTCCAGCCCCCGCATCCGCGATCAAGGCGAAGCCGGCCGCTAGCCCCGCCAGAATGATCCTTGGCGCCACACTTCCGTTATAGCAAACCGTGGCCGGCACACTGGTGGCAAACGCCCGGCCGTGCGTCGAACCGCGATATCCTAGGTAACCATGCCTGAAGACGTCATTCTCACTTCGCTCGACGGCGGCGTCGCGACGCTGACCTTCCATCGCCCGGACAAAATGAACGCCCTTAGTCCGGAGCTGCTCACGAAATCCATCGACACGCTTTCGCGCTGGGAAGAGGACCCCAATGTCGCGGTCGTCGTGGTGACCGGATCGGGCCGCGCCTTTTGCGCGGGCGGCGACATCGGCGGCATGGCGCAGGAAAACACAGCGCCGCGCCCGCTCGAAGAACGCATCGACTGGCTGCGGCGCGCTCAGCGCATTTCCTGGCTGCTGTATCAAATGCCCAAGGTCACCATCGCCAGCGTGAATGGCTTTGCGATGGGCGCGGGTCTGAGCATCTGTCTGGCCTGCGACTTGCGCATCGCGTCGGATCAAGCCAAGTTTGGGACCGCGTACGCCAAGGTCGGGTTCGGGGGTGACTTCGGCGTCACCTGGCTGCTCACCCGCTACGCCGGCGCGTCCAAAGCTAAAGAGCTGCTGTTCACAGCAGACCTGTTCGACGCCTCCGAAGCCCTGCGCCTGGGCCTGTTGAACCGCGTGGTTCCGGCTGATTCGCTCGCTGCGGAGACTCACGCCCTCGCGGCTCGCCTGGCCGCCGGCCCCCGCGTCAGCTATCGATACATGAAAGCCAACGTCAATCTCGCGACCTCGGTGGATTTCCGCAGCATGCTCGACCGCGAGCCCGAGACGCACCTGCGCTGCGGCCAAACCGAGGATCATCGCGAGGGCGTGACGGCCTTTCTCGAAAAGCGCGCGCCGAAGTTCCGCGGGAGATGACCATGAGTTTCCGCGAGATTCTGCATGAAAAAGACGGCGCCGTCGCCAGCATCACGTTGAACCGTCCGGCCAAGCTCAACGCTTATTCCGAAGTGATGGTGCACGAAATTCTGGCAGCCTTGTCGGACGCGCGCGACGACGATGCCATTCGCGCTGTGATCCTGACCGGCGCCGGCCGCGGCTTCTGTTCGGGCGGCGACATCGGCCGTGATTTTCAGTATCCGGCGCGCTACCGCGGCCACCGGCTCGAGTCCATGCTGGAGATGCGCGAGAACATGCACGAGCTGGTGAAATTCCTCCAGCGCTTCGACAAGCCCGTGATCGCGGCCGTAAATGGTGCGGCGGTCGCCGGAGGTTTAACGCTGGCGCTGAGCTGCGATTTTCGTATCGCGGCCGAAAGTGCGAAGCTCGGCGACACCGCACTGCGTTTCGGCCTGCTGCCCGACGAAGGCGGCGCCTACTTCTTTCCGCGCTTCCTGCAGTTGGACCGCGCGCTCAAGATGTCGCTTTTTTCCGAGGTCTACACCGCGCGCGAAGCCTTGTCGCTAGGTCTGGTGACCGAAGTGGTGCCAGACGCCGAGCTGATGCCCACGGCGCGTGCCTGGGCCACGCGCCTGGCCGAAGGCCCGCCCATCGCGATCCGGATGGCCAAGCGCATGATGTACAAGCAGCTCTCCATGAACCTCGACAACGCGCTCGAAGACGCCGCCATGGCCACGCTGGTGGCCAACTACACCGAGGACGTCAAGGAAGGCATCGCGGCGTTCCACGAGAAACGCAAGCCACGCTTCCAAGGCAAGTGATTTCTCAACCCAGCGCGACTGCGCCCGCCACGAAGTCAGGCTAGCACCAGCCTGGACTCGATCAATTCCAGCAGCGCATCCTCGTCTTCAATCTCGACGCCGATCTTCAGCCAGTACAACTCCACTGAATGGTTCAGCAGCAGCTCGATGGAGCGCTCCGGCAGGTTCATCGCGTCCTTCTCGGTGCACAGCAAGACGCTCGCGCCATGCATGCGTGCCTGCGCCGCCAGCCGCCGGAGTTCGTCCCAACTATAGCGATGATGATCGCCAAAAACCCAGCGGAACACAGGCCGGATGCGCAGGGCGTCCAGAGTTCCCCAGAAACTCGCGGGATTCGCCAAGCCGCAGAACGCCGCCATGGTACCTTCGGGCGGATGCGCCAGCCGCTCGGTTCGCTGGCTGACCCAGTAGCGCGGCGCCGCTCGGGCCCGGAAAATGGGCGCGCCCGGATTGAGCGCACGCAGCCGGTTGCGCAATCCCGCGTATTCGCGTTCGCGAGCGGCGCGCATAATCACGATGGCATCGGCGCGGGCCAGCGCACTGGCCGGCTCGCGCAGCTTGCCGAGCGGAAAGACCGCACCGCCAGCGAACGGGTCCAGCGCATCCAGCATCACGATGTCCAGATCGCGCGCCAGCCGGCGATGCTGGAATCCATCGTCCAGGAAGAACACGTCGGGCTGGTATTTGGCTTCGAGCAGCCGGCCGGTGGACCAGCGATCCGCACCGATCCCGGCGTGCGCATGCCCGGAGTGCACGTAAATTTGCGCCTCATCCCCGGTGACGCTGACCGGGACCGGCTCTCCGGCCTCGATCACGATGCTGGGCTCGATGGACCGGCGCCGGTAGCCGCGCGTCAGAATGGCGGGGTGATGGCCGCGCTCGCGCAGGCGCTCCGACAGGTAATCGACCATGGGCGTCTTGCCGGCGCCACCCATCGCAATGGCGCCGATGCTGACCACGGGCGTGTCAAGCCGGCGCACGCGCGCCAGGTTTATTCTCTGCTCCAGCCTGCCGCCCCAGATCCAAAATTGGGAGAGCAGCCACAGCAACGGCCGGGCCAAGCCGCGCGGCTCGCCGGAGGGAATCGTGAGGTCCTGCCACTTCAGAATCTCGGCAGCAGCGCGGGAGGTAACTCCGTGATGCCGGGCCGCCAGCTCGCCCGCGCGCGCACCGAGGCGCTCCCGCGAGGACGCATCGTCGAGCAAGGTTTCGACCGCCCTCGCCAACTCATCCGGGCGCGCGATCTCGACTATGGCCCGGTGCTCGCGAAATTCAGCCGCAATGGCCGAAAAATTTTCCAGATGCGGTCCGGCGACGATCGCGCGGCCGCACGAGGCGGGCTCCAGCAGGTTGTGCCCGCCGCGACGCGCCAGCGTTCCGCCCATGAAAACGACATCTGCGATCGGGAACAGACTGGCCAGCTCTCCGATGGAATCAAGCAGCACCACGCACGGCAGCGCGAGATCCGGATCCATTTTTTCATGCGAACGCCGCGCGTACGGCAGGCCCGTTGCCCGCAGCCGCTGTTCGGCCGAATCGAACCGCTCGGGCTTGCGTGGGACCAGGATCAACAGCAGCCGGGGATTCTTCTGCGCCAGTTCGCCGAACGCGCTCAGCACCGCTTCATCCTCGTCGACGTCGCTCGGATCCGCCGGAGGCATGGTGCTGGCCGCGATCCACACTGCGGAAGGCTGCAGCCGCTGGAGCAATTCCCGGGCCATCGCCGGCGGCTCACTCCTGATCGGTGCGGCGTCGTACTTCAGGTTTCCGAGCATCGTCACGCGGTCGGGCGGCGCACCGAGTTGAAGATACCGCGCCCGATCCTGCTCGCTCTGCACGAAGATCGCATCCGGCCGTTGGAGCGACTGCCGGAAAATGAAGCGCCAGCGCCGGTAGCGCGGAAAAGCGCGATCAGAAATGCGGCCATTCAGCACCATGAGAGCGCATCCCGCGCGTTTGATCTCTCGATACAGCAGCGGCCAAATCTCCGTCTCCAGAATCACGACCACCGCCGGCCGAACGCGGCGCAGCACTCGCCGCACGGCGAAGGCGTAATCGATGGGCGCGTAAAAGATGCCGTCCACGATATCCTTCAGTTTTTCCTCGGCGACAGCGCGTCCGGCCAGGGTCCCGACGGAAACATACAGCGGAATAGCCGGGCTGCGCTCGCGCAATTCCCGCAGGAGGCTCGAGGCGGAAATCACCTCGCCCACCGAAACTGCATGCAACCAGATCGAGCCGGGAGGCGTCGCCAGAAAGGAGGCGGGCACGCTGCCGAGCCGCTCGAAAAAATTGCGCAGGTAGCGCGGGTCGCGCGCCGAGCGATAAAGGAAATAAAATACTAGCAGCGGGAACGCTACGACGCGACACGCCCAATAGAGGAACAAGATGAGGATGCTTTCGCTTTGCCTGGCGGTGTTCATCGGCTCACCCCTGGTGCGTGCCGACAAGAAAAACGATGCGAAATTCTCGCCCGGCCCGGCCTCGTCCTACCGCACCAAACAAACCAACGAAAGCGTGACCGTCGCGGCGTCCGCCTACGATACTGAAGAGCTGGCTCACAAGGCATTTGGGAAGCTGGACCCGAACCAGTACGGCGTCCTGCCCGTGCTGGTCATCATTCAGAATGACACGGACCAGGCGCTGAAACTGGACACCCTGGAGGTGGACTACACCAGCGTCGATGGCCGGCATGAAGAAGCCACGCCGCCCTCGGAAGTCCAGACGCTAGGCGGCGCCAGGCGCCCGCGCATGGCTACTGGCGCCCCGATTCCGCTGCCGCCCAAGGTCAAGAAGAACCCGTTGAACGTGTGGGAAATCGAAGGCCGCAGCTTCGCCGCCAAGATGCTGCCGCCGCACGAATCGGCCAGCGGATTTTTCTATTTTCAGGTCGAGCACCGGCCGGGGGCGAAGTTTTTCCTCACCGGAATCAAGGCCGCCGCGACCGGCAAGGATTTCTTCTACTTCGAAGTTCCGCTCGACTATCACCGCTGACGGCGCACGCTTTTCGCCGTGCCTTGGCCACCAGGGCCCAGGCTGTAAGGCTTTTCCAGCCTATTTCTTCTCCGCCGGCGCGGCTACCTCGGCCGGGAGAACCTTCGCGGACTTGATGCGATCGATATTCGGGAAGTTCTTCGAGATGTACGCGTCGCCCTCGGCTGTGATCCGTCCTTGATCCGGCGTCTCGCCGTACTGGCTATTGATCTTGTCGACCACGTCCATCCCTTCGGTCACCATGCCGAACGGAGCGAATCCCTGCGGATCCAGAAACACGTTGTCCTTGAAGTTGATAAAGAGCTGCGTGCTGCGGCTATTCGGCATCCCGGTCTTGGCGAACGTGACGTAGCCGCGTTTGTTGCTCTGTTTGACGGGATCATCGATCAAGTTCGCATTGCGCCAGGCGTTGTTTACGGCGGGATTCGCGCTCAGCCCAAACTGCACCATGAAATTCGGAACCACCCGGAAAAACGCGGCATTGGTGAAGAAGCCGCCCCGCACCAGATTGTAGAAGCGGTCCGCGCCGATCGGCGCCCAGTCGCGATGCACCTCCACGACGAAGTCGCCCTTGGTGGTGGTGATTTGCGCTTTGAAAACTGCCGGCGCCTTGGCCTTCAGTGTCGATGGACTCAGCAGCGATCCGCCCGCGGCGGGAGCCTTGGAGCCGGCGGTCTTGGGGGCCGGAGCTTTGGCCGGAGGCGCTTGCGCCAACATGAGCGCGGAACATAGCAACGTAGCAAAGGCGAGTGGTTTCATTTACGTCGATTATACTGAATGTTTGATCCGATGCGCATGTCGCGAGTCATCCCCGCTGTGCTGTTCCTGGCGCTCGCCGCGCGCGCCGAAGAGGTCAAGGTCACGCTGCTCGCCACGACGGATTTGCATGGCAACATCCTGCCCTATGATTATTATCAGGCCAAGCCGGAGCAACGCGGGCTCGCCAAGATTGCCACGCTCATCCAAGCCGCGCGCTCGGAAAATCCCAACAGCCTGCTGATCGATTGCGGCGACACGATCCAAGGGACGCCGCTGGAGGGCGTGTACCAGCAATACGTCCAGACCGGGTCTCTGCCGTTGCAGCTCCGCCTCGCCGGACCACGCCTGGATCGCGACCCTATGATGCTGGCAATGAACGAGCTGCGCTACGACGCCATGGTGGTCGGCAACCACGAATTCAATTTCGGGTTGAAAAATCTGATCCAGGCGCGAGCGCAGGCGCAGTTTCCGTGGATCTCGGC
>DASQHQ010000163.1:0-28315 GCA_035632015.1 Bryobacteraceae bacterium
TGCAAAACTGAAGCCATGGAGCTCACGCTGGATCCTGTGGAGGTGCGCGTACTGGGTGCGCTGCTGGAAAAAGAGATCACGACGCCTGAGTACTATCCCCTGTCGCTCAACGCGCTGGTGAACGCGTGTAATCAGAAATCGAACCGCGATCCGGTGGGGCACTTCGACGAGGCCACGGTGGAGGAGGCGCTTGCGTGTTTGCGCGACAAGGGATTGCTGCTGACGATTACCGGAGCCGGAAGCAGGGTGCCCAAGTACGGGCATCGCATTTCCGAGAAGCTGAATCTGGGGCGGCGGGAGCTGGCGATACTGTGCGAGCTGATGCTGCGGGGTCCCCAGACACTGGGCGAGCTGCGGAGCCATGCGGAGAGGATGCATCGCTTCGATGATGCGGCGGAGCTGGAGGCGGTCCTGGAGCGGCAGGCAGAACTGGTGATCAAGCTGCCCCGGCGGCCGGGCGAAAAAGAGGCGCGCTACGCGCATCTGCTTTCGGGGCCGCCCGCCGAGGGAGATGCGGAGACTGGGCCGCCGGCGCCCCTGCGCTTGGATCGGATCGGCGCGCTGGAAGGCGAAGTGGCCCGGCTGCGTTCCGACTTAGAAGACCTGAAGCGGCAGTTGGCCGGATTCCAGAAGCAATTCGAATAAAGCCGCGCGGCGGAAAACTCGCAATCCGCCGCGGTGCGTTTCGAAAATGTCTGCGCCCTACGCGGTCCTTTGATCGGGCAGCCGCAGCGCCTGCTTCAAGGGAGGCCGGATGGGGATCACGCGGTCGGCGAGACAACTGCTCACTCCCTTGGCCGGCCCGTGAAAGTACTCGTTCAGCGGAAAGAGCGAATACGGCTCCAATTCGCGGTATACGCGCCCCAGCTTCTGCTCGATGCGGTAGACGGCGTGGAAGAAATTGCCACGGTCCATCTTAAGCTTCCGGCAGCATAGTTTCCAGTCGGCGCCCAGCAGAAAGTGATAGCGGAAAATGCGATGCTCGATTTCGCTCAGCGTCCGTTGGCTAATCAGACAAAAATCCGCGCAATATTCTTCATCCTTTCTTCCCCAGGAGCCTCTCCGGTCCTTGCCCGGCAGCGGGTCGAGGGTGACCTTGCTGATGTACTTTTCCCGTGCTGTGCATTCGCGAAAGCGATCCAGGCAAGCGCGAAAAATCGCTCTGAGCACGCAGTTGCAGGGATGGGCCGTTTTGTTCCGGCCCATACGCAGGCCCAAGCCGACGCAAGTATTACATCCTGGCGCGGCTAGCGCGAGCGTTTCTGATCGTGTCCACTCCATTTGGTCCTCTTCCTTGGAAACCCGGAAAGGCAACCGAGTCGTTTGATGGTGTGATCTTAGTCTCTGTGGCCTGACGGAATACGTCAACGCAAAAACCACACCCTCTAGGTAGGAAATTATCGTTCGCCTAGGAAGAGAGCCGAACAAAGGCAGCGTATTCTTTTGCTTATATACGTTCTGGCCGCACCAGCACTATTGATTTGTGAGTTCCCACGATGTACTGGTTTTCTTAGTTCCAGGGGAGCCTATTTCAGACTGAAATACGAGGAGGGGCCAACTTGACCTTCCAGGACGCGCAGGTGAGGTTGATCGCCCACGTCCGGGACCGGATTCACAACGGCGAGTTGACCGAAAGAGGGCTTGCTCGCCGCATTGGCATGTCCCAGCCGCATGTCCATAATGTGCTCAAAGGCGTGAGAAGTCTCTCACCCGAACTCTTCGACGCCATATTAAAGTACTTCCAGATGTCGCTTCTGGATCTGGCGCCGTCCGAGGAACTGGAAGCGAATCTGCGGCAGAGAGCGCCGGAGCAGGTGGCCGAGGCTCCGTTTCTGGAATCGCCGATCGGCCCGCGCCTGCCGTGGCGAGATGCGGTGGACTGGGGCAGCAGGTTTCCCCTGCCCTTCCCGTCGCGGATTGTTCCAACCGATCTGCTGATGGCGAGGCTGGCGGCGGATGCGTCCATGTCGCGGACGTTGGGCGACGCGGACGTCGCTCTCTTGGATACTGCGGTGCGGCGCCGATCGGAAATTTCACCGGATGGGTTGTACGTGCTCAGCCGCCGCGGTGAAGCGGCGCTGCGGTACATCCGGCATGGGTCGCACGGCTACTATCTGGTGACAGACGCGAACATTGACCGTCCGCGCGAGTGGGAGCGGCTTGCAGTGGCGCCGGCCGGGCTGCTGGAATTTGTGAAAGCGCGGGTGCGCTGGCTAGGCCGGCAGCAGAACCGGGATCTGCCCATGCATCAACGCGGGCGCTTCTTGTTCGACGCGATCTCCAGATAAGCCTGGTGAACCTCGTGGGCGGTTCGCTCCCAGCTAAACTTGCGGACCTGTTGGAAGCCGCGCTCGACCATCTGGCGGCGCAGGTCGGGACTCAAAAGGACCTCGCGCAGGCCGCGCGCGATGTCGAAGACGTTTTCCGGGTTGACGGTTACGGCGGCGTCGCCGACGACCTCCGGCAAAGAGCTTACGTTGGAGCACACCACGGGAGCGCCACAGGCCATGGCTTCGAGCGGGGGCAGGCCGAATCCTTCATACAGCGACGGAAAGACGAAGATGGTTGCCAGTTGGTAGAAAGCGCGCAGCGTTTCGATGGGCACGAAGCCCAGGAACCGGACGGCGGCTTCCACGCGGCTCTGGATGACGGCGTGGCGCAGGGCGGGGTACCGGGAGATTTCGTCGCCGATGATGATGAGGCGCAGGTCGCGGTATTCGGCATGGTCCTGGATTTCGCCCCGCAGGACGGCGAAAGCTTCCACCAGGCGGGGGATGTTCTTCTGCGGATTGGTGCGGCCGACGTAGAGCAGGAACGGGTAATGGATGCGGTAGCGGTCCAGGATGCGCTGTGTTTCCGAAGAATAAGAGGTCTCGTGTCCGTTCCCCGCCAGGGCGGCCGCAGCCTGGGCCGCGCAGAAAATCGGGTCGGGCGCGTTGTAGACCACTCGAATGCGGCTTCCCGGTATGCCAAGGACGGACTCGACGTCGCGGCGTGTGGCGCTGGAGACCGTCATCACGCGGTCGGCGCGCTGCAGGCCGCGCCGAAGATAAAACCGGCGCAGATTGCTCCGGTAGCCGGACTGATTGGCGAACAGCAGCGTGCTCATGTCGTGGATGGTGACGAGGTAGGGCTTGGGCATCCAGAGCGGGACGGCGTTGAGGGGGATGTGAAAAAGATCGGCATGGATGGTGTGCAGGAAAATGCCATAGCCGAGCTGGGCCGGGCCGGTTCTGCTGCGCCCGCTGTACACGGTGGTCTCGAAGTTGGGAGGCAGGCCGGCCAGTTCCGGCACCGTGGGCTGGGCGACGATCAGGTTGTACTGATTGGTCTCATCCAAGCGGGCCAGCCCGCGAATCAGATTCCGGATATAGGTTCCGATGCCGAAGTCCGATACACGGCGGGCATCCAGAACGATCCGGAGAGGCATGGACTTAGGATACAGAAGACGAAATGCTGGAGCCAGCCCGAGGCGAGTGCAGCGGGAGACGCGCTGGTGGCATCCGGGCGTCGAGACGAGCGCACAGGACGCGGCACAAGGAGTCCGCGCGCCACGGGCTAGAAGGCGACTTTGGGGACGGCTCGAGCGCCGGGCTCGGTCTTAAAATACGCGTCGTTGCGCTGGAATCCGAACAGCGAGGCCGCGATGCTGTTGGGGAAGAGCGCGATGTCGGTGTTGTAGCGCTGCACGGTCTCGTTGTACTTGCGGCGCTCGACGGCGATGCGGTTCTCGGTGCCGGCCAGTTCGTCCTGCAGGCGCAGGAAATTCTCGTTGGATTTGAGTTGAGGATAATTCTCCACCACGACCAGCAGGCGGCTGAGCGCCGAGTCCAATTGCGAATTGGCCTGGATCTTTTCCTGCGGCGTGCGGGCGCCGCCTAAGGCCGCGCGCGCGTCGGTGACCTCCTTGATAACGGTCTGCTCCTGCTTGGCGAAGCCCTTGACGGTTTCGACCAGGTTCGGGATCAGGTCGGCGCGGCGCTGGAGCGCGACATCCACTTGCGACCACGCGGCATTGACGGCCTCGCGCTCGGTGACCAAAGTGTTTCTGGCTCCCATCGCCCAGCCGAACGTCGCCAGCACAATCAGGACCAGCACGCCAATTACGGCCAGCGCAATTTTCATCTGTTCCTCATTTCTCCAGGCGGTCGACGTGCGCGACCACCGCTTCGATCTGCTTTAAATATTGCGCAAACAAGGCTTCCGGTTCCACCTCGGCCGGTTTTTTGAGCTGCTCGCGAAGATCGAGCAGCGCATCGAAGGGGGCGGGGTCCACGCCGATGGCGGCGAGGTTGCGTGCGATGGCGCGCTTTTCCGAGCCGGCCGGAACGCCGGAAACCAGCAGAGCATGGCGCGAGAGCACCAGGAAATTGGAAACGGAATCCAGCATCAGCGCCAGCAAGCTTTTCTTGTCGGTGAGCACCGCGGCGGCCTTTTGGCGCAAGCGCAGAACCTTGGCCCGCAGCTCCTGCTCGATCTGGGCGCGATAGAAGCTTTTGTCGATCACCAGTCCCTCGATGACATCCTTGCCGAACAGGACGCGGCGGTGTTCCGCCATATCGTGGAATTCGATGGGAAAGCAGTCGGTGGAGGTGCGCACTTCTTCTTCCGTCAGCAACAAAGGCGTGGGATTGCCCTGGGCGCGCCACCATTTGAAGATTGGTTCGGAATCGGCCAGAGCCACGGGCGAAACGTCGGTGAGGACGCACACTACGTTCAAGTCGGAGAACTGCTGGTGATGGTCGCCGCTGACAGCCGACCCATAAAGGATGACGGAGACCAGGCGCTCGCGGTGGGCCTTGCGAAGACGATCGACCAGTTCCTGGAGCTTCTGCTGCATCATTTACCAATCACTGGAGGCGCCGCCGCCGCCCGAATCGCCGCCTCCGAAGCCTCCGAAGCCACCGCCTCCGCCGCGGCCCGAATCATATCCTCCGAAACCGCCGCCGCCCCATCCGCTGCCGCCGCGTCCTAATAGGTTACCCAGAAGCATGCCCGCCAGGAAACCTCCGCCGCCGCCGCGCCGGAGAAGAAACAGCAAGAACAGGATGCCGATGATGACGACCGGCCAGGGAATGTTGGGCCGCTCGGGCGGCAGTGTCCGGCGTGGCGCCAGGCTGAAATCGAGCGAGACGCCCTTGGCGGCGGCGATGCGGGAGCCCATGGCTTCGGCTGCGGCGAACAGCGCCGCGCCGTAGGCGCCCTGGCGGAGCAGCGGGCGGGCCTCGCGCAAGACGCTGCCGGCGAAGCCGTCGGGAAGAATCGGTTCGAGGCCGTAGCCGACTTCGATGCGGTCGCGACGGTCCTTGATCGCGAGCAGCAACAAGATGCCCTCATCCTTGCCCTTTTTGCCGATGCCCCATTTTCGGAACAGCGAGTTGGCGACGTCTTCGACGGGTTCGCCGTCCAGCGAGTCGAGCGTGACGATGGCCATCTGGACCTGCGTGGCCTGCTCGATGCGGCCGCAGTAGGCTTCGAGCTGGGCGCGCGAAGAATCGTCGAGCACGCGCGCGAAGTCGCTTATGTAGCCCTGGGGCTGGAGTTTATCGAGATCGAGAGCGGAGAGCCGAGCGCCGCATGCGAGCACGGACAGAACCGCCCATGCCGCCCCGCGCACGTATGTTTTCAGCAGATCAGGTCCTCGCGGCGGACGCGGAAATCGCCCAGATTGCCCAGCATCGCCAATGTAATATTACTGGAGTCGAAAAACTCCCGGGCGATCTTTTGCAACTGGTCGGCAGTGATCTCCTCGATGCTCTGGATCATTTCATCGAGGGTGAAGAAGCGGCTGAAATACTGCTCCTGGCGCGCCAGGTTCGCCATGCGGCTAAAGGTGGACTCCAGGCTGAGCATGAGCGAGCCTTTCAGATGGTCCTTGGCGCGGCGCAACTCTTCTTCCGGCACCAGGGTTTCCTTCAGCTCGCGCAATTCCTTCACGATGGAGGCGATCACCTTGCCGGCGGATTCCACCGAAGTTCCGGCGTAGATGGCCATGCAACCGGTGTCCCGATACATGCTCAGTTCGGAATAGACGGCGTAAGCCAAGCCCTGTTTTTCGCGGATGTTTTGAAACAGCCGCGAGCTCATTCCGCCGCCCAGGACGGTGTTCAGCGCGTAGCAGGCGAAGCGCAGCTCGTGCGGGAATGGATAGGCAGGCACGCCCATATAGAGGTGGGTCTGCTCGAGCGAAGTCTTGTTGCGGAAGACCAGGCGGGCGTGCGGGACCGGCGCCAGATCGGGCGCGATGCTTCCATTCACGCGCAGGTTCTGGAAACGATCGCCCACCAGGTCCACAAGCTGCTTGTGGTTCAGATTGCCCGCGGCGGTGATCAGGATGTTGGAGGGCGAATAATAGCGCCGGTAATAATCGTGCACCATTTCGCGATCGAACTTGCGCACTGTGTCCTTGGTTCCGAGGATCGGCTTGCCGATCGGATGATCCTTCCAGAAATTGCTGGTGAAGATCTCGTGCAACAAGTACTCCGGATTGTCGACTTCCATTTTCAGCTCTTCGAGGATGACTCCTTTTTCTTTTTCGATGTCCTCCTGGCGGAAGAGGGGGTTCAGCACCAGGTCGGCCAGAACATCGAAGGCCAGCGGCAGGTGCTCGTCCAAAACCTTGGTGTTGTAGCTGACCATTTCCTTGGCGGTGAACGCATCCAGGCCGCCGCCGATGGAATCCACGGAGCGCGCGATTTCCTCCGCGGAGCGGTTGGTGGTGCCCTTGAACAGCATGTGCTCGACGAAGTGCGAGATGCCGTTTTCCTGGGAGGTCTCGCGCCGCGACCCGGTCTTGATCCACACGCCCAGCGATACGGAACGGACGTGGTCCATGCGCTCGGTAATGATTCGGACGCCGTTCCCCAAGGCGGTGGTTTCGATGTCGCGGAGTTGTTGAGCCGGTTCGGTGACGGTCACTATTCTCATTCTATCGCGGTCGCAGAGGCCGCCCCGCGTGTTATACTAAAAAGTCGTGCAAACTATTGTAGGACTTGAACTTCCGGACCTGCGCAAGGCCTTGGGCGAAGGCCGTCCGGCGTTCCGGGCCCGCCAGATCTACCAAGCCGTCTACCGGCAAAGGGTGTCGGACTGGGCCGAGGTCACGACCCTTCCGATAAACCTCAGGAAGGAATTGGCTTCCGAACTCGCTTTTGGGCTGCCCCGGCTGGCGGCTCAATATAGCTCGGCGGACGGAACGCAGCGCTACCTGCTGGAACTCGAAGACGGCCGGAGCGTGGAGACGGTTCTGATGCCCGAGGAAGGGCGCGACACCATCTGCATCTCGAGCCAGGTAGGGTGCCCGGTGAATTGCCGGTTCTGCCTGACCGCGCTGCTCGGGCTGGAACGAAACCTGACGGCGGGCGAGATCGTCGGGCAAGTGCTGTTTGTGATGCTGGCCGCGCGGTTGTCGACGCCGCAGGACCGGCTGAACATCGTCATCATGGGCCAGGGCGAACCGCTGCTGAATCTGGCGAACGTGATTAAGGCGACCAGGCTGCTGGCGGATCCTGAAGGCATCGGGCTGCCGGTGCGACGCATCACGCTTTCGACCGCCGGAATTATTCCGAAAATCGCGGAGCTGGGGCGCGAGCCGATCCGGCCGAAGCTGGCCATCTCGCTGAACGCATCCAGCGAGGAGCAGCGCCGCGAGCTGATGCCGATCACGCGCAAGTATTCGCTCAAGGATTTGCTGGCGGCGTGCAAGGCGTACCCGCTGCGGCCGTGGGAGAAGCTGACGTTCGAGTACGTGCTGCTGAAGGGCGTCAACGATACCGACGCGGACGCGCGGCGCGTGGTCAAGCTGCTGGCGCATTTGAACGCGAAGGTGAACCTGATCGCGCTGAATCCGGGGCCGGGGATTCCGTTTGAGACGCCGGATGCCGGGCGCGTGCATTCATTCCAGGCCATCGTGCGGCGGTCGATACCGTGCTTCGTGCGCAAGCCGCGCGGCCGGGATATTTTCGCGGCGTGCGGGCAGTTGAAGCGGCAGGAGCTGCTCCAAGTCGGGTAGGCTACTCTCCATTCCCAATCAACCGGATCGAGGATCCGGCGCATTGGTGCATGCGCTCTTATAGGTCCTTTCCGGCGGACTGTGGCGGTTCCGCACTCGGAATGATCCGTGCGAGTCTTATAGCTTCTGCACCCGGCGGAGCGTGTAGCTCTCGGGGCGGATGTTTTCGGTGCGCAGTTTTTTCCAGTCGTCGTTGACGTGAATCAGCTTGCCGCTGATGTGATTGGACTGCTCGGAAGCCAGGAACAAGGCGAGCTGGATCTGCCTTTCGGGAGCGACGCCGCCGGTGCGCCGGACTTCCAGCGCCTCCTCGGTCTCCTTCCAACCCGCCCGCTCGCCGGCGCGGAGAATCTCGTCGGTCATGTGCGTGTAGGTGCCGCCGGGTTCCATGCAGTTGATCTGAATGTTGTGGTCGCGGACCTCCTCGGCGATGGTTTCGACCAGCCGGACCACGCCGGCCTTGGAAGCGGCGTAGGCGGAAAAATTCGGGCGCGCCGTGGCCGCGCCGGGGCCGCTGAGCACGACGATCTTGCCGGAGCGCCGCTCGATCATGTGCGGCAGCACCGCCTTGCAGGCATTCATGACGCCCAAAAGGTTAGTGTGGATGGTGTCGGTCCAGGCCTTGGGCGATTGGTCGACGAAGGGGCCGATGGGGCCCGGAATGGCGGCCGCGCACACCAGCACGTGGACTTCTCCGTAGTGGACGCGCATCCGGTCCACCGCGGCGCTGACCTGCTCGAAATCGGTAACGTCGGCGCGAATGCGGAGCGCGTTGCCGCCGGCGTGCTCGATCTCCAGATGCGCCAGATCTAGTTCCGCTTTGCTCCGGGCGAGCAGACCGACCCGGTTGCCGGCCGTGGCGAAGCCGATCGCCAGCCGCTTGCCGATGCCTCGTCCCGCTCCCGTGACGAGCACACCGGCATTGGTCAAAGTAGGCAAACGCGCGAATCCTTCCCATTCACGTTAGTACAAACCGCGTGTTGTTGAGGAATGCAGTGACGCCGCGGGTTCAACACCGTTCTAGCCAAGGGAGCGAGCGTCCTTTTGGCGGTACATGGACTCGTCGACGCGGCGGAAAAGCTGTTCGGGAGTTTCTCCCGCGGCATACTGGGCGATTCCGACCGAGACGTGCACCTCCACCATCCGCTCCTGGCCGGCGATCGCGGCGGGATAAGGACGGTTGAGGCATTCCGCGATTTGGCGCGACCGCGCCAGGCCGGGATCGAGGCCGCAATCCAGAATCACCGCAAACTCGTCGCCGCCCCAGCGACAGACGAAATCGCGCGTGCGCACCTGACCGCTCAGGCGCGCGGCCAACTGCTTCAAAACTTCATCGCCGCACAGGTGGCCCAGACGGTCGTTGATGGATTTCAGGTTGTCCATATCGAAGAGCAGCACGCAAAACTCGCGCTGGGCCTGGAGGCGCGCGGCGAGCTGGCGCTCGAACTCACGGCGGTTGGCGATGCCGGTCAGCACGTCGCGGGAGGCCAGCAGTTCGGCTTCGCGCAGCCGGTGCTGGTATTCGCGCATCTGGTCGCGCAGCCGATAGAAGGCGTCGCGGGTGTCGATTTCGATGGATTCGGCGAAGCGGCGCAGTTGCGACACCTGGGAGGCGAGCTGATTAAGATCGCCGGCGTAGACGGCCTTTTCCATCTGCTCGACGCAGTCGACCAGCCGCTCCACGTAGCGGACGCCGCGGCCGGAACGCGCATCTTCGTTTTGAGCCACCAGGGCCAGCGTCCGGCTCAATTCGTCATTCAAGGTCTGATTGTAATGACTGGCCTGGACGGCGAATGCATCCAGAATCTGATGCAGCGTGTCGCGGCTTTCCTGTAGCGTCTTCCGGTTGGCCTCGAAGGCGAGCCTGGCCCGCATGCGTGTCAACTGCTCGTGGCAAGTGGCGCCGATTTCCGGATAGATGGCCGCTACTGTTTCGGCGATGTCCAGGATCGCGGAAAGATAGCAATCCACGGCAACCCGCGAGGTTGCATCGCTCTCCACATCGGCGGCCGGCGGGGGATCCGGCGGGATCATGACGTCACCGATCGTTTTTGGCTTGGCCCTTCGGTGCGGAATCGGGTTTGGGAGTTTCGGGCGGCGCCTTTCGCTCATAGCCTTCCTGATAACCTTCCACGCCTTGCGAAGGCACGGCGAGTTTGATCAGTTTGCGGTTGTCGTCCACCCAAAAGTCGAGACTGAGGGCCTGTCCTTGCGGCGTTTTGCCGCTAGCCACCAGGTGATTCAGCTGGACAGTCTGGCCGGCAAACTCGACCGGCTCGCGGCCTTGAAAGACCACGGTGGCGGGGACTTCGCCCTGGTTCAAAACATAAATCAGGAACTGCTGGGGATCCTGGTTCTTGAGCTCGGCGCGCATGGCGAGCACGCTCCAGGGAAAAAACGGAAACGGATTGTAAACGACGATGGCATCGGAGTGGACAGCGTCCTCCTTGGTTTGCGGGCCCTGCCCGTTGTCGACCTCGTTCTTGGCCTTGCCGGCGGCGAATGTGGTCTTCACATTCATCTGAATCTGGCCCATCTTTCCCTTGGCCGCGGCTTCGAGCGGCTGAAACTTGTCGTCGGTCACGATCCGGAACTCGTCGATGTCGACCTTCATCGGACCAATCGCCGCGTGGCCGGAGCCGCTCACTTCGATCCTGCCATTCGATTTCTCGACCGTATAAGTCTCGGACTCGGCGGGCTTGCCGGCCATATAAACGGTCAGCTTGCCGGCGCCGGCGGCGGGCGCGGCGGAGATCGGGGCCGGTTTTGCGGATGGCTGATCGGATTTTTTGAGAAGCGCCTGAACTTCGGGCGGCAAATCAAAAATGCCGTTCGGCAACTCGACGTTGGATTCGGCGCTCTGCACCAGGATCTGAAACTCCTGGCTGGCGGCTCGCTGGATCAATTTGTGAGGCGCCAGGAGATCGCCGTCCTTGCGATAGTCGTCGTAGACGATCTCGGCTGAGAACTGTCCCATGGAGGTGGTGCGTGTGGCCGAGGTCTTGACCAGCAACCCGGACTTCTTGTCGAAGTATTCCGTAGTCGGGCTGCCTTCCTTGGGAGTCAGAACCACCCGGTAACATTCGTGACCCTCGGTGGTCTCGACGCCCGTGGTTTCGACTTTTGCGTACAGTTTTTGCCAGACCAGCGCGGCGTTGAAGGTGGCGTCTCGCAGCGCATCGATCCGCTCCACTCCCTGTTTGATCCGCGGACCTTGCAGCGGGTTATTCTCCCACGCCACTTCGCCGTTGCTGCCCGACTCGATTTTTCCAATGCCGGCCAGTTCGATAACGGCGCGGTCTTTATTTGGCTCCGCCTCGTAGATCGTCATGGCGCCTTTGACGCCCATGGCCGCGATCTCGATGCTGCAGTGCTGGACCTGGTTGTGGTGTTTTTCGAGCGCGGCTCTCCCACCCGTGGCTTCGACGTACCTGCTGAGCACGGTTGCGGCGGGGGGCAGCGGCTCGTCGGCGCAAAAAAGCGCGACGGGAGTCAGTAAGATTGCGAACGCGAGCTTACGCATGGGGACCTCCGGCTTATTCTCCCACTGTACCGCAGGCGGGGTTGGGCCCGGTCTGGAGGACGGCAGCAGCCTGTCGGCGGCTCCAGCCTGGTGGCTATTGCGCCTGGTCCACGGGCGGCTTCTTGCCCTGGCGCGCGATGATGGCGTGCGCTTTCTCCAGGAGCGCTTTGGAGGCGGGGAGCGATTCGATGGCCTTCAATACTGCGGGATCGTTCTGAAACGCCATGCGGTCGGATTCCTCCTTGCTGAACGCAGTGATGAACAATTCCTCGCGCAGGCGTTCCCGGATCCAGGCCCGGTCGCGGGCGAAGTCGGCCGCGGTGAACTGGACGCCGTGCCGGGCGGAGAACATCTGGAAATCTTCCATGATGCTGTCATCCGGCTGCCAGTCCTTGGCGAACTTGGGACTGTGAACGGCAAAAAACTCGGGTGCATAGAAGAAGAAGGTCAGGCGGCCTTCGAGCTGGGCTTCGAGCAGACTCAATTTGGGGCGCTCATACTTTTCATCGGGCGTGATGCCATCGCCGCCGAAGACGATGCGGCCGCTGTCGGTCTTCTTCATGTCCTTGAGGTTGGTCTGGCCTTCGTTGCGGTTCAGGTATTCGTACAGGCCCTGATGAGCGTAGTCACGCTGGATGAGGCGGCCGCTGGGGGTGTAATACTTGGCGATGGTGAGCAGCACGGCGCTGTTGCCGGAGAGCATGAAGGGCGCCTGCACAAGGCCTTTGCCGAAGGTGGGCTCGCCGAAGATCCAGGCGCGGTCGTGATCCTGCAGCGCGCCGGAAAGAATTTCGGAGGCCGAGGCCGTGCCGCGGTTGACCATCACGACGATGGGATACTCGCGCCCGCGCTCGCCGTGCTTGGCCACGAACTTGGTTTCGGCCGAAGCCCGGCCGTGGTGGGAGACGATCAACTGGCCCTTGCGCAGGAAACGATCCGCCACATTGACGGCTTCCTGCACCAGGCCGCCGCCGTTGTCGCGAATGTCCAGAATCAGCCCGTCGATGGCGCTTTCGGGGAATCTGGACAGCGCCTGGTCCACTTCATGGCTGGTGGTTTCGTTGAAGGCCTCCACGCGCATATACGCGATGCCGGGCCGTAGCCAAAACGCGTAGCTCACGCTGGCGCGCGGCACGTTATCGCGAACCAGGGAGAAATGCAGCGGCGACGCCTCGCCCAGGCGCCGGGCCGTGATGGTGACGGGAGTTCCCTTGGGCCCCTTCAGCATGGACGAGACATCATTGACCGTGGCGCGCTCGGTATTGGTGTCGTTGACGGCGATAATGGCGTCGCCAGGCCGCAGCCCGGCGCGAAACGCCGGCGAGCCTTCAAACGGATACATCACCACCACGTTCCTCTCGGGCGCGCCGACGTACATCCCCACTCCGTAATAGTGGCCGGACTGACCCTCGCGCATGAGCTGATAGGCTTTCGGATCGAAGAAGTTTGAGTGCGGGTCCAGGGTGCGCAACATGCTGGGAATCGCGCCCCGAAAAACCGTATTGTCGGCGTCCAGCTTGTCGGCGAAGTTCGCCTCCACGGTTTCGAAGACCTGCGTGAACTTCTTGATGCTCGCGTTCATGTCGGCTTCCGATTGAGCCGCGAGGCGAAATTGAATCGGCGTGAAAAGAATGGCCAGGAAAGCAAAGCGCAGGCGCCAGCAGGGGGTGGACATCATCATGGACCTCAAGCTTTTCTATGGTAGCAACACTTTGGGGTTTTGCGTCACTTCGCTGCATAGGCAGGCGGATGGGTCCATACCAGTACCATCGGAACCCGCCCCGGCGTCAAGATGCTTCCAACCGGCGCCGCGCGCGCCGCAACACAGCGCGAAACATAGCGCCGGTCAGCTTGCCAGTGAAGGTATTCTGCTGGCTGGGATGGTAGGAGCAGAGCAGCAGCGGTTGGCCAGGGCCGGTCTGGTGTTCTTTACCGTGAGCGAAGGCGAACGCGGAGCGGCGCGCGATTTTGCCCTGGCTTTGGAGAACGCCCAAGTAGACATCGAAGGCCAGCCGGCCGAGTGCGATGATGACGCGCAGGTTCTGCAGCAGCTCCAGTTCGCGCTCCAGATAGGGCCGGCAATTCCGGATCTCGTCGACCGCCGGTTTATTGGCGGGCGGAGCGCAGCGGACGGCGGCGGTGATGTAGGCGTCGCGCAGGGTGAGCCCGTCGTCGCGCGCGACGCTGGCGGGCTGAGAAGCGAATCCCGCGTCGTACAGCGCCCGGTAGAGAAAATCGCCGGAGCTGTCGCCGGTGAACATGCGCCCGGTGCGGTTGGCGCCGTGCGCGCCGGGAGCCAGTCCGATGAGCAGCAGCCGGGCGCGCGGATCGCCGAAGCCCGGGACGGGCCGAGCCCAGTATTCCCAATCGCGATAAGCCCGCCGCTTGATGCGTCCGATTTCAGCGCGGTACTCGACCAGGCGCGGGCAGCGGCAGCAGGCGACGATCTGACGGTTGAGAATTTGGAGGGCTTCCAATGCTCCAGCTTCGCACAGCGCCGGGCGGCCGGGTCTCCGGCGGATGCCCCTTACGGGCGGGACGGCGCGCGGTGCGAACCAAAAAAAGGCAGCGGCGTTACTTGGAAAGCTCGAGGTGCAGGTTTTCGAGCGAGGCCTCGAGCGAGGTCAGGTCCGCCATGGGCTCGGTCTGGATGGTGCTGGCGAATAGCGAGACCAGCTCAGGGTCTCGCCAACCTCGCCGGACCTCTTCTTCCATCACGGCCAGCGCCTCGTGGGGAGCGAGAGCGCGCTTGTAAGGCCGTTCGGTGATGAGCGCGTCATAAATGTCGGCCACCTGGAGGATGCGCGCCAGCAGCGGGGTCTCCTCGCCGGCCAGGCCGTCGGGATAGCCGGAGCCGTCCCAGCGCTCGTGATGATTGCGGATGATCGGCAGCACCGGCCACAAGCTCTTCATGGGCCGGCAGATCTCCTCACCACGCAGCGGATGGCTGCGCATGATGGTCCATTCGTCGCCGTCCAGCACGCCGGTCTTGAAGAGGATGGCATCCGGAATCGCGACTTTCCCGATATCGTGCAGATAGCCCCCGCGAAACAGGGCCGTCAACTCGGGCTTGGACAGACCTAAAGCCTCGCCCAGCATGACCGATGCGACCGCCAGCCGCTGGCAGTGCGCGCCGGTGTGAGGATCCCGATGCTCCACCGCCTGCGCCAAGGCGAACAGGATCGACTCGGCCTCCTCCAGCGAGTCAATCAGCGTTTTGTTGCGCAGCATGGCCCGCACGCGCGTCCGCACCACGGCGGGGTGCAAAGGCTTGGTCAGGAATTCGTCAGCGCCCGAGGAAATGCCGGCGATCTCGTTTTCGATGCCTTGCACGCTGGTCATCATGAGGATCGGGATGAGCCGCGTGGAATGATTGATCTTTATCCAGCGGCACAATTCGGGCCCGCTCATTTCCGGCAGCATCAAGTCCAGGATTACCAGGTCGACCTTTTGGGACTGGAGCATGTCCATGGCCTCGGACGCCTTGCGACATTCCAGGATCCGATACGGCGCGGTTTTGAAAATGGCCTTCAAGAGCCTGCGGTTGATTTCTTCGCTATCCACGATCAGAATGACGGCCGGAAGCGGCGAGTTCTCGCCCGCCTCGAAGAAGGTTATGGGGGGAGAGGTGGGGATCTCAAAGGGCGCGGTGGTCGGGGTAGTCTTCAACTGCATCGCCAACGGGCTAGGCCTCGCCCTCCTTCATCGGCAGAAACGGGCGGCGAGTTTAAGTTGAAGACCCTAACGCGTTCAGGGCCCGGCGAGCTTAGCCATCATATCCGTAACATAGTTCACGGTTTCCGGGATGGATGGCACGCCGCCATCTTGATCCACCCCGGTCCGCGCCTGCGTTACAGGCCGCCAGCGCTGGTCCCATTGATCGCTCGGGAGCGGGTCGCAGTTCTCTATCGGCAGATGGGACGCGATACTGAATATTCTTCGGGCGGTATAGTAGGAGACTTGGGGAAGGGGCGCAAACCGGGAGTGACACGCCGGCGCCAGAATGTGTCCGGTATGAAGATTCTCGCCGAGGCCCCGTGCCGCGTGGACCTGGCCGGCGGCACGCTGGATATCTGGCCGTTGTTCCTTTTTCATACCGGCGCGGTCACGCTAAACTTCGCCATCAACCGCTGGACGCGCTGCGTTGTCGAGATGCAGGCCGGCGCAGCGATTCGGCTGCGGTCCGGCGACCTGGAAGCCGAGGAGAATTTCGCATCGCTGGATGAATTGCTGGCGGCGCCGCGCCCGCGCCTTCCCCTGGTCACCCACGTCCTGCGCTTTTTCCAGCCGCGCACGGGCCTGCTGGTGCACACCGATTCGGAGGCGCCGGCGGGCGCGGGCATCTCGGGATCGTCAGCCCTGATTGTGGCCGTGATGAGCGCGTTGAACCGGCTCACCGCTTCACGCTACAACCTCGAAAAAATTCGCGAGATCGCCCAGAACATCGAAACACAAATTATCCGCGTGCCGACCGGCGTGCAGGACTACTATCCGGCTTTATACGGCGGCGTGAGCGCCATCGAAATGCGGGCGGATGGAATCCATCGCTCGCCCATTCCGGTGGACCTGGAGGACTTCAACCAGCGGATCGCGCTGGCTTATACCGGGACGCCGCGCAATTCGGGCATTAACAACTGGGAAGTTTTCAAAGCGTACCTCGACGGCAACCGGAAGGTCCGTTCGAACTTCGAGATGATCGCCGCGATTGCGCGCGCGATGCGGGCCGCGCTGGAGACGGCGGATTGGAGCGAGGTGGGGCGGCTGCTGCGCGAGGAATGGTCGCATCGCCGCAAGAACGCACCGGGAATCTCGACGCCCGGCATCGATCATCTGGTTCAAATCGCCCGCCGCGGTGGAGCGGCCGGAGCCAAGGTCTGCGGCGCGGGCGGCGGTGGTTGCGTTTTCTTCCTGGTGCAGCGCGGCGCCAAGGAACGAGTGTCCCGCATAATTGAAGAAGCAGGAGCGCAAATCCTGCCGGTGAAAGTTGCAACCCGGGGAGTCAGGGTGCGGGTTGTGCGGAAAGCTTGAATGGACATGTTACGGGCGGCTTTAGGAGGCGACACCAGTGTGATGCTGGACGCAGCCGCGCTCGAAATTGCCGCGATCGAGAGTCCGGACCTCGATCGCGCGCCTTGCCTGGCGGCTCTGGATCGAATGGCGCGCGAGCTGGAGGCGCGATTGGGAAGCGCCGGCAGTGGGCTGCGGTTCGTCCATCTGGCCAACGACTACCTTTTTCGCGAACTGGGCTTTCAAGGCAACGAGACCGAGTACGACGACCCGCGCAACAGTTGTCTGAACCAGGTGCTGGATCGCAAGCGAGGCATCCCCATCACGCTCTCGGTGATATACATCGAAGTCGCACGGCGCCTTGGGAAGCCGGTGTTTGGGATCGGCCTTCCGGGCCACTTCGTCGTGCGCTACGAGGACGCCGAATTTTCCACCTACATCGACCCTTTTCATGGCGGCAAGCTGCTCACCGAGGACGATTGCCGCGCGCTGGCGCATCAGATCACGGGCGTCGAGATGTCGCGCGATCATTCGGCGTTGGCGCCGGTTAGTGTGCGATACATCCTGGTCCGCATGCTCAACAATCTGCGCGCCGCCTACTTCCGCGCCAAACAATACGCCAAGGCGGCTTGCGTTCTGGATCTGCTGGTGGAGCAGTTCCCCAGCAACGCGGATTACTACAAGGCTCGCGGTGTGGCGCGCCTGAAGCTGCGCGAGCTGGGGGCGGCGAGAAGGGATCTTACCGCGTACTTGAAACACTCGCCGGAAGCGGAAGATAAGGAAGCCGTGAAGCAGCAGTTGCAGGCCATCCACCGCTGGCTGGGCCGACTGAACTGATGGCTTCAGTACAACCGGACGCCGCGGGGGCCGGGCTTGCGCGTCAAGTGCACCGTGTCGAGGAAGCGCACGCTGGTGGGATTGGCCGTCATGACCAGCGAGTGAGTGCGGTAGCCGTCGCCGAAGAAACGAACTCCTTGCAGCAGGCTGCCGGGCGTGACGCCGCAGGCCACGAACATGATCTGCTTGCCGGGCGCGAGGTCTTCGGCGCGATAGACCTTGTGGGGGTCGTCGATGCCCATGCGCAGCATGCGCTGCTCGAGTTCGGGGTTGTCCACCACCAGGCGTGCCACCATTTCGCCGTGCAGGCAGCGCAGCGCGGCGGCGGTGATGACGCCTTCCGGCGCGCCGCCGGTTCCCATGACGGCGTGGACTCCGGTGCCGCGAACGGCGGCCGCGATGCCGGCTGAGAGGTCGCCATCGCCGATGAGCCGGATGCGGGCGCCGGCTTTTCGAATATCCTCGATCAGTTGTTCGTGACGCGGGCGATCCAGAACGATGACCACCAAGTCTTTCACCTGGCGGTCCAGCCGGCTGGCGATGGCCTTGAGGTTGTCCCAAACCGGCGCGTTGATGTCGAGGGCGCCCTGGCAGGCCGGACCGGCGATGATCTTCTCCATATAGCAGTCCGGTGCGTGCAGCAGGCCGCCGGCTTCGGACGCCGCCAGCACCGCGATGGAATTGGGCGCGCCGGTGGCGCACAGGTTGGTTCCTTCCAGCGGATCGACGGCGATGTCGATGGCGGGGTACTCGACGCCATCCAGCGGCGGCGCGCCGACGCGCTCGCCGATGTACAGCATGGGCGCCTCGTCGCGCTCGCCTTCGCCGATCACGATATTACCGGCGATCGGCACCTCCTCGAAGGCGCGCCGCATGGCCTGAACGGCGGCGTGGTCGGAGCCTTTGCGGTCGCCCTGGCCCATCGTGCGCGCGGCGGCCACCGCAGCGTCCTCGACCACTCGCACCAGCCCCAGCGCAAGTCGCTCCTCGATACCGGCCGCAGGCCGGGGCCCGGCCTTTTGCGTCGTTTGGACTGCCATCACAGCCTCGTTATTGTCGGTTTGCTATCCCCACTCACTTAAGACACCCGATCATATCACGGCAGGGCCCTTCGGAAGCAAAAATAAGGCAAAAGAAACGGGCGCCGCATGCAGATCGAGGTGTTGACGCCAACAGTGGAAATGCTATACTCAAACACAACTTCCTCCCCCAGAACATTTCCTCCCCCAAGACGTTTTGGATTGAAATGTTATCTCGCACTGGCCTCCTGACACTTTTTCTCGGACTGATCCTGTTCGCCGGCTGGCTGTTCAGCGACGACCTGGAACGGCCGGACCTGGCCGGAGTCATACGGAACATCCAGCAAACGCTCCAGCAGTTGCAGGGCGAAATGAAGGATCTGAAGTCGTCGGTCAAGGAGCTGTCGCGCAACGCCAAGAAGCAAAAGCAGCCGCGGCAGGCGCAATCCGCGACTGCGATGCCGAACGCCGCGCCGGCCTGGCAGCGCCAGCAGGAGGCTTTCGAGCGGGGACGGCGCTTCGAAGACCAGCAACTTTACGATCGGGCGATCGAAGCCTACAGCCAGGCCATCGATCTCGACCCGAAGAATGACGCGGCGTTCCTGCATCGGGGAGATTGCCGCTATCGTTTGGGCGATTACGCCAACGGGGCGTCCGATCTGAGCCAGTCGATCGAGCTCCAGCCCAACAACACGCAGGCCTACCGGCTGCGGGCGACGGCGCTGGCGGCGGCGGGACAAACCCCGGCGGCGCTGAAGGACGCGGACGAAGTGATCCGACGCGACGGGAAGAATCCCGCCAGCTATCTGCTCCGGGCGGGCCTGCACGAGCGGGCCGGCGAAGCGCAACCCGCCATCGAAGACTACACGCAGGCCATCGCGCTGGCGCCGCAGTCCGAAAGAGCCTATCTGGGCCGGGCAGCGGTGCTGCGCAAGCAGGGGCAACTCGCGCCCTCGCTGAAGGACTGCTACAAAGCCATCGAGCTGAGTCCGGCCGATCCGGCGGCTTATTTGTGCCGCGCGGAGTTTTACGTCGCCAGCGGCGCGCCGCAGCCGGCGTTGGAGGACATCAATCAGGCGCTATTGAACGGTCAAAGCCCGGGTCAGGCGGCGGGCCTGCTCAGCGCGGCCAAACAACTGCTGGAGACGAGAGAGCCGGCGGCCGGGGCGACGGCGGCGCGGCCGAGTCCGGTGTCCGAGCCTGTCGCCGAAGTTGCGGCAGCCGCTCCCGCGCCGTCCCTGTCAGGAGGCGCGACGCTGCCTCCCGCCAGCGGCATGCCGTCGCCGCCGACGCTTCCGAGTGCTACTTCCGCACCCGCGATTTCCTCAGCGCCGGTCGCTCCACAGCCGCGGCCAGCACGGCCATCCATGCCGGCTGCTCCGGCTGCCGCTGTAAGGTCCGGCGTCCCGGCGCCAGCCTCCCGCCCTGCGGCCTCGAAGAACCGCGCGGCGCCGCCCAAACCGGCCGATGCCGATTCGCTCTATCGGGAAGGCCGCCGCTACGCGGATCAGGAAAAATTCGAACAGGCGCTGGCCCTCTACAATCAAGCGATCCAGCTCAACCCCAATTTCACGCTGGCGTTCAACGCGCGTTGCTATGCGCATCTGCGGCTGCGCCAGTACGATCAGGCCATCGCGGATTGCAATCAAGCTATCAAGCTGAATCCGGCTTACGGGAACGCCTATCGGAATCGCGCGGTCGCGCGGCAACGGGCCGGAGATCGCGCCGGCGCCAACGAAGACTTCCGCCGCGCCGACGGCCTGGAACACGTCGCCCAGGTGCAGCCGCCCAAGCTTCCGGCGAAGCACTAATTTGTGTGGGCGCTGCGTCCCGCCGCTATTGCAAGGGCAGATCGGCCTGGCCGTTCGCGCCGTTACCGCCGTTTTGCTCTTCCTCCGGAATTACCGACGCCGCGGCCACCTGGTCGCCTTCTTCCATGCGCACCAGCCGCACGCCTTGCGTGGACCGGCCCGCCTGGCGGATCTCGCCCGATTCGATGCGGATGATCTTGCCGTCGCGCGTGATGATCATCAGGTCGGTGTCTTCTTTCACTGATAGAATCGCCACCACTTTGCCGATCCTGGGCGTCACCTTCATGTTGATCACGCCCTTGCCGCCGCGCGCCGTGAGGCGATATTTTTCGAGCTCGGTGCGCTTGCCGTAACCGTTTTCCGAGATGGACAGGATGAGGCCTTCCTTCTCGACCACTTCTGCGCCGATGATGTAGTCGCCGTCCGCCAGATCCATGGCTCGAACGCCGCGCGCCGGACGGCCCATGGCGCGCACATCGGTCTCATGGAAACGGATGGCTTTGCCCTCGTGCGTACCGAGGAAAATGTAGTTGTCGCCGTTGGTCAAGCGCGCCCCCAGCAGCTCGTCGCCTTCGTCCAGGGAGAGCGCGATGATGCCGCGCGACATCGGATTATCGAATTCGGTCAGCTCGCATTTCTTGATGACCCCGTGCTTGGTGACCATCACGATGAACTGGCCGGCGACGAAGTCCTTGACCGGAAGGAAGGTCTTGACCGCTTCGTCCGCCTGCAGATTGCACAGGCTCGAAATGTGTTTGCCCTTACCGGTGGTTCCGGCATCGGGAATCTCATAGATCTTCAGCCAATAGACGCGGCCCTTGGTGGTGAAGACCAGGAGATAGGCGTGCGTGGAAGCGATCACCAGGTGCTCGACGACGTCTTCAGTGCGCGTGCCCATGCCGATGCGGCCCTTGCCGCCGCGCGATTGCCGCCGGTAAGTGTCCACCGCGGTGCGCTTCAGGTAGCCGCCGTGCGTCACCGTAACGGCCACGTCCTCCACCTGGATCAGGTCTTCCAGAAGAATCTCGCCGGTGTCCTCGATGATTTGGGTACGCCGCTCGTCGCCGAACTCCTTCTGGACATCTTTCAGCTCCTGCACGATGACGCCGCGCAGTTTCTTGTCCGATCCGAGAATTTCGAGGTACTCGGCGATCTCCTTCTGGATTTCCGCTAGTTCGCCCAGGATCTTCTGGATCTCCATGCCGGTGAGCCGCTGCAGTTGCAGCTCGATGATGGCCTGCGCCTGCCGCTCGGTGAAGCGCGGCCCGCGCGGATCGGCTCCCACCTGCTTCGCGAATTCCCTGGCCTCGGCGGGCGTGATGAACTCCATCAACCGGTCCCGCGCATCTCGCGGCGTCTTCGACTCGCGAATCAGCTTGATCACCGCGTCCAGATTTTCCAGCGCCCTCTTGAAGCCGAGCAGGATGTGCTCGCGCTCGCGCGCTTTCCGCAGCAGGTAATCGGTGCGGCGGCGGACCACGTCGATGCGGTGGTCGATAAATCGCTTCAGGACGTCCTGCAGCCCCAGCTCGCGCGGCTGGCCGTTGACGATGGACAGCATGATGACGCCGAAATTCACCTGAAGCTGGGTGTGCTTGTAGAGATTGTTCAGGATCACCTCGGCCTGCTCGCCGCGCTTCAGCTCGAACACGATGCGCATGCCGTCGCGATCGCTCTCGTCGCGAATTTCCGAGATTCCCTCGATCTTCTTTTCGTTCACCAGGGCGGCGGCGGCTTCAATCAAGCGGGCCTTGTTCACCTGATAGGGAATCTCTGTGACCACGATCGCCTCGCGGTCCTTGCCCATGCTTTCGGTGGCGGCTTTCGCGCGCAATTTCAGCGTGCCCCGGCCCTTGGTGAAATAGTCCAGGATGCCCTGCCGGCCGAGGATGAATCCGCCGGTCGGGAAATCCGGTCCTTGCACCAGGTTCACGATCTCGCTCACATGCGTGTCCGGCTTCTGAACCAACAGGATGGTGGCGTTGATGATCTCAGTGAGATTGTGCGGCGGGATGTTGGTGGCCATGCCGACCGCGATGCCGGACGATCCGTTGATCAGCAGATTGGGAACGCGAGTGGGGAGCACCTCCGGCTCCAGCTTGCGCTCGTCGAAGTTGGGCCGGAAGTCGACGGTTTCTTTGTCGAGATCCTCGAGCAAGGCAGTGTCGAGCCGAGAAAGCCGAGCCTCGGTGTACCGGTAGGCCGCGGGCGGGTCACCGTCCACCGAACCGAAATTTCCCTGGCCATCCACCAGCGGATAGCGCAGCGAGAAGTCCTGAGCCATGCGCACCAGGGCGTCGTACACCGATTGGTCGCCGTGCGGATGATAGTTGCCCAGCACCTCACCCACGATGCCGGCGCATTTGCGGTAGGCGCGGTTGAACGTCAAGCCCATCTCGGACATCGCGTACAGAATGCGGCGGTGCACCGGCTTGAGCCCATCGCGGATGTCGGGCAAGGCGCGGCCGATGATCACGCTCATGGCGTAATCGAGATACGACCGGCGCATCTCGTCTTCGATATTGATGGGAATCAGATTCTGTTTGCCGTCGCCGCCCAGCGGCATTTGCGAGCCGCCCGCGGGGGGCGTCGGCGGAACGTTGGGATCTTCCGGGTTCGCCAAGGGTTAACTCCTAGAAAATACAGGGCTCGGAAGCCTGAGAAGCGGTGTGAGTTGCAAGCTTTATTTTAACAGTTGGCGAGCCCGATCACCAGCCGTTTTTCCGCATTTCTCCCACTGAGGGCGGCTACGAGACCAGCTCGCTCAGCGGGACGTGAAACGCGGGATTTTCGGTCCGGAGGATTTCATCTTTGACCTCGCGCAGGCCCTCGGTTGGAGTGGCGATATAGGCCTGTTTGGTCTGTGGATCGATCACCCAAATGTAAGGAACGCCCATCGCTAGAAAATCGTTGATGCGCGCCTTGACGCGCACCCAACGGTCATCGGGCGAAAGGATCTCGATGCACAAAAATGGCGGCTTGGTGAGGATCTGCTCCTCGGTGTCGCCCAAGACGACGCAAACATCCGGAATCCGGAAACGCGTGGGCTTTACCTGGACCCGCATTTCGGGCAGGACCGTGATGCCCCATTGCTTGCGCCGCGCGCCAAAGTAAGCGATTGCCAAGCCTTGTACGAAAGAATGATCCCGCTCACCCATGTTCCGCTGCAGCACCTCCCCATCCACGTAGTCGCAATCCGGCTCGTAGACAGTAGCCAAGTACTCTTCGACGGAGATCAGCGCTCGGGCCGTCGGCATGTCTTCACATTAACACGATGGCCGAGTTTTTCAGCGTTTGGAGACGAGCTCGAGCAGGGACCGGGCGGGAGGATTGTTCGGATCGAGCGCGACGGCTTTGCGCGCCAATTCTTCGGCTTGGCGGAGGTCGCCGAGAGCTTCTGGCCGATGAGGTCGGCCTTCATGGCTTTTTCGCGTGCGGAGTACGCGCGCGCCCCGTCGGTTTGATGAGAAAAGACGCCGTTGCCGAAGATACGATTCTCTAAACTCCCGCGCGGATTGTGGCAGCATATTCTGGATCGCGTCGCTGACCGAGCTCCTGTTGCTGCAGAATTGGGTGAAAACCCAGCCCTGAGGCGCCCGAGGGCGCTTGGTACAAGATATCGAACGTCGCGCAGTATGGCAAAGCTTAGACATCAACTGCACCGGGAACCCATCGGGATCCATGACGTGCAGCCCCATGTCGGTGCGTGGTAGTCTCGAGGCCTGCTGCCGACGCCGTGCCGGAGCTTGCGGCCAGCAAAGCCAAGGCCTGAACGACATCGCGCCGCGACAGGCTACCATTTTCATAACGCTTCAGTAGTTTCGAAACGGCTCGTTCCATCGAGTCCTCCTGCGATGTTCTACCAACGTCAACCTGGTTTTGTCTTTCAAGGGTGGCACTATTTTTGATCGTGACTGTGATAACGCGAGCGAGCAGAAACCGCCTACGCACCTGATCATTCTCGTGAACTTCTTCGATGAACGACAGCGCTGCGCCCCAGCGGTGAGCAAATGATCTGCGCCATTTTCAAGAAAGACGTTATTGCCAGGGTCCGATTCCCCAACGTGCTGCTGGCTCCCGTCCGATTCATCCAATTCGTGCGGGACAACGTCGTGGCGTTGACCGAAGGCCGGCAGCGCGAGGCCGGCAGCGAGAGGCCGGCAGCGCGAGGTTGGCAGCGCGAGGTTGGCAAACTTCTGGTTCGCGCCATCGGCGCCGGCTTGGTTGCTTTTGCAGTCCTGTTCGCGTTCAAGCTCGCCGAGCTCGCGCGCTAGGCCGCGCGCGGTGTTGCTTACCCGTGAGGTTGCTCAAACGTGAGGGCGCTGTAGCGATGCTGGCCCAAGTGCTCACCGCACAGTTATTTTTCGAGCAGGTCCCGTGCACCAACTCGTCAGGAAATCCGGGCAGGAGTCCGGTCGGATAAAGGTTTGGGTTGGCCGAACTTCGCGATGGTTTGCATCGCGTCAGCGATGTCCCTGCAGGCTCGCAGATTCATCCACTGCTCGCGAGCGCGTTCTCGCTGTTCTCTGCTGATCTGCATAAAATCGGAGAGGCGATTGTACTTCTGGATCAGCTCGTCGTGAGACATCGGCGCTACCGCCTTGCCCATGAACACCCGTTGTTCGCCTGATTTCTTGCGCACCGTAACGACTGTTCCGCCTCCAACCGTCCGGTCCAGGAGCGGGCGGATGGTGATCCTGCCCATAAGCTCCCTGGCCGCAGGATCCATATATTTCTCCCTGGTGAACGAATCGAGGTAAATTCGCTTGTCCAGGAGATGCCGCGCGATATTGTACGGCATGCTGTGATCGGCGGTCTCACGGTTTCGCGGGTCCCACTTGGGCGGATCGGAGATCTCTTGCCAGCCGAAGTAGTGGAACTGCACGTCGATTGACGCGATCTCTTCAGGCCGGGTCCACTCGATGATGTCCGGCGCAATATTCTGGTGAAAGTTTTGCGTGTTCCCTTCGGAAGCGACCCGCTTGTAGCCTCCGCCGTTTCCATGAATCGTTTCGAGCGCCATTCTCCCGTCGGGACTAGTGGGAAGCCGCAGATCCCTGGTAAACGGCCCAATGTGCGCAATCAGCCCGTCTCGGCCCTCAAACGGCGTGCAGGGCCCGGTCATCCCCTGCTGCGCCAGCATAGCGCCCCACACGCCATTGCGGACCTGCTCCGCGCTGTGCGTGCCCTTCCACATGGACTGCGTGCCAATGTGGCAAACATACATTGGCATATGCGGCACCAGTGCAAGCGAGAGAGCGTTGGCGAGCTGATCCTGGTTCAACCCCATCAGCTTCCCCACGCCCATCGCTGTCCCCACGCTGTGGTAAGGACAGTCCCAACCGCTCGGATCGTAGTTGCCTTGCCCGGTGTTTCCGATGGCGGTTACGACTTCATAGGCGATGACCATCGCGGCCAGCACTTGCGGGCCGGTGGAGTGAAGCGCCTCCCCAACGGCCAGGACGCCGCCGAACATTTCGTTGTTGTGTGGGGCGGTGTTGAAATCGGTGTGGCGTATCATGGCTGCATTCGCAAACGAAGCCATCTCGTAAGTAGTTTTGATGCCGTAGCCAGCGACGGTGCAAGGTCCGGGCATGGTCTCGGACAATCGGGCGATGATTCGCAAGGGCTCGGATTCGAAACCGCCGTAGAATGCCGCGAGCGTGTCAACCATCAAGTAGTTGATGGTCTCGACCAGCGGGGCGGTCAGCTTCGATTCGGAGTAAGAGCTGACGAATTCGACGATGCGGCGGCTGCACTCGTCCATCGGCCCATTCCCGAAAGCACGGCTCGAGTTGTTCACCCAGCCTGGCCCCGTCGACACGGTGTAGCCGGTTTGTGTGGTAGCGGCGACTTCCCGACTCTCTTGGATATCCGGCCAGCGTTGCACGTTTTGCGACGAGGCAGGTCCCAATCCCCCCGAAGGCGCGGCCGGCTGCTGAGCCGCCAGCGGCTTCAGCAAATTCACGGCAACGCCAGTTCCGACGCCCAACTTCATGATGTCTCGCCGCCGCAGTGCGGGCGATTGTGAAATCACGGTGTCAGCTTTTTTTGCATTGCCCATGGTGTCCTCCTTTTGGGCCAGCCTTCAAAGCCGGACTGAAATATGCGCCAAGCCAGCCGGCAGTTCCCGCTGAACTTTCAAGGAACCGCCTCTGGTCAAATGAATCGTTTACTCGCCCGAAGGCAGACTGAAGGCGAGGTACTCGCCCGAATAATTTCCACCGCTTACGGCGATGACGATGTACTGCTTGCCGTCCACTGAATAGGTCATGGGCGATCCGCTTTGCGGAGCCGGCATCCAAACCGCTCCGACCTGTTTTCCTGTGGCCTTGTCGTAAGCCCGCAACATGGCGCCGCGCGGATGATCCGGTGTTGTCGTGATCTGAGGATCGCCGAGGATGACCAGGGTCTTGGTCACCAGCAATCCGACGCTGCCTTGCTGGCCGGTTTTTGGAATATTGAGCCCCTTGAGCGCCGGGTGATTACGGACCACGTCGGGAGTGTCGCCGTGCGGCACTTGCCAAACCAGGTCGCCACGATCCAAGTTGATCGCCGAAAGTACACCGTACGGTGGCTTGACTAGCGGCAGCCCGTCCACGTTGAGGCCGCCGCCACCGCCTGCTGGAGGCGTCCCCGGAGCTGGTGGCGCCCCCGGAGCTGGTGTCGCAGCTTGTGCCGAGGACTTGAGGATGGCGTTCAGCCGCGCTTGACTCTCGCTGATCTTGGGCGCGTCCGCGGCGCTTCCAAAGCCAGGACCTTCATTAAGCCGGAACGGCCGGCCCGCTACTCCGGCGAGGTACTTGACATCGGAAAAACCAGCGGGCGGTTCGATCAGGCCTAGCGGCGATACGCCGGCGTTGGCAGCCTGCGCATAGACGGTGTGGGTCTCGGGGTCGTACCCCGCACCCGGCCAGTTGGTGCCGCCGCCCAGCGTTCCAATGGTCAGGGCGGCCAGCGGCCCTCCGACTTTGCTCACGACCGGGTTCAGGAACATTGGCCCCATCCGGTACATCTTGACCAGCTCGGTCGCTTTCGCACGCAGCTCGGGAGTGAAGTCGATGAGCTCGTCCATGGTGATGGCCTGCCGCGCATAGGCCGGCGGCTTGGTAGGAAACGGCTGTGTCGGAGAATACCACTCGCCCGGCACATCGCCTTTTGGCACGGGCCGCTCTTCGATTGGCCAGACCGGCTGTCCGGTGACGCGATCGAAGACGTAGAGGAAAGCTTCCTTGCTCGGCAATGCCACGGCCTTGATCGCCCGGCCATTGACGTTGATGTCCGCCAAGATCGGCGCCGAAGACAAGTCGTAATCCCACATGGGGTGATGCACTACCTGGTAATGCCACTTTCGCTGCCCTGTTTTCAGGTCCACGCACACCAGACTGTCCGCGAAAAGATTGTTGCCTGGCCGGTGTCCGCCGTACTGGTCTGAGGTGGGATCCTCGACCGGCAAATAAACCAAGCCGAGATCCTCATCCACAGTCATCTGGGTCCAGACGCCGGCATTGCCGTTGACTTCGGCCGAGTCGTTCAGCCAGGAATCGTAGCCGAACTCCCCCGGCTTAGGAATGGTATTGAACTGCCAAAGCTTTTTGCCGGTGTGTATGTCGAAGGCGCGGACCAGGCCTTTGGTATTGTTGTGCGTTATCGGTTGCGTGCCTTCTTTGAAGGAGGAGCCCACGATTACGACGTCCTTGGCGATGAGCGGCGTGGCATGCAGGCCGATCTCGCCGGTTTCCAGGTCAATCTGCTTGTTGAGCCCGGTTACGGCTCCAACCTTCAAATCGACGATTCCATGTTCGCCGAACGAGCTGATCTCGGCGCCCGTTTTGGCATTCAGCTCGACCAGGCGATAGCCCGGAGTCACATATAGAATGCGCTCGTCGCCTTTTCCGTCAGTCCAATACGACAGGCCCCGTCCGGAGAGCTGTCGTGGTGCAATCGCGGCGCGACGCCCTTCCTTCATGCCGTGGGTCCATATCAGCTCACCGGTTTTCGCGTCGAGCGCAATTACGGACCGTCGAGTGCCGGCGGTGGTGTAGAGCACGCCCTTAATCATCAGCGGCGTCCCTTCCAATTTGTATTCGGGCCGCGGCCCCAAATT
>DASQHQ010000164.1:0-47859 GCA_035632015.1 Bryobacteraceae bacterium
GTTGATATACTGGGTCCTTGCTCCTAAGTTCGTGATGAAGTATCTTGCCCTGATTTTCTTTGTCCCCATTTGCCTGTCTCCGTTGGTGGCTCAAAGCGCCAACTTCTTGACGGGCCAGGCAGCTCGCATGACGATCGGGCAGCCCACTTTCACCGCCCAGAGCGTCGGCGCGCCCTCAGCCTACCAAGTCGGCGCCGTGAGCAGCGTAGCCTATGCCAGCAACACGCTGTTCCTGGTCGATTCGAACCATATCCAGGCTCAGCCCGTCAACAACCGGATTCTCATCTACAACAACATTTCGAAGTTCCTGTACCCTCCCACCAGTGAGATTCCGCAAGGCGACCCTTGTCCGGTCTGCATCGGGGCGGCCAATTTCGGCGCGGACGTAGTGGTGGGCCAACCGGATTTCGTGAGCACCGGGGTCAATCAGCCGGCCGGCGTACCTTCGCAAACCGGCTTGCGCACGCCGACCGGCGTGGCCACCAACGGCCAGATACTCGCAGTCGCTGACACGGATAACAACCGCGTTCTGATCTGGAAAACGATTCCCACCACCAATGGCGCGCCCGCAGACATCGTGCTGGGCCAGCCGGACTTCAATACCTTCAACCCGCCGACCTCGGTCACCGCGTCCGGCTTCCGGGGACCGCAAGGCGTCTGGATTCAAGGAACACGCTTGTTTGTCGCCGACACGCAAAACCACCGCGTGATGGTGTGGAACAATATTCCCAGCACAAACAACCAGGCAGCCGACTATGTCCTGGGTGAGCCGAACCTTACCACGGCGCCTCCACCCACGGTGTCGCTTCTGCCCCCGCAGGCCAACAATCTCTTCTCGCCGGTGTCGGTGACGTCCGACGGACAGCGGCTGTTCGTAACCGATCTGGGGCACAATCGCGTGTTGATCTGGAACGCGATCCCGACCCAGACCCAGCAACCGGCGGACGTTGTCCTGGGCCAGCCCGACATGACCAGCGACGCCGACAACAATGTGCTGGGCTCCTGTGTCTCGAACGGCACCGACAGCGACATGAACCCGACCTATCCGGCGGGTTGCACGCCTGTTTGCCCGCCGACCGGCATGGATTCGGCCGGCAATCCGACCTATCCGCAACGTTGCGGCGCCACGCTGAGCTTTCCGCGCTACGCCTTGTCGGACGGCCAGCGGCTTTTTGTCGCCGATGGCGGCAACGATCGGGTCCTGGTCTACAACAGCATTCCCACCCAAAATGGGCAACTGGCCGATATTATCCTGGGCCAAGCCGACGCGCTTTCGGACAATGTCAGCAACTCCGCCGGCACATTCCGGCCGGACGCCAATATTCAGGTCTCCAGCCCCGACACCATTCGTACGCCGATGGGACTGGCGTGGGATGGCACCAACCTGTTCGTGACGGATCCGTTCGACATGCGGCTGCTGGTATTCACAATCGGCCAGCCGAATGTTCCGATCAACGGCATTACCAACGCCGCCAGCCTCGTGGTGTACGCGATCGGCACGGTCACGTTCTCCGGCACCATAACGGCCAACGACACCATTACGGTTACGATTAACGGCACCAATTATAAGTACACGGTGGTGGCTGCGGACAACCTGACGACCATCGTGACGAACATGATCGCCCTGATCAACGGGACCTCCGGCGGCACGCCCGATCCGAACGTCGTCGCCACGCCGAACCTCGGTTTCAATCAGATCATTCTGACGTCCCGGCTGCCCGGTGCGGACGGCAACAACGTTACCTACTCGGCGACGGTAGCGGCCGCCACCAGTTCCGGGACTGCCACGGAGACGGCGACGACGGCCGGAGTCAACTTGAACGGCGGGCAAAACGCCGCCGAGGTCGCGCCCGCAACGCTGGTGACCATCAATGGGACCAATCTGAGTGATACGTCGGTCCCCGGCACACCGGACTCCAACGGGTTTTATCCCACGTCGCTGGGCGGCGTGCAAGTTTATTTCGATGGGATCAAAGCGCCGCTGGTCATGGTCTCGCCCACTCAGATCACGGCTCAAATTCCCTACGAGGTGAGCGATCGAAGCGGAGTGAGCGCCTACGTCCGGACGGTGCACAGCGATAACAGCATAACCAACACCACCGCGGTGGCCGTGCCGATTGTGGGCGAGAATCCCGGTATTTTCGCGGCACCAGGAAGCGACCCGCGTCCGGCCATGGCCTTTCACGCCAGCAGCAATGCGATTGCTCTGGTGTCGGTGGACGGAGCCATCGTCGCCAACGATACGGCTACGGTTACAATTCAGGATCGAAGCTATGCGTACATCCTCCAATCGACTGACACGCTGACCACCGTTCGCGACGCGCTCGTGGCGTTGATCAACGCCAACCCTGACGAAAAGGTAACCGCCTCGCCCAGCAGTCTGTTCAACCGGCTCATTCTGACCGCGAAAGTAGCGGGACCGGACGGAAATGGAATCGCGATCAGCGTCGCCAGCGGCGGCACCTCTTCGGTCATCCTGACGGCGTTGAATCCCCAGACTTGTTGCGCCAGCGTAGCCGGCGCGCCGATTACGCCCGACAGTCCCGCGGTACCCGGCGAAGTGATCACGATTTACGCCACCGGGCTCGGGCTGACGACACTGGGCGACGGGACCACGCCGGTGGGCAAAACCGGCCAGGTTTACAGCGGGCCGGCGTTCAATATCCCCCAGACAGCGGTGGATAATGCGCAACTAGCCAACACCACGGCTAACGTGCTGAGCGCGGGGCTGAAGCCGGGCATGCTGGGCGTCTATGAAGTCCAGCTTCAGATCAGCTCGACGCTGCCGACCAATCCGAATACACCGCTGTTCATCGCGCAGAGCGTGTTCACCAGCAACATCGTCACGATTCCGATCGTTGCACCGTAGCGCACAGGCTCACCAAGGCGCGCCGCGGGCTCGCCGTCAGCCTCAGCCCTTGACGTCGATGTTGGCGGGGCTGCGGTAGGAGATGCGGATGGTGCCGGCGACCGGGACGCCGAAGGCGGTCGCGGGCCAGAACTCGGTGAAGATCAGATTGTTTTCGATGCTGCGCCGCAGTTGCTGGTTGTCCGCGCCGGCGAAGCTCACGATGGAATAGCCCACGATGCGACCCTGGTCGTCGATTCGCACGTCAACCACGGCATCGCCGCCGAAAGCGACAGGCGCGACGTACTTAACCATGGGCTGGGTGGTCAGCATGGTCGGGACGTCCCACGGAGAGACGACGCGGGCCATGGCGAAGGTGGGCATAAAGGTGGGCACCAGCGCGCTGAACAGGAAAACGGCGGAGCAGAATCCGCCCACCGCCGGCAGTGCCAGCGGGCGCATGAGATGGGCCAGGGCGAGCTCGCAGCGATCGCAGAATTTCGACCAGCGGCCCGGTCCTTGGACATTGGCTCGCGCCTTGGAGGCAGCCACGCGCAGACGCAGCGTGAGATCGGGTGGCGGCGCGAAACGGGGGAGCGAGCGCAGAGTCTCGCGAATGCGCTGCTGCTGGTTGGACTCGCGGGCGCAAGGGCCGCAGGCGCCCAGATGCTGCCGCAGGCGAGAGCGCTCTTCATTCGGCAGGGCGCCATCCACGTAGTCCGAGATTTTCCTTCTAACCGTCGAGCACTCCATACTTATTCAACCAACGGCTGCGGGGCCCAAGCCACGCTTGTCTCCGGCTCCAGCCGTCCTTCCAAAACTCTTCGTAACGCTTCGCGTCCTCTCAGGATGCGAGACTTCACGGTACCGAGCGAAACTTGCAGAACCACGGCGATCTCCTCGTAACTCAGATCCTCGATGTCGCGCAGAATCACGGCCGCGCGAAATTTCGGATTCAGCTTTTCAAGCGCGGCTTCCACCAGCGTGCGTGTTTCGTGGTCGGCGGCCTGATCGAACGGGTTCCGGCCGGGATCGGCCAGACTGTCCGCGAAATTCTGCGTTCCCTCTTCGGGAGCGAATGCAACCTCCTGGCGCTGGTGTCGCGAGAACCAGCGGCGATGATTGTAAGCCTCGTTCACCGCGATTCGGTAGATCCAGGTCTTCAGACTGCTGCCGCCGCGGAACGACTGGATGTTGCGGAAGACTTTCAGGAAGACCTCCTGCACGATGTCGGCGCCATCGGACGGATCGTTGGCGAGGCGGCAGACCAGGTTGTAGACCGGCTGCTGATAGCGCTGGATCAGAATTTCGTACGCTTCTTCGTCGCCGTGGCAAAGCCCCGTGAGTAGTGCGTCCTCCTCGGGTGGGGAGAACAGGCAAGCATCCAGATGTAGACCAACGGTCGTATCCGCCACGGTGTCTACCTAGATTGTAGCCTCAAACTGCGAAGCTCGCGTCTCTTGGTTAATTGGACACCAGGGGAGGGGGGATTGTTCCGTGCGAGGCCAGTTCGGGCTAAATTTCAAGAACGAAGCCACCGGGCCGGCGGGCCAGGTGACGCAAAGGGGGGTGGTTTGTGTGCGGGCGTTCGATTTTATTAATCTTTTCGCCTTTTTGGGTAGTTGGGGGTGAGCGTTGGCTCGAGCCCAGAATAACGCGGGCGCTCTGGACGCAAGGCGGAGTGCCACGCCGGAAGTCTCTATGTTTAAATGAGTTACTTAAACTTCAGGGCCGGTGATTGGCGAGGGCTGCAAGGGCCACATCGCAACTAAAGAGAGTGTGCGCTAGCTATTCCAACCGATCCTGTTCCGCATGTCAGCAGCCGCCAATATTTCGCCTGTGCGTTCATAGCACTCCAAGAGTAGCGGATATGTTTTCTGCCGTGTCATCAGACTGATGATCCAGCAGCGGCTCCAAGACCTCTATGGCTCGTTGAAAGTTTTGCGCTTTCACATAGCAGTCGCCGAGCGCATGCCTGCAAAACGCGTCATTAGGTGCCTCCCGTGTAGGCTGGAAACGTTCCGTTGATTCCGTCTACCTGATTCTGGAAGGGCTCTCAGCCGGTGGCCCGTCCTGAATATGCCGTCCGGTTTGCCGACCAGGAGATCGCCGCTTGCTAGTCACGCAGGTTCGGGGCGTGAATGTATGTGAATGGTGACGTACTTGCCGGTCCTTATCGCGAGCGCGCGTTGGCCTGCATCTCGCGCCGGAGAACCTCATTCATATAGGTCTGATACCGCTTGCCCCGGCCGCGAAACCACGCGAGCACATCCGCATCCACGCGCAGACTCACGAGCTGCTTTATCGGACGGTAAAAGCGTCCTACGTGAACATTGGATGGCAGCGGCTCGCTTTCGGGAGCATCGGAAAAATCGATCTTCGCGTCGGGCTTGCTTGCGAGCCGTCGCAGATCGCGCCGCTCTTTTTCACTAATAGGAGTCATAAAGAGCGCGCTCGCGGGAACTCGCTTTTCTCGCCGAGATGATACGGATTTTTTCTTCGCCATATTCTTCCTCCCAGGTGTGGACCACTGGCAGGAGCGTGATGGCGCCTGCCAGGCCGATGGTATGCCAGCGTTCCTGGTCGTCGACGACGCGATCCAGAGAAGAGACCGCGTGCTGGTCCTGAAAAACTCGCGCTGCCGTTTCAAAGGAAACACCGTGTTTCCGCCGGTTCATGCGATCCCCAGGCGAAAACCATTGTATATACAGAATTGTAGCACGCCCATAGTCAGGGAGGACTAAGTAAAGGCATTGCACTTACTCTTCGCCGCGTTCGCCGAGGGCGCACAAATTCCCGGCCACGCCATCCAGTCCGATCGGCTGCGGACCGGAGTCGGCTCCGCACACGTCCGCATGCGAAGTCTGCTTGCTAGTGTCCTTGGTTGACGGGGAGCAGGCTGGTGCCGCTCTAGGCTCCGACACTGCCGGGGATCGTGCATGGGAGACCGGCCGTTTTCCAGGCGTCGAAACCGCCGATCAGGTTCGCGATGTCGCGGAAGCCGGCACGCCGCAGAATACTGGTCGCGATTGAGCTCCGATAGCCGCCCTTACAGTGCACCACCAGAAGTTTTTCGCGGTCCAGTTCCGCTAATCTTGATTTCAGCTTTCCGAGCGGGATGCACCGTGAGTTTTCGATCACTCCGCCAGCTACTTCTCCGGGCTCGCGCACGTCCAGTACGGCGATCCGGTCCGGTTGCTCATTCCGCAATTCGACGAAATCCTGAACCGTAATTTGGGGAATATAATCAAGCTCGAAGCCATTCTGAATCCAACCTGCCACTCCATCCGCCAGGTATCCAGCCACATTCTCGACTCCGACGCGCGCAAGACGCAGCTGCGACTCGCGTACGTGTTCGGGATCCTCTCCGGCAATGATGAGGCACGTGTCCAAGTCAAGAATCCGCGCCGCCCACGACGCATACTGCCCGGTGAGGGCGATATGCACCGATCCGGGCACGTGCGCCACGGCGAACTGCATCGCCGGGCGGGTGTCCACTACGATCGCGCCCTCCTTTTGCAGGTGCAGAACTTCAGGCGCGGCCAGCGCGGCCAGCGGCGGCAGGTCCGATAGGGGAGCCGCACCGCGCCGGTTGAGGTCCGCATCGCGCGCAAAGTACTCGGGGCGCGCCGGAAGGTTGTCGGTCAGAAGGTGTACGAATTCCTCACTCGTCCGCGCAAGCAAGGCGTAATTCGACTCCCGTTGCTTGCCGATGGTGGAGGAGCTTTCCGAACTCATTTGACGGCCGCACAGCGAACCGGCGCCATGGGCGGGAAAGATCTCGGTATCGTCCGGAAGCGTCAGGAGCTTCTCGTGAATGCTCCGGTACAGGAGGGCGGCAAGCTGCTGCGGCGTGTGGGTCGGCGAAAGATCCGGCCGGCCCACATCGCCCACGAAGAGAGTGTCGCCGGTAAAAACCGAGGCGGGCCGATCCGGTGCGCCGCGATCGTGCAGCAGAATGCAAATGCTCTCGAGTGTGTGTCCAGGAGTGTGCAGGAACCGGAGGCAACAGTCGCCGAACTGAATCTCGTCTCCGTCCTGGACCGCGACGTGAGGGAATTCAGCTCCCGATCCCGCGCCGAGATAGATACGCGCTCCGGTGCGTTCGGCCAGTTCACGATGTCCCGACACGAAATCGGCATGGAGGTGAGTCTCGATGATGTATTCGATCTTGCACTCCTTGCGAGCTGCCACTTCGAGGTAGATATCGACATCGCGCTGAGGATCGACGACTGCTGCCACGCCCCTCGAGGCAATCATGTAAGAGGCGTGGGCCAGGCAGCCCAAATAGAATCGCTCCACTTGTACCGGTTCCATGCATTGCTCCTGGATAAGCGGGTTGTTTAGCGCGGCTGCGCCACCAGCCGCAGATAAGGCAGGACTCGTTTCACGCCCGCCGGAAATTTCTGCTTGGCCTCTTCGTCGGACACAGCGCCGGAAAGAACCACGTCGTCGCCCGGCAGCCAGTTCACCGGAGTCGATACCGGATGTTTCGCCGTGAGCTGGATAGAATCGAGCGCCCGCAGCACTTCGTCGAAGTTGCGGCCGGTGCTCATCGGATAGATCAGCATCAACTTGATCTTTTTGTCCGGACCGATCATGAACACCGTGCGAACGGTGGCGTTGTGGGCGGGAGTCCGGCCGGCGCTCGTGTCGCCCGCATCGGCCGGCAACATTCCGTAAAGTTTGGCAATGTTCAGGTCGGAGTCCCCGATCATCGGATAGCCGACTTTGTGGCCCTGCGCTTTTTCGATGTCGATGGCCCATTTGCCGTGATCGGCGACCGGGTCGACGCTCAGGCCGACGATCTTGCAGTTACGCTTGTCGAACTCTTGCTGCATTCCGGCCAGGTAACCCAGTTCGGTGGTGCAAACGGGCGTGAAGTCTTTCGGATGCGAGAAGAGCACGCACCAGGAATTGCCGATGAACTCGTGGAAGCGGATGCGTCCTTGAGTGGTTTCCGCCTCGAAATCAGGCGCCAAGTCGTTGATTCGCAATGTCATATGTAGCCTCCCTTTTATCTGAATTTCCGAATTTCAGCGCCCCGCCAGAACTTTGCGTTACGCTGATAGATGTTTTTACAACGACTGGCGTCTGCGTACCATAGATGCGCTCTGAGTGTGACCTGAGTTTTCGATGAGTGAATCTGCCACGATTCTGAGATTTGACGTATTCGAGCTGGACACGGCGGCCGGGGAGCTGCGACGGCACGGCGAGCGGGTCAAGCTGCCTCCACAGCCATTCCGGGTTCTGGAACTGCTGGTTCGCCGGGGCGGGGAAGTATTGACGCGGGCCGACCTCCGGGAGCGCATCTGGTCCGACTCATTCGTCGATTTCGAACAGGGCCTGAATTTCTGTATCCGCCAGATTCGCGAGGCGTTAGGTGATACAGCCGAGGCGCCTCGCTTTATCGAGACGCTGCCGCGCCGCGGGTACCGTTTTCTTCTTCCCGTGGAAACGCCGCCGGCTGTGGAGCCGAAGGCCATCCGAAGTCTGATCGTTCTGCCGTTCCGCATGCTGCGGCCTGATCCTAGCACGGACTTCCTTGCGTTCAGCCTGCCGGAAGCGTTGACCACTTCGCTGTCTGGGCTGAAATCCCTGGTGGTGCGTTCCAGCCTGGCTGCGTCGCGATTTGGGGCCGGAACGCAGGATCTGAAAACCATCGCGGCCGAGACCCACGTCGATCTGATTGTCACGGGCACCCTGCTTTCTACGGGCGACGAAATCCGCGTCACGGCGCAACTTACCGATGCGGCCACCGGGACGCTGATGTGTTCCCGCTCCACTCAGACTTCGATTGGCCATGTGTTCCAGCTGCAAGACGAGCTGACCGAGTGCATGCTCGAGGCGCTGGCTCTGCAACTCACGACTCACGAACAGCGGATCCTCAGGCAGGATGTCCCTGCCGACCCGAAGGCCTACGAGTACTATTTGCGTGGCAATCAGTTTAGCCACGACTCGAAGCAGTGGGGCGCGGCCCGCGATCTGTACTTGCGATGCGTGGAGGCCGATCCCTGCTATGCGCCGGCGTGGGCCCGTCTTGGGCGAATCCATCACGTCATGGCCAAGTACCTCACCACGGGAGCCGGAGAGGGGCTGCAGCGGGCGGAAGCGGCGTTCCGGCAAGCACTCGACCTGAACCCCGATCTCGCGATCGCGCATAAGTTTTACGCGCAGTTGGAGGTCGATCTGGGCCGCGCGGGCGATGCCATGGCGCGCTTGCTCCCGCGGGCGCAGGGGGCGGCGGATCCGGAGATCTTTGCCGCTCTGATCAGCCCGTTGCGGTACTGCGGCTTGCTGGAGGCATCGGTGGCCGCCTATGGGCGTGCAATCGCGCTGGAGCCAACCATCCGCACCAGCATTGTGCATACCTGGTTCCTCCAGCGAGACAATAAGCGGGTCGCGTCAACCAAGCTCGAGGACAATCCCTACATCGTGGCGGTGTCGCTGGCGGAGATGGGACGCGGGAATGAAGCGGCCGCGGCGCTGCGGACTCTGGAAGAGAAGAACAAGACGCGAATGCGTGACTTCATGATGGCCGCCCGGACGATGATCGAAGGGGATGCGGATGGCAGCGTCGCCGCCGTTGGGCGCATTCTCAATTCCGCGTTCAGCGATCCTGAAGGGCTCTTGTATCTGACGCGGCATCTGGCACACTTGAACCAAGCGGATGCCGCATTGGAGCTTTTCGAGCGTGTGGTCGGGGGCGGGATCTTTTGTTATCCCGCCATGTCCAGCGATCCGTGGCTCGATCCAATTCGGAAGAGACCGGAGTTCGTGAGGCTGCTCGAGAGGGTGGAGCAACAGCATCAGGTTGCGGCGCGAGAGTTCGCCCGGCTGGAGGGGGATGGGATACTGGGGATCTCGACTCGGGCAAGGACGGTTTGATCGCCGCAGCAACTCGCGAGAGTCCATTATGGTCTCAACGGGACGCACGAGGAAAGCGGTCACCGGCGTCAGCACCTCAGCGGCATGGTGAATTTTGCGAAACTCCCGGGACCTTGCGCTGGAGGTAATGGCTGAAGTAGTGACTGTATCGAAGAGCGCCGGACGGATCGCGGCGAAGATGGCCGTGGGTGAACTGGGGTCCAAGATTTTGGTGTCGTGGCTGGGGCCGGGACCGGCGTGGAAGGAGCGAGGATACCAGTATGGGCGAGATGATGAATCCCGTGAGTCGTCTTGCGATGACCGGGAGTTTGTAATCCAAGACCGCAGACTGGTAGGAATTAAATCCGCCCGGGAGCGGAATACCAAAAAAGGTTCCGATGCGGACCGGTTCCTGTATCGTCAAGAGCGACCAACGCACCAGCCAGCCACAGCCGGCACTTCAGTCCGTCCGGCCCCAGGATCTGCTCGGAGTACCCAATTGGAGCAGGGGCTGCAATTCTATCGGGAGAAATTTTCGGATTTCAACGTGCAGCGCTTTCGCGAGAAGCTGGCCATGAGGGTATTGCGGAATGAGATTGTCTTCAGCGCGCAATAGATCATGCCCGATAGTCACTGCACCGCGATGCTTACTGCGGGCCCAGCGATCCAGGCTGCGCTGATCCGCAGACTCGCCATGCCTGGCGTAATCCCGGAAGGGAGCTGGAAGTTGATCTGATAGGTGTCGGTCGACCCTGGGTAACCGGCGGCGGAGAGGACCTTTGCTGGAATACCGCTGACGGTTACGTCAACAGGCGAGTTGACCATCTGCAATGGGCTGGCCGGAAAAGGCTGGCCCGGATCAATACCCGGCGTGGTGGGACCGAGGCCGGTGACAAGCAGAGTTAGAACCTCATCGGCCACGGCTGGCTCGGTGGACGTGACCAGGGAAAAGTCGCTCGCGTGCAGGATGTCAGGGCCGTTCGCGGTCGAGACCACCTGCGGCCATGTCATGGGAATCAGGTGGAGGAGCACGTGGTGGGTAGCGTTCGTGGTGTAAGTCCGGCGGTTGGAGGGATCCTCGGTCACCGAGGCAAGATGTTCGGGGGCCCCGGGTTCGGCGAGGGTGAATTCCCCGCGCACGCCGAGGAAGGCTCCGGTGCCTCCGGTCACCACGGCACTGGATTCCGCAGAAGCCAGCGGCGCTCCAGGCGGCGGCGGGCCTCCCGCAAATCCGCTGAGGCTGATGGAGCCAACGGGCGTGCCGTCAGCCTGCATGATCTCGAGGATCGAGTCGAAATAGCCGTTGCGAACGATATCGGCGATACTCTGTCCCGGGGCCGGGTTCGGTCTAAGGGTCACGCCGGAAACGCGCACTACTTGCGTGCCCTTGGCCGGCTTGCCATTGATGGCCACGATGTCGCCGAAGCATAGGCGGTCTGCGAAGTTCTTGGCGTTGACCGCAGTGGTTTCGGTGGCTTGAGTCGCAAACTTCGAATAGTCTGCAACGTCGTAAGTATAGTGCCGGAAATCATCGATTTCCATTTGCAGGACAGCCACCTGCCCCCGCGCGACATTATAGGAAAAAGCTGCGAGAAACGCTGCTGCCAAGGTTTTTCTGATGTCCATCATGGCGGATTCACTCCTGGTTCCTGAACGTGTCTGCTCAGTAGCATGACCGCAGGCTGGTTGGCAGAGAAGTGACTAGCGGTGAAACGGAGACGCCGCGGCTGCCCGGGCCACCGACAAACCCATCCTTTTCATCAAGCTGGTAAACCGGGAATCGGAATGAAGGCTGTCGAACATTGGTTCCGTGGTTAGATACACCAGCGCGTCGGCGCGCTCCCGCCAAGCCTCATCGAGGTGAGCAAAAGCAAGATCTGGTTCGCCTAGTCCGGCGTGGATGGCTGCCGCGAAGTACGGAGAGATGTACCGTCGGCCGGAGAGCCCCCGTATTTCGTCGAGCACGCGCCGCGCGTCATCACGCCTGCCTGCTGCGGCGTAGGCGTAGCCCAAGCTAGCCAGTGTGAAACCGTCTTCTTTCGATTGTCGCAGCGCCTTGTGAAGGGAGGCTATGGCTTGCCGGTACATCCCTTTTTGGGTATAAGCACGACCGATCTCGCGCCGGGAGTGGAAGTAGCCAGGGTGCACCTCCAGCGCCCGCCGCAGCTGTTCGATGGCCAGATCGTGCTGGTTAGAGTAAAGATGATGCCAGCCGAGGTGGGTATTGAGAATCGCGTCCAGCGGCTCGATCTCAATTGCTCTCCAACTCTCCTCGAGCGATTCCTCAACGCGGCCCATGGCCAGGAGGTAGTGAGAATACCAGTGGTGGGCATGGGCGTAGAGGGGGTCGAGCTCGATCGCGCGACAGAACTCCGATTCGGCGCCCGCCCAGTCCCAGTCATAGAGAAAACGTACGAAGGCCAGGGAGAGGTGCGCCTCGGCGAGGCCGTCGTTGAGTTGAAGCGCCTTGGAAATGGCCGCCTTGGCTTTCGGAACCGCCTCGGTTGGCGAGAGGATCCCGGCATCGAAGGAAAATCCGAGCGAGGCATAAGCGTCCGCCAGTCCGGTGTAAGCCAGAGCGTACCTCGGATCCTTTTCGATTGCCCCGCCGAAATACTCGATACTTTTCTGAATTTCATGCGCCCCGCGCTTGTTCCAGAAGTATCGGCCGCGCAGGTACAGGTCGTGTGCCTCCACGTTCTGGGTGTGGTAGCTAACCAGTTGCCGATCGCGCTTCTGTGCGGCCTTGATCCGCAGCGTGTTGACGATGGCTTGCGCAATCTCCTGCTGGATGGCGAACACCTGCGTCATTGCGCGGTCGTAGGTCTCCGACCACAGATGGCAACCGTCGTTTGTGTTGTTGAGCTGCGCGGTAACCCGCAGCCGGTCGCCGTCTTTGCGAACGCTGCCTTCGAGCACCGTGCCGACTCTAAGCTGCCGCCCGATTTTGCGAATGTCGTGGCTCTTGCCCCTGAATTGGAAGGCCGATGTGCGGGCCGCTACCCGCAGCCCCTCGACTCCTGCCAAGGCGTGGATGAGTTCCTCGGTCAAGCCGTCGCTGAAATATTCATCGGCTGGATCGGCGCTCATATTGACGAACGGCAGCGCGGCGACTGAAGAGATTTCCCTCGGCTCGCCGTGGGCGGCTCGCGAGCCCTGTGTATAAAAAGTTGGAACGTAGCTACCCTTCGGGAAGTCGATGCGGACTGGATCGTCCTGGCCGCGAGTGGCGTAATACTCGAGCAGCGTCAACCGGAGCCGGCGTGCTTCCACGCGAACGATCGTGTCGATGCGGGGGTCGAACGACTCCTCCTTGTCGAAGACCTCGATGCCAAGCACATATTCTTTCAGCCGTTCGCCCTGGCTAGCGAGCGTTTGCTCCACCGTGAAACCTAAGAATCGGCTCAAGCGCGGCGAGCGTGAAAAGCCTTCGCTTGACATGATCCTTTTGACTTGAGCCCGGATTGCGCGGCCGCTGATTTCACTCAACTTGCGGGAAGTATAACACGAGCGGAGTCTCACTATAGACCGCCCGAATTGGGACTTTTTGCAAGCGAATCGTCAAAAAGTGGTCACAATACTTACAAAACCTTTAGTACGAAACCGGGCAGGACTGGTTCGAAACGGCAGACGGCAGGCCCGCCGGTTCGGACATTGTGAAGACGGGCGGCAGCGCTGCTGCAACGCGCATCGCAGCCCCGGTGGCCGCGCACCGACGCGCTGGCCTGATTGAGGAGATAGAAGCGCAATTTGTGACATTGCGCACAGCGCTCGCGCGGAAACATGAATTTCGCTGGGGCCATTCCATGCCGAGTCATCTTTCCTGAGGAGGCCGTAAATTCGGGCAGGCAAAAGGCGCTGCCGGCTGTTTAGGGAAGCGGCCGTTTAGGGAAGTGCCATTTAGCGCCGATGCCGGCCTGAACACGCCGCGCCGGACTCGGACGTGGGCCTTGCTAGAACAATTTCTTGAAGGCTTTGCCGATGCCGCGCGTTATTTTGCCCGCGCCTTTGGCGGTTCCGACGGTTACGTCCTTGCCGGCCGTCGCGGCGCCCTTGCCGACCGAGCCTGCGGCATTGATTGGATGCAACGTCGCGAGATCGGCCGCGCCTTTTCCCACGCCCTTGGCGGCGTCGCCGGCGCCTTTGGCCGCGCCGGTTCCGACGTTACCAGCGCCGCTGCCTATGTCCTTGCCCACGCCGCTACCTTTAGGTTGCTCGACGTTACGATTCTCTGGAGGCGCGCTCTGATCCGTGCTTTGCTGACCCCAGGCGCTGAGAACGAGCACTGATCCGATGATCCACTTAAAGTTGGCCATGGCTGCTCCTCTGCGCGTCGCGCAGTCTGTCCTCTTGTAAGACGCCGAAAGCCGGAAAAAGGGTTCGGTTCGGATTTTTAGTTTAATTGCCGCCGTTTGGCGCCGGTGTCTGGCGTTGAATCCGCTCGAAGATGTCGAGTCTGTCCTTGTTCAAGTCCTTGGAAGCGTGGATGGGATGATGCAGTTCCAGGTAGGCTTCGTTGCCTTTCTGGAATGCGGGCCACTGGGGCAGTCCGGGCTGATTCGGGTCGCCGGCCTTGGCGAAGCGAGTCCAGTAATTCATGATCGCCTCGGACATTTCGCGCGAAGGCTGGTCGGCGGCGGGCGGCAGAGTGCCAAACACGTACACCAGCTCGGAGGCATGCGAGACGCCGCGCTTGGGGTCGCGCACGGTCTCGGGCAGGTGACTGAAGTGATATTCATACGCCTTGGCGGGGACGTTGAACATGCCGCGCAGTTGCAAGCGAGCTCCCAGGCCCATGCGGGCCTCGGTGCGGATGGAGATCTCAGCCCAATAGACGTCGTCTTCGGCCGACACCGGATAGAGCGCCAGCAACTGGCCGGCGGCTTCACCGTAGCGGCGGCGGACGGACGCCTGGAATTCTTCGGCGGTCTTCGGAACGGCGCCGTCGCGAGCCATGAAGAACGTGGCTTCGTCATGGTTATAGCCGACGATCATGGGCACGTTCAACTGTTTCCCTTTGGCCCAGACGTTGATAGGGTCGTCGGTGAAGGCCCAGCCATCGAGGACGGGCGCGCCGCGGTAGCTGGCGGCGTCCGGCAGGTCGCTCCAGGCCTTTGCGCGCAGCGTGGCCAGCACGTTCGGGTCTTTGTCGAGACCCAGCTTTTTGACGAACTCTTGTCCGGTTTTCTCAGCAGCGTCGAGCGGCGTGATGCGCGTGCCCGATCCGCTTTCGACGATGGCCTTGTGGATGAGGCCTTTGGTTTGGGGAGAAACGACCAAGGCGGAAACGCTCAAGCCACCGGCCGACTCGCCAAATAACGTGACGTTGGCATCATCGCCGCCGAAGGCTCTGATGTTTCGCTGCACCCATTTCAGCGCGGCGATCTGATCGAGCAGGCCGTAATCGCCGGAGCCGTGCTCGGATTCGCGGCTCAAGAGCGGATGCGCGAATCCGGAGAGGATGTTGAGGCGATAGTTGAAGGTCACTACGACCACGCCGTGTTCGGCCAGGCGCGTGCCGTCGTAGATACGAGCCGAACCGGAGCCGTAAGTGAAGCCGCCGCCGTGGACCCACAGCATCACGGGAAGCCGTTCGGCCGCGGTCTTGGCCGGAGTCCAGACGTTCAAGTACAGACAGTCTTCGCTCTGCGGTTCCTGGCCTGGGCGCTGCGGACAGACGGAGGCGAACCTGGTTGCGTCGCGGACGCCTTGCCAGTTCGCCGCCGGTTGGGGCGCTCGCCAACGCAGCTCGCCGGTGGGCGGGGCTGCGTAGGGAATGCCTTTGTAAGCCGAGACGTCGCTGTTGGAGCCGGCCAGCGCGCCGGAGACGCGTCCGGTGTCCAATTTCACCGCGCCCTGAGATTGGAGTTGGGCGAATGCGGAGAAGCTGACGAGCGCCAGCGTGCAGATTGTCAGGAATAGTTTTCGGATCATGAATCTCTCCCTTTTCACGGCGTTCGCATGAGTGCGAACGCTGCACGCAAGAGTGCGTGCGCTAGGTGGTGGCCCACAGATGGCGTTCGGCGCCGCCGGGATCGTTTTCGACGGCGCACTGGTCATTGAACACCATGGTGGCGCGGGTTTGGGCCGTGTACACGGGCCATTGGGGAAGCTGGGGCGTGTTCGGATTGCCGGTGCGGGCGAAAGCGATCCAGGCCGCGCTCATCTTGGCGGCCAGTGCGGCCGGCTTCGGCCCGCCGCCCGAGGGACCAGGCACGCGGCTGGTGTTGTCGAACGCGAACGTGATCTCGAGCGCGTGGTGCGCCAGCATCTTTGGATCGGGCGGCGTGTCCCAGGCGAACAGGTACATGTAGGTGGACGCTTTGCGCAGCGCGGCTTTGCGCTCGGCCACCACGATGGAGTTGAAACGATAGATGCGATCCGTCTCCATCAGGATGTAGCGCACGGCAGGATGCGTGTTCGGGTAAGCCTTGTTGTAAACCTCGAGCACGTGATCGGCGGCCGGGCCGCTCAGCTCCTTGATGCGCGCTTTCAGCTCGTCCTCGGTCAGAGTGCGGTTATAGATTTTCGGATCGTTGCGCGTGAACAACGCCATTTCGTGCTTGTTGGTTCCGATGAGCAGCGGGATGCCGGCGGAGACTTCGGGCGCCACCGGATCGAACGGGTTCGCGGGCAGCGCGCTCACGCCGACGGTGGGGACGAGGCCGTGCTGCTCGATCACGCCTTTGTCGCGGCTCTGAGCGTCCAGACGGCCTTCCACGATGCTGTAGGCCGTCAGGATTTTTTCCATGGGCAGTTCCTGAAGGCGGCTGATCTGGCTGACCGGCAGATCGAGTTCGTTGAGCACGGAGATGGCGATCTCATTGGCCAGATCGCGAGGCTGCAAGTGCACGCCCGGGCCGCTCTCGATGATGGCGCGATGGAAGAGGCCCTTGGCGGGCGGCATGGCGAGCAGCGTGGAAACTTTGCGGCCGCCGCCGGACTCGCCGAAGATGGTGACGTTATTGGCATCGCCGCCGAAGCGCGTAATGTTGTCGCGCACCCAGCGGAGCGCATGCACCAGATCGAGCATGCCGACGTTGCCCGACTCGGCGAACTGCTCGCCCGCCAGGTCGGCCAGATGCAGAAAGCCGAACACGTTCAGGCGATGATTGAGGCTCACCAGCACGACATCGCCGCGCTTGGCGAGATTCACGCCATCGTAGGCCGGGCTGGAGCCGGAGAGCGTGTTGAAACCGCCGCCGTGGATCCAGACCATGACCGGGCGCTTGCCGCCGTCGTTGAGGCCGCGCGTAAAGACGTTGAGCACCAGGCAATCCTCGCTGATCGGTCCGACGCCGGCGCCCACGGTGCGGCCGTTGCCTTGGGGCGCGCTGGGGCCGTAGCGGAGCGCGTCTCGAACACCGGTCCAAGGCTCGGGCTTGCGCGCCGGCATGAAACGATTCTTGCCGCTGGTGGGCGCGCCGTAGGGGATGCCTTTGAAGATGTTCACGCCTTCCTGAAGGACGCCGCGCACCTTGCCGGCCTCGGTCTCGGCGATCGGGCCGGATTCTTGGGCGTGCGCGGACCAGGCGCCCAGCATCGACAAGCCGGGGGCGCACGCGGACAGCCTTCGGTTGAACGTTCGACGGCTCAGCGTCACGACGCCGGCCGTGTTATCGCGTCTGTTCATATTTTCCTCTCGCTTTCCGCGCGAGGCCGTTCATCACGGCCAGCGTGTTGGATGGGATGGCCGAGTGCAGCCACCAGATGACGTAGCCGTCATAATCGTAATGCGACGGCCCGATCAACACCAATGAGAAACGTATCGAGGCTGGTTGGTTGGCCAGAATATCGAGTTCCTCCGGCTCGAGTCGGCTCGTTGATCGAATATCGCACAGAATGAAGGCTATTTGTCAATGTCCGCGGGGGCGGCATGGCCCCGCAATGCCGAGAGCACCGTGCCGGCCTTGTCCGACGAGGGCGCGCCGGATGGGCCATAGAATCGCAGAATGTCCGCGCGGAGATCGTCGGAAACCTGATCGGGCGAGTCCGCGAATTCCTCGAGCAGCTTCGCGTAGCTCTCATCCGCCTTTCGGTATTCGCCGCGGCGCGTGGGCCGGCCAATGTCGAAATTTTCGTTTTGCAACCGCAAGGCGTTCTCATTGACGCCATCGATGAGTTCCAGATACCTCCGCCTGGTATCCGCGACGCTGGTCAGAAACAGCTTCTCGGCGTCGGGAGTCGGAACCTTGAAAGCCAGGGCTTTCAGCGGCCCCACCTTGGGCAGAATCTGAAGCAGCCACGCCAGGAAGCGAGCCCCCGGTCCCGGTTGTTCGTATCGCTTATCCCAGTCCCGGTGATAACTGGCGCGCGAGAGCCGATAAACAAACCTTCGCCGCGTCATTCCGGCCTCGAGTTGCAGGATCTCCTTTTTTTTGGCGCTCCAGGCCGTCTTCGTCATTTCCGGAATCAGCTTGCTCACCGTGTAGCGGTAGGTCCCCAGCGCCAGGTCTTCATCGGGAAGAACCCGGTTCAACTCTAGCGAGTAAGTATCTTTGAACGCCCGCTCGAGCAGCGCCTTGGAGACCTGGAATCCAATGAAGTCGTGATAAGCTTCCGACGCGTATTTCCCGCCCGCCACTTCGACCACGTCGAACGCGAACTCGGTCTTGAGATGGGCTGCGGGATCGTCCTCATAGGTAACCTCGGGCCCGTATTTTGCCCGCAGCTTGGGATACAGCATCGGCACCACGCGATTGACCGCGATCGGATGTCCCTCGTTGTCGGACGCGTAATGCGCCAGCGCACCCAGGGCGAAGGCGTACTCGTTTATGTCCTGCGACTCCCGAAGCAGCGCCGCGATGAATTCCCCACTGCGGACGTAATGCAGCAGATCGCTTAAGAACTTGCTGCCGAACGGGTAGTAGCCCATGTCCTGAATAATCGCGCCGCCATAGGCGAAGCCATGTGCCTCGCGCAATTGCTCCTCAGTCACGGTTGGAAATCGCTTCAGCAGGAGGGGCTTGATCTGGTTGGGCCAGCTTGAGTCTATGATGGCTTCGTGTGTTAAGACCGAATAGGCGGCAGCCGGCTCAAGCGCGAGGAGATTAAGGAGAACCAGGGGGAAAAAGCGGCTCGATAAACGCATGCGGGTCAGGCTGGCAGCAGCACACCTCGGGTTAGACGCGGTTCAGAGCTGGTGGTTTCGGGTCAGGCCGATGCGTGCTCCACCTGCTGAAGCAGCGCTTCGTCCGGCTGGCTGAGATCGAGCGGCTCGGCGTACGGCTGCCGGTAGTTGGCCAGCTCGCCCGTCGGCCAGTAGATCTCGATCAGGTGGCCGTCGGGGTCCTCAAAATAAAAGGCGAACGACACGCCGTGATTGAAGGCGAACTTGATGGGCAGATTTCTCTGGAGGACCCGCGCGTGGAAGGCGCGCAACTCGGCCAGCGAGGAGACTTTGAACGCGACGTGTGCATAAATGGGCTCGGCGAACAAGGCGATTTCGTGCGACTCTTCGTCGGGGCGGCTGCACAGGAAGGCGCTGGCGCCCAGCGGATGGTCGGCCGTGCTTCCGCCGACGATCTGCATGCCCAGCACGTCGCGGTAGAATTCGGCCGAAGCTGCGGGATTTTTCGCGTGCAGGCCGACGTGGTGGATGCCGGTGTTTTGGCAGGTGGCTGGTTTCGACATGGTGCGCTCCTGTCTTTGGATTATACGGCGGGCGAGCGCGCCAGGAGCGCACAGGCCGCCGCGACTTCGCAGCGCTACGGCGTGGTCCGGATGGTGGTGATGCGGCGGATGCCGTTGGGATCGAGAATGCTGTTAATGCCATCGTAGGTGACGTACACGATCACATCGGCGGGCGGCACGTTGGCCGGAATCTTGACGGTGATCTGCCAGACGCCGACCATGCCCGGCGCGAGCCCGGAGAACTGCACGTCGGAGTCGGGCACGAAATCGGAATTAATGAACACCTTGGGCGTTTGCGGAGTCGCAATGGCGGCGGGCGCGGCGTCGCCATCCGGCGGCATGCCGTCGATGGCGCCGGGTCCGGTGCCGTACAGCGTGATGGTCGAGCCCGCTTGGGCCGGATGCGCGCCGTTGTTCATGGTCTGGTCTTCGTTGTTCATGGCCAGCAGTTGACCCGCGCCGCTGCCGCTCGCGGTGAAGAGTCCCGGCGAGGCGGCGTCCACGCGGAACAGCCAGCTCGCGAGCACCTGGCCGGTGGATGCGCGCACAACCTGGAACTCAACGAAGCTTCCGACCGGCGTTGCGCTGGGAACCTGGAGGTTGATTTCAGCGGGTGAAGCCATGGTGAGCGGCGCGGCCAGGCCGCCGACCAGGACCTGCACGTCGCCCAGCGTGGTGGGCCAGGGCGTGGTGCCGGCGCTGGCGGTCTGAACGCCAAAACTCGCGTTCGCAAACGGGAAAAGACTCGCGAGCATCCCCGGGGCGAAGCGTCCGAAGAAATTGGCCGCGTTGCCCGAGAGCCGGCCGGAAACGCCGCCCGCCGATGTGGTGTAGTCGATGGCCGGGAAGTAGAACGAGACGCGGTTGGTGAGCCCTTCAGCGACCACCGGATTGCCAAACGGATCGAGCGCGACCGAGACCGCGCCGAAGACGCCCAGGGTGGCGCTGGGCGCGGGGTTGCTGATCACGGTTTGAAAATTGGGGTAGCGCAGCACCTGGTTGGCGCCGGTGTTGGTCACCCAGATTTCGCCGGTGGCCTGGTTCACGAAAACGCCCGACGGATTGCTTAACGGCGCAATGGCGAAAAGCACGGGCGGGTTGTCGCCCGCCGCAGGGACGTTGGGCAGAACGGCGATGCGATTATTGCCGCTGTCAGCGACGTACAATTGATCGCCGGCATCCACCGAGATCAGGCGCGGCCCGGAGAACACAGTCGAAAACGACGAGCTGAAATCGCGCTGGCCGAAAACGTTTGACGCGGGCTGCCCGGGTTGAAAATCGCCGCCGGGCGGCTTACGAAAGAAGAGAATGCGATTGGCCAGCGGATCGGAAACTACCAGGTCGCCGTCGGCGGTGAACGCCAGGCCATAGGCGCTGCGCATGGTCTGGCGGCTGAGATCTTTGACCGGCTGGCCGAAGAAGCCGGTTTGTCCCAAAACCAGGTTGGCGCGCTGGATCACGGCCGGCGGCTGGTTGAACGGCGCGGCAAAACGCAGCACGCGCGCGTTGCAGGCATCGGCGACATAGAGGTTGCCGGCCGAATCCACAGCCAGGCCTTCGGGCGACCACAAGCCTGCGTCGTTGGCTTGGGTCGGATTATTGGTCGGATAGTTGAGAATGCCGGTGAACAGGTCCGGCTGGCCGAGCACCAGGTCGGCTTTTGCGCCCGCGTTCACCTTGCGGTAGTCCGCAAAGCCGAGCACGCGATTGTTCAGCGGATCGGCGACGTAGAGATGCGGCGGGTCCGAAGAGGGGTCGATGATGGCGCTGCCGCCGGTGAGAAACGCGGGCGCACCGTTCGCGATACACGATCCGGAGTTGGGCGCGAATCCCACCTCGCGGCCTTCGATGAAGTTGGGCGAATTGTAGCGAAAGTCGATTTGGCCGAGCAGGCGGTTGGCGGAGCTGAAGCCGCCGCCGGGTTGCTGGGGGAAGACCAGAAGGCGATGATTGCCGGAGTCGACCACAAACAAGTCGGAGCCGGCGAAGGCTGCGGCGACGGGCCCGCCCACCGAGGGATTCGGAAGCGGGCCAGCCAGCGTGAACGCGTTCGGCTGGGCGAGATTCTGGTTGGAAAGATTGGAGACGAAGTTGGGTTGCCCCAGCACCACCCGAGCGGGCGGCGAAAAGGCTTTGGCTTCGTCCGGCCACTGTTCGATCGGATCGTAGCCCAGGATTCTGGCGTTGCCGGTGTCGACCACGTACGGATTGCCGCCGATGAAGAACACGCCTTCGGGCGGAATCGCGCGGCCGTCGCTATCCAGGCCGCCGAGCGTGCTTTCGTTGATCACCGGTGTCGGCTGGCCGGGCGAGGGAATCACGACGCCCAGGAGGCGCGAGCTGAGCTGGCCGGCGGCGAACGGCGGGAAGTAAACCGCGACGCGGCTCGCGCCGTCGGCCACAAACAAGCGGCCCTTGGGATCGAACGCCAGACCAGACGGGGCGGAAAGAAAATTCTTTTTGCTTCGATCGATGTTCGGCGGAAGGACGTTCGACACAAAGTCCGGCTGGCCGAGCACCAGATCCGCCGCCGGCTGGTTCGCGGCCCCGCTTTGAAGAGCGCCGGCGGGAAAGCGCAGAACGCGGTTGTTGGCCGGATCGGAGACCCATAGATTGCCTTGTGAATCGAACGCGAGTCCGGCTCGAAAGATTCCAGAGCTGGTTGCGAACGCCAGCGTCCTGGCGCTGGGCGCGGACTGGCTGTGGTTGGGCGCGCGGCTGTTCAGATCCGGCTGGCCGAGGACCAGGTCGACTTGCAGAATATCGCCGCTCTGCGCGAACGGTGCTGGATAACGCAGGATGCGGTTGTTCCCTGCGTCGCTTACGTAGAGGTTGCCGCTGGCATCCGTCGCGACGGCGACCGGGTGGAACAGGCCGGTGCTGAGGCCCGCGCCCGGGCCCTGCGGCGCGGTGGTGAGCAAATCGCGTTGGCCGATGACCATGCTGGCCGGATCGCCTTTGGAAAAACCGAAGGCGTTCTGCCACGCGAGGACGCGGTTGTTTAAAGTGTCGGCGACGTAGAGAATCGGCGGATTAGACGAGGTGTCGATGGCCAGCGCCTGCGGGCTGTCGAGTTCCCGGCCCTCGACCAGATTGGGCGCAGTCGCAGTGAGCAGGCCGATTTGCTGCAACACGGCCTGGCCGGCGATGTGCGAAGGAGCGGGATTGAAAATGGTCTGCGCTTCGGCAACCTGCCCGGCCGCGAGAAACGCCGCGGCCCAGGCAACGGCCTGGATGGACTGCATTGGATTTCCCCCGGGCAACCGGGAGAAATTTTCGTTCTATGGATAGTCTATCAGGAATGCGCGCGCTGCGAACTTGACAGGAGGGTTGGCGCTTTAGCGTGGAGACGAGCCCCTAGATGGGGATGCGGGAAGTAAGAGCTCTTGTAAGTCGTATCGAGTCCTGGCGACCTTGCCTCCACGCGCTGGCTCCACTACTGACATTGCCGTTAGGGTTTCCGCGATCCGAGCCATGGCTTTTCGAAACTCTTGTATTCCCAGTTTTTCAGGGTCGGGATCCAGAGCGCGCCGCTCGGGAGGCAGGAGGTCAGGATGAAGCTGAGGTCGGCCAGCACCGTATAACGGAGCATCTGAATCGGCGCTACTGCGGCGCGGGATGCTTTGGCAGGTGCTCGACATAGCCGATCAATCCGTCCAGTTGGTCTCCCAGTTCGGACATGTGCTGGGCAAACTCATTGGACCATTTTTCCATTGCCTGGGACCACTTTTCTTGCGCGCGTGCGCGTTCTCGCACGGCATCCAGCCCGGCAGCCTGCAAGGGTTGCACTTCGGATTGACGCCGCTGAATCTCCGCCATGACAACCAGCGTGTCTTGGAGAGAAAGTATCGCCTGTTCGTAGTTCACTGGCCTAACCTGACTCAATCACAACCGAGAGCGGCCCCCAGCCATGGCTGCTGCTTTCTCACTGTTCCAATTCCTTCAGGCGGCGGTACACCAGCGCCACCGGCAGTCCGACCACGTTGAAGTAGCAACCCTCCACGCGATCGATGAACTTGGAGGCGAGTCCCTGGATGGCGTAGGCGCCGGCTTTGTCCATCGGCTCGCCGCTGGCTACGTATGCGGCCATTTCTTCTTCCGCCAGCTCGACGAAGTGCACACGCGTTACTTCGACGTCCACGATGATGCGAGTATTGGAGCGCAGGCAGATTCCCGTGATCACTTCGTGCACGCGGCCGGACAATAGGGCGAGCATACGCCTGGCATCCGGCGCGTCCAGCGGCTTCTCGAGGACATGCTCGTCGAGCACCACTACGGTGTCGGCGGCCAGCACCACCTCGCCCGGCGCCCTGGGAACCGCGCAGGCTTTCTCGTGGGCGAGCCGGCGGACGTACTCGAGCGGCGATTCCCCATTCCGGCGCTCCTCCGGCACGTTGGGCGCGCGCACGACGAAAGCAACTCCCGCGTCCCGAAGGATCTGCTGCCGGCGCGGCGAGGTGGACGCGAGAACCAGCACCGGACGCGATCGTCCCTATTTGCGAGCCAGCGCGGGCGCTCCCACGGCAGCGGGGGCCGGCGTTTCCGGAGGCGGCACTTTCTTAGGACGGGCATCCAGGCGCGTCAGAATCAACTCCTCGCGCACCTTTTGGAACTTGGGCGAACCCGGCCGCGCGCCTGCCGCCAGGACATCTTTTTCGGTGATCTCCTGCGAGGCGGGCAGATACTTCTGCAGATAATTCTTGATGCGGTCGTGCACCAGCCGCTCGGAGGAGTGCGCCAGCAGGAACAGAATCTGATCGCCCGGCGCCTTGGAAAGCGCCTGGTAGATATGCGACGGCTTCTGCAACTTCGCCGATTTCAGATCCTTCTCGAGCTTCTTGGCTTTTCCCTCCAGCTTCTGCCATTGGTCGATTTCCTTCCTGGTCAGACCGATGCCCTTGGCGAAGGCAGGGCGTTCTTTCGGGGATAATTTTTCGGTCAGAAAGTACAGGAACACACCCATGCTTTCAAGATGGATCTCGACGCCAAACGGAACCATCTGGCGCGCCTTCTGAAGCTTTTGCAAGCCGGGCTGGTTCAGCTTCGCGCCCGCCAGCAGCGGGGAATACAGGGACAGCAGCTTTTCTTCTTCGAGCACGTGGATGACATCGGCGCAGTTGGGCTCGTTGGCGGTGTGGCGCAACTCCTCCAGCAGATCGCTGGGCGGGATGCGTTCCTCAAGCTTGGCCTCGCGCGCGTTGTCGTACTGCATTTTGGTGCGCTCGTCGATGTTGAAGCCCAGCCGCACTTTCAGGCGCAGCAAGCGCAGCAGGCGGATCGGGTCGTCATACAGCGTGTAGTTGCTCACCGCCCGCAGCTCCTTGCGTTCCAGATCGCCGACGCCGTTGTTGGGATCGAGCAGCAGCCCGCGCGAGGCGGGATTCAAAGAAAGCGCGATGGAGTTGATGGTGAAGTCGCGGCCGCGCAGGTCTTCATGGATGGTGGCCGGCCGCACTACCGGCTTGGCGCCCGGCTTGGGATATTTTTCCTGCCGCGCCATTCCCACGGTGGCGTGGGCGCCGCCGGGAAACCCCATCGCCGCAAGCTTGCGATTGTCGTCGGCCCAAAGAACCTTGCCGCCGGCCTTCTTGGCGATGGTTTGGGCCAGCTTCACGGCGTTTCCCTCGACCGTGAAATCGATTTCCACGATCGGAAAACCTCCCAGCATGTCGCGCATCGCCCCGCCTGTGAGGAACACGTTCATATTGGCGTTGACCGCGGCAGCCTGAACCTCGGAGACCACGCGCGCCTGATCGGCGCTCAGGTGGCTCTCGAGCATAAACATGTAGTCGCTCATCGAATCGCTCTCTCTACGATCTCCGAAGCCCGGTCATTGGCAGCCGGATCCAAGACTGACTTAAGCCCTCGGGTGGTGCTGGTCGACGGTCTTCCGCAGCGGGGACCGCATAACGTGCGTATAGATCTGGGTGGTCGAGATGTCGGCATGCCCCAGCATGGTCTGGAGGCTCCTCAAGTCTGCTCCACCTTCCAACAAATGCGTGGCGAACGTATGACGGATCACGTGCGGCGTCAGGTCGTGGAAGATTCCGACCTTCTTCCCGTAAGCGGCCAGCAGTTTCCAGAAGGACTGGCGCGTCATGGAACCGGCGCGGTTGGTCACGAACAGATAAGGGCTGCCTCGGCCTTTGAGCAGCCGCGGCCGGCCGCTGGTCAGGTAGTGGTCGACGCTGGCTAGCGCCGACCGCCCGACCGGCACGATGCGGTGCTTGTTGCCCTTCCCCACCACGCGAACGAAACCCGCGTTGGAATCCAGATCGGACACCCGCACGCGGCAAAGTTCCGAAACGCGCAGGCCGGTGGCGTAGAGAAACTCCAGCATCGCCCGGTCGCGCAGGCCCTTTGGACGGGACCCATCCGGGGCTGCGAGCAATTGCTCCAACTGCTTTTGGCTAAGATATTTAGGAAGATTATTCCATTGCTTCGGGGCGCTCAGCAAAGCGGTCGGGTCGGAGTCGATGACGCCGGTCTCCAGCAGAAATTTGTAGAGATTGCGGAGGGTGGTGATATGGCGCGCGATGGAGCGGCTGGCCAAGCCGGCCTTGTAGAGCGAGTCTACGTGGCGCCGCAGAAAGGCCGGGTCGGCGAGCTGGTCGGACGGTCGTCGCGCACTGACAAACCGTTCTAAATCAAGCCGATAGGACTCCACCGTGGTCCTCGCCAGGCCCTTCTCGATGCGGCAGAAGTCGAGGAACGAGGCGACATGGGCCGAGATCGCACCAACGGGCGGCATTCTGCCAATGATACAATATTCGCAAATTTGTTTGGAAGAAAAGTGCTGCGAAAAGAACGGAACCGTGCCGCGCGATCCAGGCCCCAGCAGCAGCCGCCTTGTATGCCCAGGTCCAACCCCCCGCGAGGGTTGAAGGAGTAATTTGGCGGTTTCGACCAACAAGCGAGTGCTCATCACACGGTTCGACCGCGAGGCCTTGTCCGGCTTCGTCAACCCGCAGACCTATTTGCTGGCCGACGGGCTGGAGCTGCTCAGCCAGAACGGCTCGGTGAATATCGTTCCGTACGCGGAGATCAAGCTGGTCTGTTTCGTTCGCGATTTCCAGCAGGGCGAGCCGCGCAAGGAGCTGCGGCTGTTCGGCACGCGCCCCAAGATGGAAGGACTATGGATCCGGATGCGCTTTCGGGACGGGGACATGATGGATGGAATGCTGTCGAACAATCTCCTGCAGCTCGATTCGGTCGGGTTTTCCGTGGTGCCACCGGATCCCGGCTTCCAGAATCAGCGCATTTTTGTGCCGAAGACGGCGCTGTCGGGCGTGCAAGTCCTGGGCGTCGTAGGAAGCCCGCTTCGCATGCGCAAGCCTAAGCCCGTTCCGAAGGAGCAACTGGAGATGTTCGATAAGCCGGAGTGAGTGGCTCGGCGCACGTGGCCGTCCGGGCGCCTTGGCCGCCGCCGCAATTGCCGCCGCGGGCACCCGAGTCCGAGCCCCTGCCGCGTGGCACCCTGTATTCCGGTGTGTCGCGACCTGCTAACACCCGCCGCTCGCGTTGGCCGAGCCGCTGTAGCTGCCGGGGCCTACTGACCAGTGTGGCGCGGAGTCCTGCGGGCCGCGAACGCCCGCCGGCAGCCCTGCGTCTCGATGAGTCGCGACGCGGCACGCAAAGGTGCGCGCGCCACGAATCGGCGGCGGGGGTCAAGCTATCATGAATGGCTGTGACTACCGTCTCGAAGGTCGAGTTGCATGAGTTGAAATCGGTCCATCTGCCGGAGCCGGTGCCGTACGCAGTGCTGACGCCGCCCGGCTATGAGGCTGCCGCGCCGCTGCCTCTGTGCCTGGTTTTGATGGGTGGCGGCGGGAGCCGGCAGAGCCTGGTGGATACCAAGCCGCTGTTCGACGCCTGGTGGTCGGATGGCTCGCTGGCGCCGATGGTGCTGGCCACGCCCAGCGCCGGAATGAGCTACTATCTCGACCTTCCGGACGGAGGCGTGCGCTGGGGTTCGTTTCTGGCGGAAGATTTTCTGGCTCACCTGCGCGCAACTTGCAACGTGGCTGCCGAGGCTTCTTCCACGGCGATCACGGGCATCTCGATGGGAGGCTACGGCGCGCTCAAGGTTGCGTTTGCGCGGCCCGATCAGTTTGGCGTGGTGGCGGCCGTACAGCCGATCGTCGAGCCGGGTCTGGACGACGCACAGATCGGCGCGCGCAACCGGCTGCATCACGGGTCAGGTGGTCCGGCGGAGCTGATCGGCCCCGGCCGCAACGCGGGCGTTTTCCGGGCCAACAATCCCGCGAATCGTGCGCAGGCCAATGCCGGCGCGATTCGCGAGTCCGGCCTGGCGATCTACATCGAGGTCGGGGACGACGATTTTGTCAACGCGCACGACGGAACGGAGTTTCTGCATCGCGTGCTCTGGGAGCTGGACATTTCGCACGAATACCATCTGGTGCGCGGCGGGGATCACGGCGGGCCGACCTTCATTCCGCGGATGCGCGCGGCGTATGTGTGGGTGGGAGCGGTCCTTTCCGAGTTGCGCTCGGCGGCGAGCGCCGAGCTTTCCGCCAGCGAACGAGCCGTGACCGCTTGGATCGAAGGGGGCATGCTTGGCGAACCGCCGGCTGCGGCGCCGTCGAGCCGGGAGTTTGTCCGCATCGTGCGCGCTCGATTGCAAGCTGTGCGTGCCCAGGCCGCGGCCGCCGATCCGCACACCCATCGCAGATACGGCGTCCTCCCGCGGCTGAGCTGAAAGCGGCTTACAGCTTTCGCACGGCCTCTTCGACTTGCCGGGCCAGCGCCAGGTAGTCGCCGCCAGTCAAGTGAAGCGGCTTGCCGAACGCGACCCGCACGCGGCCCATGCGCGCCATTTTCCAAGTCTGGTGGAGCACGCGATCCAAGCCCTCGATCCGGACCGGGATCACGGGGACTTGCAGCTTGGACGCGATCATGCCGACCCCCGGCTGGAACGGGGCCAGTTCGCCTTGCCTGGTCATACGGCCCTCGGGGAATATCAGCACGCACCATTGGTCGTTCGCCAGTTCTCCCATGTAGCGAAGCGTGCTGAGCGCCCCCGGCTCACGCTGTGGGATCGGAAAGGCATTGAAAAATAGAGCCGCTAAATAGTAATTCAGACTATTGGTTAGACTGCGTCCACGAAAGTGCTGCTCGAAGAATTCCTTGCGCATCGCCGGAGCCACGCGATAGCGCCAGCGGGCCGGTAGCGCGCTCAGGATCACCGGGACATCCATGTAGCTCTGGTGGTTGGAAGCGAAGACTACTGGAGGCTGCACGCCGTCGAAGTGTTCGAGGCCCTCGGTTCGAACGTGGGCGAAGATGCGGGCCAGCGGCAACAGGAATCCCGGCAGAAAGATCCGTCGGGCGAGGCGCGCGGGTAAGCTGCGGCTCCAGACCGGGAAATCTTCCGCGACCTCCGCTCCGGCCTGCGGCGCGTCGCTGATTTCCGAATCATCCAGGCCGAGCGCGACCATCCGCTCGACGCGTTCGAGCGAAGTGAGCGATTCCAGCGGCACGTTGAGGTCGAGGCGCGCGTGCTGGGGCGGTGGTGGCGTTCCCCGGGCGATCTCCTGGCGCTTGAGCTTGCCGGTCCCTTCGGTGTGCGGGAATTCGTCATACGGCCATTTCGAAACGCTGCGGACGCGCTGGTAGTCGGCCAAGCGCGTGTTGGCCTTGCGGACGATTTCGTCCGTATCGGCGCCGGGCTCCAGGATGAGCACCGCATGCACGCGATCGGTTCCCACCACCGCCGCATCGCGCACGCCTTTTTGCTGCTTCAGTACCGTTTCCACGTCCTCGGGAAAGACGTTGAGGCCCTCGGGCGTGACGATCATCTCTTTCTTGCGGCCCAGGATGACAAGCTCGCCGTCTTCTTTGCGCTCGCCGATATCGCCGGTGTGGAACCAGCCGTCTTCGAACGCCTTGGCCGTTTCGTCCGGCCGCTCATAATATCCCGAGGTCACGTTTTCCCCGCGCACCAGGATCTCGCCGTCTTCGGCAATCTTCACCTCGACGCCGGCGATGGGCGTGCCGACCGTGCCCCTGCGGGCGTGAAAGGGATGGTTCAGCGTCACGATGGGCGCGGTCTCGGTGAGACCGTAGCCCTGGATCACCAGGAAGCCGAGCTCCGAGAAGAACGATTCCAAATCGGGAGGCAGCGGCGCGGCGCCCACGATGAAACACCAGAACTTCCATCCGAACAGACGGTGCACGCGCCGGTACCGCCACCAGCGGCGCAGCCAGTGAATCTGCGCAGGGCGCAGTTGCTTCAGCTCCGGGAACGTCTGCTGGAGGTGCTCACGCAAAATTTCGAGGATCTGGGGGACGGAGACCAGCACCGAAATGCGCCGCGTGCGGATCTGGCGCAGGATCTCGTGCGGGTTGAATCCGCGCATGAACACCACCACGCCGGGCAGCATGGGCGGGATGAACGTAGCCATGGCCTGGCCAAACATGTGACTGAGGGGCAGCAGATTCAGGAAGCGGATCGGGTGAAACGGCCGGGCGTACTTCCGGTACTTATTGACTTCGCCTTCTACCGGAACAATATTGGCGAGAATGTTGCGGTGGGTAATGACGACGCCCTTGGGCTCGGCGGTGGCGCCTGAAGTGAAGATAATCTCGGCGGTCTGGTCCTTCTGGATCGCCACCGGCGGCGCGGCCGCGACTAGACCGGACTCGCTCAGGCCGGCCAGCGTCCAGATCCTGGGAGACGGAGGCAAGGCAACCTCATCGCCGGCCAGAATCGCGCGCGCGCGGACGATGCGGTCCACCCGATCGACAAATTCCGCCGAAGACCGGTAATCGACCGGAACCGCGATCACGCCCTGCAACAGACAGCCCCACAGCGCGATGATCCACTCCGGGCGATTCTCGCCGTACAGGATGATCTTTTCGTCTCGCTCGATTCCGGCCGCGCTGAGGCGCGCCGCGAATGCCCGGGCCAGGCGGGCGACTTCGTCATAGCGAAAGTGCCGCGCGCGAAACCCGTCGTCGTGAACGAGAAACTCATCGGCCAGGCCCGCGAAGTCGTGAAAGAAGTCGAGCAGCGTGTCGCGGGGCATCCACTTCCATTATGGATTCGCCGTAAGGATCAATCGGGTTCGTGGCGCATGCACTCGTGCGATTCGCTCGTGCGTGCCGCGTCGGCAATCGTGCCGGCGCTTGGCGTGCGCTGAACAAATCGCCAGGCGTTCACATGAGTGTGAACGCGGCACGCAGGAGTGCGTGCGCCACAGCGCTTTACCGCAGAACCCATCGGCCGCTGCTTCGCAGTGTATAAGTAAAGGATGACGGTTCGGATTTGTTGCGCCTTGCTTTTTTTGACGGCGTGCAGCAGTTCCAAACGTCCGGCACTCGAGGATCTTTCGCAGCGCGAAGATTTGTCGTTGTTCAAACTGCAATCCATACGCGGAACGCGCGACGGTGATCGTCTCACGGCGCGGGCCCTGTTGAGCGACAGCTCGTCGATGCTGACTCTCGACCTGCGCTTCGCGATCGGTTCGCCCACCCGGCTCGAATCGGGCAAGTGGGAGTGGACCCGCACGGGCACGCGCTCGGAAGGAGAAGTGTCAGGGCGCTCGGTGACATTTCTGGGCGGGCAAGACGGGCCACCCAGCATCGGCGGCACGTTCGATCTCGTGAGCGCGGCCGGCGCGCCGCTCTACCGCGTCAACATCCCCGTCAGCGAACTGCGGCGTCAGTGAGCGCCTGACCGCAGCAGCTTGGTGAACTCCTCAAGCTCCGCGGGATTCACATCCGACGCTACCCAGTAGTGGAAGCCGCCTTGCGTCCAGTGCATCAAGTTGAATCCCTGGCGCTCGGTCGCCGGGCCGCCCGACGAATCCGCGGCACCGGAGGCCGGCCAGACATAAACATTGATGGTGTGCTGCCGGCGCTTGTAAATCAAGACCGCCACTGTTTGTCCGGAAACGGCATCCAGGCGCCCGCCGGCGAGCGGGAAACCCTGCGCAGCGAAATCCTCGACGGGCGGTGAATATTCCAGCTTGCCGTTAAACCAAGGCTTCACCGTGTGGCGATCGCTGGACGGCACGTCGGTCAGATGTCCCGGCAGGAGCGAGCGGAGATGGCTGTCCAGGATCTCCTGGGCCAGCAGGTTCTCCTGAGGCGGATGCGAACCGATCGGCCAGCTCCCGAAGAAAAACGCCGCCAGCAAAACTCCAGCGGCGATCGCGATCCAGGGCCAACGGTGGCGGGTCAGACTTCTCTGCGGCCGGGCCTCGGCGCGCAGGGCGTCCTCGATGCGCGCCTTCAGGGGCGCGGGCGGGGCGTAGTGCAGGGCAGCGCTTTGGAGGGCAGATCGCAACGTCCGTTGATTCTCCACCGCGCGGGTGCATGACTCGCAAATCTCCAGATGCTTCTCGACTTCGAGACCGTGAACGAGGTCCAGCTCGCCATCGACGTATGCAGTCAGGAGCGCTCGCGCATGCTCGCAACTCATGCCACACCTCCCGCGCTTCGCCGGCCCGCTACGGCCCGTTCCAGGCGGGCGCGAGCCCGCGCCAGGCGCGACATCACTGTGCCCAGCGGCACGCCGGTGATGGCGCCGATTTCCTTATAGGACAGGCCCTCCAGTTCGCGCAGAACGATCGCCTCGCGAAACTCCGGCGGCAGTTCTTCGAGCGCGCGATGCAGCAACTCCCGGTCGACCTGTTCGAGCACCAGCGCCTCCGGCCCCGGCCCCGGCGCAGCCGCTTCAGACAGTGCGTCCTCCAAGGGCGCCGTTGGCCGCCGATTCTGCTGCAGCCAGGTGTAGCAGGTATTGCGCACGATGGCCAGCAGCCAGGCCCGGCTGTCGCCGCCCTGAAAGCCATCGAAGTAGCGGAAGGCCCGCAGATAAGCCTCTTGTACCACGTCCTCGGCGTCGTGCTCGTTGCGGGTCAGCCAGCGCGCCAAATTGTAGGCTGCCGCCATGTGCGGCATCACCACACGCTCAAAGTTCGCCTGCCGGTCCTGTGCCTGCAAGAATGCCCGTTCTGCCGCCACATCATTGAGAGGACCTGGGCGGCCGCAATTTTATTCCCAAACTCAGGTCTGGGAATATCGATCCAAACGCTCCGGTCTGAACGTTGGAAGGGAGAACTACCATGCTAAGCGATGACGGCATCGACCGGCGCGGCTTTCTGCGCTGTATGCAGTGGGCCGGGACCGGGGTGCTGTGGACCATGGCGGGCGGCGTACCTGAGTCGCGCCTGCTCGGCCAGCCAGCCGGAGGCCGTGATGCCGGAGGATTCAGCTTCATCCAGATCAGCGACAGTCATATTGGATTTAATCGAGACGCCAACAAGGATGTCACGGCCACCCTGCAACAGGCCGTGGCGAAAATCAATTCCGGGCCCGTCGAGCCCGATTTCCTGATCCACACCGGCGACATCACGCACCTGTCGAAACCGGAGGAGTTCGACACCATCGCCCAGGTGTTGAAGAGCGCCAAGCCGCAACAGGTCTTCTACGTGCCCGGCGAACACGACGTGCTGGGCGACAACGGCAAGCAGTACCTGGAACGCTACGGACGCAGAAGCCAGGGCAACGGCTGGTACAGTTTCGATCACAAAGGCGTCCATTTCATCGGCCTGGTAAACGTGCTGGATCTCAAGGCGGGCGGCTTAGGGATGCTGGGAGACGAGCAGCTCGAGTGGCTCGAGAAGGACGTGCAGGGCCAGTCCCCCAGCACTCCGATCGTCGTCTTCGCGCACATTCCGCTTTGGTCGGTCTATCCGGAGTGGGGTTGGGGGACTTCCGACAGCGAGCGCGCGCTGGGCTACCTGAAGAAATTCGGTTCGGTCACGGTGCTGAACGGGCACATCCACCAGACCATGCAGAAGGTGGAAGGCAACGTGACCTTCCACACCGCGATGTCCACGGCGTTTCCGCAGCCCCAGCCCGGAGCGGCTCCTTCGCCTGGGCCGATGAAAGTGCCGGACGACCAGTTGCGGTCGGTGCTGGGGCTGGCCAGCATCAACTATGTCCAGAGCAGGCACGCGCTGGCGATCGTCGACTCGTCGCTGTCGGGCGGGCCGGGAAGCGCTGCTGAAGTGCACATAGACAATTTCAGTTTCACTCCCGCATCGCTAGCGGTCCGGCCGGGCGCCACCGTCACCTGGACCAACCGGGATGACATTCCGCACAATGTAGTCAGCACCGAAAAGAAATTCAGCTCGCCGGTGCTCGATACGGGCGAAAAGTTCTCGTACACCTTCACAGCTCCCGGCGCATATGCGTACTACTGCTCCATTCATCCGAAGATGACCGCTAAAGTCGTAGTCGGCTAGGCGGATTCGACCAGCAGCTTCAGCCCAGTCACGGCCTTCACGCGAACTCGCGCGCCGGCGGGAATGTTGGAGGATGCTACGGCGTCCCAATATTCGCCGCGCACGAGCACCTGGCCTTCCGGTTCGAGCGCGGTGCGGCTGACGCCGATTTCTCCGACCATACCGGTCGCGCCGGTGAGCACTTTATTCCGGCGTGCGCGGATCACGATTGCCACCAGAAACATGGTGATAATCGCGAAAGGGATCGATACGGCCAGCGCTGTGATCAGATGAATGCGGACTTCCGGCGGGCCGTTGATCAGCAGCAGCGCGCCCAGCACCATGGATACCGTGCCGCCAATCCCGAGAATCCCGTGCGAGGCGAATTTCGCTTCTAAGACGAACAGCGTGACCGCCAGAAGCAGCAGCGCCACACCGACCCAATTGATCGGCAGGATCGATAAGGACGACAGCCCCAGCAGGACCAGGATGCCGCCGGCCACGCCGGGGAAAATCAAGCCGGGAGAAGAGAACTCGACGTAGATTCCGGCCGCGCCCAACACCAGCAAAATGAAACCGATGTTCGGGTCCGCGATGGCGGCCATCAGCCGCTCGCGCAGCGTCAAGCGGACCGGGATGACCGTGACTGCTGAGGTGTGCAGAGTCTGTTTGTGTCCGTCCCAGCGAGTGATTTCGCGCCCATCGAGTTGATGGAAGAGCTGCTGCTCGTCGCCGGCGACGATTTCGATCAGTTTCTGGTCCAGCGCCTCTTTTTCGGTGAAGGCTTTCGCGTCCCGGACGGTCTGTTCCGCGATCTGGCTGTTGCGGCCGCGGCGCGAGGTCAAACTGCGGAGCAAGGCCGCGGCGTCGTTTTCCACTTTCTGCCGCATGACCTGATCCATCTGGCCGGTCAGCAGCACCGGCGAAGCCGCTCCGGTGTTGGTGCCCGGCGACATTGCGGCCACATCGCCGGCCTCGAGCAGAAAAAAGCCGGCGGAAGCAGCGCGCGCGCCGCTGGGTTCGACGTAGGTGATTACCGGGACCGGCGAAGCGGAAAGTTCCTGAATGATTCCTCGCGTGGCGTCCAGCAAGCCGCCCGGAGTATCCAGGCGGATCAGCAGCAATTCGGCGTGCTCGCTTTGCGCTTGCGCGATGGCGTCCTTCACGATCTCGACCGTGATGGGATGAACCACGCCGTCGATCGATACCGCGATCGCTTTCTGCTGGCCGTACACCGACCAGGCCGGCAACAAAAGCAACGCGAAGAGTGCGGGAAATCGCAAGCACATTCAATATAGCTCGTTTCCGGCTATTGATCCTGGATTGGACGCGCCTGTGCCGCCGCGCTGTGCCGCCGCGCCTGTGCCCGCGCTTGTGCCGTCGCGCTTGTGCCGCCGCGCCTGTGCCCGCAGGCTAGCCGTTCTGGCGGAACGCTTCGCTCAGCTTGCAATAAGTGGCGGGCAGGTCCTCCGGCAAAACGCGCGTCTCGGCCACCGCGGTCATGAAGCTGGTGTCGCCGCTCCAGCGCGGAAGCACGTGCAGATGAATGTGGCCGGCGATGCCGGCGCCGGCGCTCTCACCCAGATTCATTCCCAGATTCAGACCGTCCGGATTGTAAATCTCGCGCAGGTGTCGCTGGGCTCGTTGCGCGAGAAGAATCATCTCCTGGAGTATTTCGGTCGACGCGCTTTCGAGAGAGTCGACATGCGCGTAAGGCACGATCATCAAGTGGCCGCTGGTGTAAGGGAATCGGTTCAGCACGATAAAGTTGTGCCGGCCCCGGTACACAATGAGGTTCTCTTCGTCCTGGCCGGCGGCGGCGACGGTGCAAAAGATGCAGCCCGCCCCGGTTCGTTCCGTGGTGACGTACCGGTATCGCCACGGGCTCCAAAGATGCTCCATAACTCGGGAATGGAATGTGGCGACGCTAGGACGCCGAGGGTGCCTCACCGCCAGGCGCCGAGGAGCCCGGCGCGCCGGAGGAAGCCGGCTCCCCGCTGGAGTTGTTCACCAGATCCTTCAATTCCTTGCTGGGCTTGAAATAGGGGATCCGCTTGGACGGAACCTCGACGCGGGTGCCCGTCTTCGGATTCCGTCCCACGCGCGGCTGCCTCTGCCGCGTGCGGAAACTCCCAAATCCCCGAATTTCGATTTTGTCCCCCGAGCGCAGGGACCGAACGATGCTGTCGAAGATAGCTTCTACGATCACCTCGGAATCCTTGCGGGTCATTTCCACGACCCGGGAGACTTCCTCGATCAACTCGGCCTTCGTCATGTCTGCTTTATCTCCCTTGAATCCGGTTTACCGGCCTTCTCCCTTGACTCTGATGTTCATGACTTCCTCTATGGTGAGTGTGGCTGCCGCGGCCTGCCGTTGATAATCCTCCAGCCGGGTTCGTTCTTCGTCATCGGTCAGCGCACGGATGCTGAGGCCGATCTTTTTTTCGGCCTCGTTGAGCTTGACGATCTTGAAATCCATCTCTTCGCCGATCGGAAGCGGCGGCTCATCGGTCCGGCGATCAGACGCTCCCGGAATCTCGGAGCGATGGCACAGTCCCTCCACGCCGGGGGCCAGCTCGACGAATGCGCCGAAATTGATGGCTCGGCACACGCGCCCGCGCACTACATCGCCCACCTGGTGGGTGCGGAAAAACGATTCCCAGGCGTCCGGCTGAAGCTGCTTGATCCCGAGCGAAAGCCGCCGGTTGGGTGCATCGATGTTCAGGATCACGGCCTGCACCAGTTGGCCTTTCTTGAGCACCTCGGACGGATGCTTGACGCGCTTGGTCCAGGACAGATCGGAAATATGCACCAGGCCGTCGATGCCTTCTTCGATTTCCACGAAAGCGCCGAAGTCGGTGAGCTTGCGCACGCGGCCTTCCACCACCGAGCCGATGTCGTAGCGCTCCGCCACGGTGGTCCAGGGGTCCGGTTCGAGCTGCTTGATGCCCAAAGAGACGCGCCGGTCCCTGGGCCTCACATCCAAGACCACCGACTCCACCTGGTCGCCGACCTTCACCACTTTGCTCGGGTGCTTCATGCGGCGGCTCCAAGTCATCTCGGAGATGTGGATGAGTCCTTCCACGCCGGGCTCCAGCTCTACAAATGCTCCATAGTCGGTCACGCTGACCACGCGGCCGATGACGCGCGAGCCCGACGGGTAATGCTGCTCGATGGCTTCCCAGGGATCCGGCTTCAGTTGCTTCAAGCCGAGCGAGATTCGCTCCTTGTCCCGGTCGAACTTCAACACCTTCACCGTGATGGCGTCGCCGGCGTTCAAAACCTCGGAAGGATGGGTCACTCTTCCATACGACATGTCGCTAACGTGCAGCAGCCCATCGATGCCTCCCAGGTCGATGAAGGCTCCATAATCGGTCAGGTTCTTGACGGTCCCGGTGACGACAACGCCTTCCTGCAAGTTCTCCAACGCCGCGCTTTTGCGGACATGCGCCTCTTCCTCGACCGCCATCTTGCGCGAGACCACGACATTGCCGCGCCGGCGGTTGAGCTTGACGATCTTGACGGGGATGTCCTGCCCGAGGAAGGAGTCCAGATTGTGGGTGGGCCGCACGTCGATCTGCGAGCCCGGCATGAAGGCCGGCACGCCAACATCCACGGTCAAGCCGCCCTTGATGCGGCCCGTGACGCGTCCCGACACCACCAGTCCGTCGCGGTGGGCCTTTTCCAGGTTGTCCCAGGAACGCAGCCGGCTGGCCTTCTGGTGTGAAAGCAGAATATAGCCCTCGGGCTGGGGACCCTGGCGGTCCACCATCACATCGATCAGATCGCCGGGCTGGATTTGGATGGTCCCGTCCGGCTGCATGAATTGCTCGATGGGGACCAGGCCTTCGGATTTGTAACCGAAATCGACAATGACGTCGGTGGCGTGCAGTTTCACCACGCGGCCCTGCAGCAACTCACCCTCGTGCGGGGGGGCGAAATGGCTATAGTCATCGATGAGCTGCTCGTAGTCCGCTTCGTCTGCGGACACGGGCGGATTTAGGTTTCGCTCATCTGCTCTGCTGGCCATAGCCAACTCCCGAGTTCATGCTACTACAACAGCTGCGGGGCGGTACACGTATCAGCGCCGAGAATCCGAAACAGCAGGAAATGCGACTTCGAGACGCTCGAAAGGGTCCCCGATTTCACCCGACAAATCGTTGAAATGTCGGCACTTCAGAACTATAGCGGAGCCGGAAGCGGAAGTCAACCGGAAGGGCGGTGTGCTGAATTTCGCCGCTGGAGCAGGGGACGGTTGGGCGGCGGAGCGCTCAATTTCCGTCGCAATCCGGGTCGTCGCTGTCCGGGTTGCCGGCGTCGTCGTCGCTGCAAGTGCCCTGGATCGTTGGGATTTGCACCGTACCAGCGGTCGTGAGAGAACTCAGGTCGACGGTCATCGAGCCGGCCAGGAAATTGCTTTCCGGATCGAGGATCTCAACCGTGGCGTTGGAGTAGTTGAAATAGGGATCGTGCAGGGGCAGCAGCATATCGTATTGGCCGTTAGGATCCGCCAGCGTATTAAAGCTGTCGCCGCTGAAGAATTCAAGACCAGGCAGGGGCGAGGCGAGACCGAGCGAGGTGGTTAAGATCGCCGACCCGGCCGCCACGCCGAACTGGGCGGCGCTGTTGAACCCGGCGCTCAATTCGTTGGTGACCTTGGCCGTAGCATTCGCGACATAGTTGGCGCAATTGGGGTCCTCTACACACCCGGCAATGTTGGTGGCCAAGGTGGCGGACTGCAGCGCGACGTTGCCCGCGCCGTTGTAGGCCTCGAGAATCGAGGCGGGGACGGCCAACCCGATCAGATTTTCCTCCGCGGCGAGAGTGTTCACGATGGCTTGTTTGCGGTTGGTTTCAATGTCGTTGGCCGCGTCATTGCAGACCTCGTCGTTGGCGCCTGCACCATTGCAGTTCACCATCAGGTAAGCGGCTGCGCCGATCTCATTTCCAAAGTTCACCAGCAGACCGGCGGTGGCGTTGAAGGCGCCGACCGCGGCATTGATCCGGCCGAGCAGGGTGGACGTCGGGAACACGGTGGAGGCTTGTCCCAACACGGCTCCTATTCCATTGGACACAGCCAGCGTTTTGTCCAGGGTGGTGGCGTCTTTCGCCGTGTAGTCGGCTCGCGACTGGAGTCCGGTCGTGAGGTTCGCCGCGGATCCGATGATGGTCAACACGTTTTGGATCGGGCCGCTGGCGAGCGGCTGAGTGGAATCTCCCCGAACTCGCGTTGAGAGCAAACCGAAGCGGGAAGGGAAGGGCGAGAGGGCCGGATTGGCCCGGCGGAAGGGGCGCAGCACGCGCGCGGAGCCGCCCGATAACGCAGGCGTCGAGGGAGCCGTGAAGCTGGAGCCCGATTCGGAAAGATACAATCCGTAGATGCGGTCCATCATATCGAGCGAGTTCCTGTCGAACTGAACAGCCGCTCCGTTGGGCGTCGTGCCTCCGGAGATCCTCAGAGTCGGGTCTGCAGCCACGCGGTCCACATCGCTGCGCGAGGCGATCTGCGCCAGCAACAGTTGCTGCAGAGTGGACTGCGCGGCGCTGGTGTCGACCGTGTTGCCGGGCCAGGCTTGCACCGCTTGAAATTCATTGATGCGCCGCGCCGTGACCATGGCTGAATAGTTGGTGAAGGCCCGGCTGAGGTCGCCTGGATTCACGCCGTACGACGACACCGAAGGCAGGTCCTGAATGGCCAGCGTCTGGGGAGGGCTGCTGCTGCCGTTCTGATAGACAATCACCGTCACCGCGGCCGAACCGGTCGCCCCGCTGGACGGGTTCACGTAAAGAGGCACACCGGCCACCACGGTTCCATCGGAGGCAACCCGGATGGCCTTTTCGGTCGCCGAGTATCCGGAGTTATCCGCGAAATGCACCAGCACAGGAGAATTCGGGATGAGGCCACTGGTGGAGATGTAGATGGGGGTCAAAGCAGTTGCCCTCGTGCTGGAGAGTCCAGTGATTTGGATGTTCTGCGGCGCAGCCGGGTTCACCGTGAAGGGGACGGTGAACAGCAGAGTGCCGTTGTCGAAGACGCGGGCCTGCCAGGGACCGAGACGGCTCGGAGGCAGATCGTTGATGGCCAAGCTGGCGCCCGTGAAACAGAAGGTCCCTGAGACGGCGTTCCAACCGCTGATGTTCAGGACGGCGCCGTCGGGCGCCAGCCAGTCGGCCGCCAGATTATCGTTGGTCGTGACGGTGGACTCGAAGTACAGATACACGGTGCTGTCGGATGTGAGGAACGAGCTTGCCGCAGTCGGAACCACGCAGCCGGAAGACGGCGGCGCTTGCGTGCTGACCCTTTGATTGTTGAAGGTGGCGCTCACGCCCGCGGGTCCGGAAAGAGCAAAGTTCAAAGTAAACAGCGGCGCGCTGGACTGGTTCCAGAAGGTTTGAATCGTCCAAGTTCCCGGGAACGAAGCGGCGGGATATCCGTTGATGGCGATGTAGTAAGAAAAACACTGGTACCCGGCGGGGTTGACGGACGAGACCGATCCGTTAAACGCCGCGTAGAGGGCGCCGTCGGGGCGTATGAAATTCACTTGCACCGTATCGCCGGCGCTTGCGCCGTTGACGTCGAAGTACAGCCACACCTGCTGTGACATGTTCGAAAAGCTAGTGACCAGCGGAGGCGGGGTGCAGGTTCCGTTCACGATGCCGGTTGTATTTGACGTCAGCATGTCCAGAACGGTAATCGAGCTGGACTGGGCTGCCGCGGCGCTCGTTAGACAGAGCGGAAGAATCCACTTCCATAGTTTTGAACGCATCCCGCGCATCTGGCTCCCTTCACGCTTTTCCAGTGTGCATGTTCAACCGGAATTCTGCGTGCCGCTGAGTATCAATAGCTTGATCGGCGGGCATCCAAGGAAAATTTAGGCTTAGTTGCCTGAAAGCGAAGTTCAATCAGGGTGCGTCGCTGCGCTCTGAAGTAAGCTACCGGGGTCCATTGCTCCCTGGACCAGCGCGGCTTAGTTTCGACCGCAGAGGTCGGGCGTCTGGCACATGCCGCCCGGGCAGGAGGGGAATTCGGAAGCGCTCGATTTCGCGTTGGAATGGGCGGCGAAGGTCGATAAAGCCGTGGTCAGATGCGACTGACCGCACTTCGGGCACGCCACGGCGTCCCCATTGCGCACCAATCGCTCGAACTTGGTGCCACAATCGTCACAGACGTATTCGAAAATTGGCATGCTTGCTCCCGAACGTTGCTATCAACTCAATTCTACCCTGTATTGGGGGCCGCGCTGCAGCAGGAAATTGGTGGCCACTTCGTAGAGCGTGGCGGCCAGGTTGTCCAACAAGCGCGTTCTCAGGCCGAGGTACGGCTGGGTGCCGGCGAAGAGGTCCTGGACGACTTCGCGAAAGCGAGGGCTGCGCCGCACGAAGCTGACCATGCGATCGGGCACGGTGTCGAACAGAAATCGGCCCCGGAACACGCGCTCGGCCAGCGTGGCGCTGTACTCGAGATCCGCGCCAAAATCGCTGCACAGCAGATCGCGATACGCCTGCGCTTTCTCGGTCATCGATCGCGACTCATCGAGCGCCACTTGACTGGCCAAGTCGGCCGAGCGCAGCGCATAGTACAAACCTTCACCCGTGATCGGGTCCACCAGGCCCGCCGCGTCGCCCACCGCCAGCCATCCGACGCCCGCGATCCGGTTCCTTTTCCAGCCCGAGCCTCCAAGCGAGGGCAGCATGTGGCTGTAGAACGCGGCATCTTTGTATGGGATGCCGTGTTCGTCCATGTATCGCTCCAGGCGCGCGCGCAGCGCTTGTGCTGATTCGCCCTTGCCGCAAATTCCCACCGAGAGATGACCGCAGCGCGGAAAGATCCAGATGTAGCCTTCCAGATTCGCCAGGAACTGGAGGTCGATGTGGCTTTGCTCCGAGGGCACGTAGTAGCCCAGCGCGAACATGGTATCGGCGGCGGTCCACTCGGTGCCGGCGTTGCGAAGCGAGTTGCGCGCTCCGGTGGCCAGGATGACGTAGTCGGCTGGGAGCGAACCGCTCCGCGTTTTGATCCGCCATCCACCGCTAGAGCGCGTCATTTCGAGCACGCGCGCTTTCTCCAATTGCGCGCCGGCGCGTTCGGCTCGTTCCAGCAGCATGCGGTTGAGCTCGAAGCGCGAGTAGATCAGCAGCGGTCGCGTGAGCCGCATTTTCACAGAGCCCGCCTGAGGCGCAGCCAGGCAAGTATCCGTCACGATTTTCTTGGGGACCTTATTCTCGATGAGGAACGGATAGTCGCGATAGGCTTTGTACGTCAAGCCGCCGCCGCAGGGCTTTTCCCACGCCAGCTTTTCATCGAAGACCAGAGTGCGAAGGCCCGCTCGCGCCAGACGCTCGGCCGCGAATGCGCCGGCCGGGCCGCCGCCCAGCACGGCAATGGTCTTCATGCCGGGCGTCTCACTTCTTCTCGGCGCCAATGGCCGGATGGCCCGGCGGCAAAGAGCCAGACGGTTGCGCGCCGCCGCTGCCGACCGAGGGATGGCCGGGCGGCAAGGTCTGCGGCATCGCACCAATCGAGCCGGATCCGTTGGCGCCCGGAGCGCCCGGAACACCTGGAGCACCCGGAGCACCCGGAGCACCTTGCGGCATGCCCGTGTGGGAGTCGCCGCCGGCTCGGCCCTTCACCACCCATTCGCTGCCCTTGCGCTCCAGCACGTACTGCATCGTCATGCCGGCATTGGGCGAGCTGTTGTTCTTGGCCTGGAAGCGCACCAGGGCGGTGGCTTCGTCCTGACGAAACGCGACGGAGGTAACCCTAACATCCATTGCCAACAGATCCGAGCGCTTGGCCAGGTAATTCATGATGCCTTGCCGCACCGCCTCGTTGTTCTGAATGTTCTTCTTGCAGCCGCTCAGCAGCGCCGCAGCGAGACCGAGAACAACCGCAAGACTCGTTGAGCTTTTCACAGTCCGATTATATAGGGTGCGGCGTGCGAGCTAAAGCCGGGGCTGGCGATGATTCTGGCGGCGGTTCCGCCGGCCTGGCGGGCCAGCCGCGTCGATCCGATGGTCGCCCTGCGGTACGCCCTGCGGTACGACTGACCCGCGCGGCCAATCTGCGCTACACTGGTTTAAGTTCGCTTCGAGGACTTACACCGTGAAAAACCCATCAGCGACTGTCATCCGCACCCGCTCCTAAGCGGGCCCGTTCTGATCAGTTGACGCCAACGCGCCCTCCCCAAAGGGACATTTCCGCGCGCGTAGGCAGAAAGGGTTTTTCAAATCTGTGGAACCTTCCATGAGTAAGACTAACATCATCGAGGCTCGTGTCCCCGGATTCTGGTCGTCTCTGCGCGAAGCCGTGGTGGGGACCAGCCAGGACTTCACCGAAGGCAGCATCGGCCGCGCCATCGTATTGTTGGCCGTGCCGATGGTGCTCGAAATGTGCATGGAGTCGACGTTTGGCGTAGTGGACGTGTTTTGGGTGGCGCACCTGGGCGCGGACGCCATCACCACGGTCGGGCTCACCGAATCGTGCCTGATGGTGCTGTACGTGATCGCGCTGGGATTGGGGATGGGCGCAACCGCGCTGGTGGCGCGTCGCGTAGGCGAAAAGGATGATGCGGCGGCCGGGGTGGTGGCGGTGCAAGCCATCGTGATCGGGCTGGTCGCGGCGGCCGCCACAGCGCTGCTCGGATATTCCTACGCGCCGGGGCTGTTGCGCGTAATGGGCGGCTCGGACGACGTGATTCGCATCGGCGCAAACTACACGCGGATCATTTTTGCCGGAAGCGTCACCATTTTCCTGCTGTTTCTGATCAACGCCGTGTTCCGCGGCGCAGGTGACGCCACCAACGCCATGCGCGCGCTCTGGCTCGCCAACATCGTAAATATTGGCCTGAATCCCTGTTTGATCTTCGGCATCGGGCCGTTTCCGCGGCTGGGCGTCGCGGGCTCGGCAGTGGGCACGACCATCGGGCGCGGCATCGGCGTGCTGTTCCAGCTTTGGATTCTGACTTCCGCACGCAGCCGGCTCAAGGTCGGCGCTCGGCAGGTACGCCTGGATTTGGCCGTCATGGTGCGCCTGATCCGGCTCTCCCTAAGCGCGATGTTTCAGTACATGGTGCAGATGGCGAGCTGGATCGGCGTAGTGCGGATCATGGCGAGCTTCGGCAGCGCCGCCGTGGCCGCCAATACGCTCGCCATCCGCGTGATCGTGTTTGCGATTCTGCCCTCTTGGGGAATGAGCAACGCCGCTGCGACGCTGGTAGGCCAGAATCTCGGTGCGGGCAAGCCGGAACGCGCGGAACGCTCGGTCTGGCTCACCGGATTTTACAACATGCTCTTCCTGGGCGGCATCGGGCTGATCTTCATCACCTTCGCCGAGCAGATCATCGGGCTTTTTACCACCGATCCCGCGGTCGTCCCGCTGGCGGTCAGCGGGCTGCGGCTGCTCAGTTACGGCTACGTCTCGTATGCTTACGGAATGGTGGTGACGGCCGCGTTCAACGGCGCCGGCGATACGTTCACGCCCACCATGCTCAACCTTTTTTGTTTCTGGATGTGCCAGATTCCCGTGGCGTGGATGCTGTCATTCCACACCAGCCTGGGTCCGCGCGGCGTTTTTGTCGCGGTGGTCACTGGAGACACACTGCTGGCGCTGTCGAGCATCCTGTTGTTCCGGACAGGGAAGTGGAAGAAGACGGTGGTGTAAGCAGCCGATCAGCGCGCGACGTCGCGATGCGTTTCCTTCACCTTGAATCCGGCGCGCGCCAGCCGCTTGTGAATTTCGCTGGCGATCATGACCGAGCGGTGATGCCCGCCCGTGCAGCCGAACGCGATGGTCAGATAGCTTTTGCCTTCTCGAATATAGTGCGGGATCAAATAGACCAGCAGCTCCGAAATGCGGTCGATGAACTCCACGGTTTGCGGGAATGATCGAATGTAGCGCGCCACGCTGGGATGCCGGCCGGTCAGCTTCTTGAATTCGGGAATGTAGTTCGGATTCGGCAGAAAGCGGACATCGAACACCAGGTCGCTGTCGGGCGGCACGCCGTAGCGGTACCCGAAGCTGGTGATGTCGATGCGGATGTTGGATTCCTCGCGTCCGTCGCGAAACTTGTCGGCCACGGCATCGCCCAGCTCGTGCACATTGAATTTGGAGGTGTTGATGATGTGATCCGCCACCTTGCGGATGGGCGCCAGCCGCTCGCGTTCGATCCGGATACTTTTCAACACCGACGATTCGGTGCCCAGCGGATGCGGGCGTCGGGTTTCGCTGAATCGCCGCATCAGCGTGCGATCGTCCGCTTCCAGAAACAGCAGCGTGGCCGGAACGCGCCGGCGCAGGCGCTGAAAAATGGCCGGAAAGCGCTTCAGGTTCTGGCCTTCGCGGATGTCGATCACCAGCGCGGCGCGGCGCACGCTGGGTGAATCCTTGGCCAGTTCGGCGAACTTTGGAATCAGGCCGACCGGGAGGTTGTCCACCGCATAGTAGCCCAGATCCTCGAGCGATTTGAGGACCGTGGCCTTGCCCGATCCGCTGAGTCCGGTGATGATGACAAGTTCCGCGCGATGGGAATCCCGCTGCCCGGCGACGCGCTTGGCCACTAGCTTTCGATCAGGTCGAAGTGACCGTCGGGGCGGCGCATGAGAACCGTGACCCGGTCGGTTTGTGCGTCGCGATACACCATGTAGTCTTGCGACGACTCCATTTCGAGCAGCGCCTCTTCGAGCGTCATGGGCTTGCTGCCATCCGAGTGATTCACGCGGAAAACCTTTTTGCGCTGCCGATTGTCGCTGTCGCTCTTTCGCCCGGCGTGAAGGCCTTTGCCTGTCTTGGAGGCGGGCGCGGAAGCCGTCGCCACCTCGGGCGCCGCTTCTTTATCCTTGTAGCGCTTGGTGTCGCGCCACTTCGTTCTTACCTTGAGAATCTGCTTTTCCAGCTTGTCGAGTGCGTCGCTGGCCGCCACCACCAGATCCGTGTCCGAACCGACGCCCACCATGGCATGGTCCCAGGCACGAATGGTGATCTCCACTTTGTGCAAGAACCGTTCCTGTGCCAGAATGACATGCGCCTCTCTCTCGCCTCTGCGGTCGATCAATTTCGAAAGTTTCTGCAGCTTGGCCTCGAATTTGGCCCGCTGCCTGGAAGGAAATGCTTCGTGCCTGCCTGTGTAGCTGATGTTCATTTCGGAATCACCTCTCTGAAGCGAGAAGTTCTCTTCAGTTGCGAACCCGCCGCTGATGCGTGGACGGAATCTTCATGTCTTCCCGGTACTTGGCAACCGTTCTGCGAGTGACATCGATACCCTCCTCCTTCAGCCGCGCCGTGATCTGTTCGTCGGTGAGCGGATGCTGGGTGTCTTCTTCCTCGATCATTTTCTTGACTCTCCGTTTCAGGATCAGCAGCGGCGTCGCGCTGCCGGCCGCGCCCTGCACGGCTTCGGAGAAGAAATAGCGCAGCTCGAACACGCCCTGCGGCGTGTCGGCGTACTTGCTGGCCACCGCGCGGCTGACCGTGGAGGGATGCACGCCGATCTCCTCGGCCACCTCTTTGATCATCATCGGCTTGAGCTGGTCGATGCCGCGCTCCAGAAATTCGAGCTGCCGCCGCACGATGGACTGGCAAACCTTCAGAATGGTCTGCTTGCGCTGCTCGATATTCTTGATCAGTTGAATGGCCGCCGCGTAGCGATCCTTGACGTAATTCCGGATCTCCTTGCTCGGCTCTTGATCCCGGTCCAGCATCTTGCGGTATTGGGCGTTCAGCCGGAGCTGCGGCAGGTCGTCGTCGTTCAACTGGATGATGTATTCGTCGCCTTCCTTGAAGATGTAAACATCCGGCTCGATCTGCCGCGCGCCCGGGCCCGAGTAGCGCAGGCCGGGATAGGGATCCAGATGACGGATCAGGTTGAGAGCGATCTGGATGTGCTCCAGAGGGCGGCCCAGCACCTTGGCGAGCTCTCTGACCTGCCGCGTCTCCACCAGCTTCAGGTGGTCGGAGACGATCAGCCAGGCCACGCCGCCGCGGCCGTTCAGGCTCTCGATCTGCAACAGCAGGCACTCCCGAACGTCCTTGGCGCCCACGCCCGCCGGATCGAGCGACTGCACGATGCGCAATCCTTCCCGCACCTCCTCCAGCGTGTGCTGGCCGGACTCGGCGATCTCCTCCAGCGTCGCGGTGAGATACCCGTTTTCGTCGATGTTGCCGATGATATTGTCGGCTGCATCGCGCACTTCCTCCGACATCACCAGAACGCTCAATTGCGAGTGCAGATGATCGGACAGGGTGACAGGAGAAGAAAGGAAAGTTTCAAAAGAAGGCTTCTCGACCGATTCGGAAGCGGGACTCTTGTAGCCGGGGTCGAGGTACTCATCAAAAAAGGTCCCAAAATCGATTTCATCGAACGGGTCCTTGTCGGTTTTTTGCTCGGGGGTCTCGGTTTCGGGTATGGGGGCGGTGGCCGCCGCATCCACCGAGGCCGGCGCCGACAGATCACCGTCCAGCGCAGCGATCGATTCGGGAACTTCGCCGCCTTCCTGGACGTTTTCCACCTCTGGCGCCGCGGCTCCGTTCACCGTTTGCAGGATCGCCTGATCGGAAGGCTCCGATTCGCGCTCGGCTTCCAGAATCGCCTGGACTTCTTCCGGAGTCAGCTCTTCGACGCCGTCGACGGCCTCCTCCAGCACCGGGTTCTGGGCGATTTCCTCGGTGATCATGTCCTTGAGTTCCAGCCGGTTTAACTGGAGGACAGTCACCATCTGCACGAGCCCTGGCGTCAGGATCTGCTTCTGCGAGACCTTCAGTTGCAGCCTGGGGGAGAGCATCGACATCTGTAGCCATCATAACACCGGTCAATTCCTGGCGATCCCGCCAATTCGTGGAATTTCGTGAGCGCGCGGACTCGCAATGGTATGAATGAGATAGGAGCTGGGGAACAGGCTGCCGGCAGCCTCGGAGACCGATCATCTAGTAAGATGGCTGGCGAAATGCTGGCAGTGGCTGAACGCACGGAAATCGCCCGCCTGTGGGCCCAAAAGCTGGAACAAGACACACGCCGCCTTCCCCAATCAGAGCGTCATCGAAATCTCGAACCGCCCAGCGCAGAATTCATCTGCGCGCTGGCGGCGGGAATAGGCGCGCGGCGGATTGTTGAAATCGGCGGGTCCAGCGGAATTTCCACCATCGCGCTCGCCGCGGCCGCGCGCCACACCGGCGGCCGGCTGGTCTCGATCGAAAAAGAGCCGTTGCGCCAGGCCCAGGCGCGCGAGACATTGTCGCGGCTGATGCTTGAGCCGTGCGTGGAT
>DASQHQ010000165.1:0-10662 GCA_035632015.1 Bryobacteraceae bacterium
CGCAATGATGGCCGGATTGCCGAATTTCAGCGCCCAGTCGAGCGAGGTCTCGCCCATGGCGCTGCGCGCGTTCGGATCGGCGCCCGCCTTCAAAAGCAAGTCGACCAGCTTCGGATCGGCGCGCTCGGAAGCCACCACCAGAATGAGCGCATTCATCTCGCGCACATCGCGCGGCTTGAGGTCGGCGCCAGCCTCCACCAGGGCCTTCACCATTTCCGCGCTGTTGCCGGGAGCCGCCTTCATCAGCGCGGTCATCCGCAGCATTCCCAATAAGCCGTTCTTCACATGTCCGGCATTGTTGGAGGCGACCTGAAGCTTAGCGCCTTTCACGACCAGATATCGAACCACTGCAGGATTCCCGGAGCACGCGGCCGCCATCAGCGGAGTGGCGCCGAAATCCTGAAACCTCGTGGCCTCCGCATTCACGTCCGCGCCTTTGTCCACCAGCCAGCGAACACTATCGAGATCTCCCGCCAGGGCGGCGTTCATCAAGGCTGTAATTCCGGCGCCGTCGTGAGCTTTCACATCCGCTCCCTTGGCAAGCAGCAACCGGACGCTCTCTGAACTGCTGGCCGCTGCCACGATCAGCGGCGTCCGGCCTTGCTTGGACTGAGCGTTGACATTGGCATCGCGCGCCAGCAGCAGCGCGACCTTCACCGGATCTCGCGCGGCCCACAACAGCGCCGTGGCATCAAACGCATTTCGAGCGTCGACATCGGCGCCGGCGGCCAGCAACATCCGCATGGCTTCCGGGGAACCAAATGCGGCCGCGTGCATCACTAGCGTGGCGTCGTGGTCGTCGCGCGCATTGATGTTGGTTTTGTCCAGATGCTTTTGGAGAAAAGCCAGGTCGTTGTTCCGAACCGCTTGGAACAGCGGCGTTGGGTCTTCAATCGCAATCGCGGCGTGACAGATGAGGACCAGCGCCCCAATCCGCCGACAATGTACAGCAGACATAGTCCCCTCCCTATCTGCCTGGCGTTGGAAACCAATATATCAGAAGGCCGGTAGGCAGACCAGGTCAATGCGCCTGACAGCGACGCAGACTTAGTGCGCCGGAGCCGCACCCGGCGTGCGATCCCGATATTGCCCCCAATGCAGAACCAATTCGTCCACAACGACGTGTCCCACACGAAACGCCGCTTCAAGCGCGGGCAAGTATGCGACGTAGGAACCGATCTTGGTTTCGGCTAAGCTTTCGGCCGCGCTGATGCCTGGCCGCTGCTGATCGTAGTTGCTGGCCGCGCGCAGCACCAGCACGCGATTCAAATCCGCGCGGCCGGCCTTATTCAGAAACGTCAAGGCCTGCAGCGATCCCGTATCCTCCATGCCCGATGTGACGTAGTTGCCGTGTCCGTCGGTGTGATACTGTACCCAGTCATTCGCCCATTGGTCGAGCAGTTTTCCATGCCAGAACGTCGCCGACGACAACGTGTCACCCTTGAGGACGAACGGCGGGCGGCGCGCGTTGGCTTGTTCAAACTGTTCACGCCGCCGCCGCATCGCGTCGTTGTCCTCAAGCGAAACGGCTTTGGTCAACTGATACGCCCAATCCACGAGCATCGGATTAAGATGATAGACCTCTCCTTCGTCGGGCACGCGCCGCGGGCGTTCATACGGGATCGACTTTCGCAAGGGAACATAGCCGGTCTTCCAGTCCGAGGGAATTTCGCGTGCATCGATCTCGTGTCCGATGTCTCCGTCCACCACCCATTCGGCCCACGCCGCCGAGCCGAGCGACCCGTCGGCCGGATCGATGCCCGCGATCCCCGCCACCACCCAGTAGGAGCGCCGCAAATCGAACCGCGGATCCAGACCGAGGGCCATGATGCTTGCCGCCGCCTTGGCCGTGCCGACTCCAGTGACGATCCCGAGCACGCCGCGAGCGTTCATGCGCAGGTCGTGGTAGCCGGCCGGAAACGGCAGCACGCGATCGAGCTTCTCGCGCTCCACCCAGTACTGGAACTCTCCGGGCTCGTCGCCGGTGTCCGCGCCACGCTCGAACATCGTCACCACGACGACTTTGACGGGAATCCGCCGATCCGCCGCGAGCGCCAACGCACCCGCCAGCATCAACACAGTGGGCGCCGCGAACCTGTAACTCATGCAAGCATCGTAGCGCACGCTCCAGCGCTACAATACTCTGCATGATCACACGTCGAGACGCACTCGCCAGCACCCCGTGGCTGTTGCTCCTGCAAGCCGCGTCCAGCGCCAGCGCGCAGCCGGCGCAACCTGCACCCGTTTTTCAACAAGACCTGCCCAACCTCAGCCTGCAAGACTGGCAAGTCACGGTGAGCGAAATCCACGATGCTCCCGGACAAGTCGGGCGGCCGCATCGCCATCCCGGCTTCGTGCTGGTCTACGTGCTGGAAGGCGCGGTGGTCGCGAAGATTTCCGGACAGCCCGAGCGCACCTACTCGGCCGGTCAGATGTTCTATGAGCCGCCGGGAAGCACACACGAGGTTTCGCGCAATGCCAGCGACACCAAGCCGGCGAGATTCCTGGCGTTCATCTTCGCAAAGAAAGGGCTGCCGCTGACCACGCCGGTCTAGCAGAGCCGGCCGAAGTTCCAGCTCTAGTCACCGGTGGGAATGATGCCGGCATTTTCCACCATGAGTATCACGGTGCGCTCGGTCGCGCGCGTGCGGTGCACCACACCTTTCGGCACGACGTAACCTTGCCGCGGCGCCACTTCCACGGTCCGGCCTTCGAAATCGATCAATAGTCTCCCTTCGATCACGTAAAAAAACTCATCGTCGTTATCGTGCTTGTGCCAGTGGTACTCGCCTTGAATCACTGCCATCCGGACCACAGAATCGTTCACCTGGCACAGCGTCTGGTTGTACCACTTATGAGTGCAAGCGTCGGCCAGAGCCTTCTCGTCGATCAACTCCATAGGCTTGTGGAGGATGTTCAAGCGGGTCTCGTACGGAAATGTCTGGGGACGGCTGCTCATAAGACCACCTCGATTGGATTCATACATCCAGGATGCCATGACCTCAGCGGATCAGGCCCGCATTGCACGCGGCGGGAATCCGCTATGACAGGCCTCCTTGTCAAACACTTCGCTTGGGCCGTTTCTGATTCCCTGCGCGGCCCTGGCGCTCGGCGCCGTCACCAATTACCGTCCGGGTGGAGTGCGGCTTGCTGCCAGGCGTGGCCGGAAGGGAAGGCCACTTTGGCAAGACTTTGCCACTGGGATCGCCCGTTGTGGCAAAGTTCACCCAATGATTGGAGATCGTATGCGACAGACTGGCGGTCAAGGGTTCCCAAGTCTCGGTGGTTCCAGGTTTCCAAAAACGTGACCGACTGGAACTCGGCTGAAGTGGTACGGGTACGCTTTACCAGCCATCCAGCGACATGGCTCTAGAGTTGGATGTCGGATAGCTCCGCGGACCGGCTTGAACAGGCCGGCGCTCGATTTCCTGGACCGCCATTTCGCGGCCCAGCGAACCCTCAGATGAGGTTGCACTTAGCTTGCGAGGCCCACCGAGCCAGAGTGCCGGCTTTAGGGCTGAAACCTGATCTGCGTCACCTAGGTACTAGTACGGTTTAGGACCCATCGCACCTGTTCTTAAGTGTAATTTGGGGATCAAATAGAGTAAGCTAAGGCTCTGCGGGTGAGGTAAACCGGAACCTAGCGGACGCAATGTTGAACGGAGTAAGCATTTGTTTTTGATTCTTAGCCTGGGTTTCCTATCCGTTATACTCAGCTTACTGCTGACCCCGCTGGTTCGGGACTCAATCGGACGGCTGGGCTTTCTGGATCTTCCGGATGGGATTCGGAAGAAACATTCCAAGCCGGTTCCGCGAGTAGGTGGCATCGCGATCGCGCTGGCCTACGTCTCGACCTACGCGATCGCCCTGGTGCTGCCATTCACTTACACCTTCCTGCTTCGTCGCGCGCTTCCCAACATTCTGCAACTCAGTCTGGTGGCCTGCGTGGTATTCCTGACCGGGGTGTTGGACGATCTGGTGGGCTTGAACGCGCGGCAGAAGCTGCTTGGAATCGGCGGCGCGGCGGCGCTGGCCTACGCGGCCGGTATCCGCGTGGACGTTCACTTGTTCCACCTTCCGGCCTGGCACTGGCTCGGGTTTGCGATCACAGTGCTCTGGTTGGCAGGCTGCGCAAACGCGTTCAACTTGATTGACGGGATGGACGGGCTGGCTGCGGGCATTGGATTAGTGGCCACCGTCACCATGCTGATCGCGGCGCTCACGCAGGGCAATCTGCCGCTGGCCCTGGCGACCATGCCTCTGGCGGGTTGTCTGCTGGGGTTCCTGCGCTACAACTTTAATCCGGCCTCGGTCTTCCTCGGGGACAGCGGCAGTCTGCTGATTGGATTTTTGCTGGCTTGCTACGGTGCGCTGTGGAGCGAAAAATCGGTCACGCTGGTAGCCCTCACCGTTCCGGTACTGGCGGTGTCGGTCCCGCTGCTGGACGTGCTGGTCTCGATCCTGCGGCGTTACGTGCGCAATCGTCCCATCTTTCAAGCCGACCGCGGTCATATCCACCACAAGCTTCTGGAGCGCGGTTTCACACACAAAGGCGCGGTGTTGACGATCTATGCCGTGTGCGGGCTGGTGGCGCTGCTCTCGTTGCTGGCGAGCGCGGTTCACAACAGCTTCGCGGGCCTGATCGTCATCCTGTTCTGCGGAGCGGCCTGGCTGGGCATCCGGCATCTCGAGTACGCCGAGTTCACCATGGCCGGCCGTATGTTTTTAGGAGGGAAATTCCGCCGGATTATTGACGCCGAGACCCGCCTGGTGGACTTCGAAGCTGCACTGGCTAAAGCCGCCGACATCGACGAGTGCTGGAGCCGCATCCGAGCGGGAAGTTTCGATTTTGGATTCTGCGGCGCTCGCCTGAGCCTCAACGGCGCGATGTTCGAGGAAGCTCGCGATCATAACTCGAAACGTCGTTGGGAACTGCGGATTCCGCTGCCTGGCGGTGATTACGTGAATTTTCTCCAAGATTTTGGCGCCGACACGGACCCGCTCATCCTGAGCCAGTTCGCCAATGCGGTGGAACGAGGCGTCACCGCGTGGCTCAAGGCTCGACCGGCCGAACCCGTCCGGATGCCGGCTGGACAACTGTACTACACCGCCGCAGCGGCCCCCACCGTCAAAAGCAGAGCCGTTTAGCAAGGCAGGCGGTCCGCACAGACTTCAGGCGCGGCCCTCCGTACCAACACAAACAAAACGCGCGGGCCCGAGCGCTACTTGTGCTGCAGCTCCCAGTCGTACTGAATCTTCGAGTCGTTGTACGGGATTCTGCCTTCGTCCTGCGGATCATAGAAACGATCCGTCACGTACACCAGCAACGCGGGACCAGTGCCGATCACTTTGTAGCCATGGGCGACGCCCGGCGGCACCAGCAGCCGCCACGGCCGGAGCGTTCCCAGATACAACGTATTCCGTTCCCCGAAGGTTGGAGACTGGCGTCGCAGATCTACCAGCGCGATTTGCAGCATGCCATGCACCGGTACCCAGCAGTCGGTTTGATGACGATGGTAGTGAAACGCCTTGATGGTCCCCGGATAGCTCAGCGCAGAGGAAACCTGGGTGGTCTCCTTGGGAAAATCCTGCGGCAGCCCCTGGCCCACGCGCAGCACTTCTAGAAAATAACCGCGATCGTCGGGCCACATCTGGATGGGCTGGGCCCGCACCCCGGCGATCAAGTCCTTGGAATCGGGCGCGACTATCACTTTCCCGATTCCTTTTTCGCAGTGCGGCGTTTCCAGTTCCAGGGCAGGTTGTCTTTCCGCCGCGGAACTCATGGCCGGCTCGCCTCGGACGCGGTCTCTGCCGTCTCGGCCACCTCGCCACGCGCCTTGCGGCTCCGCGCCACCAGATTGCCCGCGCGCAGCAGCGAATCGAAGGTGCCGGCATCGGTCCACCAGCCCTCCAGATGCGCGTAGGTCATCGAGCCTTCCTGAATGTAGGCGTTGTTCACGTCGGTAATTTCCAACTCCCCGCGCCGGGACGGAACCAGCTGGCGCACCTTGTCGAACACCGAGTGGTCGTACATGTAGATGCCGGTCACCGCGTAGTTCGACTTCGGCCGGCGGGGCTTTTCCTCGATTCCCGCGATGCGCCCGTCGCGGATCTCGGCCACTCCGAAGCGCTCGGCATCCGGAACTTCTTTGAGCAGAATCTTGGCGCCCGCCGGCTGCTTGCGGAACTCCTCCACCGCATCCCGGATGCTGCCTTCGATGATATTGTCGCCCAGAATCACGCAGATGCTTTTGCCGTCCGCGAAGTGCTCGGCCAGCCCGAGCGCGTCTGCGATCCCACCTTCGCCTTCCTGGTAGGTGTAATCCAGGTGCTTCAGGCCGAATTCCTTGCCGTTGGCGAGCAGCCTCAGAAAATCTCCGGAATTGCGCCCGCCGGTGACCACCAGGATTTCGCGGATGCCGGCGTCCACCAGGGTCCGGATGGGGTAGTAGATCATGGGCTTGTCGTAGATCGGCAACAAATGCTTGTTGGTGATCTTGGTGAGGGGAAACAGCCGGCTGCCCGTGCCCCCGGCTAGCACAACGCCTTTCAAGAGGCTACCCCGCTCTGTTTTGCTCGCATTCTTGTTCATCATACACTGCGCATCGGCGGCATTGTGCTAGAATCGGCACCGCGATGCAAATCCACCAGTGGGATCAGATCGAAAAAGAGCAGTTGAGCCCGCTATTCTCCCGCCAGGTGATTCACGGCGAGACCATGACGGTGGCGCGCGTGTATCTGAAGAAGGGCGGACGCGTGCCCGAGCACAGCCATCCGAACGAGCAGATCTCGATGCTGGAACAAGGCTCGCTGAAGTTCGTTCTAGCCGGCGTGGAAAAGATCCTCAAGCCGGGCCAGGTTCTGCGAATTCCCCCCCACCTGCCGCATAGCGCCGAGGCGCTGGAGGATTGCATCGCGGTGGACCTGTTCTCGCCGCCGCGCGAGGATTGGAAAAGCGGCGACGACGCCTATTTGCGCGGCTAGCCGGTGCGGCTAGAACTCACCAGTGACATGGAAGAGTGGGAGGAATTACTCGGTCAACCGCCCCGTGATCTCAACCTCCTGGGGCTCCTCAATCTGGCGCACTTGGCCGCCGGCGCACAATTGCGAGGGCTGCAATCTGAACCATACCCCTCGTCAGGACACGAATCGGATCGTAGGGAGGAGATGCTACAGGATATACAGCGCGCCCAAACGGAGGCCCAGCAGCGGGAGGATGCAATGATCGACGCGCTCGCGCGCATAGCTTCGCACGTGGAAGGCAACGACCCTTACGCATGCGAGAACTCGCTCCTCGATGAGCTCTCAAATACTTGGAAGAAACTCACTGCGAGAGTGCGTAACCAGTTACTTGCAAGTGAGCAGATGCATCGGATCCACGATTTTGCGGCGCCAGGGAAAATCATTGATGCCCTGGCAACGGCTTTTGAGCTTCAGCTACAACACTCGGTGATGGCGGGACTCTTTGATTTCTTAAAATATCGCCAGTTGAAGAGTCTTGTAGCCCCACAAGAGTGGAAGGATGTTGAGCGAAGGGAAAAACCATTATGGAAGCCAGGCGAAAGGGTTGACAAGTATACACTCGGCACGATGAGACTGATTCTTCGACATCCTCAGGTCGAGATCGGGGAGTTCTTCACGCAGTACGGACTGGACCGCGGGGCAATAGTAGAAGCAACAGAGGCTGTATACCAACACCGGAATCCAGCGGTTCACGGACACGGCTTTGACATCGGCACTGTTGGCCAGATTCGCAAGGACTGGTTTTCCTGGAAAAACCGAGTTGGCGGAATCTATTCAGTTTTCTTTAGGAGCGGCGATCGCATATAGTCCCGTTCCGCCAACGAAACGACGGGCAGGATCTAGTGCCGTACCAAACCTGTTATCGTAGTTCCTGAACCATCTCCCGAATGCCCGCTCGCTCGAGCGAATCCTTCATCCTCCAGACCTACCCCTTCCGCGAATCTGACCTCATCGTCAGCTTCTTCACTCGCGACCAGGGCAAGCTCCGCGGCGTCGCCCGCCGCGCCCGCCGACCCAAATCTAACTTCGGCTCGGGCCTGGAACGGCTGTCGCACGCCACGGTGTCGTATTATCAAAAGGAGAACCGCGAACTGGTCAGCCTGAACTCCTGTGAGCTGGTCCACTCGCAGTTCGCGCTGGCCTCGCAGTACGAAGCGAGTGTCGCACTCGATTACCTGGCCGAGGTCACGGAGCAGCTATTGCCGCCCAACGAAACCAACGAGCGCCACTTCCGTCTACTGATCGCCGTGCTGGACTACCTGCGCGCCGGAGGCAATGTCTTCGCCGCCGTCACCTATTTCGCGCTGTGGGCCGTGCGCCTGGCCGGATTTCTGCCCGACCTGCGCGTCAGTCCCGGGTCGCGCGCCATCGCGGACGAAATGCTGATCACGCCGGTCCACCAGCTCGTGCCGCGCGCCTGGACCCGCGACACCGCGCAAGATCTGCGCCGCCTCCTGAACCGCTTGATCGAAGAACACGTGGAACGAAAACTCCGAACGCCCGCCATCCTGGAGGTCCTATGAGCGGAGCGAAAGCCAGGACCGGCCCAACCTACCAGGACACCGTCTTCAACCTGAAGAAGTATTGGTCCGATCGCGGCTGCATCATCACCGAACCCTACGACGTCGAAGTCGGCGCGGGCACCATGGCCCCCGAGACGTTCCTGCGCGTGCTCGGCCCGCAACCCTACCGCGTCGCCTACGTGCAGCCCAGCCGCCGCCCAGCCGACGGCCGCTATGGCGAAAATCCCAACCGCCTCTATAAGCACCAGCAGCTCCAGGTGATCCTGAAGCCGTCGCCCGCCGACGTGATCGATCACTATCTCGGCAGCCTCACCGCCATCGGCATCGACCTGGCCAAGCACGATATCAAGTTCGAAGAGGACAACTGGGAAGCGCCCACGCTCGGCGCCTGGGGCATCGGCTGGCAGGTGATGCTGGACGGTCTCGAAATCACGCAGTTCACTTATTTCCAGCAGTGCGGCGGCTTCGATCTCGACCTCGTCCCGGCCGAGCTGACTTACGGCCTCGAGCGGCTCGTAGCGTTCCTGCAAAATGCCGACAGCGTCTACGACATCGAGTGGACTCCGGGAGTCCGCTACAGCGAAGTCCGGTTCCTCGAAGAGCGCCAGTTTTCGAAATACAATTTTGAGCTGGCCGACGTCGCCATGCTCTGGCAGCTCTTCGATCTGCACGAGCGGGAGTGCCAGCGCCTCATCAAGTGTCCCGACGCGGTGCTGCCGGCCTACGATCAGGTGCTCAAGTGCTCGCACCTGTTCAACCTGCTGGACTCGCGCGGCGCCATCAGCGTCACCGAGCGCGTGGGCGTCATCGCGCGCGTTCGAAGGCTGGCGCTGGCTGTGGCCAAAGCCTGGGTGGAGCAGACCGCGCCCGCCGAAGGGGCCGTCGCGTGAGCGTCCCGTTCTTGCTCGAAATCGGAACAGAAGAGATTCCGGACTGGATGATTGTGCCTGCTCTGAACAACTTGCAGGATATGTTTCAAGGTTTGCTGGATCAGCACAATCTAGGCGGCCGAGTCAGCCGCGTCGACGCCACTCCGCGCCGCCTGGTCCTGCGCGCCGAAAAATTGATCGAGCGCCAGCCGGATTCCGAAGAGCTCGTTCTCGGTCCGCCCAAGTCCGCCGGCCCCGGCGCCGCCGCCGGATTCGCCAAAAAAATGGGAACCACGCCCGACCAGCTCGGTACCCAATCCACTGCCAAAGGCGAATACTTCAGCTTTGCAAAACGAACCCAGGGCCAGGCGACCGCAGCCATCCTGGCCCGCGAGCTGCCCCATCTGATTCTTAAGATTCAGTGGCCTAAGACCATGGTTTGGAACGGGAAAGGCACTGAGCGCTTCATCCGCCCCATCCGCTGGCTGGTGGCTTCGTTTTTAGAAAAACCACTTTCGTTCTCCATCGGCAGCGTCGCCTGCGCCACCACTACCGTCGGTCACCGCCTCCTCGGCAAGCCTTCCATTCCGGTCACGATCGCGAATTTTGAGGACCAGCTCCTGGCCAACGGCGTCATCCTTTCCGCCGAAACGCGCCGCCTCAAGATCGAAACCGAGATTGCCGCCCTCCTCGCGCGGCAAGGTCTTCGAGTCAAGCCCGACCCCGACCTGCTCCACACCCTGGTCTACATCACCGAGTTCCCAACCGCCATCCTGGGCAGTTTCGATCGCCAATATCTCGAGCTGCCGCAAGAGGTGCTGATCACCGTGATGCGGCACCACCAAAAGTATTTCTCTGTTGAAGATAGCAACGGAAACCTCGCGCCGCACTTCATCGCCGTCATGAACACCAACGCCGACCCCGAAGGCCTGGTGCGCCACGGCAACGAGCGAGTCCTGCGCGCCCGATTCAACGACGCGCGTTTCTTCTGGCGGCAGGATCAAAAGAAGAGACTAGAAGAACGGCTCCAGGATCTCAAGAACGTCACGTTCCAGGCCAAAGTGGGTTCGTATTTCGAAAAGACGCAGCGCGTGGCCGACCTGGTGAAGCAGCTCAATGGAAGCAAGGATGCCCAGCGCTCCGCTCTGTTGTGCAAGTGCGATCTCACCACGGACATGGTCAAAGAATTCACGGACCTCCAAGGCATCGTCGGAGGCCTCTACGCGAAGGCTCAGGGTGAACCCGAG
>DASQHQ010000166.1:0-15786 GCA_035632015.1 Bryobacteraceae bacterium
GAAATCCCAGTAGCGCTGGTATAAATCCTCGACCCGCCGGGCTTACAAACACTTTCTGCATGCACCTCCTCCAGTACTCACAATCCAGCCGTGCTCCCGATTCCACTCAGGATGGAGGAACGCTGCAACGGGGCTAACCTGCCGAAAGTACCGTAGATCCCCGGGGAAGATTGCTTGCCAGTGAACAGCCGCCACGGCCCCGCAAAGCTCGATTTGCACTCCGTGTTTCATGCGGCATGCGACAAGTTCGTTATACGGATTGCCGATCGACCACCCCATACCCCCCTTGACCTCCGAATGAAGAGGGCAGTAACATTCATAGCGTGTATACTCTTGCGCAAAAGGAGCCGGAAATGAGCTTGCGACCCTTTGGTCTGGTTGTTTGTGTTATGGCATTTGCAGCGTTTGCCCAAGCGCAGCAGTATAAGGCGCCTTTGGCTTCGGATGGGCACCCCGATTTGCAGGGGTTCTGGGCCAACAACAATGCCACACCCCTCGAACGCCCGGCGGAGCTCGCCAATCATCCGGTGCTGACCGATGCGGAAGTGAAGGCATTGCGGCAAAAAGCTGAGGAGATGTTCGTCAGCGGGAAGAATGATGCCGCGTTCGGCGATCAAATGTTTCGGACGGTTTGGGCCAATGTGAAGGGCCTGAAGGCTGGCTTCGTCAGCACAGACGGCGAGACCGGCGATTACGGCTCGGAGTGGAACGATCACAGAGTCTGGGACAACCGGACCTCGCTGATTACGGACCCGGCCGATGGACACATCCCCCCGTTGACCGATCGGGCGAAGAAGGTCCGCGAAGAGCAGAGGATAGCCAGGCAGCGTCCCGCTCGAGGTCCGGAAGATCGGTCTTTAGGGGAACGCTGCATCACTCGTGGCTCGCCAACGATCGGCGCGGGATACCAGAGCTATTTCCAAATCGTGCAAACTCCTGCGGCGGTCATGATCATGACAGAAATGTTCCACGATGTGCGCGTCATCAAGCTTGAGGACAAGCCACATCCGCCGGCGGATGTCCAAGAGTGGATGGGGGATTCGCGCGGGCACTGGGAAGGCAACACCCTGGTAGTAGACACCACCAACTACAAGCCAGATGCCTTTCAGGGTATCTCGAGCGCTAAGATGCACGTGACGGAACGGATCTCGCGCCAGGATGCCGAGACGCTGCGGTGGGAAATTACCGTGAACGATCCGGACACCTGGACCAAGCCGTGGAGCCTGATGGTTCCGCTGCAGCGGTCGGCGCAGCCGGTTTATGAGTATGCTTGCCATGAGGGCAATTACGGCTTGGCGGGTATACTGGCCGGTGCGCGAGCCGATGAGGCCAAAGCGTCCGCGAAGTAGATACCATCGTAAACTGACATTTCTGCGCTGAGGCTTTCGACTCCGGTTGGCTGGCTCCGCGGCATGCAGTCGAATTACGACTAACCGCTCGCATGCATCAAGGTTCTTGGGCCATTCCCACAACCTAAGCGACTTGCGGCCTGTACAGAAAGCCGTTCGAAAACCCGGTTGAGGCGATGCCCCATTTCCAAAACACCCGTTTTGTGAGCAGTAATCTCACAGAAGGGAACTGGCGGCTGTAACGGCCCGAATCGTGACAAGTTGACGTATCACGCCTGCGCGTAGAAGTGGGCTCCAATTCAGGCGATTCCGAAATTGCCGCTTGAAGCCCTTCACGGTGTTACGGCAGTCCAACCGGACGGCCCGTCTTAAAGCTCAACCGCGGGCCAACACCGTAAGTCTCGGCCGCACTCATTCCTGAGTTCGCCGATTCGCCGCCCAACGCCGGTCACCCGCCTCGCTCCGCCATCTTCGCTCCCTTATCAACAACCTCCACGTCCCCCCCAAGTCTTCCGCCCTGCGCTCATGTTATCCCGGTAGCGAGGTCGTCAATATGTCAGCTCCAGCAATCGCTCCCCTCGACCGCGCGGCTATCAACCGCGCCAACTCCCAGCATTCCACCGGTTACGGCGCATCCTGCCGCTACTTTTTCAAATTCGGGGTTTGGCGTACAGTTTGAGGATCCGCAGAAAAGTAGTGGAAGTACGGCCGACCATCCGGACGGAACCGAAATCCAACGTTTCCCACTACGCCGTTTCGGGGCAACCGCTGACAATCCAGACTGGTGACTCAACTGAGGTGTAGTAGAACCATTGAGAAGACCACTTGGATTCAGCGAGGCGCTTGGCTGAGCCCAATGCTCTTCAGCAAGGCTTCAAACCGCGGTTCCGTAAGGAGGCTTGCCAGACGCGGATCAACTGCGAGGAGCGGCAGATGCGAGTCGCGCTCCGTGCACGCACGTTCCAGCCAGGAGATCGCCTCATCCCGGTCGCCAAGCCCTGCGTTCACCAATGCGAAGTCGAACGATTCAACATGCCGCTGCTGGGACGCCGCGGTAAGTTCGGCGAGGATTCCGCGAGCCAAATCCACTCTGCCTGTGACGCCCCACGCGTATCCAAGAGAGGCTAGATATCGCCCGCTTCGATGGGAGAGTGCGACAGCTTTCTCCAGTGCTGCGATGGCTTCGGGCCAAGCGCCTTTGGCCAGCAGCATCCGCCCCCGGTCGTCGTAGGCGATCGGCAGGTTTGGCGCCATTTCGATTACTTTCCGGTTTGACTCCAGCGCCTCCTCCAGGCGACCGGCGATGTATAGGAGCCTTGCGAGTCTTGCTTCCGCTGCGGTTGAAACCGGGTCGAGCTTCAGAGACTCGCGCGCCGCGGCGACTCCGGCGTCAAAGCGGCCGCGCCCACAAAGGAGGCTCGCGTAATAGAAATGAGCCGGAGCGTACCCCGGATTCAATTGGATCGCCCGCTGGAACTCCCGCTCGGCTGCGTCCCACTCGAGCTCATGCAGCTTCACATGCCCCAGCGCCGTGTGGGCGTCAGCAAGCCGTTCATCCAGCCTGAGCGCGTTCGTGGCCGCTGCGGTCGCCAGCGCCAGAGCCTCGTGGGGTGCGACTTGCCGGTGATCCAGAAACACCAAATAGGTGTCCGCCAGCCCGGCAAACGCGGGCGCGTAGTTCGGCGCCTTCTCGATCGCCTTGGAGAACATCTCCAGCGCCCGATAGAGGTCATCGCCAGTTCTGCGGCCCCATAAAAACCGTGCTTTCAGGCAAGCAACATAAGCCTCTGGATTGACCCGGTACTCGGCGGCCGCGGGCCTTGGTTCGGTGACAAGCTTTACCTGCACTTCACTCGCGATGGTAGCCGCCACCTCACTCTGCAGCAGGAGAACGTCTTGCAGTTCCCGTTCGTAGCTGCGAGCCCACACGTGCGTTTGATCGCTGACGCGAATCAGTTGGGCAGTGATGCGGACGCGGTTCCCGTCGCGCCGGACCGAGCCTTCCACGATATAATCGACTCCCAGTTCCCGGCCGATCAGGTCGATCCCTTTCGTGGTGCGTTTATATTGCATGGAGGATGTGCGCGCGATGACCCTAAGCCGCTGCGGGGACACATTGCTGACCTCGGTGATCAGTTCATCGGTGAGGCCGTCCGCGAAATACTCCTGCTCTTGATTCCCGCTGAAATTCTCCAGCGGCAGCACCGCCAGCACAATCGGTTCTTCGGACTTGGACTCGCCCCGCGGCAGCTCCTGCACCGGACGCAGGAAGCGGTAGCCGCGGCGCGGATACGTCTCGATGAAACTCGGTTTGGCGGTGTCTTCGCCCAAAGCGGCGCGGATCTGCCGAATGCAATAATTCAGACCTTGTTCGTAATCGACGAAGGTATCGCCTCCCCAAACGTGGCGGCGGATTTCTTCTCGCGTGACAGTCTGGCCAGAGTGGGCCACCAGGAAAGCCAGTACCTTGAATGGTTGTAGTTGTAGCTTCAACGGGCTGCCGTTCTTGCGCAACTCGCCGCTTTCGATATCCAGTTCGAAGGCGTCGAATCCAAATCGGGCCATTGGAAGCATTATACGTTCCTCAGCGAGAACTCACTTCCGCCTCATCCCGAATCCATTGTCCGCGCGTCCTTCGCGCCTCAGAATACTTGCAAAGGAGAAATCTTGATCCATGGGAAAAATCTCAGCAGTTCTTTACGGCGCACTCGCTTACGTCTTGTTCTTCGTAAGCTTTCTTTACGCGGTTGGATTCGTGGGTAATTGGGTGGTTCCCAAAGGCATTGACTCGGGTGAGCCGGGCTCGCTCGGAACCGCCATCCTGGTCAATTCCGCGCTGTTGGGGCTCTTCGCGATGCAACACAGCATCATGGCAAGGCGGGGTTTCAAGACCTGGTGGACCAGGATCGTTCCCAAACCGTTGGAGCGGAGCACTTTTGTGCTGTTCGCCAGCCTCATCCTGTACCTAATGTTCTGGCTGTGGCAACCGATGACTGCTGTCATCTGGAGCGTCCCGAACGGCGGCCTGGCGATGCTCCTGCAGGCTCTTTCGGCGGCCGGTTGGCTCGTCGTACTGGTGTCGACTTTCCTGATCAACCATTTCGAGTTGTTCGGACTCCAGCAGGTCTACCAGTACTCCAGGGGCGAGGCATTCGGGTACCCGAAATTCGTGACACCGGGCCTCTATAAGTGTGTGCGGCACCCCATCTACCTGGGCTTCATCGTCGCCTTCTGGGCCACGCCGCAAATGACGGCCGGCCATCTGTTGTTCGCGGCGATGACGACGGGTTACATCTTCGTAGGCATCTTCTTTGAGGAGCGCGACCTGATGCGGTACCACGGGGAAGCGTACCGGCAATACAAACAGACCGTTTCGATGATTGTCCCGTTGCCGAGTAATCCAAGAGAGATCGAGGAAGCGCATCAAAAAGCACGTACCGCTGGCGTATAGCCCTGCGGTTACGCCACACCCGGTACAGAAACGATTCAGACCATGCCGCAATTCCTGTTCGAAGTACCGCATTCCCAAGAAACCATGGCCTGCGCCCGGCAAGTGCACGTCTTTCTCTCCTCGGGATCCCACTTCCTGTCCCATGCGGATTGGGGATGCATGGACGGCGTACATTGCGCCTGGCTTGTCGTGGAGGCGGCCAACCAGGAGGAGGCTCGGGTGGTGGTGCCACCTCTATTCCGCTCGCGAGCCAAAATCGTCGGCTTGAACAAGTTCAGCCTGGAGCAGATCCAGGCTGTCATGGAACAACATAAACCGTGATCGGAACACAGTAACTCTGCTTCCGCAATCAGCGAGTTACGAGAAGCTAAGTGCGCGTGCTACCGGGCCGGCGCTTCGATCCGCTGTCGACCAAAGTCCTGGATGACGGGGTAACTGGAAGTTATCGCACTTTGACGAAAAACGCCCTGCGCGCAGAAGTGGGCCAATTCGGGCGATTCCGAAATTACCGCTCGAAGCCCCTTCAGGTGTTACGCCAGTCCAACCGCACGGCCCGCTTTAAAGCTCAACTGCGGGCCAACACGGTAAGCTGCGGCCGCACTCTTTCCTGAGTTCACCGCTTCGCCGCCCACTCCGGTCACGTGTCTCGCTCCGCCATCTTCGCTCCCTTATCAACAACCTCCACGTCCCCCTGCGTCTTCCGCCCTGCGCTCATGTTATCCCGGTAGCGAGGTCGTCAATATGTCAGCTCCAGCAATCGCTCCCCTCGACCGCGCGGCTATCAACCGCGCCAACTCCCAGCATTCCACCGGTCCTCGCACCGAGTCCGGCAAGCAGCATTCGTCGCTCAACGCGCTGCGTCACGGCCTGACCGCCCGCTCGGCCGTCCTGCCCTCGGAAGACCCCGCCGCCTACGAGTCTCACCGCCGCCAGTTCCTAGACGAATACCAACCCGCCACCGCTACCGAAACCCAACTGGTCCAGGAACTCATCGACACCTCCTGGCGACTCAACCGTATCCCGCGGCTCGAAGCCGATCTGCTCGACCGCGCCGCCAATCCGCCCAGCGAGCAAGCCTCACCAATTACTAAAGAAACGGCGTTCGACATCGTCGACGCCCATCGCTTGATCAACAACCTCTCCATCCAAAGCAACCGCCTCTCCCGCCAGTTCCAAGAAGCCCTCGAACGCCTTCGCGAGATCCAAGCCGACCGCCGCGTCCACGAGCGCCGCGACTTGAAGGACGCCGCCGCCCTGCTCGAACTTCACAAGCACAAAGGAATTCCCTGGGAGCCCGCCGATCATGGCTTCGTTTTTTCAAAAGACCAGGTTGAGCGCCACGCCCAACGCCTCATGCGCCTCAAGGATGCCCGGCACATCGAATACGTCCGCTTTGACATGCCATTCCCGGAGGACATCATGATGCTCGCCCACAGACGATAGAATCTATCCGCGTCAATCTGCGTTCATCCGCGGCTATTCCCACCGGTCCGCCGCTGCCGAGAGAGATAGTATTATCAAATTTGCTTGAATTGGCTATGAATTTCTATCACCTGGCACAGATCAACGTCGCGCGCATGCTCGCGCCGCTCGATTCTCCTGTTATGGCCGGCTTCGTTTCGCAACTGCAGCCTGTCAACGCGCTGGCCGACCGCAGTCCCGGATTCGTCTGGCGGCTCCAAACCGAAGGTGGCGATGCCACTAGCGTCCAGGCCTTCGAAGGTGCTCGCATTCTGGTCAACATGTCGGTGTGGGAATCGGTCGAAGCGCTCCAGAGTTTTGTTTATCGGAGCGGTCACCTGAACCCGTTGCGCGATCGCGCCCAGTGGTTCGAGAAGCCCTCCCAACCGCACTTGGCCTTGTGGTGGATTCCCGCAGGACACATCCCCAGCGTCCAGGAAGCGCGTGAGCGTCTTGAATTCCGCCGCACGCGGGGTGACAGTCCCATGGCATTCTCGTTCGCAAAACTTCATCCCCACCCGGACGCGCCGGCCGGCCACCCAGCGCCGCTCGCGCTGAATTTGGACCAGCGTCAGTTCGTCTCAACTGCCAACACCGCGAACGGCGACTGCGGGACCGCGACTCGATTCCACTACCGCCAGCAAGGCGCCCGCGTGTGGGCCATGTACGCCGGAGGCCGCGTGCGCTTCGGCAGCCTGGTCGCCATCGGCGATGCGCAAGGCCGCCTGGACATGCGCTACCAGCATGCCGACGCGGCCGGCCGTTTCCGCGCCGGCCGGTGCACCGCTCAGCCCGAAATGCTTCCCGACGGCCGCTTGCGGCTGCACGAGGAATGGCAGTGGACCAACGGCGATCGCTCCCAAGGGCGCTCCATGGTCGAAGAGATCGCGGTCTGAGCCTACGTGCGCTTGGCCCGCAAGTATTGCTTCGGCCACGGCCCTTCCTGCCGCAGCTCATCGGCGGCGCGCAGCGGCCAATAGGGATCGCGCAGCAATTCGCGCGCCAGCAGAACCAGATCGGCCTGCCCCGTGCGAACAATGTGATCCGCCTGCACCGGCGACGTGATCAGTCCCACCGCCGCGCTCAAAACGCTGCTCTCCTTGCGAACGCGCTCGGCGAATTGAACTTGAAAGCCCGGGCCCAGCGGCGGGCGCGCCTCGGGCACATTCGCGCCCGACGAACAGTCGATCAAGTCGACCCCCAGCGGCCCAAGCTGCTTCGCCAGTTCCACGGAATCGTCGCCGGTCCAGCCACCTTCCACCCAATCGGTCGAAGAGATTCGCACGAACAGCGGCTGGCTGGCCGGCCAGACTCCGCGGATCGCCTCCACCACTTCCCGCAGCAGGCGCGTCCGGTTCTCGAAAGAACCGCCGTAGCCATCCTTGCGGCGGTTGCTCAGCGGCGAAAGGAACTCCTGCAGCAGGTAGCCGTGCGCCGAGTGGATCTCGAGAATCTTGGCGCCCGCTTCCCGTACCCGCCGCGCCGCGGCCGCAAAAGCTTCCACCACGTGCGCGATGCCCCGTTCATCCAGCGGCTCCGGCGTCGGATACTTCTCCGAAAATGGAACTGCGCTCGGCGCGAAGATCGGTCTCCATCCGCCCTCGGATTCAGCCAGCGGATGCAGGCCCTTCCATGGCACTTCCGTGCTGGCCTTGCGGCCCGCGTGCGCCAGTTGCATCGCCGGCACGGCTCCCTGGTCTTCGATGAAACGGAAAATCCGCGACAGCATCGCGATGTGGCCGTCCGACCAGATCCCCAGATCCTGCGGGCTGATCCGCGCCTCCGGAAGCACCGCCGCCGCCTCCGCCATCACCATCGCGGCGCCGCCCACCGCCCGGCTTCCCAGATGCACGAAGTGCCAATCGCTCGCGTAGCCGTCCGTGCTCGAGTACTGGCACATCGGCGACACGCCGATGCGATTTCGCAAACGAACTTCGCGGATTTCGAGCGGCTGGAACAGGTGAGCCGGCTCCGCGGACGGCTTTGCGGGCGCTGCCGCGCGCACTTCCGAGATGCTTGCCATTCCTTCTCTTGTAACATTTTGCCGCCGCCCCGTTTCGCCGACGGCCCTCTCCGCAAATCTGCTAAACTAACCCACCAATGGCCCGGCGCGCCTCCGAGAGCGAGTAACCTTGAGACCCAAACCCGCCACCGTTGTCGCCATCTACCCTGGCTCCTTCGATCCCATCACCAACGGTCACCTGGACCTGATTCAACGAGCCTCCGCGTTGTTCGACAAGCTCATCGTCGCCATCCTCCGCAACGACGAGAAGCAGCCGCTCTTCAGCGCCGAAGAGCGCACCGATATGCTGCACGAAGTGATTCATGGGTTCGCCAACGTAGAGGTCGTCTCATTCGACGGCCTGCTGGTCGACTACGCTGCGCAATGCGGCGCCAGCGTTATTCTGCGCGGCATCCGCGCCGTCTCGGACTACGAGTACGAATTGCAAATGGCCCTCATGAATCGCCGCCTGCGCCCCGAGATCGAAACCGTGTTCCTGCTGGCCGGAGAAGCGTATTCGTTCATCAGTTCGCGGCTGGTCAAGGAAGTCATCCGGCTGGGCGGAAACATCACCGGACTCGTTCCGCCCCCTATAGAAGGTAGACTAAGAAAGAGACTTTTAGGAGAACACCGCTAACCTTGATACCATCCATGCAAGCCACCCTGGATCTAGCAGAGCGCATTTCGCGAATCAGCGAATCATCGACCATGAAAGTCGCGGCCGAGGCCGACCGCCTTCGCCGCGAAGGAGTCGACGTGGTCGACTTTGGAGCGGGCGAGCCGGATTTCCCAACGCCCGACAATATCAAGCGCGCCGCGATCGCCGCTATCGATGCCAACTTTACGAAATACACGCCCACCGGAGGCACCCTCGAGCTGAAGAAGGCCGTCTGCGACCGGCATCGCACCGACTACGGCACCGACTACTCGCCCGCCGAGTGCATGATCACCGTGGGCGGCAAGCACGCCATCTTCAATCTCATGCAGGCGCTCATCGAACCGGGCGATGAAGTCATCATCCCGGTGCCGTACTGGGTGACCTACAAGGACGTTGTCAACTACGCCGGCGGCAAGTGCGTCTTCGTCGAAACCGATGAAGACCGCGGCTTTCAGGTCACCGCCGCCGCCATCGCGCCGCACATCACGGACAAGACCAAGCTGCTGATGATCAATTCGCCCAACAATCCCAGCGGATCCGTGCTGAGCCGCGCCGAGTTTGAGCGCATCTATGATCTGACATCCAAGCGCGGCGTCCGCCTCATGACGGACGAATGTTACTGCCGCTTCCTGTACGAGGGCGAGCCGTTCTCTATCGCATCCATGCCGGGCGCCAAAGAAAACGTCGTGATCGCCGGTTCGCTGTCCAAGACCTACGCCATGACCGGCTGGCGCATCGGCTTCGCGCTCGCGCCCAAGCCGCTGATCGACGCCATGATGAAGCTGCAAAGCCACACCACCTCGAATCCCACCTCCGTTTCGCAAAAGGCGGCCATCGAAGCCCTGCGCGGCCCGCAGGATTCCATCCCCGTGATGCTGGCCGAATATCGCAAGCGCCGCGACTACGTGGTGAAACGCCTGCGCGCCATCCCGGGCGTCAAGATCGCCGAGCCGAAGGGCGCATTCTACGCCTATCCCAACATCTCCGTTGGTTTCCACGATGGCATCACGTCCGCGATGAAGTTTTCCGAGCGCCTGCTTTCGGAGGCCCACGTCGCCGTCGTGCCCGGCGAGGCCTTCGGCACCAAGGATCACATCCGGATTTCGTACGCGACTTCCATGACTGAACTGGAGCGCGGGCTCGACCGCATCGAGCGTTTCATCAGTGGACGGTAGCACGCCTCTTCGGCTTTCCACCCGTTTTCTGGAAAAGGAGTCCTGGGGCGCCCAGGACCTCGCGCCCTGGTATCCCAGCCCCGAAAAAAAAATCGGCGAAGTCTGGTTTGAAGCGGACATTCCCCTGCTGGTGAAATTCCTTTTCACCAGCGATCGCCTCTCCGTCCAGGTTCATCCCGACGACGCCTTCGCCGCTCTGCACGAGAAATCTCTCGGCAAAACCGAAATGTGGTACGTGTTGCGTGCGGATCCCGGCGCCCAACTGGCCATCGGCTTTCGTGAAACGCTGACGCGCGACCGCCTGCGCGAGTCCGCCCTGAGCGGCGAAATCGTCAACTTGCTGAACTGGATCAGCGTGGAGGCGGGCCACGCGTTCTTCCTCCCCGCGGGCACGGTGCATGCGATCGGCCCGGGTCTCGCGCTCTGCGAGATTCAGCAGAACTCCGACGTCACTTACCGGCTCTATGACTACGGACGCCCGCGGGAACTACATCTGGAAAAGGCGTTGCAAGTGGCTTCACTAGCAGCCAGCCGTCCCAAACCCGTCATGCTGCCGATCGATTGCCAGTATTTCCACACCGAGCTGGCCAGGATCGCTTCGCCCATTCACTACGTGCCGGCCCCGGATCGCTTTCACATTCTGATCTTCGTCAGCGGCATGGGCGAAATTGCCGGCCAGCCGTTTCGCGAAGGCGAGGCCTGGCTGATTCCGGCGGGCGCGAGCCGCTTCCAAATCCGGCCGGCCGATCCGGTGAAGTTTCTGCGCACCTGGATTCCAGCGGCGTCTGCGCCGGCGTGAGCCGCTAGCCGATCCCCAGCTCGTCCACGCGCTCCAGCGGCGTCCCGCATTGCCGGCAGATGATGGCCGAGCAGTCACCGCACACCAGCGGATCCGTCACCGCGGCGTGACAGCGCGGACAATAAAATTCAGCATTTGCTGGAGTCGCTTCACCGGCCATTACTGTTACACTAGCAGCAGAAACTGCTGCTCGTGATATTGCCTCGCGCCGCAACCTGCTTTCTGCTTGGCTTGCTGGTCTCGTGCACGACGCAACCCACCCGCCCGCCTTCACTGGGCGAAGCGTATGCCGGACCCAGCACGCTCGCTCTGCGCCGCGATCTCGCGGCGAAATCCCCGGTCGCGGCCACGGTCAAGCACGGCGATAAACTCGAGATCGTCGAATACAGACACCGGCTGGTCAAGGTGCGCACCTCGGACGGCACGGAAGGCTGGACCGACTTGCGCCAGCTCCTCACGCCGGATCAAATGGCCGAGCTTGGCCGCGTGGCTGAGAACGCCTCGCAAGCGCCTTCGCAGGGCGCCGCTACCGTGTTCGAGCTGCTCAACATGCACACCGAACCGAGCCGGTCGTCACCCAGCTTCTGGCAGGCTCCCGCGAACGCCAAAGTGGATGTGCTCGCCCACAAACTCACGCCGCGCATCCAGCCAGCTGCCGCCATCGCGCCGCCTCCGCCCAAGCCGGTCCCGCGCCGCAAATCGAAAGATCGCCAGAAGCAAACTAAAGTCGGCCCGCCTCCGCTGCCGCCCGCGCCCAAGCCGCCACCCAACTGGCTCGCGCTGTCGGTACCCAAGGCCGAGGCCCCGCAGGCCAACCCGGAAGCTTCGAAACCCGAGCCGAAGCCCGCTGCGTCCGTGCCGATGGATGACTGGAGCCTGGTGCGCACCGCGGATCACAAAGCCGGCTGGGTGCTCACGCGCATGCTCAGCATGGCGATTCCGGATGAAGTCGCACAGTACGCCGAGGGGCATCGCATTACGTCCTACTTCGCCCTGCGGCCGAACCAGGAAGGCGACACCGTCAAGAACGATTGGCTCTGGACCACCATCACCAAGGGCGGCGAGCCTTATGAGTTCGACAGCTTTCGCGTCTTCGTCTGGAGCCACAGGCACCATCGTTACGAGACGGCGTACATCGAGCGCAACGTCACGGGCCACTATCCGATCGAAGTGAACACCTCCGGCGCCGCGCCGAGTTTCTCACTGATCCTGGAAGGCGACGATGGCAGCCTGGTTCGCAAAACGTACTCGTTCGAGGGCTTTCGTGTCCGCATGATTCACAAGGAACCATACAGAGCGCCGCTCGCCGGCGAGAATTCCAAGTCAGCGGGAAGCGCGCCGCCTCCGCCGCCCGCAAAAGCGCGCTCGCTCTATGCCCGGCTCAAGGACGGAGTGCGCCACTTGTTTGGAAAATGACTGGTCACTTGCGACCGGCGACCTTGGGAACAAGTTTGATCTCGAACAGCTTGGGCCAATTCTTTCCAGTGACGAACAAGCGGTCGCCCAGGACATCGTAGGCGATCCCGTTCAAAACGTCGGTGTTCTCGCTGCGCTCGGCGGCGCTCAGGATCCCCGACAGATTCACCCAGCCCAGCACGCGGCCGTCTTTGGGCGAGATGCGCGCGATCCGGTCGGTCTGCCAGACATTGGCGTAGATTTCGCCGCGCACGCATTCCAGCTCGTTGAGATAGGTGATTGGCTTGGCGCCGTCGCGCACCGTGAATCGCCGCTTCTCCCGCAACGTCACCGGATTCCAAACGCGAAGCTGCGGGGTTCCGTCACTCATGTAGATTTCCGATCCATCATTCGCCAAGCCCCAGCCTTCGCCGGAATAGTTGAACGATCGCAAGCGGCGAAACGAATTCTGGTCGTAGACGAAGCCGATCCCGGACCGCCAGGTCAGCTCCAGGATCTGTTGATTGAAAACCGTGATACCCTCGCCGAAGTACTGCGGCTCGAGGCTCACCTCCTGCAGCACCTCGCCGGTTTCGAGCTTGACTTTGCGCACGGTGGATTGCCCGTTCAATCCAGTGCCTTCGTACAAAAATCCCGCGCGGAATTCCAGGCCCTGGGTGAACGCGTGCCGATCGTGCGGATACGAGTGCACGACGCGATAGCCGTACTCCGGCGTTTGTGAAACTGCCGCTGAAACGAACAGGAGCCAGGAGGCCAGGCCGCGTTTAAGCATGTAACAGCACCTTGAGAACGCCGTTCGACGCAGCCCGCCGGAACGCAACCGGCGCCTGGCTCAGCGGGAGCACTTCAGAAATCAATCCGTCCACCCTCACCTTCCCGTTTCGCAACAATCGCAAGGCCGGCTCAAAGCGCCCGCAGCGCGATCCCACCAGCGTAATCTCATTGACGATCACAGAAGGCGCATCGATTCGCGTCAAACCATGCACGGTGGATTTCATGATCACAGTCCCGCGCGGCCGCGTCATGCGCACCGCCGCTGCGAGGCCCCGCGCCGATCCGGTGGCATCCACCACCCAATCGTACTCCGCTGCAGGCAATCTTCCATCCTTCACCAGCGAAGTGTCCACGCCCACCGCCTCAACGAGCCGCAGCTTCTCCTTATGCTTGCCATACTGGTGGACCTTCGCGCCGTGCGCCCTCAACACCTGCCCAATCAGCAGGCCCAGCTTGCCGTCTCCCAGCACTGCCACCGGCGCGCCGAGAGGAATCCGCACCTGATCCAGGATCTCGCACGCTGCCGCCAGAGGCTCCACAAATACCGCCTGCTCGCTTGTGACTGCGCGCGGAACCGGATGCAGGTTAGTCATCGGCAGCGTGAGGAATTCGCGAAACGCGCCCGGATGCCTGACGATCCCTAGCACGGTACGCCGCGGGCAATGCCGTCCGAGGCCGCGCCGGCACCACTCGCACTTGCCGCAAGCCAGGTTGATCTCGCCGACCACGCGCCGGCCAATCCAATCGCGATTGTCAGCCTCCACCACTTCCCCGACGAACTCGTGCCCCGGAATCCCGCTGAAGCCGTAGTAGCCGCGCTGCAATTCCAGATCGGTGTTGCAAATCCCGCCATACAGCAACCGGATCAGCGCAAACCCCTCCGGGCGCCGGGGCCGCACCGCGTTGCGCACTGACACTCTTCCACGCTTTAGACGAACCGCGAGCATATCGTGGATACTTTAATCATGCTAGCCGAGTTAGCCTGCTTCGATCAGAGGTGTGGCGCGAGATTTCCGATCACGGAGGCGATCTACAATTGCCCGAACTGCGGCGCATTGCTCGAAGTTCGTCTTCAGGGCACGATTGAACCCCAGGCATGTATGCAAGCGTGGCGCACGCGCCGCACTTCGAATGAACCTCTGCATCAAAGCGGGGTCTGGCGTTACGCCGAACTGCTCCCTTTCGACGGGCATCTTGAAGGAGCCGTCACGCTCCGCGAAGGCAACACGCCGCTGCTGGCGGCGCCGCGAGCCGCCCAATACGGCGGGCTTGACCGCCTCACCTTCAAGCACCAGGGATTCAATCCCACCGGATCCTTCAAAGACAACGGCATGACGTGCGGCGTGACGCAGGCGGTTCGACTTGGGAAAAAGCGCGTCGCCTGCGTTTCCACCGGCAACACGTCGGCCTCCATGGCGGCCTATGCCAGCGCCGCCGGCCTCGACTCGATCGTCTTCATCCCGCACGGCAATATCTCCTACGGAAAACTCGCGCAGGCGTTAGAATACGGCGCGCGCACGCTCCAGGTGGAAGCCAACTTCGATCAGATCCTGGCGCTGGTGCGCGTGCTGGCCGATCGGCTCGGCATTTATCTGCTGAACTCCATCAATCCCTTCCGCATCGAAGGCCAGAAGACGATCATCATCGAAATGCTGGACCAGCGCGACTGGAATCCGCCGGACTGGATCGTTCTGCCGGGCGGCAATCTCGGCAACACGTCCGCCTTCGGCAAGGCGCTGCGCGAGCTGCGCGACTTGGGCTTCATCCGCAAGATGCCCCGCCTGGCTGTGATTCAGGCCGAGGGCGCCGCGCCCTTTTACGAGCTGGCGAACTCCGGGGGCGAATTTCACCCTCAGGCGAATCCCCAGACGCTGGCCACCGCCATCCGGATCGGCGATCCGGTCTCCTGGCCGAAGGCGCTGTGTGAAGTGAAGACATCGCGCGGCGTGGTGGAGAAAGTGAGCGAACAGGAAATCGCGGACGCCAAGGCGATCATCGGAAGATGCGGCATCGGCAGCGAGCCGGCTTCCGCCGCCACACTAGCCGGGATCCGGAAGCTGACTCGCTCCGGCGTTATGCGCGCGAGCGACGACGTGATTGCCGTACTGACGGGAAATTTGCTGAAGGATCCGGATTACATTTATCAATACCACAGCGGAGAATTGAAAGATCCCGCCGGGAATCCGATCGAGTCGAAGTATGGCAACCGGCCGGTAGTCGTTCCCAACGACGCGGACGCGATTGTCAAGATTCTGGAAGGTTGAGCCTAGCGGCCGCGGCCCGCGCCACGACCCTCGCGCCGTCCGCCGCCGCCTCCGCTGCGCTCTCGCGGCACCATCGGACGGGCTTCGTTCACCACCAGCGCGCGGCCCATCAGATCGCGGCCGTTGCAGGCCTCGATGGCGCGATTCGCCGCGGCGTCGTCGTTGATTTCCACAAACCCAAACCCGCGAGCCTCGCCCGTGAAGCGGTCCCGCATTACGTTAACGCTGTCCACGGTGACACCGGCCTGCGTGAAGAAATCGGTTATGTCGGCTTCCGTCGCCGAATACGGAAGGTTACCTACGAAAAGTTTCATTGAAAGCTCCTTGACTTGGCTACAGAGGCAGGTTTACGACCGCGGACCCGAGATCAAAAGCAGGGCGAACACCGAGGGGAAAGACTGACTCCGAAAACACTCCTTCAGTGTGCCAAAATTCGC
>DASQHQ010000167.1:0-2205 GCA_035632015.1 Bryobacteraceae bacterium
TGATCATCACCGACATCCTGATGCCGACCATGGACAGCTACGAGTTCACCCGCCGGTTGCGGGAGGATCCCGCCATCGCCACGATCCCAGTGATCTTCAACTCGGCTCATTACCTGATGCAAGAAGCGCGCGCGCTGGCGGAACGTTGCGGAGTTCAGTACGTAGTGCCGAAGCCGGCCGATCCCGAGGAGTTGCTGCGCACGGTGGACGCCGCCCTGGGTCTGGCGCCGGCCGTGGTTGCGCCGCCGGTCGTGGAGGATTTCGATCGCGAGCACATTCACGCGCTTACTGACAAGCTCTCGCAGCAGGCCGAAGAGCTGCAGTTCCTGAATGCGCGTCTGGAGGCGCTGATCGAGGTCGGACATGAGCTGAATGTCGCGCAAGACCCCTCGTACTTGGTGGGACGATACTGCAAGGCGGCGCGCGAGGTGATCGGCGCCATGTGCGCGTCGGCTTGCATCACGGATGACAGGGACGGCGCGGTGCGGCGTTACTGCTCTGCCGGCGTCCAACCGCCCGATCTCGAGAGTCTCTGTCCGGTGTGCGAGTTGGCCGGGCCTGTGTCTGAGGCGATGGCGGAGCGGCAGTGCCGGCGCGGGCACTTTGGGCCAGACAATACGGCGTTGATGGGGTGTGCCCCTGGCATGGCCGTGCTGGACTCGTACCTGGTGGCGCCGATTCTCACGCCAACCCGCACCTACGGGTGGATCGCGCTCGGGAACAAGATCGGCACCTCCGGCTTCACCGTCAAACACGAACGATTGCTGGCCATGCTGGCCGCTCAACTGGCCGTGGGATATGAAAACTCGCGCCTGTTTGAGGAACTGAAGGAGCGCGCCCAAGACTTGGAACGCGAGGCAACCGAGCGCAGGCTCAGCGCCGAGAAATTCCGCGTGGTCGTCGAGCAGGCCTCTGACGGCATCGTCACCCTCGATGAGCACGTCAATATCCTGGAAGCGAATCCTAAGATGCTGGAGATGCTCGGCTACACCCGCGAGCAATTCCTGAAGATGAACGTGCGCGATCTGATCCCGAAAGAGGACCAGGTGCGCCATCCCATCACAACCAACCCCGAAGCCGGCGAATTACTCCATAGAGAGCGCCGGTTTATTCGCCATGACGGAAGCCTCATTGATATGGAAATCGGAACCAGCCGGCTGCAAGACGGGCGGGTACTGGCCTACGTGCGCGATGTCTCGGAGCGCAAGCGCCTGGAGAACCAGCTCCGGCAGTCACAGAAACTGGAGGCGGTCGGACGCCTGGCTGGGGGAGTGGCCCACGATTTCAATAATCTTCTGACGGTGATTCTCGGGCACAGCGACCTCGTCGTCTCCTCGATGGATCCTTCCGATCGCCGGCGCCGGGACATCGAGGACATTCGCGAGGCGGGCGCGCGCGCCGCGGTATTGACCAGCCAGCTTCTGGCGTTCAGCCGCAAGCAGGTGCTGCAGCCCAAGATCCTGAATCTCAACACAGCCATTGCCAATCTGACCAAGATGCTGGGCCGGCTGATCAGCTCCAATATCGAGATCGTGACCAGATGCGATACCGAGCTGTGGCTCGCAAGAGTCGACCCCGGACAGCTCGATCAGGTGATTTTGAACCTAGCGCTGAACGCCCGCGACGCCATGCCGCTCGGCGGCAAATTAATTATCGAGACAGCCAACCAGTCTTTCGAAGGCCCGCAGATCTCGGGAGAGGCGCAAATCCCGGCTGGCTATTACGCCATGCTGGGAGTGAGCGACACCGGATGCGGCATGGATGCGGAAACGCGATCTCACCTGTTCGAGCCGTTCTTCACGACGAAGGTGCAGGGAAAGGGCACGGGCCTGGGGTTATCGACGGTTTACGGCATCGTGCACCAGAGCGGCGGGTATATCACCGTGTACAGCGAACCGGGCCGTGGAACCAGTGTGAGGGTGTATCTGCCGCGCGTTGCCGAAGCCGGCGACACGGCCCGTGAGCCTGAGGAGGAACAAGGGCTGCCTGTGGGCACGGAAACCATCCTACTGGCCGAAGACGAAGAACGGGTGAGATCGCTGGCTGCCTCACTGCTGGGGCAGCAGGGCTACCAGGTGATCGAAGCCTGTGACGGCCAGGAAGCCATCGAAAAGGCGCGGCTGTTCCAGGGTGACATCCATTTACTGCTGACCGACATCGTGATGCCGAAGATGAGCGGGAAAGAATTGGCGGATGAGCTGTGCC
>DASQHQ010000168.1:0-3014 GCA_035632015.1 Bryobacteraceae bacterium
TCGTCGGCTACTGGCAAAAAAGAAATCCTGATTCAGAAAGCCTTACGCAGCTTTGCCGGAAGGACACTACCTTTGGGCGCGCCACGCAAGGCAGCGGTGGAAGCAATGTTGATCAAGTTGCCCCGCTTGCGCTCCTTGAATAGCCTGGCCGCTTCGCGCGACATGAGCATGACGCCAGTCACGTTGGTGGCAAAGACGGCGTCGAAGCTAGCACGGTCCATGTCGGTCAGCTCCTTGAGCACCCCGATGCCGGCATTATTAATCAGGACGTCCAGATCGCCGAGCTTCTCTTTGACCTCCCGAAAAGTCCGCAGGACGTCGGCCTCGTTCGCAACGTCCTCCTGTATGCCCACGACGTCGAGCGAGCGAGTGGCTTCCGCCAGCCGTTCGGGATCGCGCCCGGTGATCGCTACGCGCGCGCCTGCATGTGCAAGTACTTTCGCTGCGGCGCGGCCGATGCCGCTTGATCCGCCGGTAATCAGAACTACAGCGTTCTTGAGATGCATGTCTCTATGGTAGGGTAGGTCGGCCCTATCATAGTCGGCGGAGTAGCGTGACCTGCCCGTGGCCGCAGCGAGTGCCGACAAGTCGCACGTGAGATGGAGTGGCCGGTTTTGTGGAATGGTCACCGAGTCCCCAAACTTGCTAGGTTCTGTCCGGATAGGTCGTAACACAGGCGCTATCCGTTTTCTTGATCGGTTAAACTGAACTGAATCCCTTCTATGCCGCTGACTGCCGGAGACAAACTCGGCCCGTACGAAATCCTGGCCCCTATCGGCGCGGGTGGCATGGGCGAGGTATACCGAGCCAAGGACAGCAAACTGGGGCGCGAAGTGGCCATCAAGGTTCTCCCGGACGCTCTTGCGCGCGATCCGGAGCGGCTGGCCCGCTTCGAGCGCGAAGCTAAAGTCCTGGCGTCGCTCAACCACCCCAACATTGCGCAGATCTACGGCATCGAAGAACGCGCTCTGGTCATGGAGTTGGTTCAGGGCGCGCCGCTCCAAGGACCTCTTCCGCCGGGCACCGCCTTGAACTATGCCCGGCAAATTGCGGAAGCGCTCGAAGCCGCGCACGAGAAAGGCATCATCCATCGCGACGTCAAGCCGGCCAACATTCTCGTCACTTCGTCCGACGTCGTCAAAGTGCTGGACTTCGGACTGGCGGCAGTGACCGAGGGTCCCGCCCCAGCGAGCGGCAACCTGGAGAACTCGCCCACTCTCACTCTCTCGCCCACAAGCGCAGGAATGATTCTCGGCACGGCCGCCTTCATGAGTCCGGAGCAGGCGCGCGGCAAGCCGGTCGACAAGCGCGCCGATATCTGGGCCTTCGGCGCGGTGTTCTACGAGATGCTCACCGGCCGGCAGCTTTTCCGCGGCGAGACGGTTTCCGACATTCTGGTCGAGATCCTCGGGAAAGAGCCGGATCTAAGCGCGCTCCCGGCTCACGCCCGATACGTGGTCGAGCGATGCTTGCGCAAGGACCCGCGCAAGCGCTGGCAGGCCATCGGCGATGTTCGAATCGCTCTGGAAGAGGGAGCGCCGGAACCAAGTGCACCTGCGCCGGCAGCAGAAACGAAGCGAAACTGGTTGCCCTGGGCGATTGCGGCTGTGTTTCTTGTGGTTGCTGCAGTCACGACTTTCACGGCCTGGCGCGAGATGCGGGCAACTGGCCGGGGCGATCTTCCGCTCATCCGGCTGGACACCGATCTCGGTCCGGAGGCGCACGTCGGCGCAGCCTATGCCGCCTCCGTCTCTGCCATCTCGCCCGACGGGACCACGTTGGTGTATCCCGTGCGCGGTCCGGACGGCAAACAAATGCTGGCTTACCGGATTCTGGACAGGAAGTCTGGAAGCGTGATCGCCGGCACCGAGGACGGATCCGGGCCATTCTTCTCGCCCGATGGCCGATCCATCGGGTTCTTTGCGGACGGCAAGATGAAGAGAACTGCCTTGAGCGGAGGCGCGCCACTCGCGTTGGCCGAAGCCTCCAATCCGCGCGGCGCAAGCTGGGGTGAAGACGGAACGATCGTCGCATCGCTCACCAACACGACCGCCCTTTACCGCATTCCCTCATCGGGAGGAGCTCCTCAGGCTTTAACGCAGCTTCGCGACGGAGAGGTAACTCATCGCTGGCCCGAAGTTCTGCCCGGTGGCCAAGCCGTAGTGTTCACCACCAGCAAGAACCTCAGCGACTACGAGGGCGCCAGCCTGGAGGTTCTGAACTACAAGACCGGCGAGAGAAAGGTTCTTCAGCAAGGCGGCTATTTCGGCCGCTATGCGGCTAGCGGCCATCTCCTGTATGTTCACGAGGGGACTCTTTTCGCCGTCGGCATGGATCGTGCGGCGCTCAAGACGCACGGCCAGCCGGTGCCCGTTCTGGATGATGTAGCCGCCAGCTCCACTTCGGCGGCAGGTCAGTTTGATCTTTCGCAAACAGGGGTTTTCGTTTATCGCAGCGGCAAGGCCCAGGCGGAGACGTGGTCGATTGAGAATCTGGATGCCAGCGGTGCCAGGAAGAACCAGCCGCAGTTGTCAAAATCCGCCGCTTACTTTACACCCCGTTTCTCGCCCGATGGCAAACGCCTGGCGCTGGGAATGGAGACCAAGGGTGTAGATCTTTACTTGTATGACTTTCAACGTGACGTTCTTTCCCGCCTGACGTTTTTCGGCGAGCTGACCTACCATCCCACTTGGACGCCGGATGGCAAACACATCGTCTTCCAGTTTGGCCGCGGAGACAATCAGGCCTTAATGTGGATCCGCAGCGACGGCGCCGGAGACGCGCAGAAGCTGCTGGAGGGAAAAGCTCTCGTGGAGCCGCATTCCATATCGCCCGACGGCCGGCGTGTGGCCTATCAGCAACGCAGCGGCACGAATTTTGATATTTGGACCATGCCCTTGGACGTGACCGATCCGGACCATCCCAAGCCCGGAACCCCAGAGCCGTTTGCGCGCACAACGGCGAACGAGGTACAGCCGGCGTTTTCACCCGACGGACGCTGGATAGCGTACGCA
>DASQHQ010000169.1:0-92712 GCA_035632015.1 Bryobacteraceae bacterium
GCAGAAGCGGAGGCGGCAGCCGTCGCCGGCGTCTCGGCTGGTGAAGGCGCAGCTTCGGCGCTCAGCACGGGAGTGGTTGTAGTAACGGGAGCGGGGGACGCGGTCAAAGGCGGCGCGACCCTGGTGCGCTTCGGATCGGAATGTGCGGATGGCGCGGGAGACGCCGAGACCGCACGTCCGCTGGGCGCCGGGGGCCGGAGGTTCGCCTCGGGCGCCGATTCCTTGGGTGGCATCTCAGGCGCAAGCGGCCGTTCGTAAGCCTGCTTGGCGAACCGATCGGCCGCGGGCCGCGTGCGAACATACCCGGCCGTGTAAACGGCCAGCACCGCGGCCGAACTCATGGCCACCAGGCTGTTAGCGACCTTCTTCTTGGAATGGCTGGCGCCACGCTGCTTCATCTTCAGGCTCAGTTTCGGTACTCAGCCTTCTTTTTTTACCATGTCCCGGTTGGTGATTGCATTTCACGACTCTGGTGCCGCCGGCCCTTTCGGAATAGATAGCTACCGGGTGGTGGAAACCTGTCTGCGCGCTTACGGAAGGCTGACCTTTTGGGCGTTGCAACCGTCGCTGGCCGGTGCTGGAAGCGAAATGCGGGAACTGGGGAGCGTGTAACCAAGCCGGCTTAGCGGTCCGAAGGCGGTTCCACCAGATTCGGGAAGTGGGTCTTCGCCCCCGGGCGGGAGCAGCAGTCGTCAAAGATGGAACAGGCGAGCGAGGCGGTTCACCGAGCACGCGCCCGCCGTCAGAATGTTCTGGAGGAAGGAAGCTGCCGCAATGGTCGCCCGGGAAGAATTTCCGGCGGGGCTCCAGGCGCATGGCGATCGGGCGACTCGTTCAGGAGGCGGCACGACCGCCAAAGCGTCGTGCTGTCAGCGGGGCGCGCGGTGCGGGCGAGCCGCAGGCTGGAAGGGGTTCACAAGAATCGTCACCGCACACCGAGCTTACGCAACAAATGATCGACCCGCTCGTACGCGTCTCGGGTGCGTATTGCACGTAAGTTCTGGTCTTGAATGTCCTCGAAATCGGCAACAAACCGGGGACCCATGTGCTCGGGCGACGCGAACTTCTCACCTATCTTCTGCAGGCCTTCCTGCACTAACCGGTTCCCCAAGTGAGGTTTGAATTCCTCAGCGAGCGCATCGAGGCTACCCGGATAGTTGGTCACGGTGAAACAGATGTCCCATGCGTCCTTTTCTTTCAGCCTGTCGTTGAGCGCCATTGCTTTCATCACTAGGAACGCGACCACCGATGATACTCTGATGCGCGCCTTGTCCTTCCCCCTTCGGGGAGTTCGCCCTCGATCTCGGTTTCGATATAAAGATCAAACGCGAGGTCGCAGCCGCGGGCTTTGCGCGCGCGTCCCTCATGCACCGGCTGAGTCCGATGCTTCGGGCCAGTGCCTTCGTATTCGCCCGCCAGGAAGTCAACCTCCACTTTGATTGGGTTGCCGTTCACGAACACCGTACGGTGAAAGATGAACGGTTGCCTTGGATCTTGCTCGTAGCCTCGTTGTAAGAGGAGTGCTTGGATGAACGCGTAACCGGCGGACTGGAGGGTTCGATGGTTCAGGGCCAGGTCTACGTCGATACTACCGACGTGGTGCATGGAGCCGGTTGGTAGGATGAGCTGTGGAACCCATCCACCGACGACCACGATGTCGTCGCGGTATTCACCCAGCAGGTGTACGAGTTCCAGCAAAACGGACCGCGCTGCCTCAACTTGATCGGCAGAGTAGTCGCGAAAAGTCAGCGCCATATGGGTTTGATGACTTCTTCCAGGATCGCTGACGCTGCTTCCTCCCCGCGTCCTTTAGTTTGTCTGAGATCGAGATAGAGCTGGACCGGCGAGACCACTGGTGCGCCTTCGACTTCGCTGGTACTGTAAAACACCCCTTCGTCATAGGGCTGGAGCAATATGACGTTGGCGCCGGTGGATACGGGCTTCAAACCTAGTCGGTCGGCCAACTCCACCAGGTCACCGAGGAAGTAGGCTGTGACTCGCTGATATCGAACAGCCGAGGCGAACCGTACGGCACCAGAAAAGCCGCTAAAGGCAAGCTGCGCCTTGATCCTCCGGCTGGTTGCGGCGAGTTTAGCTTCAGTCTGTGGAATCGGTTGCAATGAGTAGTATTCGTAAGCGGTACTGCGTTCGATTCGATAATGCTCCGCCCATTCCGTGAGCATGGGCAGGACCGCGTCATCCAGAGAGCGAAGGCGGAACCCGATTCTTGGTCGATAGTCCGCGGCTGAAGTTGCCTGCGCCAATGCTTTGAGAGTCCCTACGTTCTCGATCCACTCGCGGTCGGCCAAGAGCTTCTTCACGTTGGCTGCCTGTCCGAGGCTGACTTTAGCTTCGTCCGCGAGCTCTTGCATCTGCCAGCTTCGCCTTCCTGACGCGAGAAGGACCCGGAGAACTCGCTCCGCCTTGGGCGAATAGAGGGATCGCAGATCCCGTCGCTGTGCCGTTTGATTGGGGAAGCCTTCTCGCCGGATGTACACTTGATCAAAAGCCAGGCGGCAGTTGCCAGCGAAGTCGAGATAACCGACGCCGTACTGATCGCAAATGACACCAGCAACGGGCGAGATATACGGTGCAATGAAGACTGGGTAGGCGCGCTTGTTGGAGCGGGAATAGTCGAGCAGATTCAAACACGCTTCCCGAGCCATCCGCGGCTGTCCGCCGGACTTTACCTCGCACACAAGGCGCCGGTCGAATTTGGGTGAACGAACCGTGAGGATGAAATCGACTCGCGAATCGCCGCGCGTGCTTTCTCTCCGTATGCTTGCCGACGCCAGGAAGGGGACCTCCCGCAACTGTGCGACAAGCCGGTCGGCAGCGTTACGTTCGGACAGTGGGTCTTTCAGTGTAGTAGGCATTTTCAGCGTTTGCTGAAAATAATTATTACAATGAAAATACCCGGCAGTCAACTACCTCGGGATGCGAAGTCAGGCTGGAGTCCAAAACCGGCCGACTCGGCGTACTGGCGTCCATCTGCGTCCAAATCGAGTAGACACAAGTCTTTTGTTTTCATTGAGGACTGTCTGTAAGTGATTGATGGACGGCGTTCTTACGGAGAATCTGGTCGTCCCGTGCGCCTTCCTTTTTACCACGTCCTGGTTGAGTGATTGCATTTCACGACTCTGGTTCCGCCGGCCTTTTCGAATAGATAGCTACCGGGTGGTGGAACCTGTCTGAGCGATCTCTACCGAAGGCTGGCCGTAGGCTTCCAGTTTCGATGAACTCGCAGGATTGTGGACGCCGCGGGCCGTGACTTCGATGGTCATCGCTGGTTGGGGCGGTTGCCCGAGAGGATGGTCTGCATGATCAGCTCATTCCCCTCATGACAGGCGAATTCATATAGCCGCTCGTCGGTCCGCTTCAGCCGGATCATAGCGGTCCAGGGTTTTGTCCAGGTGCCTGGGTCGTCAAATGTCATCTCATACCGGATCTCATCCGGCGCCACGCGGGTGAAGCGCTCGATCAAGTGAAAATTTTCCGATACACCCAAGGAATTCAATTGCGCTTTGAAATTAGTGGTATCCACGACCAAGGTGTTGTTCTCCCAGCGCCCGCGGGAATCTCCGGACCAACCGCGAATCGCATCCGAGAGATGCGGGCGTCCATCCATGGGAATGATACGCGTCTCGTGGATGTTTTCCGAAAACAAGAGCACGTGATCCCGCGTTTGGACGATCTGGTAGTAACCATGCAGACCCGCGCTATAGACTCCATTCACGCGAGGCACGCCGAAGGTGATGCAACGATCGCCGGGCGCCACATCCTTGGGTCCGGAAGGATTGCCGGTCCCGGATCGTGAGCGGCCATAGGCAGCCCGGCGGCGCTGTCCGGCTTCCGTAAGAGCGGGCAACTTTCCATCCGGCGGGTCGATGATGGCCGAGGTCCGGTTATCGATCACCAGCTCAGTCACCCGCTCGGCGCTATCGGTTGCACCCGCGCTCTTATACTGCTCGACATTTCTTAAGGCCGCAAGAAAGAACGCGTCTGGCGCTGCGGCATCGCTAGTCCCGCTGCCAAAAATTTTCTTCGCCCGCCGGTTCAATTCGGCGACTTCTTCGTCGGTGAGCAGTTGGCGTCCTTCGAGTTCCTTGGGCCGTTCGAAAGGGGTGGCGTAGTGGTTGAGCCAAATGCCTTGCAGGTCGGGATGGCCGTCGGGCGTGCGCGGGATGGCTTTGGCCGCATCGGGATTTCGAGCCGGCGCGGGTTGCCCGTGAACCGTGCACGCCAGTGCGAACGCGAGGAACGAAGTCGTAAACGCCAGCCTCGAAAACATTCGGGAACTCCTGCTTTGTAAGATTTTATCGCAGCGGGTGCGCCAGCCGGTATGCGTTCGCGGGGTTCGCCCTTGATCCCGCCGGGCGAGGGGAAGCCCAATTCGCTTAACATGCGCTTACGCTCTACCCCGCAGCCGGTCGAGTGAGCGGCGATCGCGTTTCGATGGTTTGCCTTCTAGAAAGGCTTCGAAATGCTGCATCGCTTTGCGCTCTTCTGCCAGCTTTACCCGCAATTCCCGGCTCGCCTCTGTCTCACGGTAGAGCGTTTGCGCAACCGAGGCCGGGCCGCGGATCTCACTGAGCGACAGGACCTCGACCTGAAACGCGCCGCTGTCGTTTTTAACTTGTAACAGGTCGCCGACCCGGACTTCGCGCGAAGCCTTGGCTGGTTGTCTGTTGGACTCAATCCTGCCGAGTTCGCAGGCCCGGGCAGCGAGGGCGCGGGTCTTAAAAAACCGGGCGGCCCAGAGCCACTTGTCCAGTCTCACGCGGGTCATGATCTCATTCTCGTATCAGATCAGTGCCGCGGGAATGCGAAGCTCTCCTGCAGCGGCACAGCCAGCGCGGTCCCGGCCTGTTCCACGACTTGCAACATCTTCAGTAACAGTTCCTGCTGGAGCGCGAGAAATTCGTCGTAGTCTGCGGTCTTCACGTACGCCCCGACTTCGATATCGAGCGAATAAGGGCCCACGCCGACGAACCGCACCGGCAAAGCTCCCGGTTCAACTTTGGCGTGGCCCCGCAGGATTCCGGTCACCGACGAGAGCACCTTCAATAACTGGTCCGACGTGGTGTCCCGCCGCAGGTTAAGGGTCGGATGGAACCAGATTTTGTCCCTTCCGGAAATGTTTTCCAGCGGGACTGAGGAGAACTGGCTGTTGGGGACGCTGACAATGGTCCGATCCGGAGTGCGAATGCGGGTCGAGCGCAGCCCGATATGCATCACCGTGCCGGTACGGTCGCCAAAGCGGCAAACGTCGCCCACCAAGACAGGGCGATCGCCGATTATAGAGATTCCGCCGAACAAGTTCTCGATCGTTTTCTGCGCGGCCAAGGCGACCGCGAGTCCGCCCACACCAAGTCCCGCCAGAATGGCTGAAGTGTTGTACCCCCACAAGCTGAGAACGCTTAGAATTGCGAAAAGGAAAACCAGCAATTTGGTGATCTGCCTCCCCAGCGGGAGCACTGAATAGCTGAGTGCCTGCAAGCGAGGGTCGAGCCGGGAACGCCAGCGTTCCACCACGATGTCAATTACGACCGCTCCTGCCCATGCGGCCGCCAAAGCGAAAATCAAGCCCAGCGCCCTGTCAAAGGACAATCGAGCGAGCGTGGCCAAGGGCGCAAGTTCCATCCCGGCTCTGAGTCCGGCCACGGCCAAACCAATGCGCACGGGACCGCGAAATGCGGATACGTTGGCCACCGGCCGAATCGCGATCACCAGGGCCCACGATACAAAGCCTGCCAGCATCCAGGCGGCTAGAGCCATTATGGCGAGGGCGATCCAGCGCCACACCGGCGTATCGGCGATCTCGAATTGAACCAATTGCTGCGGAAGCTTCTTCTCGAACGGCGTTTCCGACACGACTTGATGCGCCTTGGGGATCAATGGGATGCTGTCGGATGCCACCAGCCAGACGTGGTAGCCGGGTCTGAGTTCGACGCGTTCCAATAGCAGCTCCAGCGTTTGCCCATCGACCTGAAACGTGTCGAGCCGGTCCCGTGTAGGTGAAAGAGCGTCCGACTGGTCTCCCAGCGGATCGCGGCTGAGCATGGTGATATCAAAGGGCGTGTCGTCGAGCAGGTCCTCCAATTGGCGTGCCAGGTCCGGACCCTGTTTTGCTCGATCCGCCGGGGCCATTTTTCTTAAGTCAAGATAACGAAGCGCTTTCGAATAATCACGTGCGTGACAAGCCTCCAGGAAATGAAAGGCGGAGTCTTGCGGCGTGTTCCGGCCCAACGGATCCTTCTCTTCGGGAACTGGCGTCTGCGCGCGGAGGATACCGGCGAGTAGGATGGCAACCCAAAATCTGGTCATATCTAACTTCTACAAGAACTGGGTGCGTCCGTGTGGCTGCTCGGTTCACCGGCCAACCCGCTGCACGCTGACCTATGGCAGCGAATTGACCAGCAGAAACTTGACCTTGTCCGGCCGCCACGTGGGCGCGACCGCGCGCCAGTGTGGGCCCTTTTCGTGGGTTTCGGCTCGCCAGACGCGACCGCGCGCCGGTTCCGCTCGTTCTGGGAATCAGGAGCAAGGCGCACTGAATAGCACTGGACTGCTGACGGGTTCTATCGATAAAATCACCCCATGCCAAACTCCGAGCAACCACAGCGATCCTTAGGTTTTAATACGCGAGCTCTTCACGCAGGTTACGTGCCTGAACCGACGACCAAGGCGCGTGCGGTCCCTATCTACCAGACCACATCCTTCGTCTTCGATAACTCCGAGCATGCGGCAGCCCTGTTCGGGTTGCAGCAATTCGGCAACATCTATTCACGCATCATGAACCCGACCAATGATGTACTGGAGCAGCGAGTTGCATCGCTTGAAAACGGCGTTGCGGGTCTGGCCGTGGGCAGTGGCCAATCTGCGCAGCTCATTGCGATTTCGAGCCTGCTGGAGTCGGGCGACCACTTCGTCGCGGCCAGCACCTTATATGGGGGCACCTACACGCAGTTTGATGTCAGCTTCCGCAAGTTCGGCTATGAAGTGACGTTTGTCGAACCGGACGATCCCGAAAATTTCCGCAAGGCAATCCAGCCGAACACCAAGCTAGTGTATGGAGAAACAATCAGCAACCCGCGCAATAATGTGCTGGATATCGAAGCGGTAGCAAAGATCGCGCATGCGGCCAACGTTCCGCTGGTAATCGACAATACTTTTGCGACGCCCTATGTCTGCCGGCCGATCGACTACGGCGCCGACATTGTGGTCCATTCGCTGACCAAGTTTATGGGAGGACATGGTACCTCGATCGGCGGGATCATCATCGATGCAGGTAAGTTCGACTGGTCGAAGAGCAGCCACCCACAAATCAATCAGCCGTCGCGAGCTTATCACGGCATGAACTTCAGCGAAGTCTTTGGGCCGATCGCATTCATCATTCGCTGCCGGGTGGAAGGACTGCGCGACCTCGGTCCTTGCATGAGCCCCTTCAACGCATTCCAGTTCATTCAAGGAATCGAAACGCTGGGTATGCGCATGGATCGACACTTGTTGAACGCGCTAGCCGCCGCGAAGCACCTGGAGAAGCATGCTCTGGTGACTTGGGTAAAGTATCCATCCTTGCCGTCCAGCCCGTATTTCAAATTGGCTCAAAAATACACGCCCAAGGGCGCCGGGGCGGTCTTCTCCTTCGGAATTAAAGGAGGCTATGAGGCTGGGAAGAAATTCATCGATCGCCTCAAGATCTTCAGCCATCTAGCGAATGTCGGCGATGCGCGCAGTCTCGTGATTCACCCATCCTCAACCACGCACCAGCAATTGGCGCGCCAAGAACAGGAGGCGGCCGGTGTTACGGTGGACCTGGTCCGCGTGTCGATTGGCCTGGAAGACATCGAAGATATCCTATGGGACCTCGACCAGGCTCTGGCGGCATCTCAGCACTAGCCTCGGATTGAACTGCAACATAGGAACCCGACTTCGGATGACGCCGGGAAACCCGTTCTTGGGCGGAATCCGCCGCGCGAGAGCCGCTGTCTTATTCGGATGGCCTACAACTGTTGAATCACCTGCGCGCAGAAGTTCGGCGCCGTCGCTCGTCGACGAAATTCCAGCCCGAGGCGAATTTGAGCTGCAAGGGAATTAAGAGAACAATAGGACCGGGAGGAAGAATATGAGCGACATGGCCGGGGGCAGGAGCGCCAAGTTAAAAATTCACCAGATGAAAATTGAGACCCAAGCCGTGCACGCAGGTCGGCGAATTGATCCGGCGACGGGTGCAGTGACGCCCCCGATTCACGTTTCCACCACTTTCGAACGAGGTTCCGATGGAGAATATCCGCTCGGTTTCAGTTACGCACGGGAAGGAAATCCAACACGGCAATCGCTTGAAGAATGTCTGGCCGCACTCGAAGGTGGAAAAGAAGCGCTGGCCTTCTCGTCAGGAATGGCGGTGGCAACGGCGCTGTTGCAGGGTCTGGAACCAGGCGATCATATCCTTGCGCCTGAGGATGTGTACTACGGCCTGCGACAAGTGATCGGAGGGGTCTTCGCAAAATGGCCGCTGGAATCAACCTATGTGAATATGACCGACCTGGCTTCGGTACGAGCGGCAGTCCGGCCGGCTACGAGGTTGGTTCTGATCGAGACGCCGTCCAACCCGCTGATGAAGATTACCGATCTCGCGGCCGTGGCGCGAATTGCCCGAGAGGCCAACGCTATCAGCGTATGCGACGGTACGTTCACAACGCCGGTGCTGCAGCGCCCGCTCGACCTGGGTGTCGACATGGTTTGGCACTCAACGACCAAGTACATTGGCGGGCACAGCGATATGGTGGGCGGCGTTCTGATCACGCGCTACGATAACTATCTTTTCGAGCGCGCGCGAAAGTCGCTGATGTTCGGTGGAGCGGCACCCTCGGCATTTGACTGTTGGCTGGCGCTGCGTGGCGCAAGCACGCTACCGTGGCGGATGCGCGCGCATTCAGCGAACGCTCACGCCGTTGCGGAATTTCTCCAGCGACACCCCGCTGTGGAGCGAGTATATTACCCGGGACTGGCGGAGCATCCCGGCCATGAGATCGCGAAACGGCAGATGTCGGGCTGGGGCGGCATGTTGTCATTCCAGGTACGAGGCGGCCGCGAAAGAGCAATGGCGGTCGCAGCGGGCGTCCGGCTGTTCACGCGCGCCACCAGTCTGGGCGGCCCGCACAGCCTCATCGAACACCGCGCATCGATTGAAGGCCGCGACACCAAGACGCCGCAGAACCTGCTGCGCGCCTCGATCGGCCTGGAGAACTCTGACGACTTAATTGCTGATCTGCAACAAACCCTGTAGAGCAGAGGGATGGGAGGCCTACCAGGATGGACAAGTTGTCGCCGGGCGGGCTGCGGGACTTGGGACAATTCGGCGCGCGAGGGACGCCGCGTTCCAGCCTTTTCAAGAGTTTCCAAGCATTTCAAAGATGGCCCGTCGGATGCATTCTCCTCCGCGAAGTTAGCATGAACGACGCAATCAGTTCTCGAATCCTCGCTCAGACGCGCGTGATCGTCGAGAGAGGCAATGGCAGGGACGGTTGGAGCCTCCCCAGCCGGCCTCTTCGGCAGTATTGCGAATGGCGCGCGCGGGGAACGCAAGCAGTCGGCACCGGCGGGAAGGGCAACGGCGAGCCGCTTGCCGTCCCGGACTTCGGAACAAATTGCGCCAATGGATTCGAGGTCGGCTCCCGACCCAAGCGGGAGGGCGCAGTTGCCGGTCTCACGGGGATATTAGCTGGCTCAATTCTGGGTTTGACGATATGGCTTATGGTAGGCAAGGCTGCTCATCAGGACTATGGCCCGAGTGCTAGCATCTCATCTCCGCTAAAGACAATATTCGCTGTGCGCAGTCAGACAGCGGCGCCATCAGGACAGGCACAAGTTCCATCCGCGCTGCCACAAGCAGAGTACGAGCACGCGAAGCAGTTGGTGGAACAAGCCGTGCGTGATCTGCGAGTTATTTCGCAGCGCGACACGCTTCCCAAAGACCAGGAGGGCTACAACAACGCCCTGCGGTCTCTGTCCGGATTCGGCCAAGCCCTTTCGCATGGCAAATTAGATACGAGCCAGCTCGAGGATGCGATCGAAACGATGAACGGCGTCGCAAAGAGTAATGCGCTGGAGCTTCGGGAGCGGAAAACTCTGAGAGCCGATGTGCGAAATCTTCGCGCGCTCAGGGCTGGGCGGAAGAGTGTAACTTAGCGAGAAGCATCGGCGCCGCCCTTGCCGTATTCCCTACCTCGGCCGGGTCCCTGGTTTGGAAGACAACGAAGGTGAGGCCGAAGCCTGGCGCAGGTTGCCGGACCGCGACTTAACCCTTTGCCGCCCCCTGTCGGTCTCTTCGGCAGAGCAGTATACTGTACTCTGCATGAGGATCACTCTTTTCCTGTTTCCGGTGGTGTTGCTGGGCGCTTCGCCTTCAGGAGAAATGGTGTATCAGAAGCGCTGCTCGGCCTGCCATGAGCAGACCGATCCACGCATACCGCGTCGCGAGGCGCTGCAGAAGATGCCTTCGGCACGCATCCTGCGTGCTCTCGATTCCGGCGCCATGATGGCGGTCGCGTTCACCATAAGCCGGGACGACAGAATCGCGGTAGCCTCCTACCTGGGAACCGATGCGCCGGTGGCCGGACCGCCGGCGTCGGCATTCTGCGCGGATCGCAGTGTGAAGCTCGCCAGCGCGCCGAAGTTCGCATGGAACGGGTGGAGTCCGGGCTCCGGAAACGCGCGCTTCCAGCCGGGCGAGGCTGCCAAGTTGAATATCGACCAGGTTCGCCGGCTGCGGTTGAAATGGGCGTTTGGCTTCGATGGCGACGTGACTGCGTTCGCGCCCCCGACGGTGATGGATGGCCAGGTATTCGTCGGCAGCGCGGCTGGGCTGATCCACGCGATGCGCGCGGACAGCGGATGTCTGGAGTGGGTGTTTCAAGCCAACGGGCCCGTGCGCTCATCGATTCTGGCCGCGCCTCTCGGCAGGCAGCATGCCCTGTTGTTTGGCGACATGACCGGCTGGTTCTACGCGCTCCAGGCCGAAACGGGCAAGCTTTTGTGGAAGCAGCATTTAGAAACGCACGATTCCACAAGGCTCACCGGCGCACCGGTAGCGCACAACGGAACGGTGTACGTACCGGTCGCGTCCTGGGAAGAAACTCGCTCCGCCGATCCGGATTACGCGTGTTGCACGTTCCGGGGAAGCGTCGTCGCACTGCGCATCCGAGATGGGGAGCAGGTGTGGAAGACCTACACCATTCCGGCTTCTCAGGAGACCGGAAAAAACGCCCGCGGGATCTCGCAATTCGGGCCTTCCGGCGTGGGCGTCTGGTCTGCGCCGACTCTGGATGCCAAGCGCGGCGTGCTCTATGTAACCACGGGCGACAACTACTCCATACCCGCCACGGACACCAGCGATGCCGTGCTGGCGCTCGATCTGGCCACGGGACGCATCGTATGGTCCAAGCAGATATTGGCCGGGGACGTCTACAGTGGCGCCTGCCGCGATTATCCCAAGTGCGGCCCGGACTTCGACTTCGGCTCGTCGGCCATTCTGACGGCCACGCAGGATGGCCGCGCATTGCTTCTGGCCGGCCAGAAATCGGGCATCGTCTTCGCGCTGGATCCTGCAAAAAAGGGCGAGATCGTGTGGCGAACCCGGGTGGCCAAGGGCGGCACGCACGGCGGAATTCAATGGGGCATGGCTAGTGATGGCCAGCGAGTTTACGCTGCGATCTCCGATGTCGCCCGCGTACGCGTTCCCGGTGGCCGCGGTTCCACCATGGACCCCAAGCAAGGCGGAGGCGTCACCGCATTGCGCGTCTCCGATGGCAGCCAGGTCTGGCATTTTGACGCCGCTCCCTGTCCCGAGGGTGCGCCTGCCGGTTGCAGCCCGGCCCAAACCGGCGCAGTGACGGGAATTCCGGGAGTTGTTTTTGCCACTTCCATGGACGGTCATGTTCGAGCGCACTCCATCGAAGATGGCCGGATTCTGTGGGATTTCGACACGATGCGGGATTTCGAGACCGTGAATGGCGTGAAAGCCAAAGGGGGATCCATCGAAGGGCCGGGCGCAGTGGTCGTCAATGGAATGGTGTTTCTTACGTCCGGTTATCCGCGCAATGGAGGCGTTCCCGGCAATGTGTTGTTAGCCTTCGGGGCCGAATGATCCGCTGATAGCCCCGGGTGAGCGGATTTCGCTGCCGCGTGGACTGGGCCAAGGTCGACTGGTCTTAATTCCGGCCTTTCAGTTTAATCTCCGCCGTGTCGCCTTTCACTTCAACCGTTGTTCCGAACGGCCGTGACGAGTCAGCCAACCGCTCGAGGATATAATGCGCCTTCTCGCCGGTGGCTGGCGACGGCAAGCCGCGTGTTTGGAGGAAAAGGTTATTGGTGTGCTCGTCGTGGACGTCGGGCTGGCCTTCGCCAATCTTATTCTGCGCGATCGGCCGGAACTGAATCGATTGCAGATTCCTGCCCTGGAATTCGACATACGCGACCACGCTCTCCCAGACGATCGGTTCGTCCAGCAGTATGTCTGCCGGCGGCGCTTGAAAAATGAAGTTGCCCAGATCGTAAAAGATGGGCCGGCCGCGATAAATCTCGACGCCGTGCAGCATGGGCGCGCCATGCATCACGATGATATCAGCGCCGGCGTCCACTTCAGCGTGCGTCCATTTCTTGAGCCAATCCGGGGGCGCCAACCGATCCGGCAGCTCTTCCAGCATGATCGTGCCGAACGGCTTGTCGAATACGTGGTTGTGTTCATACACGATGACCAGGTCGGATCGCTTGCCGGCATCCCGGATGCTCTGAAGAATGCGCTGCGAATCCTCCTGGTTGGGCTTCATGGCGGCATCCACCCGAAGTTCATTCACGCCCGGCCGCGTTGCGGTGGCGGACCCTCCCGGCGCCACCAGGCCGGATGCCATCGCCACCAGGGCAACCGTGCCTTTGGGCGTGCGCAGGTACGCGGGGGCTACAGCTTCCGCGATCGTGTTCCCAGTCCCGGCATGCGCCAGGTTCAGGCGCTTCGCCTCCTCGAGCGTGTTCTGGATGCCCGCCACCTTGAGATCAAACGCATGATTGTTGGATAGCGACACCAGATTGAAGCCGAAGGACTGCAGGGCGTCGAGCGCTGCGGGCGGTGAGAGAAACCGGCCGTCTTGTGGCGATTGGCCTTTTTTCTCATCGAGGATGGTCGCTTCGAAATTTGTAAACTTCACGTCGCCCTGCAACAGCGACGCGATGGTCGAGGCCGCGGCTGGGGCGTGAACGCGGATATCCGACCGGATCATGGATTGTCCGGTCAAGGTGATGCTGAGCGCAGGCGACTGCGGGAAGACGGGCCCCGCAATGGTGAATAGAATAACGAGGCAGGTTGAGGCCAGCATGAGCCGGCGACATCCCGGTGTTGTTGTCATCTGCGTTCTCCTCCAGCTTTCTGCGCTGGCTAGCGAGTGACGGTGACTGTCACGTTCTGGTAGGTAAACAACGACCCATCGCTGGCCACCGCGCGCAACACGTACGTGCCCGGCTCCTGGAACGTGACTTGCGTCGTCCACTTGCCGTCCGGAGGCGGATCGGGAATGCTGTACGGGGGCGACCAAGGCGAGTTCGCAAACGGGCGGCTGTCGGTCCAGGTCTTCATCTGCTCGGGACTAAACGTGACTGCAGAGGCTTTTCCCCGATACACGATCCAGGACAGACGCAAACCCGGTCCGCTTTCCATGACCAGCGCAGTGGGAGGCCGGTTAGCTTGGGTGGCGGGATTCGGACCACGGTTTGCGGATGCGGCCGGCTGCGCTTTGTCCGCCTCTTCGATGGGCTGGCCGGCGTGACGCGGCTGCGGTTTGCCATCGCGCCTGGGAGGCAGATTGTCGGGATCGCCGGCCAGCGCCACCAGGGTCATCGGCTCTCCGAGCTGGACCGTGCGCTGGGTCTCGCCGGCAACTTCGAGCTCCGGCGGCATGTTATATCGAAGCTCGTCGCGCAGGCTGCCGAAATCGCCGCCCACCTCGGTCGAAATCACTTGCTTATCGATCTCGTAGTCGGTCTTGAGTGACGCGTAGGCCTTCTCTGTTCTGCCATTGGCCCGCAGGGTCCAGATCAGCTCTTGCGTGCCGAAGTTCTTGGGCACGCGAATGGTGAACAGGAAAGGGCTGCGGCGCGGATAAAAGTGCGTGGGCTGTCCCTGATCCGGCCCTCCGGGCTGGATGTCGTTGTCAGGGCCGATGGGAACGTCGAACTCTTCCTGCCAGTTGGTATTGATATAGCCGAAGTACATGGTGAAAGAACCATCTTCGTTCGGCATCCAGCCTTCATACGTTGGCGCCAGCGGCTGCCCTTTGGAATAGGTGAACCGGGTTTGCGCACCGGCGGGCCGCAGGAGGAGGAGGGCTGCCAGAAAAGGGAGCGCACGCCACCGCCCTCTGGAGGCTGCTATCCCCCCTCGACTCGTCATTGGTTTGCTGGCGCGGCTGTTTTCGGCTGGTTTTGCGCGGTCGCGTTCACTGGCGCCGCCGGCGCCGGAGGCGCCCAGCAGAGCGGACAGCCGAGGTCGTAATCATTCCGGCTTTTCATCCTGGCACGCCGCTTTTCCATTTCGGCCTGGAACTGTTCATCGGTGAGCGCGACGGAGTAGCCCAGATCGATGAACATGTTGGCGATCGAGCGGCGGCCGCCGCCAAACCAGTTCCTGGGATCCGCGGGATTCTTGTTGGCCGCGGTGGTGTCGAGAAAACCGATCAGGTGAACGATGGTGCCCTTGGGCAACAGCGGCGCCGAGTCGTCGTCGTATACGTACTGCTTCACCCAGTTGTGGTCGTAGCCGACGCAGTTCAGCGTCTGCATGCTGTAGCCCCAGGCCGCTTCCAGGCACATGCGCACGCCCGGAGCGTGCAGGTGCGGCTCGAACGTGATGATCTTGGTGTTCTCGGTCAGCGTCATGTAGGAATGCAGCTCCTGCTTGGCCTGATTCGGCCTTACATCGATGTCGATGCCGTTGCCCAGGCGCAGAGTGGAGCGGCGATACAGCGGTTTGTAGCCCACCGGGAAGAACTTGTAGGCGAACTCCAGATGCGCCTTCGTCTCGCGCCCGTTGGAGTGAATGTGTCCGGCGGTCAGCGACAGGGACGAATGCGCCGCTAGAAGCCGGCCGGCCTCAGGCGGAAAAACATCCGCATTGCGCCCGACTTCGTGAATGGGCCAGCTAGTCGCCGTCGTCCCTTCTTCGGCGCTGCCGGAACTACGCGGGCCCGGCACGATGCTGGTATAGGTCATATGGTGGAACACAAAACGTCCACCCACTGTTTTGGTCGGGCCGGCCTTCGGGACGTCATTGATTTCTCTGACTTCGACCGCCGACACGTAGCGATCTTCCGCGAGGCCGGTTGGAATGAGGCCCACATCGCCCCACCAGTCCGGTCCGCTGGCGGGAACGGTCACCTCTTTGGATTTCAGCACCAGGTCCGGTTCGCCGATGGACCACTTGTCGGAGTCTTCGAAATTGCGGGGCGGCGGCGCATCGGCCGGATTGCCGCGCGGCGCACCGCTGTCCGCCCACTTCAGGATCTTGGCTCTCTCTTGGTCAGTCAGAGACGGATCGTTCTTGAACTTCTGAATGCCGATGTCTTTTTCCACAAACCACGGCGGCATGACGCCGGCGCGGGGACCGACGTGAGTCCGCTCCTTGATCGCGCGCGCCCAAGGTCTGACCTCTTCATAGGTGACGAGCGACATCGGGCCGGCGCCATTCGGTCGATGACACTCCTGGCAACTGCGCTGCAGGATCGGCACGATATCCTTCGCGAAAGTAACGTCGCCGGCGGATGCGCCCGACTGCGCTGGCGCGGCGGCTGCTGCAAAGAAACCTGCAAGGACGGCTACGAGCCACCCCCGCCCGACCACAGATGTCCGAGACCGGAAAGAACCTCTGACATTCATCGCACACCTCCTTGGGATCTTCGGGTGCTTGAGAAACGATTCATGCGATAGGATGAGCAGAGTTGCGAGTGGGGACTTCGAGAAACTACTGGTAATCCCGGTCTCCCGTTTGAACTCGCCAGCACTGCTCGGCATATAGGAAGTATATACCCAGCGCCTTCGCTTGGTGGGTTCCGGTGTTTTGATTCGGCCAGGCCGCACAAGTCGCCGCCGGGAACCCTGCCACGCCTGCCGGCGAGGCATGGACAGTCCATCCGCGAGGCGCTCTGTTGCGCGCTATGATAAATCCCACTGGCAAAGAATTTGTTGCCGCAATCGGCGCGGCAGCTACTCCGGCGAAAGATCCGGCGCTTGCGCTGGCGGGACAGAATTGAGAGATTTGCGATGTCGCGTTACAAAAAATGGATGCTAACCACCCTCATTGCCGCGGCGATGACGATGTCCGGGCAAAGGGCGTACTCGCAACCGAAGGTCAAGACCATGGGCGATCCGAACACTCCGGTGAACGACTTGCCCACCCCGTATCGCACGGTTCGGGATTGGGGAGAACTGCCCGCCGGCATGAAGTGGCCCGCTGTGACCGCGGTCGAGCCCAGCCCCGACGGCAGCATTTATGTGATCGAGCGATGCTTCGCCAATTCCTGCGCCGGCCGCACCGAGCCACCCATCCTCAAGTACGACAAGTCGGGCAAGCTGCTGAAGAGCTTTGGAGTGGGAATGTTCATCTTTCCTCACGGGGCTACGGTGGACTCGCAGGGCAACCTCTGGGTAACCGACTCACAAGGCCGGAACGGAAAGGGCCACCAGGTCTTCAAGTTCAGCCCGGAGGGCGAAGTTCTGATGACGCTGGGGAAGGCCGGGGTCGCCGGTGACGGTCCCGATACGTTCAATCAGCCGACTGATGTCGTCGCCGCTCCCAATGGGACGATTTTTGTGGCGGACGGCCATCGCGAGACCGGCAACAATCGCATCGTCAAATTCTCGAAGGATGGGAAGTTTATCAAGGCCTGGGGAACGAAGGGGTCGGCTCCGGGCGAGATCCACGAGCCTCACACCATCGCTCTGGATTCGCGGGGCCGGCTGTTCGAAGGCGACCGCGTGAACAATCGGATCCAGATCTTCGACCAGGACGGCCGGCTTCTGGAAATCTGGTATCAATTTGGCCGGCCGAGCGGGATTTACATTACCAAAGACGATACGATTTACGTGGCCGACTCGGAATCGGGCCCGGATAGCGGCGCAAAAGAAATCCCGGGCTGGAAGAAAGGCATCCGGATCGGAAGCGCCAAAACCGGCAAGGTGAGCGCCTTTATTGAAGACATGGAGCCGCTGACCAAGGACCATAGCGGAGCCGAAGGCGTGGGTGTGGATGCCGGCGGCAACGTGTACGGAGCAGTAGTGCGAAGACAGATGTTGGAGAAACACATCAAGCAGTAGCCCAATCGGCCGGAAAACTCCGCAGCCGGTCGCCTGCGCGGCTGGATCCGAGACGTCGGGCTGGCGCCGGTGGTGATCGCTCACCGCGCCAGACCGGGGTCAATCCGGCAATCGGAAAGCGAGTAGTTCGCCCGAATAGCCGGCGCCGCTCACGGCGATCACAATATATTGCTTGCCGTTGAGCAGGTAGGTCATGGGAGATCCGCTCTGCGGGGCGGGCATATAGACCGCGCCCACTTCCTTGCCGGTCGCCTTGTCGTAGGCGCGCAGCATCGCGCCACGCTGGCCTGAGGGTGTCGTGCCGAAACCACCCTCGCCCGCGATCACCAAGGTCTTGGTCACGAGCGTGCCGATCATGCCGGGCCGTCCGGTGCGCGGGATGTCCAAGCCTTTCAGGGCGGGATTGTTGCGTACATTATCGGGCGTTTCTCCGTGCGCGATCTGCCAACGGATCTCGCCTTGGTTCAGATCGATGGCGCTGATGCGGCCGTAAGGCGGTTTTCCCAAAGGCAGGCCCCGCACATTGAGACCGCCGCCTCCGCCTTCGCCGCTGGCCGATGCGCCGCCCCGGCCACCGCCCGCGCGGCCACCGCCGCCCCGGCCGCCTGCCGCGCTGGTGTCAGTCCTGCCGCCGCCGGCGGACGATCCGGCGCCACCCGTAGTCCGTGCTCCCGTTTCTGCATTCCCTTGGATGTATTCCATGTCTGAGACGCGCGCGTTGGGAGGCGGCACGAGTCCATAGGAGCCGATCGAACCGCTCGAAAACACATAGACCGTGTGCGTCTCCGGATCGTACGATCCTCCGTACCAGTTGGTGCCGGCTTGCGCTCGCGAAAGCGTCGCCAGCGGTCCGCCCAACTTGCTCACAACCGGCGGCGTGAAAATCGGCCCCATCTTGTATTTCGCGGCCAGTTGTACGGCTTCGGCCCGAAGTTCCGGCGTAAAGTCGATCAAATCGTCGATCGAAACCCCAGTTCGTTCGTACGCAGGCGGCTTGGTCGGCATGGGCTGAGTCGGCGAGTACCACTCGCCGGGCACGTCGCCTTTTTCCACGGGCTTCTCTTCGATGGGCCAGACCGGCTGGCCGGTGGCGCGATCGAAAACGTAAAGAATCCCTTGCTTGGTCGGCTGCGCGACCGCCTTGATCGCCCGGCCATTGACATTGATGTCGGCCAGGATCGGCGCGCACGGGATGTCCATGTCCCAGATGCCGTGGTGAACAAGCTGGTAATGCCATTTCCGCTGGCCGGTGTGCAGATCGACCGCAACCAGACTCTCGCCGAAAAGGCCGCTGCCCGGACGATGGGCGCCGAAGTAATCGCCGGTCGGCAGCTCAACCGGAATATAGACCGTGTCGAGAGCTTCATCCGCAGAAATCTGTCCCCACGAGCCGGTGTTGCCGGTGTACGACCAGGAGTCGTTCAGCCAGGTCTCGATTCCGAATTCACCGGGCCGCGGGATGGTATGGAAGATCCAGAGGCGCTTGCCGGTGCGAACATCGAAACCGCGAACGAAACCCTTCACGTTCTTGAAGCTCTTGGGCACGCCGCCCGAGCGGTGCGCGGCGCCGATGACGACAACATCTTTGGCGACCAAGGGCGTGGAGTGCAGGCCGATGTCGGGGCTCAGGGGGTCTATTTCCTGGTCGTCATTTTCCTTCAAATCCACGGCGCCATTGTTGCCAAAGCTGGCGACCGGAACGCCGGTCTTGGCATCCAGCGCGATGAGCCGGTAGCCGGGTGTTACGTACAGGATTCGTTCCTCGCGATTGTCGGTCCAGTAGGCCAGCCCGCGTCCGGAAAGCTGCCGCGGGGCGCTGCGGCCGCGGTCCCCTTCGTTCTCGCTATGCATCCACAGCATTTCGCCGGTGGCTCCATCCAGCGCCACGACGTCCCGGTGCGATCCGGCGGTGGTGTAAACCACGCCGTGAACCATCAGCGGAGTGCCTTCAAACTGATACTCCGGACGCGGGCCGAGCGAATCCGTTTTGAAGCGCCACGCAATTTCAAGATTCTTGAAATTGCTGGCATTAATCTGGTCGAGCGGGGCGTAGCGCGTGTGCCCCAGATCGCCTCCGTAGGCCCGCCATTCTCCGTTCTTGGTCCCCGTTTGCGCCAGGGCGGGCATTACCGCCGCCAGCAGGCAGAGCCCCGCGGCCACGCTCCCTCGAGCCATCGTGTGCATGCATCTCTCCTTCTCTTTAACGCGCTCTTTAACGCGTGACCGTGATCGTCACGTCGCTGGTGCCCGACAACGCTCCATCGTCGGCCGTCGCCCGCAGCACATAGGTTCCCGGCTGAGTGAAGCGCGCGGCCGTAACGGCTTTCCCGTTCACCAGCGGCTCGCCGGGCGTGCCCAGGCGCACCGGGTCGGCTGGCTCGAAGGTTACCTTGGCCGGTCCGCGATATTGAAACCAGCTCAGCGAAACGCCTGGCATCCTCCGGCCTTGGCCGGCCGAGTTGGTCTGTGCCTTACCGGGCCCCACCTCGGTGCGCGCCTTGAGCACCCGGGGCTTGGGAAGACCGTCGTCGCTGACCAGCGCAGTCAAGCTAACCGGGCTCCCTGCGCTGGCCGAGGATACCGGAGCGATCGACACCGAGGGAGGTTTATTGGGATCGTCCAAGCCCGGGCTCAGGTTGCCGTGCGACATGATCAGGCGCGGGGCGATCTGTTCTACCATCTGAAGGCTCGCGTAGGCTTTTTCGGTCCTGCCGTGCGCGGTAATGGTCCACACCAGTTCCTTCTGGCCCCAATCCGCGGGCACTCTCACTTGAAAGACCCAGGCGTGCCTTCGAGGCAGGAAGTAGGTGGGTTGGCCCTGGTCCAGCGCGGTCCCCGGCTCTACTTTATTGTCCGGACCGGCTGGAATGGCCAGTTCCTCTTTGTAATTCCGGTTCATGTACCCGAACACGAACGTGAATGTGCCGTCCGAGTTCTTCAGCCAGCCGTCAAACGAGGGCACCACGTCCTGACCAGAGTTGAACTTGGTTTGAGGAATGGCCGTCGGGAACTGCGGCTGAGCGTGTGCGCGAAACCCGCCAGCGAGCACGCCGGCAAGGATGGCGTAAAATGCGGGGCCTAAACTCCTCCCCATAGAGACACTCCTTCGGCGGCACACCTTTGGAGCGCGGTTTCGAATCCACGCGCTTTCGAAAGACACGCCGCACCTGCTGTTTCAGTCCAGGCTACTCACCGGCTTTTGCGGCCGCTTTGCGGGCCGCCACGCGCGCATCGAAATCCGCTTGATCGAGATAGTACAGGCTGATCCAGGCGAAGCTCATCTCATCGATGGTCCGCTGCCCGCTTCCCACCCAGTTCTTCGGATTCGGATTGTGCGGATTATTATCGCTGTTGTCGTGCCAGGTGGTGACATGAATCACGGTACCGGCCGGCAGCAGCGGCGCAACATCGTCGGCGTAGGGATAGGTGATGCTCCAACCGAATTGATAATCGCTTACACAACTGATGGTGTCACTCCGCGCCGGACCGGGCCGCGCCGAATCCGGCCGGACATCCGGATAGATCGCTTCGATGCACTGCGCCTTGCCGCGCATGTGGAAGTGCGGCTGAAATGCCGTCAGCACCGCGGGCTTCTGCAGCCGGAAGTAGCCGTCCGTGCGCGTAATCTGGCCAGCGGCGAGGTCCAGATCGTTAACGTCGCCCATGTGCTGCGTGAACGCCACGTACTTGGGAACCACCCCCTTGGGGAAGAACTTAAAGGCGATGGAAAGCTTCACTGGCGTCTCTTGCCCGTCCGGGTGCAGGTGCAGGTTCAAATGAATCATAGAACCCGCTTTGATCAGACGGCCGGCATTGGGCGGAAAGACATCGGCGTTCTTGCCGATGGCGTATTCATTCAGAAACAGGCCGATCGGATCGTCTTCCGGGTCTTCCACCAGGTTCGTGGTGGCGTGGTGCACAACTTTGTAGCCCTGGTCCGGCTTGGTCTCTATGGCCTGAATGTACTTGTCTTCGGTCAGCCCCGGATCGATGTCGACATCGGCGTATTCATCCCCGCCGTTGGCCTTGAGCACATACGGCTTGGCCATAGAAATCACCACGTCGGGCTTAAAATGCCACTTGTCCGCGTCCGCGAAGTTCGGCGGCGGAGGCATGTCAGCGGGATTGCCCTCGGGCGCTCCATGATCGACCCATGCCACGATGGCTGCGACCTGGGCGTCGCTCAGCGATGGATCGTCCTTAAACTTGGCGATGCCGACATTGCGGTCGATGTGCCAGGGCGGCATTTGCCGGCGCGTCACCTTTTCCTTGATGGATCGCGCCCACGGCCGGGCATCCTTGTACGTCAGCAGCGACATCGGCGCGATCGAGCCCTCACGATGGCAGTTGTCGCAGGAGTGTTGAAAAATGGGCGCGATGTCTTTGGAAAACGTCGGGACCGGCTGCTCGACGGTTGCACCCAACGCCACCGATTGCGTCGTGCCCGCAAGGACACAGACAAATGCGGTCAACAAAACTGCAGATCCTAAGTAACCCAGAAATACCCGGCTCCGCATCGTGAACCTCCTCGCGCAATTAGCGCTTTGTATCATCATCTTCCTAAGAATGTCTTGCTGTCAAATGCAAGCTGGCCACTCGTGCGCTCCTCAGGCTGTTGTCAAAAGGCCATATCAAAAGCTAATTCGTCCTCCGACCTGGATGGCTCGCGGCCCGCCCGATCCGAACACCTGAGCGAACCTGCCCGTGGCCTGGCCAAAGCCGTAGGTCTGCTTGGCCGGATTGGAGTTCAGTGTATCCAGGTTGAAAGAGTATCCCGTGAGATTCGCGATGTTGAAGGCGTTGAAGAATTCGCCGAACACCTGGAATCGGTACCGCTCTTTCAAGGCAAACTCCTTGGTCAACCTGAAATCCGTATCGAACGTCGGGTCGCCGAACTGATAGTCCGGCGGGAGGGTGTACTTCGGGATAGTCACGCCGCGCGCATCCTTGGTGCCTGCGTAGGTGGAGTTAAAAGTGCTGACCGCCTTCGCCAGATCTGACTTGCCGCAGCCAAAATTGAAACAGTTGTAGCCTAATCCGGAGGAGACTGCTTCGGAAATCGGGAAATTGGAATTGCCGGCGCCGTTGAGGTCCACGCCAGGCAGTGTCGGCGTGACCGGGACCCGGCTGCGAAAGAAGTTGTTGACACTCAACTTGAAGCCCCAGGGCAGGTTTCCGAGCCCCGAAAGATTCAGAGTCTGCATCGGCGTATTGGGGCCGTAACCCGCCCCAAAGTTGCCCAGGTTCACGGTTGGGACCATAGTCAAGCTTTTCTGGAGCGCGTACGAGGCGGTGAACTGGTAGTTCTGCGCCATGCGCTTTTGCAGCTTCACCAGCAGGCCGTCATACACCGCGCGGCCCTCCGGATACCAGAAAGCGATCGGGCCGAGCGAGCACTCCTGACCTGGTATTCCGACGCCCAGGGCTTTCTGCGCCGCCGTGCAGGTCGGAATCACGGGCGACTGCACACCGTTGACATAGCGTGTCGAGCGATTCAGATCCAATTCCGACAGGTCGACGTTTTCGAACTGGCGGCGCGCCCAGTCCGCCTGGAGAACAAATTGGTTCCCGAACTCGTGCTGGATGCCGAGCGAGGTCTGATAGCTCCGCAGCAAGGGGAAATCAGGCCAGGCGATATCGATCCCTGTCTTGGCGTAATCGAGGCCGGTCCATTGGAAGGGTCCGCTTTTTGGCGGCGTGGGAGCGAGCGCTTGTATCAGTGCCGGAATTTGCTGGTTGTAGATCTGCATGAACTGGCCCAGCGTCAAGTTGGTAAGCGTGTTGAGAGGAAGCGGCGCCCCGATGGCCAGCGGCGCGCCGGTGCTCAGGTTGACGATGTCGGGAAATATGTTGGTGAACGAGGCTGCGCTCAACTGAATGCGCCCGTCGCCCAGAGGTCCGATGTTGGCGGAGGTTCTAAGAATATGCCACAGTTGGTCGCTGTCCCAGAACATGCCGGCCCCTCCCCGGATGACCGTTTTTTGGTTCTTGCCGATCGCCCAGGCGAAGCCGATCTGCGGCGCGAAGTCGCTATAGTTGATGGGAGGCGCGTGAAGATTATTGGATCCCACGATTGGCGCCAGGTAGGCCGGCATCGGCAGGTTGGTGTACCACAGACCGGTCTCGAATCCCCAGCTTAGCCCGCCGTTTATCGTGAGGTTGGGCTTGACCTTCCAAACGTCGGCCACATAGAGTCTGGGCTTCCACTGGTTGCCGGCCTGGCCGGGCTCGTACTTTCCCGGAAAGCTGCCATCCCCCACCGGGATGCCGCTGTGACCATTGGTCGCGGTATTGAAGACCGGTAAATTGAGCAAGTCCGCACTGCTTCTGATGCTGGTGGGGAGACTCGGCAAATAGGTGGCCAACTGCCCGGCCAGCTTTCCCGCCGCGACCAGGGATTGCGTGCTTTCCACGGAATAGACGCCGGTGCAAGGGGTGATACAGAACTCATACATATCTTTCGCGTGCACGTGCTCGAGACCCCCGCCGAATCTGATCCGGTGCGCGCCCTTCTGCCAACTGAAATTGTCGGCCAACTCGTACACGCGCGACTGGCGCGGCTGCGGCGAGTTGGAATTCTCGCCGGCGTAAAACGTTTGCGAGCCAACCATCCCGTTGGTGCCGCCGCCCGTCAAGGCCGGCAGGCCGAAGCCGACGCAGGTCGCCGGCGGGCATTCCGCTGCGGTGTCGGGTTCTACTACGTTAGACCAGAAATGATATTGAAAACGAAATTCGTTCACCATGTTCGGCGTCAGCGTGCTGGTGATGCCCAACACACTTTGGTCGGACCAGTTTCTATCAGACTCCCAACTGGAAGGCAGCGGCGCGGTGCCGGCGTACGGCCCGAAGCCGAAATTTCTGTCGACCGAGTAGCGCAGGAACAGGGTGTGCTTGGCCGACAACCGATAGTCGAAGCGGGTTGTAAACAGCTTGCCCTGGAAAGGGCTCGCGGCGGCCACCGACAGCGGCGCCAGCGAGGGCAGGTCCTGGTTGTAGGGGAAAACCTGGTTCTGGTTGGTGTACTCAAAATTCGAAAAGAAAAACAGTTTGTCCTTGAGGATCGGCCCGCCTACCCAGCCGCCCGGATTGCGACGCGCGAAAAACGGGCTCGGGACATTCCGAATCCGCTTGAGGCCGGGGTAAGCAGCCATGTTGTGATCCCGAAAGAAAAAATACCCGCTGCCGTGAAAATCGTTGCTTCCCGAACGCGTCACGATGTTGATTTGGCCGCCGGTGCCGAAGCCTGACGAGACGTCAAAATTCACCGTGGACATCTGGAACTCCTGCACCACTTCCTGAGAGAAGTTCATCCCCAACTGGCCCGTTCCTTGCCATTCGTCATTGACGATGCCGCCATCGATGGTGATGCGCGTATAGCCGACCGTTCCACCCAGCGGAGTTACTGTGACCTGGGTATTGTAGGTCGTCGAGGACGCCGCGGTCGTAGCCACGCCCGGCTCGAGCGTGGACAAGAACAGGAAATTTCGTCCATTGATCGGCAGCTCTTGAATGTTCTGCCGCTGGACGTTGCCCGCGATGGTGTAGCTCTCATAGTTGACCTGCGCGGTAGCCGCCTCCACGTTCACAACTTCCTGAGCGGTGCCCAGCAACATGGACGCCGAGACATTTGTGCTTCCCCCGGCAGAGACTTGCGCCTCGCGAACCACGGTGCGGAAGCCTTGGACTTCCACCCGCACTTCGTAATCCCCAGCCTGCAGCGAGGGAGCGCTATAGAGGCCTTCCGCATTGGTTGTGAGGCTGCGGGCGCTGCCGGTGGCCTTGTTGGTGATAGTTACTGCCGCACCCGGTATTACCGCGCCGGATTCGTCGGTGACGGTTCCCGATATGGTCCCTGTCGGCACCTGCGCGTAGCTACTTACCAGCGCGGCCAATCCCAACACCAATAGAGAAAACGTCAGCTTTAGTTTCGACATACAGGGTCGCCTCCCCAGCGAAATGGTTCTTGTGAAGCCTCCGCGCGGATGTCAAAGGGCGAGCTAATGGAGCCACATAACTGCTGGGCCGACACTTGGAGGGCCCCAGCCCGCGTTGCTTGAACGTCCCACTCCCCTTCCCAAGGGTTGCGCCATCGGCGGCTGCCGCTATCTCCCAGCTCGCCTTCAGGCTTCACAGCTCCAGACAAAAGTATTCCCCTTACGAGAAATTACGCGATTATGATCCGGGCGTCCGATGCTGGCAAGCCCCGGAAGAACCAATGGCCGATAGCTCTTTCGGACTATCTCTCCAGAAAGCGTGCACAACGGAACGCCGCGGCAGCGCCTTTTGTCCCGCCGCGGGGAAGCCGCGGCGTCCGGTGCGCTGGTGACGAATTGTCCAGGTTGTCGAGTCCTGCGGATGGACGTCGGAGGCGGCTTAGTTCTATTTCGGGCTCTGAGCGGGATACCAGTCCGCGAGGCGAACGTCGACCGGCTCGTTCTTCAAGGCTTCTTTGAAATCCTGGACCTTGCCTTCACGGTAGTGATAGGGGTACACGATTTTCGGCTTGATCGCAGCCACGCAACTGGCCGCCGCAGCGGGCGTCATCCGTCCGCGAGGCGAGTTGAAGCATATGAAAGCCACCTCGATGTTCTTCAGCGCCTGCACCTCGGGCACGCACTCGGTTACACCGGAGAAATATAGCCGCTTGCCGCCCAGAGTGACGACATAGCCGTTGCCGCGGCCCTTGGGATGGAACGGCTCGCCCGGAATCAAATCGTAGGAAGCGACTGCTTCCACCCGGATGCCCGCGACGTCCTTGGTCTCGCCATTCGCCAGCACAGTGCCATCCGGAACTTTATCCTTGGCGGCAGCCGGAATCACGATGGGCGCGCCGGCCTTGCGAATTTTCCGGATGGCATCGAGATCGAGATGATCGTTCTCGATGCCGGTGATCAAAATCAAATCCGCCGCTTTGACGCGGGAAAAATCGCCTCTGCTCCAGGGATCCACCTGAATGACCTTGCCGGCCTGCTCCACTTGAACGCTGGCGTGGGTGATCGGCGTGATTTCAATCGCGCCTCCTGTGGCAGGGATTTGATCGCCGGCGAAGGCGACACCGACTCCGCACGCCAGAAGCAGTCGAAGCCAAACGCAGTTACGCATAAGCCTGCGCGCTCAGTTACTTTGCGAAGCGCACTATTGCCGGTTTCTCGGAGCCATCGGCACCGCTGCGGTCTCCGGATGTTTCGCTTTCCGTTCGTCCACCAGCCGTTTGAACTCTGCGTCGTCCAGGTACACGATGTCCATCCAGACCTGCACCATGTCATCCACGCTCCGCTCCCCGTAACCCGCCCACATGTTGGGATCGGGGTTGCGGCGGTTGGCGGCTGTGTTGTCATGGATTCCGATCATGTGCAGCACGGTGCCCGCCGGAAGCAGTGGCGCGACATCGTCGTCGTACACGTAGTTCACATGCCAGTTGAAGTCGAAATGATCCACCGAGCTGAGAATGGTCGTCGTGTTGTCCAGGTTGATGGCCTCCAGCGTCATGCCCTTGCCGCGCATGTGCATGTGCGGCTGGAAGGAGTCGATGCGCGCATTCCTGGTCAGGCGGTAATAACCGTCGGTCCGCACCACGCTGTTGGGCGGCACTTCGAGTTCGTCATTGGGAATGTTCCTCACGGCATAGGATCGGACCTGATACTTGGGAACGAAACCTTTGGGATAGAACTTGAATGCGATGGTGGTGTGATTCAACTGCTCCGAGCCGGAGGCGTTGTAATGCATGTCGAAGCGGAGCCGCGTGCCCTTCTTGAGCAAACGGCCGGTATTTTCTGCAAAGGTGTCGCCGTACTTGCCCACCGCATATTCGGTTAGCTGCACGCCGGACTCCGGGGTTCCGGGAGGCGCGTCGGGCTCGATGGCATTGACCACGGCATGATGGACGATTCTGCGGTTGCTGGGCTTGACCTCCATGGCCTTGATCCATCGGTCTTCCGGGATGTTCACTTCGGCATACTGGTCGATCCACCAATCCGATCCCTTGGCGTACATCTTGAAATCGTCGGTGGTCACCAGGAGATCCGGCTGTCCGATAAACCAGGTGTTCTCGTTACTGAAGTCCAGCGGCTTGGGCATATCCGCCGGGTTGCCCTGCGGCGCGCCAGTGTCGACCCATTTCAGCACTGTGGCGATTTCAGTATCACTCAAAGAGATGTCATTCTTGTACTTCCGAATGCCCACTGTCTTGTCGAGGTGCCAAGGCGGCATCTCGCGCCGCGCCACGCGTTCTTTGATGGAGCGGGCCCACGGGCGCGTATCGTTGTAGGTCATGAGCGGCATCGGCGCCGAAGTGCCCGCGTGATGACAGGCTTGACAACTCTTCTGGAAAATTGGCGCGATATCCTTACTAAAGGTCACCTGCCGGTTGGCATCCGTGCTGCCAGTGACTTCGGCGGCCTGCGCCCCGAAGGTCAGGATCGCCGCGATCCCGAGTGAACTAGCGCTGCGAGTTAACATTGTCCGCTCCTTTTACCGTGACCTTTATTTCGTTACCGTGACCTTTACCGCGACGTTGGTCCAACAACAGTGATAGCCAAAATTCCCCGCTACTTCCCCGGATCCGTCGTCCACCACCAACTGAAGCACATACTCGCCTGGCTCGCTGAAATTCGCTGTCGCGGTTCCTTTGCCGTCTTCGAGCTTGGTCTTGGCCGCACTAAGAGTCACCTTGCCTGGGCCTCGATACTTGACCCACTCCATCGTCATTCCGATCGGCTTGCCGTTCCGCACCGGCCGCCCGTCATCGGTGGCCAACACCGCCAGCGAGAGCGTATCCGATTGGGCCATGGTCTTTTGCGTGGGTTCCACGGTTACCACGGGCGGCGTATTGGAGTAAGGATTTTCGATGTTAGCCCCGCGCGTGGTGTACTTACGATCAATCATCCAAACCGGGGTCAGCGCACCCGTTACCTGTGCGGTTTGTCCGTGCACCGTGAGTGTCCAGACTAACTTCTGCTCTCCGAAATCTTTCGGTATGACGACGCTGAAGATATCTTTGTGACGCCGGATGGCAAAATGGGTCGGTTGTCCCCGGTCCGCCGGTCCGGGTTGAAAATTGTTGTCGGGCCCAACCGGAATGTCCGGCTCCTCTTCATAATTGCGATTCATGTACCCGAACCACATGTTGAAAGAACCGTCCGGATTGGTATCGTAGCCTTCGTACACCGGGGAGACACCTTGCCCGCTCCAATGTCGAAGCTGCACGAGTTGGGAACTTGCGGGCGGGCAGATCACAACAAACGCCGCAATTGCGGCCAGCGATCGCACAAATTCTCTTGTTTCTACCACACACGCTCTCACTACAACAGATTGCATCCTGGCTCCCTATATTATACGTCCGGTCCAAAGCAGGGGAATATGCCACATCTTAAGTCAGCGGGGGGCTGCCGGCGGCGGCCGCAGCCCTTCAGCCGAGGGCCTCCGGGCCGGGCTCTGCGTGATCTGCCTGGCCTTTCGCTCCTGGACTAGTCTGTTGAACTCGGCATCGTCGAGATAGACAACATCCATTCGAACCTGGACCATGTCATCGACACTGCGCTCCCCATAGCCGGCCCACAGCGCCGGATCCGGATTGCGCCGGTTCGCCGCGGTGTTGTCGTGGATCCCGATCATGTGGAGTACCGTGCCAGCGGGCAGCAGCGGCGCGACATTATCGTCGTAGATGTACATGACGTGCCAGTTGAAATCGAAATGATCCACCGAGCTGAGGATTTCCGTGGTGTTGTTCAAGTGGATAGCTTCCAGGGTCATTCCGCGGCCCCGCATGTGCATATGTGGCTGGAAGGAGTCGATTCGCGCGTTTCGGGGCAGGCGGAAGTAGCCATCCGTCCGAACCACTGAGTTGGGCGGAATCTCCAGCTCGTCGTTGGGGATGTTTCGGATCGAAAGATTTCTTTCCTCGTATTTCGGAACGAAACCTTTCGGATAGAATTTGAACCCGATGGTGGTCCGGTTCTTCTGTTCAGAGCCGATTGCAAAGTAGTGCATGTCGAACCGCAGCCGGGTCCCTTTCTTGAGCAATCGGCTGGTATTATCAGCGAAGATGTCTCCGTACTTTCCGACCGCATACTCAGTCAGAGTGACTCCTTCAGGCGGCGTCCCCTCGGGCGCATTGGGCTCGATCGCATATACGACCGCGTGATGGACGATTTTGCGATTGCTCGGCTTTATCTCCATGGCCTTGATCCAGCGGTCTTCGGTCAACTGCACCTCCGCGTATTGATCGAGCCACCAATCCGACCCGCGGGGGTACATGGTGAAGTCATCTGTAGTCGCGGTTAAGTCAGGCGTTCCGATAAACCACACCTCCTCGGAGGCGAAGGTGCGCGGCGCAGGCAGATCGGCCGGGTTTCCTTGGGGAGCGCCCAGCTCCACCCACTTCGCAATGGTTGCGATCTCTTCGCCGCTCAGGGAGATATCATTTTTGTACTTGCGGATGCCGACGGTTTTATCAAGATGCCAGGGCGGCATATCGCGGCGTACCACGCGTTCTTTGATCGAGCGCGCCCAGGGACGCGCGTCCTGATAGCTCATTAGCGGCATAGGGGCCGATGTCCCCGGGTGGTGGCAGGACTGGCAACTTTTTTGAAAGATCGGCGCCACATCCTTGCTAAAAGTCACCTCCGGGGCTCGGTCGGTCTTGCCGCCGTTATCCGCCGCAGCCACAACCAAAGGGGCGAATAAAACGGCCGCCAAAACGCTTCTGAATCGTCTGGTCATTTGAGTCTCTCCTGTTGCTGCTCAAACCTAGGCGCCGGTCCTCAGAACAAGAAGCGCGCGCCGAGTTGCAGCGCTCGGGGGCCACCCGAGCCGAAGGTCCCAAGCGCCCGGGTGGTGGGCTGCCCAAAACTGAAGTTTTGCGTCGCCGGGTTGGCGCTTAACCTATCCAGGTTAAAAGAGTACCCGGTGAGATTCGCGACGTTGAAGGAGTTGAACATTTCAGCAAAGACGTTGAGCCTGTACCGTTCTTTGTATGCGAAGCTCTTCGTCAGCCTGAAGTCCTGCGCGTAGGTCGGATCGCCAAACTGGTAGTCCGAGGGCACGACATACTTCGGGATAGTGGTTCCGTTCGGAGTCTTCTTGGCCGCATAGGTCGAATTGAAGCTGTCCACTGCAGCCGCCAACTGCGACTTGCTGCAACCGTCGTTCAGGCAATTGTAGGGAAGGCCGGGAAGCGTATTGGCGGTTGGCGCCCCGCTGCCATTGATGTCGACGCCAGCTAGCAGCGGCGAGGCCGGAGTGCGGCTGATGATGGAGGAGTTCACGGTCAAAGAAAACCCCCACGGCAGATTCACCAGACCCGAAATATTCAGATTGTGGCGCGCCAAAATGTCGCCATACCCCGCTCCAAACAAGTTGTTTAAGTCGACCTGCGCATTCACAGTGTCGTTAGCTTGATAAGCGTAGGATGCGACAAACTGGTATCTGTTGGACAAACGCTTACTCACCTTGACGAGCATCGCATTGTAGACCGCGCGGTTGTTCGGATCCCATACCGTGATGGCGCCATTGGAACACTGCGGACCAGGCAAGTAACTTGCCGGCGTGCACTTGGGAATCGCCGGCGTCTGCGCGCCATTGACGTATGCATTGAAGTGATTGTAATCGACCTCGCCCGGCATGATCTGGTGCACTGTCAAGCGCCGGGCGTAATCGATGGTCGCAACCATGTCGTGCCCCAGATCGCGCTGAACGCCGACGGACATCTGGTAGCTGCGCGGCTGCGGGTAATTGGGAAGATCCAACTCATAGCCTTGCTTGGTGTACTCGATGCTGCTGGTCGTAATTGGACCGGTGGTCTGGTATGGCCCAAAAGCATGGAACTCGTTCAGAAAACCGCCCAGTTGCTGCATCACCAGGTTAAGATATTGGCCGAGCGTCATGTTGGTAATCGCGTTCAGCGGCAGAGGCGCGCCGACCGGCAGCGGTGTTCCATTGGGATTGCCCGCGAAGCTGTAGATGTTCGGATAAATGTTGGTGAAGGCATTGGGGCTGAGTACAAATCGGCCATTCCCCAGCGGTCCGATGGCCGCCTCTTCGCGCCAATGATAGTACTGATTGATGGTGTCCCAATAAATACCGCCGCCCCCGCGGATAACCGTCTTACCGCTCTTATCCAGATTCCAGGCAAAGCCGACCGACGGAGAGAAGTTCTCCAGGTTGGGATCAGTCGGTTTGGTCGAGCCCAGGATGGGCACCAGGTAAGCTGGTTTGGGCATGTCGGAATTAAACAAACCGAAGTCAACCTCGTAGGAAAGGCCATAGTTCAGCGTGAAACGCGGCGTGACCTTCCAGGTGTCCGCGAAAAAGCCGTGCGGGCGGATGACTTTATTGTGTTGATCCGTGTGATAGGGCGCAACGGTTTGTCCGACTCCTGCTCCGATTCCAACGCCGTACGCAGCCGAACTGATGTTATAGTTCGGCTCATTCAAAAGATCCGCCGTAGACCGAACTTTGGTGGGCAGATTGGGGAAGTAGGCTGCCAGGGCGGTGGGCGATACCTGGCTCCCGAGACTCGTGATGGTTTCGATCTGGGTCTCGAGTGGAGTGCTGAATCCCCAATAATGGTCCAGCAGAATCGTGTCCGTTATGTCAGCCCCAAATTTGAATCGGTGCGTCCCTTTCTGCCAGGACACAATGTCGGCAATCTGGGGGCGTTTATATAGCCTCACGTTAGGGGCGTTGGTGTACTGGCCCATTTGGCTATTGCCGGAGCCGATGGTTGTAATGCCCGGCATGTAGTCGTGGAAATAATACCCTCCAAACGCGCTCAGTCCGGGGATTTCCCCTCCCGGGCACGTGGTGTCGCATTGCTGCAAGGTCAGCGGCAGGGCCCAGTTATGCCACTGCCACCATCCAAAACGCAGGTCGTTGACGATGGAGGGAGTGAGAATGCTGGTGATGCCCAAAACCGCCTGGTCGGACCAATTGGAATTGTTCGCCCAGGCCGACGGCTGGTAGGTGGTGGCGCCGGGTGCGCCGGTAGAGTTGTTGCCATCGTGAGAGTAGCGCAGGAACAGGTTGTGCTTGGCCGAGAGATGATAGTCGAAGCGGGCGCTGGCAAATTTGGTATGCGCCGGACTGTTCTTGATGGAAGTGAGCGGGCTATACACGGCGATATCGGGCTGGTAGACCGTGGCTGAGACCTGGTTGGTGGTCTCGAAGGTACCGAAAAAGAACAACTTGTCCTTGAGGATCGGCCCGCCGCCGGAGACTCCGGGATTGCGGCGCGCGAAGAACGGATGAGGGTCGACGGTGCTTCGCTTCAAGGCCGGGTAGGCGGCCATGTTGTGATCGCGGAAGAAGAAGAAAGCGCTGCCGTGAAAATCATTGCTGCCCGACCGCGTGACTACGTTGACCGCACCCTGGCCTCCGGTGGACAGCGTCATATCGTAGTTGAGCGAGGAAACCTGGAACTCCTGGATCACTTCCGCCGAGAAGTTCATGCCGGTGCCGCCCTGCTGATCATCGTCGATGTCCATACCGTCGATGGTGAACACCGTTTTCGAGGCCAGCCCGCCCAGGATCGAAACAGTGAATGGGTAATTTTGCGTCGAACCGCTGGTCGGCGCCACGATCACGCCTGGCTCCAAAGCTGAAAGCTGCATGAAATTGCGCCCGTTCAGCGGCAGGTCCTGGATGGTCTGGCGCGGAACCACGCCCTGAATGGTATTGGCTTCGTAGTTGATCTGCGCCGTCGCAGCCTCTACGTTCACAACTTCTTGGGTCGCTCCGAGCGATAGCGCCATATTCACTGTAGTGCTGCCTCCTGCCAGCACCTCCGCATCGCGCTCCAGCGTGCGAAAGCCCTCCACGGACGCGCGGACCTGATACTGGCCCGCCGGAAGCGCGGGGGCGCTGAAAAGACCCTCGGTGTTGGCTGTCAGAGTCCGAGCGGCGCCGGTCGCCTTGTTGGTGACAACTACACTAGCATTGGGAATTACCGCACCAGACTGGTCGGTAACTGTTCCTGAAATTGTGCCCGTAGGAGCCTGCGCGTACGTACTAAGTGACGCAGCCAACCCCAAAAAAAACAAAGACACAGTCAGCCTTAAGTTCGACATACGCAGTCGCCTCCTAAGCGAAGCAGTTCTGTGAAGCCTTTCGGGAAGTCGTCGAGGGGCGTGCCAGATGAGCCACGTCGGACGGTTTCCACCCATCGTGCAGCGAGTTCGCAGCCCACCGTCCTGTACAGGGCCAGCTTCCTTGTCCGGGTGTGGCCGGCATAAGGTTGCTCCTGCCTTCTCCCCGGCCCGGCTTCGGCCATCCCAACCAAAGACACGAAACTCCCCTTGACTGGAAAATTACGGGATTATGGTCCGAATACTGGATGCCGGCAAGAGGCCGGAGAACTAGTGAGCAATAGCTCTTTCGAGCTATCTCAGGACAGTTCGCCAAGGTGGATGATCCCTCGCTGAATCGCGATCGCGACGGCTTGAGTGCGATCGTCAACCCCCAATTTCTCAAGGATGTTGCTGACGTGGTTCTTGACGGTGTACTCGGCGATTCGGAGCGCCTCCCCGATCTGGCGGTTGGACAAACCTTGCACAAGCAGCTCCAGAACCTGCATTTCGCGAGCGCTCAGAGCGGGCCGCGGCAACTGAGCAGCTAGTGTTGCCGCCACACCCGAGGGTAGATACGCGCGACCCGCATGCACGATGCGAATGGCCTTGAGGAGTTCATCGTCCAGAACGTCCTTGGTCAGGTATGCTTGTGCGCCCGCGTGCAGCGCCCGCCGTATGTCTTCGTCACCACCATACGTGCTGAGCGCGATGAGCCTGGCTTTGGGAAAATCGCGGCGGATCTCGTTCAGAGCCGCAATTCCCGACCGGATCGGCATGCGAACGTCAATCAGCGCAACGTCGGGAAGACACTCACGGTAGAGTTCGATGGCCTGCTGGCCGTCCGTTGCCTCCGCTACGATAAGCATGTCCGGCTGCATATTGATGATGGTGTTAAGACCAACTCGGGCAATCAAGTGGTCTTCCGCAACCAGGATGCGAATGCGCATGGCCTGCAACCCTACGGGAGCGGCACCGTAACTTCTACTTGCGTGCCCTGGTCCGGTTTCGTTTCCAGCGTCAGCCTGCCGCCCAGGCGCTCGGCTCGCTCCCGCATGCCGATCAGTCCAAAATGCCCTTTCTTGGGCGAAAAGGGATCAGGTCTTACAAAGCCGCGGCCGTCATCGGCAATGCACAGAGACAAATTTCTAGATTCGACGTTCATTCGAATCCACACGTTTTTCGCGTTGGCGTGCTTGGAGGCATTGGTCACAGCTTCTTGCGCGATGCGCAGCAGGTTCTGTTCGGTCTCTTGCGGCAGAGCAATTCTGTGATCGGGAATGTGCACTTGCACGTGCAACGGTGAGCCCGCCGTCCAGCGGCGCGTCTCGGCCTGCAGAGCAGCTCCCAGGTCCTGCCCGTACAAGGCCGGGGAACGCAGGTCCATGACAGCCCGGCGCGCTTCTTTGAGGCTATGACGGACCATCCTCATGGCCAAATCAAGATGCCGCCGCGCCCCTTCACGATCCATGTCCATGGAAATGGATACCGCTTTGAGCTGGGATGAAATGCCAACGAAATCCTGAGCCAGCGTGTCGTGAATCTCCCGCGCCAGACGAGCCCGCTCCTCGAGAACCAGAGCGAACCGGTTTCGAATTTGTCGTAAGTGCAGCCGATAGACGAAGACCAGAATTCCAGCCGCCATCAGGACCGCGCAGCAGCGGAACCACCATGTTTCGTAAAAATACGGCAGTATTTCGAAGCCATAAGCGGCTTCCGGACCCCGGCTGTTCTTGGCCTCGGCCCACACCACAAAACGGTAGCGGCCATGACCGAGGTTGTTGTACGTTGCGGTGCGACGTCCTGCGGCGGCAACCCAGGCTGTGTCCAGCCCTTCGAGTTTAAAGAAGTACCGCACACGTTCCGGGGCGCCCAGGTGAATCCCGATGTAGCGCACCTCCAGGGTCCTGGTGCCGGGTGCCAGGGGCGTTGGGCGACGCAGGTCGATCGGCTTGCCATCCGCTCTCGCTTCGACCACATGAACTTCTGGAGCGTGTATCGCGTCAACCTTGGCCTGCAGGTCAAAAACGGCCAGGCCGTTGGGAGTCGGTGTCCAGAAGCGGCCATCGGAACTTACCGCGCTCTGTCCTCGTGGGCTGCGCAGCCCATCTTCCACGCCATAGTTGGCGGGGTTGAGCACCGCAATTCTGTGCGCGGCTAAGTCCGCAAGCTGCTGCTTCGATACGCGGCAGATGCCTCGGGTTGTAGTCAGCCATAGCCAACCGCGGCCGTCGTCCTGAACCTGCAACACATTGTCGCTGAGCAGTCCCTGTTTGGACGAAAAGTGGAGAAAGCGGCCGTGCGCGAAACTATTCAGCCCACCACCCGCGGTTGCGATCCACAACGTTCCGTCCTGGCTCTGGACCAGCGCGCGGATCTGATTGCTCGACAGGCCATCGGCGGTAGTGAAGTGACGGATGTCGTCTCCCTCTACGCGCCACAGCCCGTTGCCTCGGCTGCCCGCCCAGAGCACCGATCCGCTTCCTTCGCACAATACGAACATGTAGTCGTTATTAGTGAGCCCTCCGGGAATCACATTGCGGAAACCCTGGCCGGTGAGTTTGCTCAGGCCATCGCGGTTGGCAATCCACACCTGGCCGCGACGATCCTCCAAAGCATCGGCGACAAATTGCCGCCCCGGATGGGGATTGGGAAGGTAGGTTCTGAATTGGCCCTGGTGCAGACGGACGAGTCCGCCGCGTGTGCCGACCAGCAGATCGCCGCCCGGACTCTCGCGTATGGCGAAGACCTCATTGTGAGGCAGACCGCTCTTGCGGTCGTAGACACGCATACCGGAATCATCCAGGCGGACCAGGCCAGCGTCCAGAAATCCAATCCACAACGCGCCGTGGCGATCCTGATAAACGGCAGTCGGTTCGTCGCTCGGAAGACCTTCCGATTTCGAATAGGTCGTAAAGTTATCATCGCGGAACCGGTACAAGCCGCTATTCATTCCGACCCACAGGTCGCCGTCGCGATCCTCGTAGATGCAATGGACATAGTCTCGGCCTTGCGCAGACTCGACCGGCAAAGATGCAAACCTTCCGTCTCGGAAGCGGGTCAGACCTCCACTGGTCGTTCCAATCCATATGTTGCCGTCCCGGTCTTCCGCCAGGGTGCGGATGGGACCGGAAGAAAGCCCGTCGCCTAGCGTGCGCGCCCGGATCTGCCCGTTTGCCGTGAGCACACGGACACGATTGCTGCCCATCCATAGGTTGTTCTGGCTGTCGTGGAGCAGGGATCTGGCGGCCATTTCCTTGGGATCACGGGTCTTGAAGACCGATACAAACCGCTCCCCTGCCAAGCGCGCGACTCCTCCAAATCCTCCGATCCAGATGTCGTGCTGGGAGTCTTCGTAGATCGTTCGCACTCCCTTGAGCGGCAGATCGGGCCCCGGATCCACGATCTGAAAACGTTCATTGCGGAATTGACAGACATGCCCGCCGGCAATGGCCCAGATTCTTCCACGCGAGTCCCGGAGGACCTGAGTGACATCGTTGTCGGGAAGTCCCGCTGCGGTTGCGTAGGTCTGGAAGTGTTGGTCCTTGTAATGGATCAAGCCTCGATTTGAGCCGATCCAGAGATCGCCGTCGCTGCCTGCCGCCAGACTCTCGACCGTATTGGTCGGCAAGGTGCCACGATCTTCGTCGAACACTTCGAAAGAGTAGCCATCAAAGCGCGCCAAGCCCTCATCGGTTGCAAGCCACAGATAACCATCTGAGGTTTGCGTGATGGCGCGGATGGTGTCATGGGGCAGTCCTTGCGCTTGAGTCCAGAGTGTTTTTGTGTATTGCGTGACAGCCTTGGCAGGATTCAGCGCGAGTAAAGACCGAACCAGCGATAGGCCAATCAGGACGGACAACTTTACTCTCAAAGACTGCCTCATGGCACCGGTTACCGCTCCGGCAAGCTAGACATTCTATCGAGTTTCTGACAGATGTGCAGGGCGACCGGCGCCACTCCGCGCATCTGGCGCGCGCGTCGAGCCGGACTGCCCTGGTCGCCGGTGTGGCTTGGTCGATCGCTAGCGCGCGGCCGAGGGAAACAGCAGTCCGAGATCAGCCGCCGGTCCGACGGTATATTGGAACCCTCCGCGCGCGACAACCCGCAATTCGCCGGGGGGAAGCCGCGCTCGTACACCATCCAGGTAGCCGTGATACTCCCGTTCCGAAGAAGGGAGAGGAAACAGGATGAAATACTTGTAGGGGCGCATTGGGATTTTTGCCGTCACGCGGGTGTCGCGATGTTGCATCCAGAATACCCCGGTTCCTGAAGCCAGCGGCACTTCCGGGAACTGGACCACCAGATAGTCGGGCAGATAGTAGCCGGCGTGCCGATAGCCGAGGAAATGCGAATCGAAACCAACGATCAGAGTGTCCTGGGGAGCAGCAACCTGAGGCAGAGTAATCAGGATACGGTTGAGCTCGGCCTCAAATTGGCTCGTCTCGCGGTAGGAGCAATACAAAGGAGCGTACAGGAAGATCACTGTATTGGCGGCCGCAGCCAGGCCGAGCAGTGTGAATTTTGCGCTTTTGGCCATGGCCGAGCCTGTATACCAGTTCGCCGCGCCATAGCCGAGCCAAACGCAGGCAGCGGGCATCACCACCAGCAGATAGCCGCTGTTGACGAATTTCAGAAAAACAAAGGTGAACAGCACCAGGGACGGCGCAATCCAAACCCAGGTGAATTGCGTGATGCGCCGGTCGACGCTGGAATGCGGGCGGGCGAAAGTCAGTAGGCTGGCGGTTCCAAAGCACAGCCCATAGATGCCCACGATAGTGCAGAAGCGGGCCAGCGAGGTGAGCGGAGACGAATTGAAAACCGTGGCGCGGGACGGAACCAGGCGCCACAGCGACCATAGCGGGCCGAGATAGCCCGCCAGACCGCCGCTTTGCCGCAGCATCGGGATCAGCCAGGCCAGCAGGGTCAAGCTGAGAGCGGCCAACCCCATAAGCGCGGTCCGGCGAGGAAGGCGGCGCAGGGAAAAAACCAGCAGGGGCCCCAGGATCAGGAGCGAGGAAGGGCGCAGGCCCGCTGCCACGCCCAACACGACGGCGGCTGACAGGACTATCGCCTTGCTTCCACCGGCCGCCCGCCAGCACAGATTGGCCAGCAGCGCCGAAAAGAACGCCTCCACTATATAAGTCAGCGCCACAGTGCCGTGAAACCAGGCCAGCGGGGAAAAAAAGAAAATGAGGCCGGCGAAGCGGGCCGCGAGCCTGCCGAACCAGGTGCAGGCGAGCACATAGATCATCGCCACCGCTCCGCAACTGGCCAGAATGCTGATCGCAACCAAGGCGGTGTTGGCGTCCTGCAGGATCCAGTTGGCCAGCCGGCCCAAGTAGACGTACAGGAAGTAGCCCGGTGGATGCGGCTGGTGCGCCTGGGGGTCGAAGCGCTGCAGAGCCAGCGCGAAGTTCACCGAGTCGATGTCGTACAGCCGGTGGCTGCGGAACAGGCAGCGCGTCACAGCCGTGGCGCCGATCAGGGCCCCTAAGTCGCGCGCTGGCCGGGAATCCATCACAGGCAGCGTCGCAATTGAAAACCCACTTGGCAGCCCTCGCGCAATGCTGAAACGGTCTGGCCTGCTTCCAGTTAGCTCATGTCTTCCGCGGTTCACCTTGCAGTGGCAACTGTACACCGGCGGCTACTGGACGGCGGTCTCTCTGGAAGGCACCGGCCAGCAAAACGGTCAATCGGCTGGATTTTGCGCCACGATTTTCGAGCGGTCAGACAAGTGCTCTAGTGGCGTTGTCAGGAGGACGAATGAAAAACCTAGCTTTGAAAATCTATGTGAAGCTCCAGAGTCTCAAGGAACTCAAGCGCAACACCGGCGGTCAGGACTTGATCGAGTACGCGCTAGTGGTGGCGCTCATTGCCTTGGCAGCCACGGCTGGAATGGGCACAGTCGCCACCAAGATCAACCAGGCCTTCAGTAACATTGGCACCAAGCTGACCACCTACACGAGCTAAGCCTTGGGTGGTTGTCGAGCAACTCGGAACGAATTCCACGCTGCGGTGGAGTGTCTGGTTGTGGTCCTGACGGCCACCTTGTTGGATTTCCGGTCGGCGCATTTCAAACTGACCGGTCTGCGCCCCATTGGGCCGCGGGCCCAGGGGCCGGCGATGGACGGGAAGCCCTTTTTTCGTTTTTTCGCCAGCACGCCTGAACTTGGTTTGCCACCAAGTTCGCGCGGGTGGTAGGAAGAACTGGTGGTGCATTGCGATGTCGACAATTTCGATTGCTTCTGAGCCGCCCAGCATCACTGGCGCGTCGGTAGTGCTCATCGCACCCGACAGCGTCAAGCGGCAGGTGCTGGCCCGGGAGTTGGCCGGACTGAATGTCAGGCTGGCGCGGCAATGCTCCGACTACCCGGATCGCACGCTGCTGGAGGAACTGCACAACCTGGACTGCGATGTATTCATCGTCGACATCGGCGCCGACATCGAACGAGCCCTGGGGCTGATCGAAGTCCTGGCCAACGGCCGGGAGCAGGCCACCGTGATGGCCTGCTCGGCCAGCGGCGAACCCGGGCTGCTGTTACGCGCCATGCGGGCAGGGGCCCGCGAGTTCTTGGCCGAACCGGTGCCTCCGGCCGTGCTGGCGGAGGCGCTGGCGCGGGCTCTGGCGCGCAAAAAGAGCCAGAACAAAAAGACTGCCGCCAAAATACTGGCCTTTGCCGGAGCCAAGGGCGGCGCCGGGACCACCATGTTAGCGACTAATTTCGGCATCGTGCTGGCCCAGCAGGACGGCGGAAGAGTCGTGGTAGTGGACTTGGATATCCAGTTGGGAGAGGTGGCCATGAACCTGGGCCTGACGCCTCAGTTTTCGGTCCTGGATGCGGTACAGAATGTGGACCGCCTGGACTCGGATTTTGTGCAGAGCCTGCTGTGCCGCCACAACTCGGGTCTGCTGGTGCTGGCGTCTCCGGAACAATATGCCTCCTTCACCAAACTGTCGGGCGGCTTGGAACGGCTGTTCGAGATTCTCAGGGAGAGCTTTGACTTTGTTGTCGTGGACGGAGGATCGCTGGCCGGCAGCGTCGAAAACATCCTGCTGAATCTGGCTGACACCCTGTACCTGGTGACAGAACGAAGCATCCCTTCGTTGCGCAACGCGCGCCGCATGCTGACTTTCCTGGCCGGCCGGGAACGAAAGCCGCGTTTGGAGGTCATATTGAACCGCTTCAATTCACGTGAAGCCGAGATTGACGAAGCCAGCGCCGCCAAAGCCTTGGGGCGGCCGGTGGACTGGAAGATACCCAATGATTTTCCGGCCGTCAGAACTGCCGAGAACACCGGCATTCCGGTGGCCCTGAAGGACTCGCCTATCAGCCAGGTGCTCCGCCAGATGGCCACGACCGCCTGCGGAAGAATCCCGCGGCCGGAGAAGAAATCGAAGTCGCTGCTGAGCTTTTTTCAATGAGCCCCGGCGGCCGGCAGACAGCAGGAGGAACCGGTGGAAACCACACTGGATCTTGAGGAACTGAAGACCGACGTACACCACGCGGTGCTCTCCAAGCTGGATCTGGAGAAGCTGGCGGCGATCGACAGCGTGCGGGCCCGGCAGGCTGTGGCCAGCATGGTGCAAGAGACGCTGGCCGACCGGAACGTGCCGCTGAGTGCGGTCGAGAAGGGCCAGATCGTGGGCGCGCTGCTGGACGAGGTCTTCGGCCTGGGGCCGCTCGAGCCGCTGCTGCACAATCCCTCGGTCTCCGACATCCTGGTGAACCGCGCCGATGTGGTGTACGTGGAGCGCCACGGAATCCTGGAAAAGATAGACATCCGGTTCCGGGATGACCGGCACCTGCTGCAGGTGATCGACCGCATCGTGTCGCGGGTGGGGCGCCGGATTGACGAATCCTCGCCCATGGTGGATGCCCGGCTGCCGGACGGCTCGCGCGTGAACGCCATCATTCCCCCCCTGGCGCTGGATGGGCCGTGCCTGTCGATCCGGCGCTTCGGCAGCGGTCCGGTGGCGGCCGAGACGCTGGTGAAGCTGCAGAGCATTTCGGCCGGGATGCTGGACGTGCTGCAGGCTGCGGTCAAGGCGCGCATCAGCATGCTGATCTCGGGCGGCACGGGAGCCGGCAAGACTACGTTTCTCAACATCCTGTCGAGCTTCATTCCGGCTAATGAGCGGCTGATCACCATTGAGGATGCGGCCGAGCTCCAGTTGCAGCAGGAAGACGTAGTGCGTCTGGAGACGCGGCCCCCCAATGTGGAGGGGCTGGGGGCCGTCCGCCAGAGGCAGTTGCTGGTCAACAGCCTGCGCATGCGGCCGGACCGGATCATCATCGGCGAGGTGCGCGGCGATGAAGCCTTCGACATGCTGCAAGCCATGAATACGGGCCACGAAGGCTCTATGACGACCATACACGCCAACACCTCGCGCGACGCTTTGTCGCGGCTGGAGTCCATGGTGGCCATGGCCAACGTCAACCTGCCGGAGCGCGCCATCCGCCAGCAGATGGCCTCGGCCATCACCATTGTGGTGCAGATTGCGCGCTTGAGCGACGGGACGCGCAAGGTGATCAATATCTCCGAGATCACCGGACTGGAGGAAGACGTGATCAGCATGCAGGATATTTTCAATTTTGTGAGGAAAGGGATCGGGCCGGACGGAAAGGTGGTGGGCGCCTTCGCACCCAGCGGAATACGGCCTCGATTTCTCGAAAGGCTGCGGATTGCCGGCTTGATGCTGCCCGCAGAGATTTTCGAGAATTCTGTGGAAGTCAACTGAAATGGCGCTCCGATGTTGACGATCGTGTTGGCGGTCATCTTGGGGCTGTTTGCGGCGCTGCTGGGGGCGAGCGTGGCCAAAGGCCCGTCGCTCGGTAAGCAAGTCGAGCAGAGGCTGGGGCTCATCGCGGCCGAAATTACGCCCGACGCGTCCGGGGCGGCCAGCGTCCGAAAAGAAGAGTTGCTGAGTGGAATACCCTGGCTCAACCAGGTTCTGTCCCAGCTCGATTTGGCCTCACGGGCACGGCTGTTGCTGTACCAGGCGGAGGTGAGCTGGTCGGTCGGCATGCTGCTGACGATCTCCTTTGCGGGCTGGCTCGGCGCGGCCGGCCTGCTGTATCTGAGGATCGGGGCCATGCTGCCGGCGCTGGCGCTGGGAGCCATCTTTGTGCCGCTGCCCACCCTGTATGTGCTGCGCTGTCGAACCAAGCGTTTGAGGCGCTTTGAACAGCTGCTGCCGGAGGGGCTGACGCTGCTGGTGAGCGCGCTGCGGGTGGGCCACAGCTTCATGACCGCTCTCGGTTACCTGGGCCAGGAAGGCAGCGAGCCGCTGGCCGGCGAGTTCCGAAAGTGTTTCGAGGAGCAGAACTATGGCATTGACCCGCGCACTGCCATGCTGAATCTGGCGACCCGGGTGCCGCTGCAGGACATTCGGATCTTCGTGGCGGCGGTATTGATTCACAAGGAGAGTGGCGGGAACCTGGCCGAGGTTCTGGAGCGCGTGGCGCAGACCATCCGCGAGCGCTTCCGGCTGAAGAAACAGGTCCGGATTCATACCGCGCAGGGACGGGCCACCGGATGGATCCTGTCGCTCCTGCCGGTGATTCTGGGCGCGGCCATGTACTTGGTGCATCCGGAGGGAATCAGTCTGCTGTGGACGCGGGCGGTGGGGCAGAAGCTGCTCTATACCGCGGCGGGAATGAACATCCTGGGAGGGCTCCTGATCCGGAAGATTGTCCGGGTTCGGGTCTAGGAGACTTATGTGGATTTTTGTGTTCGCTTTCGTGGGCGCGTTCCTGTCCATCCTGGGCGCGGGCCTGCTGCTGTTTTACCGCGACGCGGCCGCCCGCCGGCTTTCTCAGATCGTGCTGTCGCACCGCGAGGCATCGGTCTTGAGGGCCATGGCTAGCGACACGCCCAGCCTGAAGCTGGAGAAGCTGGTGTACCAGTTTCGGCGCGTGCTCCCGAGGAGCGGAAGGGAGGAGAGCGCGCTCCAGACGCTGCTCACGCAGGCGGGTCTGCGGGAGGCCAAGTACAGCAGCATCTTCTATGGCGCCAAGGTGCTGGTTCCGGCGGCGCTGTGCCTGCTCGCGACAGTGACCGGGCTGTTCCGGATGAGTCCGCTGTTCGTTTATACGGCGGCCTGCGGCCTGGGTTTTCTGGCGCCGGATCTGTGGCTGACCAGCCGCATCGCGGCGCGGCAATTGGAGATCCGCCTGGGTTTGCCGGACGCGCTGGATTTGCTGGTGATCTGTGTGGAGGCGGGCCTGAGCCTGGACAAAGCGACCTTGCGCACCGCCGAGGAACTGCGCCTGAGCCAGCCGGCCATCGCCGACGAGCTGGGGCTGGTGAATCTGGAACAGCGCGCCGGGCGGCCCCGGGCCGACGCCTGGAACCGTTGCGCCGAGCGGACCGGCGTGGACACGGTGCGCGCGCTGGCGGCGCTGCTGATCCAAGCCGAGAAGTTCGGCACCAGCGTGGGAAAGGCGCTGCGGGCCTACTCGGATACCTTGCGCACCCGGCGCCGTCAGGAAGCCGAGGAACGAGCCGCCACCACCACCGTGAAACTGGTGTTTCCGCTGGTGCTGTTCATTTTTCCGTCTTTATTCGTGGTCACGCTGGGGCCGTCGATGATCATCATGTTCGAGGCTTTCGAGCAATATTTCGTTTGAGGAGCCGGTTACGCCGGTCCCGCAAGAAAGGAGTACTGCATGGACAACGTAACGTTGATTCGGGTGGTAGCCGCCATCTGCTTCGTCATCGTGCTGAGTTTCTTGATCCTGCGCCGCCGCAAAAGGCTGCATTAAGCAACCGAGCTTGGGGCAAACCCAAAGCGGGACGGCTCCGCGCGCCGGGCCTTCTGAGAGCCTGCGGAATCTTTTGCTGGTTCTGTCGGGCCCTGGAAGGCTGGCGGCGGAAGGCCGGATCCGGCTGATTCTCGTCCCCCGGCGTGCCCGCGCTCGGCAGGCTGTTGGGGCCGGCCGACCTCGCGACCGCGGGTCCCAGGGCTCCGCCGGAGAGCCGCCGGCGGAACGCTGAGGGCGACTTTGAGTCCGGTCCATCTCGCCGGGCGCGCTGCCGCTCTGGCACCGTTTCTGGGGCCGCGAAGCGGCTGCCTGTTCGAACAACCTGGCTGGAAAGCGGGAGGAAGGAGACTGGCTGCAAACGAAATATGCGGGCTAACATGCTGAGGGATTTCATGACCGGCTTGCAACGCTGGGTGGAAGCCGGCCGGGACAGGCGTGCCGGGGGGCGCACTCGGGAGCCTTCGCTCATGGTGTATTACTGGAATGGCTCAGTTGCCGAGGGGCGCAGGCTGCGCGACATCAGCGCCATCGGCGCCTATGTCGTTACCAGGGAGCGCTGGCACGTCGGAACGATCGTGCGGTTGATCCTCCAGGAGTTCAAAGTGGCGACTACGCCTGACCACGGCCTGTATCCGTCCAAATCCACCACGCTTCTCTCGCGAGTGGTGCGGCACGGGCTGGATGGAGTGGCGGTGGAGTTCATGTTCGCCTCCACCAAGGAACGGGACGCTCTGCAGGCGTTCCTGGCGGCAACTCCAAAAACGCGCGGCGAGCGCCCCGAGCGCCCCGAGCACCCCGAGGGCCGCGCTGGGCAAGCGCTCATCGAGTTTACACTCACGCTGCCGCTGCTGTTTCTGCTCTTGGTGAACGCGGTGAATTTTGGGGGATTCCTGTTTGCGTGGATTACCGTGGCCAATGCGGCGCGAGCCGGGGCCCAGTACATGGTCCGGGGCGGTACGACCTTCGGTGCGCCCTCGCTGGCAACCGCCGCTCAGGTCGCCGCCGTGGTCACAAATGATGTCGCATCGCTGCCCAATCGGGCCAGCGTGGCGGTGCGGGTGTGCACCAACAATAACGGCGTGGTGGCCTGTGCAGGTGCCGGTTCGGGCACACCGGCTTTGGATCCTGAGCCTTCCAGCTTCGTTCTGGGCTCGGTGGATGTGACCTACACTTATCGCCCCTTTGTTCCGCTGTGGGATTTTGCAAAGCTGGGGATTCAGGCCACGCTGCCGAGCAGCACGGTGCACCGCCAGGTGAGCATGCGGATGCTGTTGTGAGGGAGCGCGGCCAAAGACGGTGCAGCGGGCCAGGGGCAAGCTGCGGTGGGCCAGGGGCAAGCTGCGGCGGGCCAGGGGAAAGGTGCGGCGCGCCAGCAGGAAGATGGCGCAGGATGCGCGGCCAGACGCTGGTTGAATTCAGCGTGGTCGCGCTGCTGACCATTATGCTGCTGCTGGGGATTGTCGAGATCAGCCGGATGGCGCTGGTGTACACCAGCGTGGCCAACGCCGCGCGGGCGGGCGCGCGTTATGCCAGCGTGCACGGATCCATGCGCGTCGGTTCAGGCCGGGACGGGCCCAGCGGGCCGGGCGCCAATCCGCCCCAGGTGGTCACGATGGTAAAGAATTTTGCCAGCGCGGGTTTGTTGAACACCGCCAATCTGCTCATCACCGTGAGCTATCCGGGCGCTTCCAACACGCCGGGCCAGTTGGTTTCGGTCCAGGTGGTGTACCCCTATGATCCGCTGACCAGCTACTTCTCGCTGAAGGTACGATTGGGAAGCATCTCGCAGGGGGTGATCGTATTTTGAATCATCCGCCAGCGCGCCGCCAAGAAGCCGGGCAAGCGGTTCTGCTCGTGGTGGTCGCTTTCAGCCTGTTCGTAATCGGCGCACTGGGCCTGGCGCTGGATGGCGGCCAGATGTACTCCCACCGGCAGATGGCACAGACCTCCGCCGATGCTGCGGCGCAGGCGGGCATTCTGAGCGTGTTTGCCGGGACCAATGCGACCTCGGCGTACCCGTTCGCCACCGGCACGCCGCCGGCGGCCTTCACATGCACCATGACGGATGGGCGCGCTCCTTGTGTGTACGCGCGCCAGAACGGGTTTGGAGGCGCGGCTGCCGACACGGTGGCGGTCGACTTTCCGACCGCCGTACCGGGCGTGAATCTCGCGCCCGTTGCCGTGCCGGCGGTGCGCGTGTCGGTGCAGAGAACCATCCAGACCGGGCTGATCCGGTTCCTGGGGCCGTCCGCTGCCATGGTAGGGGCAGTCGGCATCGCCGCCATCGTAAACGAGATGGGCCCCATACCCCTGCTGGTGATGCATCCCACGCTGGCGAGCGTGCTGATGACCGGCGCCGCCCTGGTGCGAGTTTGCGGAGGGCCCAGCCGCAGCGTGCAGGTGGACTCGAACAGCAGCATTGCGGTCGCGCTCGGCAAGGGCATGGATCTATCGCATGCCGGGCCGAACGATCCTGGCGACTGCACCACCGGAACTGGCGCGGACTTCGCGGTAGTGGGCGGCCCCAGCACGCTTCCGGGCGGGCTGCTGCTCGGCACCACCGGCAACTATGTCCAGCCCGCGCTGACCATGCCGGATCCGTACCGTAACATTCCTGACCCGGCGGTCCCGACGACGCTAGGAACGAAGAGCCCGATCAGCGGGCACGGCTGCCCCATCGTGCAATGCACGCTGTACTCGCCCGGCCTATACACCGGCGGGATTAAGGTCAAGAACGAGACAGCGCTTTTCATGCCGGGTCTGTATTACATAAATGGCGGTGGTTTCGGAAACGCCGCCAACGGCATTATGCTGATGGCCACGGGCTTTCCACCGGACTCAGCCACCGGATCGGGCATGGTGGTTTACAACACGGGTGCCGGCGTGTTCAATATCGGCGCCAACGCCAGCGCCACCCTGACGGGATCCGACAACAGCTCCTCTTATCAGGGGATTCTGTTCTTTCAGGATCGCCACGCGCCGGCCCAGACGCACAGCTTGGGAGGGGGCGGCCAGATCACGTTGAACGGCACGCTCTACATCACCGACACACGCGACGTCATGCTGGCCGATCCGAGCCAATATCAGACCGTGACCTTAGGCGGGAATTCAGGAATACAAATCAACGGTTCGATTGTGGTGAGTCTGCTGCAAATGTGGGGAACTTCGAACATCACATTCAATTTGAGCGCGGGCCCGATATTGATGGTGCAAAGACTCGGGCTGGTGCAGTAGCGGGCCATGCGGAAAGCCAGCGACAAATCCGGCGCAATGGCCTGGCAGGCCGGTCGTTCGCAGCGGGGCACTCTCGAAGCGGCGCTGTGCGCGGCAGTTTACAGGCACCGTCCACGGCCTGAGCCTAACCCTCTGAATTTCCACGTCGCAGAGCAGGGATCGGCATGGGTCGCGAATTGCGCACCAGGGTGTGGGCGGAACTTGAAAACCGCGAGAGCGAACAAAGCGCTATGAGCAGAAGACTATTGATCATTTTCCTGTGCGCCCTGATGGCGGGGGCCAGCGCCAGTTATCTGGTTTACCGTTGGGTGGGAGCCCAAGTGCGACGGCCGGGTGCGCCGCGCATGGCTGATGTGGTGGTGGCGGCACGCGACCTGGCCGTCGGCACTCTGATTGGCGCACCGGATCTGACCACCGCTAAGTGGGCTGGGACGCCGCCCCAAGGCGCGGTGCTGAAGCCGGAAGCGGCGCTGAACCGTGGCGTGCTGGCCACCATGTATCAAGGGGAACCGATTATGTGGAACCGGCTGGCGCCCGCGGGCTCGGGCGGCGGGCTGGCGGCTATCATTCCACCGGGCATGCGGGCTTGCGCGGTACGCGTCAACGAGGTCGTGGGTGTGGCGGGCTTCGTCACACCGGGCATGCGCGTGGATATTCTCATGGCCGGAATTCCGCCGGGAGGGAGCCCGGCCGAGGGTCCGCGGGTGCGGACGCTGTTGCAAGATATCCAAGTTCTTTCGGCTGGCACCAACATCCAGAAAGACAGCGAGGGCAAACCGCAGCAGGTGCAGGTCGTGAATCTGCTGGTGACGCCGGAGCAAGCCGAGCGGCTCAGTTTGGCGAGCAACCAGACACACATTCAACTGATATTGCGCAATCCCACCGACACGCAATTGACTAGCCCGAAGGGCAGTGTGATGTCGGATCTGTTTGGCATGAGTGCGCCTTCTGAAGCCGGGTCACCGGCCCCGGCTCTTCGGCTCCAGGCCGGTCCGAAATTGGAACGGTCCAAAGCGCCGGTGCCGTCCACGGCAGCACCTCCGCCAGTCGCTTTGCCATTCCGCACCGTGGAGGTGCTTAACGGCTCCGCCCGGGCCGAGGCCAAATTCACGGTTCAGGAGGAGCACAAGTGAGAATGCGACCCAGCGGGAGAACCGTGGCGGCGGTAGTTTGTCTGCTGGCTCTGTTTTTTGCGGCCGCCGGTGCGCAAGAGCGGCCGGCTGCGCAACCCGAGGCCGCGCCGCCCGCTTTGCCCTCAGCCCCGATTCAGCCTGCGCCGCGCAGCATGACAGTCACGGTTGGAAAATCAGTGCTGATTGACAGTCCGCTTCCCATGCAGCGAGTTGCCGTGGGGCTGGGAGGCTGCGCGGAAGTCCAGGCGGTGGGCCCGCAGGAAGTGCTGCTAAACGGCAAAGCGCCGGGAGAGACCAGCCTGATCATTTGGCAGGAAGACGGAAGCAAGCTGTATTTCGACGTCACCGTGCAGCCCAGCCTGTACCTGGCCAAGAACCGTCTGGGCTTGATCGAACGTGAGATCGAAGCCGAACTTCCGGGACAGAATGTCCACGTGAGCGTGGAAGACGATACAGTGTTTCTGCGAGGCAAGGTCAAAGACATGACCAGCGCGGATCGCGCGCTGTCGATCGCATCCACACTGGGGAAAACGGTCAACCTGCTCTACGTGGATGTCCCGCCGGCCGAAGCCCAGGTTCTGCTGAAGGTGAAATTCGCCAGCGTGGACCGCAATCTGAGCGACGAGTTGGGAACCAATCTGTTCAGCCTGGGAGCCGTCAATAGCGTTGGATCGGTGGGGACCGAGCAGTTCTCGCCGCCGACCATTGCGGGTGTGCAAAATGGCGCCAAAGGAGCGACCGCCACGCTTTCCGATGCACTCAATCTCTTCCTGTTCCGGCCGGATCTGAATTTGGGTGCGACCATCAAGGCCTTGCAGATCAAGGGCCTGCTGGAGGTTTTAGCTGAGCCGAATGTCCTGGCGCAAAACGGGCGCCAGGCTAGTTTCCTCGCGGGTGGGGAATTTCCGTTTCCGGTGGTACAAGGCTCGACCGGCGGAGGCGCGGCCGCAGTGACCATTCAATTCCGGGAATTTGGTGTGCGCCTGAATTTCGTTCCGACGCTCACGCCGCGCGGAGGCATCCTGCTGCGAGTGGCGCCGGAAGTCAGCGCGCTCGATTTCACGCACGGATTGAACGTAAACGGTTTCTCCGTTCCCGCGCTGACTGTGCGGAAGCTGAGCACGGCGGTTGAACTGGAAGAGGGCCAAAGCTTCGCCATTGGGGGTCTGCTCGACAATCGCGTGACGGACATGTTCGAAAAGATTCCCTTTTTGGGAGACCTACCGGTGCTGGGGAAGTTCTTCCAGTCCAGGTCTCGCACCAAGGAGAATACCGAACTGCTCGTAATCGTCACACCGGAACTCGTTCGGCCGATTCCCAAAGGCGCTCATCCGCCGGATTTGAATTTCCCAACGCCTTTCCTCGAGCCCAACACCCGCGGCGCCCTGAGAACGCCGGGGACGGAGAGCACCGGTCCGGCGCCGGAGAAGTTGCCTTATGAGGCCATCCCGGTGGAAACGCTGATCAAGAGTCTGATGCTGGAGTCGCCATCAGCACAACAACAGCCCCTGCAGTCGCCATGGCCCGTAGCACAACCCACAGCGTCCCCGGCGGCTACTCCTGCCATGCCAGTGCAAAAGTAGTCGATCCAAGTGCACCAGGTCCACGAAAAGTTCTGCTCCGCAGGATTAAGCGTTGGGCCTCGAAGCAGATCGTGAGTTCGCCATCTGCATTCGTGCTAAAGAAATTGACTTGGTCAAACGAGCCTGGCTGGAACACTCGAAGAAGTAACCGAATGCGCCAAACATTTTCTATCTGCATTCTGAAGCCGTCCGATCGGGGTCGCGCCTGTCCCGGGGGCCGATGCGCCGGACTACCCAATCCTCTGGTCAATCAAGAGGTTCGTCTTGCGAGCGCCGCTGGGCCGCAGGGGCGGCAGCCCCCACACTTACAATCGAGAAACACGGTATCTGCATTGAGTCTGGCAGAAGCGGCGCTGGCCGATTTCGAGGAGCGCCAACGCCGACGCCCGAAGGCTCTGCTCCGCCCCGCGTTCAGCGGAATCTTCTGATCGTAGCGGATGGAGCGGCGGACTTCTTCATCATCCGAGTTGCCGCTCGCGCTGATCGCGAGCCGCCAGGCGGTCAATCGTCCTGGCCGATAGCGTCTGCCCGCACCGCAGCGCCGGTGACGGACGGCCCCTGCCCGTTTTGTACACTGTCCAGATGTGCCAGCTCTCAGATGAGCACGTTCCGGTTCTGATGAGTGCGTCTAGCGCTTTGTTCAAACGGCCGTCTTCTTCTTCGGTCCGTTCGCCGGCACTCTTCCGGTGAGTCTCTTCAGGCCTCGCCGTTCGATCGAGATTGCGCGCACGAGCGAATCTTAGCGCTCAGCACCGGTACCCGGCCAAGCGGGTTGCCGAGAGGGCGCGCCGCTCAATGCGGGCGCAAGCATTCCGGAGTCTCCAGGTTCGCGAGTCTCCGTGGAACGCGCAGCCTGTTCCTGCCGAGCCTTCTCCTGGATGAATTTCTGTACAGAATGCCGGTCGGCGGGTTTGGAGAAGTAATAGCCTTGGCCGTAGCCGCAGCCGAGCGCGGCCAGCCTCTCCAGTTGTTGCCGGGTTTCGATGCCCTCCGCCACCACGCCCAAGCCAAGCGAGTGCGCCAGGTTCACGATAGTTTCGACCAGATGCAGGCTTTCGGACTCGGTTTCCAGGTCCTTGACGAAAGAACGGTCAATCTTGACGGTGTCAAACGGAAATTCGTGCAAGCGGCTCAACGAGGAGTAGCCGGTTCCAAAGTCGTCAATCTCGAGGCTGATGCGGAGTTCCTTCAGGCGCCGCAGAGTGACGACTGTCATTTCAAAATCCTCCAAGATAGAGCTTTCGGTCAGCTCGATTCGCAGGCATCCGGGATCTAGTCCCGTCTCCGCCAGAGTGCCAGCAACGTTGGCGACCAATTCAGGATCGGCCATTTCCTTGGAAGAGAGGTTGACGCTAATGGCCAGAGGCGGCTCCAGCGGAAAATTCCGGTGCCATTCCGCCATCTGCCGGCACGCTTCCTTGAGGACCCACCGGCCGATGGGAATGATCAGCCCGGTTTCTTCGGCCAAAGGGAGGAACTCGGCGGGCATGACCATGCCGCGTTCGGGATGGTTCCAGCGGATCAGAGCTTCATAGCCCACAACTCTTCCGGTCCGCAAAGACACCTCGGGCTGGTAATAAAGGACCAGATGAGCGTCTTCGATGGCCGCCCGCAGATCCGACTCGAGTTCCATTCTGGCGACTGCTCTCTCGCGCATTCCTTCGTTGAAGACCTCGAAGCGTGCTTTGCCACGGGCCTTGGCATAATACATGGCGGTATCAGCGTTGCGCAGCAGATCCTGCGAGCTCCGGCCGGAGCTGCCGAGCGTGACTCCAATGCTGGCGGTCGCAAAGATGAGATGACCGCGGATGTCAAAGGGCGAACGGAATTGCGCCAGGATGCGCTCGGCCACGGCCTCGGCATCGGACTGGCGCCGCACGCGCTCGACCAGAACCGCAAACTCATCGCCGCCGAACCGCGCCAGCACGGGCGGAGCAGTCAGCCGGGCGGTCACGTCGGTGGCGCGAACGCTGGACTGCAGCCGGCCGGCAATTTCCACCAGCAGCCGGTCGCCGGCCTCGTGTCCCAGACTGTCGTTCACGACTTTGAAGCGGTCCACATCCAGAAAAAGAACCGCAAAGGAAGGATCTTTAGCGGCGGCTTCGATCAGGGATTCCAAGCGATCCAGGAAATAGAGCCGGTTGCGCAGTCCGGTGAGCGGATCGACCACTTTTTCCTGGGTGATGTCGCTTTGCGAACCCGCCAACCGGACCAGGGTCCCGGAGGCATCGCGGACCGCAACGCCGCGGCAGGACACCCAGATATAGCCGCCGGTCTTCTGGCGGATGCGGTACTCGCTGGCAAAGATCCGTTCGGCTTCCTTCTGGCGCTCGAATATTTCCGACCGCACGCGCTCGCGATCGGCGGCGTGGATGCGGCTGAACCACTCTTCCGGATCGGGCGTTATTTCGCTGTCGGAATAGCCCAGCATCTGTTTCCAGCGGGTTGAGAAGTAGATCTGATTGGTGGCGAGCTTCCAGTCCCACAAGCCGTCATTGGCGCCCTGCGCCGCCAGCGCGTAGCGTTCTTCGCTTTCCTGCAACGACGCATCGCGGCCCTGGATCTCCCCCAGCATGTCGTTGAAGGAATCGATCAGCAACCCGATCTCATCCTGGGCGTGCTTCTCGGCGCGGATGGAGTAATTCTTCTCGCTCGAAATGCGGTGCGCTACCTTGGACAGGGAAGCAATTGGGCCAGTGATCACCCGTTGCAGCGCGGCTACCGGCAGCAGAGCCAGCAACAGGGAAGCGGTCAGAACGAGAACGACCAGTCCGGAATAGCGGCGCAAACGCTCTCGCAGTTCGCTCAGGCTGGATTGAAGCAGGATGGTCCCGATGCGGTCGCCGGCCATTAGGACCGGCTGGTATACGAGCAAAGTGCCGTTTTCGAAGTAGGCGCCGTCCCGCCGGGGCCGGCCGGGCGGAGGCTGGCCCGCGGCCGGGCTCCGGTAAATGGCAAACGGCCGGCCGGCTTGGTCGTACACCGCCGCCGCCAGCAGCCGCTGGTCGCCGCGCAGCGCCGCCAGCGTTTCTCGGGCTGCTCTTTCGTCGTTGAAGCTCAACGCAGCCGTATTGCTGGCGGCGACGATTTCGGCCAGCGCGGACATCTCCCGCGTCGCGGCTCGGCGGTATTGAACGCTCTCGTAGACGAGAAAACCGGCCCCGGCCAGCACTAAGGCCAGGCTGGTGGTCATAAAGATCAGCAGCCAGACCTTGGTCCGGATGGAACTGTTACGGAAAGCAGCGGCCAGTCTCCTGCCGCGGCCTGCCCAAGGCCCGACCTGCAAACGCGAGTTCATCTTAGTTTGGTAGCGGCAAATGAAGCACCATTCCGCGGAGCGAGCGAGTGCGGCCTGGTGTGCGAACCAGGATCGCGGCGCGTGGCAGCAGGCCTGCACTCTTTGACGCGGGGATATTGGGGCGTTCGTGCGACAAATCAGCCGAAGGGGAGGCAGTTCATCGGCAACCAACTCTTTACCAAGGGCCGTGACATGCCGGCAGCCTGGGGAGCCGCAGCTTAGAGTGCTCACTTGCGGCCACAATGTGTCGTCGCAAGTTAACACAGATGCCGGCTTTCAAGCTGTCGTACCGGAGGCGATTTCCCAAAATCGAATTTGTGCTGCTTTGTTTTGCTCTGGGCGGCTTGCGGGGTTCACCGGATATGAATCCTCCGCGTTCGAGCACGGAATAGCCGGGCCGTGGCTTTGGAATGGATCGACAATTTCATGCCAACTATTCCGGCGAATCGCGGCGGCACGGTTTACATGGGCAGGGAAGGATTTTGGACCAGGGACTGAAAGGGGACATGACTACGACCGCGAGAACTGCGCGACGTTGGAAAGACCGAACCGGCGAGGTGAACTGCAGAGCGTGGGTTGGCGGCCCGGGACTCCGGCTCGGGCTGTGCCTGGTTCTGGCAACCTCCGGGGCCGCCGCTGCGACGGGCGGTCCCGTGGTGGAGGAATACGCGCTGAAAGCGGCGGTCGTTTTGAACCTGGCCAAGTTCGTTGAATGGCCGCAGGGGACCTTTCTAAACCCCCAGGATCCGATCGTGATCTGCATCCTCGGGGATAACCCCTTCGGCAGGTCGCTCGAGCAGGCTGTCAGGGGCCAGGCAATCGACAACCGGCCATTGATTGTACAGCAGGTTTCCAATGTCGCCCAGGCCCGAAGCTGCCAGGTGGTCTTCGTGAGTTGGTCGGAGCGCAAGCGCTTGCGTTCCATTTTCGGCCAGCTGAGTTCGCGCGGCATCCTGACGGTGGGCGACACCGACGATTTTGCTGCCGAAGGCGGGGTGGTCAATCTGAGTGTGGAAGCCAACCGGATTCGAATCGAGATCAATCCAGAGGCGGCCGGGCAGCAGAGAATGCGCATCAGCTCGCGGCTTTTGAGCCTGGCTCTTATCAAGCGCACACTTCGGGCCAAGAAGTAGGACCGGAACGGGAGAAGTGATGGTGACCCAGATGAAGTATCGAGATTCAAAACCCGGAGGAGGGCGACCGGGACCGCGCCGCACGGTCGCGTCATTTGTGGCTGCGCTGCTGTGGCTGGCCGCAGCCGGGCCCCCGGCACAGGCCCAGGAAAAAGATCAGGAGCCGCCTATCCAGAGTGCCAACCTCAACGACCTGAGCCTGGAAGAACTACTGCATGTGAAGATCACGGCCGCGGCGCAGCATGCCGAGCGTCTGCAGGAATCACCCGCCAGCGTCACGGTGGTGACGGCGGAGGAAATCCGGCGATTCGGATATCGAACCTTGGCCGAAGCGCTGTCCTATGTTCGGGGTTTGTACACCACCGATGACCACACTTACACCTACCTGGGTGCGCGAGGTTTCTCGATACCGGGCGATTATGAGTCGCGCATCATCCTGATGATCAATGGACATAACATCAGCGAGCGTATTCTCGACGAAGCGATCTGGTATCGGAACGATTTTCCGGTTGACATGGATCTGGTGGAGCGAATTGAAATCAGCCGAGGGCCGTCTTCCGCGTTGTACGGCGGCAACGGTATGCTGGCCACGATTAACGTCGTCACCAGGCGCCCCAATGCGGGGGGCGGGACAGAGGCGCGCCTGGAAGTCGACAGCCTGGGGGAGCGCAAGGTCGAAGCCAATACCTCGGTGGAGTTAGGCAAAGGCGCCACGCTGCTGTTCGCAACCTCGGTGTTTAACAACAGCGGTCCACAGACGGTATATTTTCCGGAATTCGACGCGCCCGAGACCAACTTTGGCCGTGCCATCCATATGGACGGCGAAAAAGGCTATCATGCCTTCGCCGATCTGACCTGGGGCAACTGGGAGATCCTGGCGGTGGCCGGCGACCGGGTCAAGGTTCAACCTGTTTCCTGGGGCAACAGCGTTTTCAACGACCCGGGCACGCGCGCCGAGGATTCCCGTGGCTTCCTGGATATTTCCTACGTCCGCGAGCTGGCCGGGGATCGCATGCTGACCTGGCACACCTCCTATGACGAGTACCGCTATCGGGGCATCTACCACTACGTGGCAGATTACGGGACAGAAGACAACCGGGAGCACGATTACGGAGACTGGATCGGTTCCGAGCTAGCCTACCGCTTCCCGGATTTCGCGCGAGGCTACCTCACCGTGGGCGGGGAAGTGAACCTGGATCTGCGCGCGCTGATGAACGTGTTTGATGTTTCGCCGAAACCCTTCCAAATGCTGTCGATCAATCCGTTGGACCGCTGGGGCGGCGTGTTCGCTCAACAGGAGTGGGCTTTCGGCCAGCATTGGGCGCTCGAGGCGGGCCTGCGGTTCGACTGGTCCTGGCTGAAACGCAACGCCTTCTCACCGCAAGCGGCCCTGATCTACCAGCCCTCCGCAAAAGCCGATCTGAAATTCATCTATGGCCGCGGTTTCCGGAATCCGAGCAGCTATGACATGTTCTACGATGACTACGGCCTGACTACAGTTCCGAACCGTTCTCTGCGCGGAGAGAGAGTGGACACCTTCGAACTCGATGCCGACTACAACTTCACCAAAAAATGGAGCGCCGCCGCCACCGTTTATCATTATCAGCTCAACGATCTTATCCAGTATCTCTATGTAAACAGCTTCCTGACGCAAGCGGCGAACGACGGCTACGTTCGCGCTGCGGGAGCTGCTCTTGAATTGAACTTCCGGCCTCGCCCCAGCATGGAGATCAGCGCCAGCCTGGCAATCCAACGGGCAGTGAGCGACTTGACCGAAGGGCGCGCCGTATTGCCGAATTCTCCCGGTCAAGTGGGCAAGCTGCGCTTTTCTTTTCCGTTGTGGCGGGATCGCGTTACGGTGGCAGGGGGCATTCAGGCCCTGGGCCAGCGGCAGACATATGCTGGCAACACTTTGCCCTGGTTCATACTGCCCGAGCTGGTCGTGACCACGAAGCCGTTCGCGGGCGGGCTGGAATTGTGCGCCCGCATCAGCAATTTATCCAATACCTATTACCGCGATCCGGTCGGATTATCGGGACTGGTGGACAGCATGACTGGTCCGGGACGAAGCTACAGCCTAAGCCTGATCTGGCGTAGCGCCCGGGACGGCATCGTGACAGAGCAACATCGGAAGTCTAAGAACTAGGCTGCGGATTCGCGGTTCCATTCCGGCTGGTTCAGGACGCCGAGCGGGCCGCGCGTTGGGCGTGGCGGCGTTGGGCGCGGCAGCGGGCGGGACCCTGGGCGGGCGGGACCCTGGGCGGGCGGGACAGTGGCCCGCCACCGGACCGCGCACCACCTCGATGCGCTCGATTCCCAGCCGCCACGGTCCCAGCCGCCCGGTAATTCGCCGGCATCGGCACGGCCGCTCCTTCAGACGGGACCGCGAATTAGCCCGGGAGCGAAGAACAGGGCACTAGCTCAATGCATGCCCTGTTCTTCGGCTCGACTCCCCCGGGCAGCGGTGACCTGCAAGACCCCGTTGACCAGCTTGGCCCGGACCCTATTGAGGTCAATGGAGTCGGGGAATTCCAGCCTGCGGAAAAGCGTCTTATGCTCGAAGTCGCAGCAGAGCACCTCCCCGTCTGCCTGCGCGTGATGGTGTGCTGCTCGCGCTTTCACCAGCAGGGCTGTTGGCCAGGCGGTGACGCGCACATCTTGCTCCCGCTCGGCGTCCAGCCAGTCCTCGACCGCGTGCCCCTCGCCGCCGCCCCGCCTTTCAAACAGAAAAAACGCCAGCCTGCGGATTTGTTCCGCCAGCGCTTCGGCCTCCGGTGAGGCCGAACCAGCCTCGGCGGGGTTCCCGTTGACTTTCTGAATTGTAATGTTGGCCAAGATTTTCTCCTGCTCTTTGGTTAGCATTCGGAATGGAAGTCCGGGAGACGAACCCGGTTAAAGCACGTCGCGATCCGCTGCAAGTTCGAGGCCCGGAACTCAAGATCAGCAACTCATCGGAACGGCGAGCGCGCGGCGGAATCCAGCTTGTCCCCATCCGTCCACAGGCCGTCTGGCAGTGTTCACTTGCCGCAACGCAAGCGGATGGAAATCCTGGGCGGGAGTTGGATGAATGGGCAGCCAGACCAAGGGCGTGCAGCGGCTGGCTGGGCGCATGGTTTCGACCAGTCCTTGGCCGCCGGAATGCTTGAATAGGGCAGGAATGGTTGCAACCGGCAACGTGATGGACTTCAACTGCCAGGTGCTGGCGGCCGCCTGGAAGATCAAACGTTCGCTGGCCGAGCAGGTGGAGCTAGCTGACCTGTACCAGGCCGGCTGGCTGGGCCTGCTGAACGCCTGGGAGAAGTTCGATCCGGCCAGAAGCGTTCCTTTTGCGACCTATGCCTCGTTTCGCATCCGGGGCGCTATTCTGGACAGCCTGCGACAGCAGGATTACCTCAGCCGGAACACGCGCCGGCGCTGGCGCTGCATTCAGGCCGCGGCGCAACGGCTCACTCAGGCGACTGGCGGCGCCCCCACGGACCAACAAGTGGCGGAGGCGTGCGGGGAATCCGAGAAAAATGTCAGCCAGTTGCGCCACGTGCAACAGCCCTCCTCGGACGTGGTCAGCTTAGCAGATCAGAGAGTCGAAGCTCCCGAGCGGGCGTTGTACCGGGCCGAGCTCATGCAGTTGGCTCGAAGCGCGCATCTGGGGCGCCAGCAGGCGCGTGTGCTCAACCTGCGTTATTGGAACGACCTGACGCTCAAGAAGATTGGCTTGCTGCTGGGGGTGAGCGAGGGCCGCGTCAGCCAGATTCACACCGCCGCCATCCGGCAATTGAGGAAAACTCTGAAAGTCAGCCAGGCCAGAGAATGCGATGGCGGACGCTGCGGTGATCCTGACTGGCGGTGTTGCGCGGACGGTGCAGCCGAGTGTGCTGCTTCCGGGAAGGGTAGTGCTCGTCCCTCCGCCGGGAGGGGGGACGGCGGGCCCTCCGGACAGGTTGAAGGTCCCTGCAGCTCGCTTTGCGGATGCCCACTGCAATCATCTGCGCTGGATCGCTAAGATTCGCCGGACACCGAATTTTGGTTGGACGGCCGTCGTGGGTATGGCTGCATCGTCCCAGCGCCAGGCGAGAATGTTCCCGGCTGGCTACACGCCCGTCCCGCCCTGTTCACTTGCCGCAACGCATTTGGATCGAATCTTAAGCGAGCATGGCATGAACACACAACCGGACCAAGCAATTGCGCCGGCCCAGTTGCCCTCTGGATTGGAAGCAACTCCTGGCCGCTGGAATGCTTGATTGTGGATTGGATACCGGAATGGGTACGGCGGTCAGCGTTGATGCAACGGGCGGCGTGAGTGGCGCGGTCAGCATTGGGGCAGCGGGCAGCGTTATGGATTTCCGCTACCAGGTACTGGCCATGGCCTGGAAGATCAAACGCTCGCTCGCGGTAGAGGTCGATCTGGGCGACCTTTATCAGGCGGGCTGGATCGGTTTGCTGGACGCCTGGCAGAAGTTCGATTCCCCTAGCGGCGTCCGGTTTGCGGCCTACGCCAGATTTCGCATCCGGGGAGCCATCCTAGACAGTCTGCGACAGGAAGATTGCTTCCGTCAGTTTTCGCCCCGCTCGCGGCGCATGCAGGCGGCGCAAGGGCTCAGCTTGGCCACCAGCGGCACTCCCTCGGAGCAAAAAGTCGAAACGGCGTCCGGGGAGGTCGAAGAAAATGTCCGTTGCTGGCACCCGGCGCGGCATCTGTCCATCGGCTTGGCCCGCCTCTTGGATCAGAGCGCCGAACCTTTCGAGCAGGCTATGTACCGGGCCGAGCTCCGGGGCGTGATCCGCAGTGCCGGTCTGAATGCGAGGCAGGTCCGAGTACTCGACCTGCACTATTGGAATGATTTTCCGCTGAACAGCATTGGCCGGATCCTGGGTGTGACTGGCACACGCGCCGGTCAGATCCACGCCGCCGCGCTCCAGAAAATAAAGAAAGTCTTAACAGCCGGCGAGGCCAAGAGGGGAGCCGGGCTGGCATGGGGCTCGCCATGCTGATCGCCGCCGCCGGTGTTTTGCTGGCAGTGTTGCTGAGCGTGTACGTTTTCAAGACCGAGCGCCCCTGCAACCGGGCTGCGAGCCAGCGGGCGCTTCTGATTCGTTTCTCGAAGGTCAGGTCCGAGCAGGTCGATTCTCCGGATGCCGCTCTCGAGTGGCTGGTGGACGCGCTGCCGGCGGCCTGTCGGCATCCCGGCGTGGCCTGCGCGCGCGCGACCCTGGATGGCCGAAGCTTTGCCTCGCGCAATTTCCGCGAAACGCCCTGGCGCCAGCAGGCCGAGATTGTGGTCGGAGGCAAGCTCCGGGGCGAGCTGCAGGTCTGCTATCGGGAGTCGACCGCGGCGGCCGGCCGGGATCCCTTCTGCCCGGAGGAGCATGCCCTCCTGGATGAAGTCGCGCGCGACATTGGATTGCTGGTCCGGCGCCTGGAATCCGAGAGCCAACTGCGAACCGCCAGCCATATCCTGGAGAGAAGCCCGGTAGTCCTCTATCGGGTACGGCTCGAGCCATCCCTGCCGTTGACTTACATCTCGCAGAACATATCGCAATACGGCTACCAGGCGGACGAGTTTCTGGCTGCTCCGGATTTCTATCGGACTCTGGTGCATCCTGACGACCAAGCCAAAGTGCGGGAGTCCCAGGAGCGTGTGCTGGCGGGGGCTGAAGTGGACGCGCTGGAGTTCCGCTTGCGGGCCGGGGACGGCTCCTGGCACTGGGTGAGGAACTATGTCACGGCCACGCGCGAGGAGGGCGGGCATCCGCGCGACGCCGAGGGCATGCTGGTCGACATTACGCCCGCCAAGCTGGCCACCGAGGAACTTCGCAAGCGCGAGAGCATCCTGCACGCGGTCACGAAAGTCGCGGCCGGGCTGCTCGAAGCGCCGGTGCTCGATCAAGCGCTGGCGGCCGCGCTCTCGGAAGCCGGTGAGGCGGTTGGAGCGGATCGCGTGCTGGTGCTCGAGACCCGCCTGGCTCCGGACGGAAGCGCTCTAGTCCGGGAACGCTGCATCTGGAGTGGTCCGGGTGTCGAGCCGCGGATCCAGCCGGGCTTTCTGGAGAGCCGGCCCGATCTGGCTGCCATTCCGGGGGCGTTCTTCGCCTCTTTGCCCAAGGGCGAAATCCTGGCCACCCTGCCGCGACGGATCGAGGGCGACTTTGCCGGCTTTCTGAGAAGTCTGAATGTCCAGTCGTTTCTATTGATGCCGATCCTGGTGGAGGCAGAACGTTGGGGGTATCTGGCTTTCGACGATTGCCACACCGAGCGGGTTTGGACCACGGCGGAGTGCGACACCCTGCAGGTGCTGGCCGAGATGATTGGAGCCTCCGTGGCGCGGGAGGGGCGTACGGCCAAGTTGGCTGAAGCGCAGCGCATCGTGGAAAACAGCACCACTGTCTTATACCGCACTGCGGCCGAGCCGAACCTTCCCCTCACCTACATCTCCGCGAACGTGTCCCGGTGGGGCTACCGGCCGGAGCAGTTCACGGCCGCGGCGACGTTCCATTTGACTCTGGTTCACCCCGACGATCAAGCCGGCGTGGCAGCCTGGATCCAAGGCTTGTTGGCCGACAGCCCGGCGGCCTCGTCGCTGGAGTTTCGGGTGCGGTTTCGCGACCGGAGTTACCACTGGTTTGAAAACCGCATTACGCCGATCCGGGACGACACCGGCCAGGTGCGGGGATTTGAGGGCACGCTCACCGATGTGGACGAACGCAAGCGGGCCGCCGAAGAATTGCGGAAGCGGGACCGGATTCTGGATGCGATCGCCAGGATCGCCGCCGAGTTGATGGCCGCGCCCTCGCCGGAAGCGGCCGTCCCCGAGGTTCTTCATCTGGCCGGTGAGGCGGTTGGAGCGGACCGTGTCATCGTCCTGGAGAACACGCGCTCTCCCGAGGGCGCTGCGCTGGTGTGCGAACGCTACACCTGGAATGCACCGGGAGCCGAGCCTCAGACTCCACCCGGCTTCCTGAAGAGCCAGCCGGAGACAGCCGCCGCGTTGCGAGGCTTGTGCGCTTGCTTGCCCCAAGGCCAGCTCTTCGCGGCCCATCCGCGCACGCTCGAAGGCGGGATCGGAGCGTTCTTGCGAAGCCTGCATATTCAATCCATCCTGCTGGTGCCGATTTTCGTGGAAGGAGGCCGGTGGGGATATTTGGGCATCCACGATTGCCACACCGAGCGCAGTTGGACGACCGCGGAGCGCGAGGCCCTGCAGGTGCTGGCCGAGATCATCGGGGCTGCCAACGCGCGAGCGCGCTACGTTTCCCAGCTGGCCGAGGCGCAGCGGATCGTCGAAAACAGCGAAGCGGTGGTGTACCGTTCGCGCGCCGAAGCCTCGCTGCCGGTCACCTATGTGTCGGCCAACGTTTCCAAATGGGGCTACCAGCCCGAGCAGTTCACCGCTTCGCCCTTGTTCTACGCCACGCTGGTTCACCCCGACGACCGCGCCCGGCTAGCTGCGTGGAGTGAACGTCTGCTGGTGGAACCGCATGTGCTCCCGCCCATTGAATTCCGCATCCGGAGCGCCGATGGGAGCTATCGCTGGGCGGAAAATCGCATCACGCCGGCCCGGGACGAGAGCGGCCGTCTGACCGGCTTCGAGGGTATGCTGCTCGATATTACCCAGCGCAAGAAAGCCGAGCAGCAGCTCGATTTCGCCAACACCATCCTGACCACCGCGATGGAGAACTCCCCGAACGGATTTCTGGTGGTGGATCCGGATGGACGGGCGCTCGCATTCAACCAGCGTTTTGTGGAGATGTGGAAGATTCCGGCGGAAGCCATGGCGACCCGGCGGAACGAGGCCTTGCTCCAAGCAGTAGCTGAGTCCTTGCAAGACCCACAAACCTTCCTGGCCCAGGTGCAGCACCTGCGTGAGCATCCCGAAGAGAAGACGCACGATGAGCTCGCCTTCCGGGACGGCCGGGTGTTTGAAAGGCACAGCGCCGCCCTGTACGACTCCAAGCAGCGGTATCTGGGCCGCATCTCGTTCTTTGCCGACATCACCGAGCGCAAGCAGGTTGAACGGGAGCTCGCCCGGCTGGCCCGCACCGATGTGCTCACCGGGCTGGCGAACCGGAACACGTTCCTGGACCGGCTGGAGCTGATGTTCGCCGCCACCCGGCGCGGCGCCAGCCCGTTTGCCGTACTGTACGTCGATCTCGACAATTTCAAGAGTGTCAATGACACGCTGGGCCATCCGGCCGGGGACGCTCTCTTGAGAGCAGTTTCGCAGCGAATGGCGGCCAATGTGCGCAGCACGGATGTGGCGGCGCGGCTGGGCGGCGACGAGTTCGCGGTCCTGCAGGCCGACGCCGAAGATCCTTCCACCGCCGGAGCCCTGGCGGCCAAGATTCGCGCAGCGCTGGCGGAGCCCTACCGCGTGGAGGGCAGCGACCTCCGGGTCACGGCCACGGTCGGTATCGCTCTGTACTCGCCGCAGATCGACGATCCGGCCGAGATTCTGGTGCAGGCGGATCGCGCGCTGTATCGGGCCAAAGAGGAAGGCCGCGACCGGTACCGCTTTCACTCCCGCGAACTGGACCTGTTGGTCCATGAGCGGATCACTTTGTCGGACGAGCTGCGCAAGGCCATCGAGCACGATCAGCTGGAGCTTCACTATCAACCGCAAATGGACATCGCGACCGGCCGGATCGTGGGCGTCGAGGCGCTGATCCGCTGGAACCATCCCCAGCGCGGGCAGCTAAAACCCGCCGCCTTTCTGGCCGCCGCCGAAAGGACCGGCGCGATTATCCCGCTCGGCGATTGGGTGCTGGAGCGGGCGTGCCGGCAGTTGCGAGAGTGGCGCGATCAGGGAATGGCGCCGCCGGTCATGGCCGTGAACCTCTCCGGCGCCCAACTGAGACTGGCCCGCGACTTCAATCGTAAGGTTGCGGCCACATTGGCAAAGTGGAATCTGGCCCCGGAAGACCTGGAATTCGACGTGAGCGAATCGGTACTGGCGGGCTGGACTTCGACCCAGCCGGACGTTCTGGAGCAACTGCGCGACCTGGGCGTGCGCATCGCCATCGACGATTTCGGCAGCGATTACACCTCCATCGGCCGGGTCAAGGCTTACCATGTGAAGCGCTTCAAGATCGCCCCGCAATTCATCAACAGCATGACCACTGACCCGGTTTACGGGGGCGTGGTTCGCATGATGATTAACCTGGCGCGCCAACTGGGCATCGAGATCATCGCCAAGAGCGTCGAGACCGAAGAGCAGAGGGACTTCCTGCGGTCCGTTACGGAATTTGCGCAGGCGCAGGGCTACTATTACAGCGAGCCGTTGGACTCCGAGCATGCGACCGAATTGCTGCGCCAAAACCAAAAGGCGCGGCTCACACCGCAAGAGCCGGCGCTGGCCGGAAGACACGGCTGACGGCCAGCGCGGCTGGGCATGTCCGGCTGCCCTTCGCCTCACTGGGCAGGATGGGAACGTCCAGCGCCGGGGAGGCTGCCCTTCGCGCCAGTGGACCGTAGTCTTAGGCGCTCAATTCAAGCAGCATGAAGTATCGAGGACTGCGCGGATCTGTTGTTCGGTGTTAGGGTTCGATTCCCAGCCTGTAACCCCACAGGGTGTAGTTGTTCCGGAATTGTAGCGCGATCAATCAACCGTACCAAATTGATACAGCATCCGTTCGGGCCCTCGCAAGGCTGAAACCTTGTCAGACAACGAGATCTGCCGCTGCGCGTATGAGGCACGGATGGCCATGGAACTGCAACTTCGTCGATGGGCAATGAGGAGCTGCCGAGGTGCTACGAATTCGTGGAATGGAAAAGCGCGTCTTGCTGATCGACAACGATCTGGACTATGGGCGCCTGATCACCACTGTTCTGAGCGCTCCCCCGGGCTCCTGCCAGGTGAACGTCGCGCGCACTCTCGCCGATGGTCTGGCTTCGCTCCGGCAGTTTCCTCCGCATGCGATTCTGGTGGAGCTCAATCTGGCCGACAGCACGGGCTATAAGACCTTCCTGCGAGTGCGCGAGCGGGCCGACGGCATCCCCATTATCGTGCTTACTTCGCTCGATGACGACCAGGTGGCGGCGCAGGCCATGCAAGACGGCGCGCAGGACTACTTGATCAAGGGCCTGATTGAACCCAAGCTTCTCGCGCACTGCGTCCACAAGCCGCAGGCTGCGCCCGGGCCGGGGCACACAATTTGCAGCTACTCGGGCCCGCGCAGAGCCACGATTCGGATGCTGCTGTATTCGCAGGACCAGAACTCGCAACGGCTGCTCGGGGAAACTCTCGGTAGTGATATCCAGGTCGCAGTGGAGTCGCGTCGTGACCGGGTCCGGGAGCTGGTCTTCGACGGTCGCTGCGATGTGCTGATTCTTGACATTGATTCAAGTCCGGCCGAGCAGCATCTCCGGTTTTTTGAGGAGATCCGCGCGTCGCGCGTGCCGGTGGTGGTCATGACGGACGACAACAGCCGCGAGGCGGCCCTGGAACTGGTGCAGCGCGGGGTGCACCAGCACTGCCCAAAGCCGCTGGTCCTCTCGGAACTGGAGACCGCGGTGCGGCGGGCCTATGAGTACGCTCGTCTGGAGCACGATCTGGAGCGTATCAAGCAGCAGCCGACAACCGCCGGTTGCGATCAACTAATCGGATCCAGCGAGCGCCTGCAGCACGTTTACGATCTCATCCGCCGCGTCGCGCCCTTAAACGCCTTCGTGCTTATCACCGGAGAGAGTGGAACGGGCAAGGAGTTGATCGCCCGCGCTATCCACCGCCTGAGCGAGCGCCGCCAGTCTCCCTTCGTGGCCGTTTCCTGCGGCGCCATTCCGGAGACGCTGATTGAGGCCGAGCTGTTCGGCTATGAAAAGGGCGCGTTCACCGGCGCGGTCGGAAGCCGCAAGGGGTATCTGGAGCAGGCCGGCCAGGGCACGCTGTTTCTGGACGAAATCGGTGAGCTCAGCGGGCACACGCAGGTCAAGCTGCTGCGCGTGCTCCAGGAGAGACAATTCAGCCGCTTGGGAACCAGCGCGGTTATTCCATTAGACGCCCGCATTCTGTTTGCAACGCACCGCGATCTAACCAAGATGGTGGAAGAAGGAAGCTTCCGGCTGGATCTGTACTATCGCGTGAACGTCATGAGCATCAAAGCCCCGGCGCTGCGGGATCATGCTGAAGATATTCCCATTCTGGCCCGGTATTTTCTCGAGAAATACGCCCGCCTTTATCAAAAGCCCGTGAGCGAAATCGCCGCTTCCGCCATGGCGGCGCTAGTGGCGTTTGAATGGCCCGGCAATGTGCGCGAGCTGGAAAACGTGATCCAGAAAGCCATCATCCTCACCGACGACGACATCATTCATTCCGAGAATCTGCCGGAAGACTTGCAGCAGCCGGAGCTGCTGAGCCTGGGCGATTCGCTGCCCGGCGGCTCTTTTGAGGAGCAATTGCGGGACTACAAAATCAAGCTTGCCCAAAAGGCCATCGAGGACTGCCACGGCAACAAGACCCTGGCCGCTCGCAGCCTGCAGATATCCCGGACGTATCTGCACCGGCTGATCAAGGGACGCCCGGATGACGAAAACGCGGACGAAGAACGCACCGATGAGGAGGTCCCGGCGCTGCATGAAGCTGGCTACGTTTAGTGCGGCTGGCCAGCCAGCGTTAGCCGTCCTCTGCCGCCGCGCGTTCTCCTTTCCGGCGGCGTTGGGATCCTCCCTGGTTGCTCTGAGCGTGCTTACGGTGCGATCGCGTTTCAGCGATCCCGATCTGTGGTGGCATCTGCGGACCGGCCAGATCATCGCCACCCAACGCGTCATCCCGCGCATTGACCTGTTCTCCTTCGCCACCCGGCAGCACGCCTGGGTCGCGCATGAATGGCTCTCCCAAGTCTTCCTGTATGGGGTCTGGAGGGCGGGCGGCTATGCGGGCCTGATGCTCTGGTTCTGCGTCCTGGCCGCTGGTCTGCTATTGCTCGAATACCTGCTGTGCTCCATCTATGCCAACCACGCCAAGGTGGCTTTCCTGGGAGCCCTGGTCACCTGGCTCTTCGCCACCATTGGGTTGGCCATCCGGCCGCAGATGTTGGGCTATTTCCTGCTGGCTTGCGAGCTGCTCCTAGTCCAACTCGGCCGCTCGCGCGATCCACGCTGGTTCCTGCTGCTGCCTCCCCTGCTGGCGCTGTGGGCCAACTGCCACGGCTCTTTTTTTCTGGGGCTGATGCTGCTGGCCGTGCTGCTGGCCTGCTCGTTCATCGACTGGAGAGCGGGTTTGCTGGACTCGCGGCCGCTCGAATCGTCGCGTCGCAAGGTCTTTGCCGCGGCCGCTGCTCTTTCGCTTCCGGCGGTTTTCTTGAATCCCGTGGGATTGCCGTTGCTGGCGTACCCGCTGCGCACGATTTTCGACGCGCGCATGCAATTGGACGCGGTCTCGGAATGGCGGAGGCTGGCGTTCGACGACCCACGCGCTTTCTTGCTGCTCGCGGTGGCCGGTTTGATTGTGCTGCTGGCGCTCGTCGGGCGCATTCCCTTGTACCTGGATGAATGCGCGGTGCTGTCGCTGGCGTTCGGAATGGCGGTTCTGCACCAGCGCCTCCTTTTCGCCTGGGGCATCGTCGCTGCGCCGGTGTTGTGCCGCCAACTCGCGGGCCTGTGGGACGGCTACGATCCGGCCCGGGATCACCGCCTGGCGAACGCGCTGCTCATCCTGGCTGCGCTGACGATTGCCATTGGCGCCTTCCCCGGCACGAGCAATCTGGCCGCCCAGGTGACCCGCGACAATCCGACCCAGGCAGTCCAGTTCCTCCGCCGCGCCCGCCTGCCGGGAAACATGCTCAACGAATATGTGTACGGCGGTTACCTGATCTGGGCCGATCCCGAGCAGCGCGTGTTCATCGATGGCCGGGCCGATGTATACGCCTGGACCGGAGTGCTCAAAGATTACGGCGAGTGGGCCACGCTCGAAACCGATCCTAACGTTCTCCTGGACCGCTACCGCATCGCGTTCTGTCTGCTCTCGCGCAGCATGCCCCTGGCACGCGTCTTGCGCTATTTGCCAGGCTGGCATGAGTTGTACTCAGACTCCCAAGCCGTGATCTTCGTCCGAACCGGCGCCAAGCCAGGTACGCCATGACCACTTTAGCCGCCCGGCCGGCGAGGAAGCCGCATGGAGATGGCTGGGACTGCATTTTGCGGATGCCTGTGCTCGAGCCACCGACGCATCCCGAGCGTGCGGTAGCAGAGCGCAGCCAGATGTTGCGGCACGACGGCGCGGCAAGCTGTCCGATCCTGTATCCGGCCAGGCCGGCGCGAGCGCCGGCTTCGTGAGAACTTATATGCGCCGGATTTTATGGGCTGCCGCGGGCGCTTTCCTGCTGAAGGTTCTTCTGGCGCTGTTCACGGCGGGCACCAACGATGCGCTCACCTGGGAGCACAATCTGGCACGGCTCGACAACGCCGGATTCGCCGAGCTTTATCGCGCCGGGGCCCAGTACAATTCGCCTTCCGGGAAAGCGTATCCGGCTCAGGCGTTCATCCATCCGCCCGCAGTTCTGCACCTGCTGCGGGCGCTGGGAAAAATGCAGCAACTCTCCGGATTGCCCGTGCGGTTCTGGCTGCGGACCACGTGCGCGCTGGCCGATGCCGTAATGCTTGGCTTACTGCTGCGGGCAAGGCGCGCATCCAACCGTGCTTTTGTGTTGCTGGCGCTTTCGCCCGCCTCCATTCTGATCTCCGGATTCCATGGGAATACCGATCCTATCCTGGTGCTTTTTGCGCTGGCTGCGGTTCTGCTGGCCGAGCGCGGGCGCCCGCTTTCGGCCGGGATCGCCTTCGGGATCGCTTGCGGCATCAAGCTGATCCCGCTGCTGTTTGCGCCGTCTATTTTTTTCCATCTACGCTCCCCACGCCGCCGCAGCGCGTGGATCGTGGCGAGCGGCGCCACGTGGTTTGCGCTCTCGTTGCCTTACATCGCCCTCGAGCCGGCGCTGATTCTGAAAACCATGTTGAGCTACACCAGCGCCACCGGTGTCTGGGGATTCAGCCTGCTGTCGACGCTGCTCGGAAGCGGCAGCCTGTTCCATTCGCTTTATGAGCCGGCCGCACGCTGGATAGCGCTGCTGGCCGCTGTGGCAGCGCCGCTGCTTTTGCGGCGGCGCCCGTCTCTTTTTCACGAGTGTGGCCTGGTGACATTCGCCTTCCTGTTCCTCTCTCCCGGATTCGGCCTGCAGTATCTTTGCTGGACCATCCCCTGGACCTTGCGTCTGGACTTCCGCTGGATGGCCACTTATCACGCCGTGGCGGGAGCCTTTCTCTTGCTGGTGTACACCTCCGCGTCGCGATCCACGCGCGGCTATGCCGATCTGCTGACGCGTGAGAATCTCACTCTGCTGATCCTGATCGGCCTGATCTGCTGGATCGAAACCGGTGTGCTGGCATGGCGTTGGATACGCCCTGGGCTGTGTACCGCCGGCGCCGCGCAGGCCGCAGAGACGCCAGCTTAGCGCCGGCCGGCGGGCGAAACTGGCGAAGCTGCTGGCGACAAACTAAGAGCGTCGAATCCGCTCGAAGCTTGTGCTGTTTCCGCAACAGCGCTGACCGGGTCGCCCTCGCCGGTCGTTCCGGCGGGGTTGTGAAGGGCCAGCCGCACCGGTGCACGCGCTATTCGCTTTCCTACAGCGCGCCAGCTTGGAACGGCTCGCGTCCAGGTTAGGATCCCCGCTCGCGGCCATCCGGATGCAGAGCATTGAGGCAGCCGTGATTCAGAACTTCTGCGCTGTTCTGGCCGAGGCACGCTCTCCGGCCGGCGAGAACAGCGTGAGATCGGCGCCGCAGCCGCGACCAGCGAGCGATAGCGTTCCTTGCTGAGCTGGTGAGGTCTCGGCGGCTGCGCGCGGAATAGCCCGGCGGTAGCGAACGCTTTTTTCACTGCGGCCGCCCTGGCGGAGGGACAGGAGCGGGGCTTTCACCGTTCCGGCGCCGCAGCCCGCTCGTTGACCCCAGGTTGACGCCTCTTCACGGAATGTTCACCCCAGTGCACAGTGGCCGGGGTGGCACGCGCACTACGCGAGCTAACCCTTGCACGCCCAAAGACTTCAGCTGACAGGCGGCTGGCGCGAGAATTGCTGTTCAAGACAACTGAAGAGACTGGAAAGGAGTCCCACGGTGCTAATCCTTGTTATGAAGCTGCGAAACCTATGGCGAGATCTGGCTGGCCAGGACCTGATCGAATACGCGTTGATGGTGGCCTTGATCGCCTTTGCCGCTGCCGCAGGCATGGGTTCGGTCGCCAGCGGCATCAACACCGCCTTCACCAACGTTGGCGCCAAGCTTAGTACCTATACCTCCTGATATGCCGACCCCTCGGGTGGGTCACGACATGCGGCTTTCAGTGGTTATTCCGGTTTTCAACGAAGCGCTGACCTTGAAGCAGCTGCTGGCGCGCTTGAATCAGGCTCTGGAAGGAATCGATTGGGAGGCCATCTTTGTCAACGATGGCAGCACGGACGGCACGCTGGCTATTCTGCGCGTGGCGGCGCGACGGGACCGGCGCGTGAAAGTCCTCAGCTTTCCACGCAACTTCGGGCACCAGGCCGCGATCACAGCCGGCCTGGATTTTGCGCAGGGCGATGCGGTCGCGGTTATGGACGCGGATCTGCAGGACCCGCCGGAGTTGTTGCCACGCATGCTGGACCTGCTCAGCGCCGGATACGACGTGGTCTCTCCGCAGCGCGTGTTACGCCCCGGCGAGACCCGATTCAAGCGCTGCACCGCCGCGTTGTTTTACCGGCTGCTGGCTTGGATGATGGACGGGCGCCTCAGCTGCAGCGTGGGCGATTTCCGGCTCTTCAGCCGCCGGGCGGTGTTGGCCGTCCGCTCTTTTCGCGAGCAGCACCGCTTCATGCGCGGCCTGGTCTCATGGCTAGGGCTGAAAGAGGCGACTCTGCCGTTCGAACGGCCGGCGCGTAGCGAGGGAGTGACCAAATACTCGCCGCTGAAGATGGCACGGCTGGCTTGGACCGCGGTTACGTCGTTCTCGGCGCTTCCCTTGCGGCTGGCCGTGGGTGCCGGAGCTGCTCTGAGCGGCATCGGGGTAGCGGGTCTATGGCACGTATTCTATCGGTCGGCTCAACCGCATCTTGCTGCCACCGGCTGGGCGGCCAGCATGGCTCTGCAATGCATCTTCTCCGGCCTGATACTGCTGGCGCTCGGAATAGTTGGCGACTATGTGGCCCGCAGCTACCAGGAGAGCAAGGGGCGGCCTTTGTACGTCATCACGGATCTGCTCAACCTTTCCGCGCCCGAGTGCGAAATCAAACGCACTTCCATTCTGCTGGACACACACTCCGGCCGCCGCGGCCTGGGAGAGGTCCGGATGCCGGAGAATGCCCCGAGGGTTGCTCGTGCTATCCAGCGGGTCTGAAGCGACGGACGCGCCATCACTGCTGGTGCTTGAAGCCGGCCTCACTCTGGTGGCCGCTATTCTGGCCTTTTGTTGGCCGCAAGCCGGCACAAGCCTATTTTCAAGAGCGGAACGTTTTTTCGGCCGCCTCGCAAAACGGCGTGCTTTATCCGTTCTCACCGTGGGATTGGCCGCGATCGTGATCCGGCTCGCGATTCTTCCTCTGGTTCCGATTCCGCAGCCCTTTATTCATGACGAATTCAGCTACCTGCTGGCGGCCGACACTTTCGCTTCCGGCCGGCTCACCAATCCCACGCACCCCATGTGGGTACACTTTGAAAGCTTCCACATCATCGAAAAGCCGTCCTACATGTCTATGTATTTCCCCGCCCAGGGCTTGCTGTTGGCGGCCGGCCGGGTGCTGTTCGGACAGGCCTGGTTCGGCGTGTTGCTGAGCAGCGGGCTGATGTGCGCCGCTATCTGCTGGATGCTGCAAGGATGGCTGCCGCCGGGCTGGGCGCTGCTGGGCGGCATGCTCGCGGTGGTGCGCCTGGGCGTGTTCAGCTACTGGGGGAACACGTATTACGGTGGCGCGGTCGCGGCGGCCGGCGGAGCGCTGGTCCTGGGGGCCCTGCCGCGCCTTCTGAACAGGCCGACGATGCGCGCCGGAGTTCTGATGGCCCTGGGCGCGATCATTCTCGCCAACAGCCGCCCCTACGAAGGCCTCTTGGTTTGCGGACCGGCACTGGTGGCTTTACTTTGGCCGGCCAGGGCAGCACGCCGGCCCGTCCTCTTTCGCCGGATGCTCACGCCCCTGGCCTTGCTGCTGATCGCGGCGGGAATGATGGCTTACTACAACCATCGCGTGTTCGGTCATGCCCTGACGCTTCCCTACCAAGTGAACCGCGCCGAGTACGCAGTCGCGCCCGTTTTCCTCTGGCAGACCCCGCGGCGGCCGCCGGACTACCATCACAAAGTCATGAGTGACTTCTACACCGTGTGGGAGCTGGGCGATTTTCGCTACGCCCGGACTCTTCCGGGTTTTGTGGCGAAAACCGCGCAGAAGTTCGCTACGGTTGCGCTGTTCTTCTGCGGTTTCGCGCTGCTCGCGCCGTGCTGCTTGCTGGCGCGAGTGCTGCGCGACCGCCGCCTCCGATATCTCCTTCTGGCGGGCGGAGTGTTCGGCGTCGGATTGAGCGCCAACGCCTGGCTCTTCCCGCACTACGCGGCTCCCTTCGCGGCGGCGATCTACGTGATTCTCTTGCAGGGTTTGCGCCACTTAAGGCTCTGGCGGCCGGCCGGGCAGCCGATCGGCCTGGCCTTGGTTCGCTTCACTGTCGTCGCGTGCGTGCTTCTGGCCGGAGTGCGCCTCTCTGCCGGTCCGCTCTCGCTGGCTCTCCCTCGGTGGCCGAATATGTGGTACGGGACAGAGCCTCTAGGCCTGCCGCGCGCGGTCGTTGCCGCTACGCTGGCGCGGTATCCCGGGCGACAACTCGCGATCGTCCGCTACGCACAGAATCACAAGCCGTTCGATGACTGGGTTTACAACGCGGCAGATATAGACAAGTCCAAGGTGGTTTGGGCCCGGGATATGGATTCCGCCAACAATTGCCAGCTCATTCGATATTTTCGCGATCGCCACGTGTGGCTGGTCGAGCCGGATTTCACGCCGCCAAAAGTGACACTTTACGAACGATCTTCAGGTTGCGACGCCGAATAAGCCGCCTGAAGCGCAATTGATGGGCCCGTGTCCGCAGGACACACGAAGCCTCCTGCAGCGCGAATTGGCACACTAATAGGCGACTCATCGCGAACGCTGCCCCATCAGACCTAGAACCCTAGAAGGAATAATGTCTCTAACCGAGCACCCCGAGCAATACAAATGACAAGCGCTGGCGGACAAATACTTAGATGAGCCTTAAAAACCTGCCGCCGCCGCGCTGCCGACGTTCGGTAGTAGCGCGGCGCGCTGGATTCACTGAAAAAGTTGGTCTCACAACTGCCTTGTAAGACAGCGCGAATACTAGCGATGATCGGGAGCCGCGCGCCTGCTTGCCGGGCCTGAGCGATTCTCTGGAGGAGGTCAAAATCATGGCTCGAGCGACGATATGTCAGGCGATGGCCATCCGCTGGGCGCCAAGCGGATCGGCAAAGTCGAGAAAGATCGCGCAACCATGTCAATGACGAAAGTTCAAGGGAAACGCGCTACTCGCCGGACCGGAGCACGCTCTGGAATCGGGGCACAGGTTATCGAAACGCGAAACAGCCCGACTCGCAATTCGAGGGACTGCTCCTGGCCCGGCAGCGGTGGAAAGTGAGTTTATGCACGCGCTCTCCAGACCCGAATTGATCGTCATCGACGATGATCCGGCCGTGATCGATCTGATCCGACTCGCAACCGCGGTCCGTAAGATCGAAATCGCCGGCTTTACAAGCCCGAACGTGGGCTTGGAGTATATCGCTGAACACCAGCCGGAGCTCGTCCTGTTGGACGTCAATATGCCGGAGCTAAACGGGATGGAAGCTCTGGAGCGGATCACTGCCGTTGCGCCGGGGGCGGAAGTCATTTTGATCACGGCGGATTATTCTACCGAGACGGCGATTCGGGCGATAAAGCTGGGCGCCAGCGACTACTGGATAAAACCACTGAACCTGGACCGGCTGCGCGATTGGGTCGACACCTGGTTGTCTGACCGGCACGGAACTCAAAAGAGGCTGGCTCCGGATGCGGTGTTGGCCCGTGCTTACGATTCTTGTGGAATTGTTGGCCGCAGCCCTTCGCTGTTGGACATGTTCACGAAAATGCGCCGCATCGCTCCCCATTTTCAGACGGTGATAATTTGCGGCGATACCGGAACGGGCAAGGAACTGGTGGCCAACACGCTGCACCAGCTCAGCCCGCGCGCCGACCAGCCGCTGGTGATCTGCAATTGCGCAGCCCTGGTGGACACGCTGGTTGAGAGCGAGCTGTTTGGCTACGTGAAGGGCGCGTTCACCGGCGCGGGTGATGACCGGGTCGGGCTGATCGAAGCCGCTGATAAAGGCACGCTCCTGCTGGACGAAGTCGGCGAAGTCCCGCCCGTGACGCAAGCCAAACTCCTGCGTGTTTTGCAAAACCGGGAGGTCCGGCGCGTCGGCGAAGCCCGGTCACGCAATATCGACGTGCACTTTATCGCAACCACGAACCGGAACTTGCGGAAGATGGTCGAGACGGGGTCCTTCCGCGAAGACCTGTATTATCGCTTGGCCATGGTCGAACTAAGGGTTCCCTCCTTAGCCGAGCGAAGAGACGATCTCCCCTTGCTGCTAAGGCACTTCCTCGACAAGTCTTCTCGTGAGTATGGCAAACCCGGGCTTTGCTTTACCAGGCGGGCGGAGCTGCTGCTGTCCAGATATTCGTGGCCGGGCAACATTCGTGAGCTTCAGCTCATGATCGAGGGCTGCGTGATGGTGTCGGAAGACAAGCCGATCGATGTCGGCGACCTTCCAGCCTGGGTTCTCCAACCGGATCTGCCGCAAAAAAATCCGGAGAACCTTGTTCCGATCGATGAAATTACTCTTCGTCACGCCAGATACGTATTGTCCAAGGTCGGCGGCAACCATTCCCGAGCTGCCGAGGTGCTTGGCATCGCCAGAACCACGCTGTACCGGCTGTTGCGGGAGCACCCCCTGGCTGAAGAACGGGCCGTGAGGTTCTAGCCGCTAGCTCGCGAAAAGGCTAGGCAGCTCGGCCCGGGTTACCGATTACCTGCCGCATCGCAGACGTACGGACCAGCAGGCTCCCATCGCTCAGCCCCTTGGGTGCGCCACGCTGCGCTTCAAGCGGGTCCGCGAAATGCCGAGGCTCCGGCGATTCGGCGGATAGTGAACCAGCCGGCTTGCCGGACGATGGCTGCGCCAAGCCTGCAGCTTATGTCGCAGCACGGACAGTATGCATAAACCGCGCTGACTCTCCGATGCCGGAGTCGTGGTAATTTCGAATCTTGAAAGTCGTGGCATGACAACGTTGGACTGAAATTCAAGGGAGGAACAAGTGAGGCGATACCTGATTGAAAGAGACATCCCGCAAGTCGGCACTCTGGAGCGCGATCAGTTGCGCGCCGCGGCCAAGCAATCGAACGATGTGCTGCGCCAGCTTGGACCGGATATTCAGTGGATCGAATCGTTCGTGGCGGGTGACAAGACCTTCTGCGTGTATTTGGCCAAGGACGAAGAGATCATCAAGCGGCACGCCCAGCTTAGCGGATTTCCAGCCACGAAGATCACGGAAATTCGAAAAATGATCGATCCGACGACCGAGCAGGCCTGACGTCGCGGCCCTGTTCGGACGGATGGCCGGGTGTGTGTTTTGGCCAGCCAGGCCGAGGTCGCGCCGTATGTGGCGCCTTCCGCCACTATGAGCCGAACAGCTCGCCGAGGAAGGTCCGCAGCGCCGCCGAGGATCGCGCGTCGGTAAGGGCATGATAGGCGACACCCGGGATGGCGTGTTGGGACGCGTTCTCGTGCGTAAAGCCGTGCATCGCATGGCCGTACACGATGAGCTGGTAATCGGCCGCGGCTTGATTCATTTCCTCTATGAACGCGGTGACCTGCGCCATCGGGACGTGTGGGTCGAGCGCGCCGTGACACACCAGCACCTTGGCTTTGATCTTCGAGGCTTGCGCCGGCCGGGTGGTCTTGAGGCTTCCATGGATGCTGGCCACTCCCGCGATCTCGGCGCCGTCGCGGGCCAGTTCGAGTACGGTCATGCCGCCGAAGCAGTAGCCCACCGCCGCTAGCCGCCCGTCGACGAGCGGGTGCGAAGCGAGGACCTCCATTCCGGCGCGCGCCCGCCGGCAAAGCCGGTCCGGACTCCCGGTCAGCTCCGCGATGCTCGCCATCACGCGTTCGCGGTTGCCAGCCACGCCGTCGCCATACATGTCGCAAGCAAGCGTGACTAAGCCAAAGTCCGCCAGGCGCCGCGCGCGTCCCTGGGCGTGGTCATCCAACCCCGCGCCTCCGTGCACCACCAGGATACCCGGCCGCTGTTCGTGTTTTGTGTCGTCCCATGCGAAAAAGCCGGTCAGGCTTGTGTCGCCGTCGCGGTAGCTTACAGATTGCGCATTCACGGTCAGCGCCTTTCTTTACTGAGAACGCGGCGTGCTGCTGCGAGAACGCCAGAGCAGCGCGCCAAATCGCACCACGAGCAGCCCCAGGTACCCGCCTGCGGCCATCGCCGGAACCTTCAGCAGGGCGGCTCCCGCGCACCAGGCCAGACCCAATAAACCGCCGTACAACGTCCGCGTGGCCAGAGGAGCGGCAACGCAGAGCACCGCCGCCCAAGCATAGGCCAGCTCCTTGGCATCGGGCAGGGTGAGAATTAGAGCGCAGGCCGGGATTCCAAGCACCAGCGAAATCGTGTCGCGAGTGTTCCAGGACCAGTCTCTAGCGCTGAATTGCCCCATGCTTGGCGTGCCTTCCTACCGTACGACATCGCGCTTGGGCGGGCAACTGCGGCACCCCACAATGAACGCGGGCTACAATAGCCCAATGAATCCTGCGCGGTTTCGCATTGGATGCGCGGCGCTCGCGGCCGGGCTGATTGTTGCGGCCCCGAAAACGGGCCTGGCGCAGCCTCCGGCGACGCCCAAGAAGCCTGTCACGGATGTCTACCAAGGCGTTGCAGTGACGGACGACTATCGCTGGCTCGAGAACTACTCGGATCCGGCAGTGCGCGACTGGAGCGACGCGCAAAACCGTTACGCCCGCAAGTATCTGGACGGGCTGCCTATGCGCGGGGCGCTGTTCGCGGAGCTGAAACAGCTCTATTCCCATCCCTCCGCGCGTTACACCGATCTGCGAATGGGCGGGGACCTGCTGTTCGCGCTGAAAACTGCGCCGCCGCTCGAACAGCCGCTGCTGGTGGCGCTGAAGTCGGCGGACGAACCCGCGTCGGAGCGGGTGGTAGTGGATCCGAACCGGCTGGACCCCTCCGGCGGAACATCCATCGATTTCTATGCGCCCTCGCGCGATGGCAAGCTGGTGGCGGTTTCGCTGTCGAAAGGGGGCAGCGAGAGCGGCGACGTGCACGTGTTCGAAGTAGCCACTGGCCGCGAAACGGAAGCGGCGATTCCACGCGTGAACGGCGGCACAGCGGGCGGCAGCGTAGCCTGGAACGCTGACGGGTCGGGCTTGTACTACACTCGCTATCCCAGGGCCGGTGAGCGGCCTCCCGCCGACCTCAATTTCTATCAGCAGGTCTACTTTCACCGGATGGGGTCGGACACCCGGCAGGACACCTATTCGCTGGGCAAGGATTTCCCGCGCATCGCTGAGATCCAACTGCGGGCTTCCGAAGACGGCCGCTACATTCTGGCGGCCATGGCTAATGGGGATGGCGGCGAGTTCGCGCATTTTCTGGTTGGGCCCGACAACCTGTGGCATCAGTTCGCGCGCCTCTCCGACCAGATCACCGACGTCCGGTTCGGCACGGACGGTTATTTGTACCTGCTGTCGCACCTGAACGCTCCGCGAGGCAAGGTTTTACGCACTCCGATCGAGCATCCCAATGTGATCGAAGCGCAGACGGTGGTGCCGGAGAGCCGTGTGGCGATCGAACAGATCCTCGCGTCCGGAAGTCTGCTGTATGTCGCGGATCAAGCGGGCGGCCCTTCGCAAATCCGCGTTTTCGACACCAGCGGCGCGCCGCAAGGCACGATTCCGATTCTTCCGGTGTCGGCGGTGGACCAGATGGTTCGCGCGCGAGACGGCGCGCTGCTGTTCCAGAACACCAGCTTCCTCGAACCACCCGCGTGGTACCGCTATGACGCTTTGACGAAGAAGGTTGCTCGCACGGCCTTGTACGAAAACGCGGCGGCGGACTTCAGCGAGGCCGAGATCGTGCGCGAGTTCGCCGTCTCCAAGGACGGCACGAGAATCCCGCTGAGCATCATCCGGCGCAAGGGCACCAAGCTGGATGGGAAAAATCCGGCGCTGCTCACCGGCTATGGCGGCTTCGAGGTCAGCGTGACGCCGGACTACCAGCTCGATCGCGAGCCGCTCCTGGAACATGGCTTCGTGATCGCGATAGCCAACTTGCGCGGCGGCAGCGAATATGGCGAGGCCTGGCATCAGGCGGGCATGCTGGCTAAAAAGCAGAATGTGTTCGACGATTTCGCCGCTTGCGCCAAGCATCTGATCGACCACAAATACACCACGCCCGCGAAACTGGGGATCGAAGGCGGCAGCAACGGCGGCCTGCTGATGGGGGCCTCGCTCACCCAGCACCCGGAGCTGTTCGGCGCCGTGGTGGCGCATGTCGGAATCTTTGACATGCTGCGTCTGGAGCTGCAGCCCAACGGAGCTTTCAACGTGACCGAGTACGGAACCGTGAAGGAGCCGGATCAGTTCCGGGCGCTGTACGCTTACTCGCCCTATCATCACGTGGTGGACGGAACCAACTATTCGCCGGTGCTTTTTCTGAATGGGGATAACGATCCGCGCGTGGACCCGCTGAACTCGCGCAAGATGGTGGCGCGCTTGCAGGCCAGCGGGGCCAAGCATCTGGTCCTGCTTCGGACCAGCAGCAACACCGGCCACGGATACGGTACGGCGTTGAGCGAGAAGCTGGCCGAAGAGGCGGACGTGCTGGGTTTTCTATTTGACCAGTTGGGCGTAAAATAGGGGCCCAAGGTGGTTTCGAGCTGAAAACTCAAGGACTGGCCCGATGCGTGCGGGCGACTCGAATATGGCCGCACCCATGCTCCATCACATCGGTTCTACTCATCACAAACCCCGCGACTACGCTCAGACGCCGCTGAACATTTATTGGGAAATGACCCAGGCGTGCGCGCTGGCGTGCCGGCATTGCCGCGCCGAGGCGGTCCCGAATGCGCACCCCAACGAGCTGAGCTTCGAGGAAGGCATCGCGTTCCTGCGGCAGATTCCGGAATTCGGAGAGCCGCTGCCGCAGTTGATCCTCACCGGCGGCGACCCCCTGAGGCGGGCCCGTCTTTTCGAGTTGATCGACGAAGCGCGCCGGCTGGGCATCGGCGTTTCCATTACGCCCGCGGCCACCGAGGCCCTGACGCGCGAAGTTTTGGTGCGCCTCCAGCAGCACGGGGTGGAAGGACTGGGGCTCAGCCTGGATGGGTCCACGGCCGAGCGTCACGATTCGATTCGCGGCGTGCCCGGCACTTTCGAGCGGACCATGCGAGCCATTCGCTGGGCTCAGGAACTCGAGATGCCGCTCCAGGTGAATACGCTTGTGTCGGCCGAAACCGCCTCCGACATTCCGGCCATCTACGAGCTGCTGAAGCCGTTCGATGTCTCGCGCTGGAGCCTGTTCTTCTTGATTTCGGTCGGGCGCGGCAAGGTCTTGCAGGCGCTTTCGCCGGAAGAGGGCGAAGGGCTGATGGAGTGGATTTACGAGACCTCGCAGGTTTCACCGTTTACCGTCGCGACCACCGAGGCTCCCTCCTACCGGCGCGTGGCGCTGGACCGGATGCGTGCCGGCGGTCTTAGCGGCGATCAGATCAAGAAGAGCGGCGCCTATCGCGGTTTTGGCATTCGCGACGGCCACGGCATCATGTTCGTCTCTAACACGGGCGACATCTGTCCGGCCGGATTCCTGCCGCTGGTGGTGGGTAACGTGCGTGCGGATCGGGTAGCCGACATTTATCGCAACGCGCCAACCTTTCAGGCGCTGCACGATCCAGGGCAGTTCGAGGGGCGCTGCGGAGTCTGCGAGTACCATGCTTTGTGCGGTGGCTCGCGGGCGCGCGCCTACGTGGCCACCGGGAATGCACTGGCGGAAGATCCCCTCTGCACTTACGCGCCGCGGTCGCAGGCAGGTTAAGCGGCGCAGAAGTGCGCGCGCCACGGCGCTCGCTAGCGGTGCTGCGGGCTGGGGTGAGTCGCTGCGAGCCGAAGAATTACCGAAGCTGTGCTGCTTCGGCCCGGTGAGACGCTCACCGAGAAATGCTGCGGTCCCACTCGGATCGGATTCCCGGCTGTCCCCTCCTCAGCGGTTACGGCCGGATGAGAGGGAGCGTAGAAATGCAGCGTCACGCTCTTTTCGTTCGGCGCGAAGCGTACCAGGACGCGTACGGCGCCGTCGTCGGAGAGTTGTTCGATGCGCTTTTTTCCGCAGGAGACGAACTTGTTCAGATCGCCTAGAAACGCCATGAGCGACCGGCCAATCGGCGCGACTATATAATACGCGCCGCTGTAGTCCACCGTGCCGGTGAACGGCGCGCCGGCTTCCACCACCCGCCCGATGTTCTGAAAATAGTTAAATACGTAAGCGGGCGAGCTGACGCCGAGCGATTCGGGCGAAAACGAGACGGCGCTAATGGCGCCGTCGGTTCGGTCGTAGGCCAGCACATATGCGGTGCGCAGTCCGGCGTGATTCGTGTAGGTAGACGCCACCATGGGCGCGGCGTCGCTTTGGGCCACCGCCAGAAACGCAGCGTCGGTGGGGACCATGGGAGCGTCCGGCTTCACGATCACCCCGTCCGCTCGAACCGCGCGGCTCAGATTCGATCCGTCCACCGATCCGATGTCGTCGCCCGATCCGACGGGACCCGCAGTGAGAGTGGCAACCAGGATGTCCTTTAAATTTCCGCTCTGGAAGGCGTCCGCGTACGGCCATAATCCGACTGCGCTGGCCAGGCGCGAGTCAAACAGCAGCTCGTCCCAGTGCGTTCGGCGAAAGCCGTCCCTGCTGACGCGGGCAGAGACCACATTGTCGTATTTGGTGGACTGCATGAGATGCGTCGCCAGCGGCATGCAGTACACAATGTTCCGGCCGGCGGCCTCCAGCGCGGAGGCCATGTTATCGAGGAACGCATCCGGATCGGTGAGATTGAAGTCCGTGACCGCCGGGCCCGAAAGCCAATCCTGCTCCAGCACCTCCACACCGCAGCTGGTCATGTAATTGGCGTAGTCCTGCCAGTAGCGCGGATCGATCGCCACATTGCCGGATATCTTGTACTTGTTCCGAAGATCGCTGGTGGGGGCGATCCATCGGGCATGCGTGATCAACGGCAGGCCAAGCGCTTGTTGGAAGCGGGCCAGCCCTTGCGGAAATATGGTGGGGTCCGCTGTGAACGCCGCCATGCCGGACCCATTGTTTACCCAAGAGGGCGGCGAACCCTTTTGATAATGCCAACTGTCCAATTCCATCGACGCAATGGGAACCGAGAGCTGATCGAACCGGGGCGGCACCTGGAGCAACACCGGAACGTATTGCGAGGCATCTTGAGGATGGTAGTAATACGCGGCCCCGGCATCGGTCCAGTAACTGAGTTTGCCGAGCAGCGTGTTGGCGTCGTTGGCGGGTCGCTGCTTGCCGGAAAGGCTGGTCAGCGCCTGGCCCCAGCGGTCGAAGACGGTGTTGATTCCGTGCCCGAACGCGAGCAGAGCGCGATGGGTAAACCCTGCAGGCAACGTGGCGATGCGCGAGTCGATAGCGCCCTGCATGGAGCCATCATCGGCAAACTGGCTGACGGCGGTCATGAAATTCGCAGCGGGAGAAAAGATTACGGCGTTGGCTTGCCCATCGTACTGCAGCCACGGGCTCTGGGGGATCAGCGCGCCGAAGCCGTAATTCCACAGGCCGGCGTAGCTGAACGAGAGAAGACCCTGGGGGTAGGAGTCGAAGCTGGGAAACGGATCGGCGTTGAAACTGTCCTGGCCATAGTATGTCGAGAAGAGCGCGGTCTCTTCGGCGTCGTAAAGGCGTATCGCGCTGGTGCGGGCCGTCCCATGATCGAAGGCGGCCTCTTGATAGGTGTGCCCCGAATCGGCTCCCTGAGCGATGCGCACGCTCTGAATGGCGCTGTTGACATTGCCCTCGAAAATCCAGCCGTAGCCGGACGCGATCAGTTGGTAGCGCCCGCTCGCAAACAAAATGACCGTCAACCCGGCGCTGGACGAGAGCGTGAGAACGGGCGGTTCCGCGGATTGCGCGAATGCATAGCGCACTCCGGCCAATCCGGCCATGGCCTTCAACAGGGAGCGGCGATTGAGCTGCGTTCCCAAGGTATCCATAGATTATCCTGGGCCGCGCGGTTCCTAAACTCACTAGATCCGCGGGACTGGAAGCTACAGGACGGCTCCGCGCGTGCGCCCGGTCGAAGGTACCGGCTCTCCGGTACTATCCTCCAGCCGCTGGGTTGCAGCCGACCAGCCTTTTTCCAGGGCACTTAGCTTATCACGGCGCGTGGTCCCGCGTATAGTGCGGGAAGTGCCGCTCCATTAGCCCGGCCAGCCAAGTCATGGTCCGAATGTCCAGCGCGCGCGGGAAGCCTTTCACCGGTTTCGGCGACTCCGCCGACAGTTGCTGGAGGTCAACGAAAAGATCTGTCGTGCTGGTCCGGTGGGACAACCGCTGTCGCCGCCAAAAAAAAAACGGCAGATGCGATCCAGGGTGTGGCCACTAAAAGTTGAAACCGGGCGGTCCTCGGCCAGCCGGCGAAGGTCGCGCCGCGTCACATGTTCTTCAGGATCGAGACCTTGCCCGGCGTTGCGCCGGTGGCGCCGTTGATCACAGCCAGGCTGGCATTGGATGCTCCCGCCAGCGTACCGGCGGCCAGCGCAATCGGATTTCGGGCGACATAGGGAGCGGGCGCTCCGAAGTTCCCCTGGCCGTCACCGGAAAAGATGGCGACCACGTTCGAGGCGGGACTGGCCACCGCGATATCCAGGTTGCCGTCGCCGTTGAAGTCTGCGACCGCGATCAAGCCTGGCTGCAAACCGGTGATGGGTCCGGGATCGGCGATGGCGAGCGTGGGTCCCGCGTTGAAGGTTCCATCGCCGGCGCCATAGAAAATATTGACGCCGCCCGGTGTGAGAACGGCGAGATCGGTGAATCCATCGCCGTTGAAATCGCCCGCGGCCATCGCGCTGGCGGTGGTGCTTCCCAGCGACGTCGACACCGGCTGGCCGAACCCCGAGGCGCTATCGAGCATCACGCCGATGCTGTTGCTGGCCGGATCGAGAAACGCCAGGTCCTGCAGCCCATCGTTGTTGAAGTCCATCCCGATCAGGTTGCCGGCCGCGCCGGATGCGCCGTAATAGACGAAGTTGCCGAGATTGCCCGTGCCATCGTTGACGGCGACGACGATTTCGCCGAGTTGGCTGGGATCGGACGGCGCATCGATGATCGCGAGGTCATTGAAGCCGGTCGCGGGGTCCTGGAACGCGGCCGACGAGTTGGGCGTCAGGCCGGCGCTCGCAAAGCCTGTGAGCGCAACAACGCTACTGAACGACGGCGCGGATCCGGCGGTCACGTTCAAAACGACCAAGGCCGTGGACTGAGTGGAATCCAAAACGACGATGTCGTTGAGGCCGTTGCCGGCGAGATTCGCGAGCAAGATGGACGCCGGAAAGATGCTCGTCGGCAATCGCAACGAGGCAGCGCTGGCATCCTGAGAGCTGACGCTGAAGACTCCACCCGGAATGGTGGGGTCAAATGGAAGCGGCAAATCAGTGGCAACCACGCCATCGGACTTGACGATCGCGGCATTGGGCGCGAAGCCGCTGCGCCAGGGCATTGAGAGAGCGGTGAACGTGGGCTCACCGGCGGCCGGCTGCACGATGATGGAAAGCGGCGGGACCACGACAGCTTGGGGCGGAGTTCCGTAGCGGAACATGGCGTCATTGGTGACGACGCCGGCGGCGGTGGCGGTCGCCGGCACCATGTAGGCGCGTTGCAGATTGGGTCCGAGGTCGGCGAGCCCGGTGCAGTCCAAGCTGGACGCTGCCGGTGCGCAATTGCCTTGCCCTGCGCTCAACGAGCCAAGAGAGAGACCGCCGGTCGGGTTCGAGTCGTTCAATGCCAGGTTCGTCGCGGCCAGGTTCCCCGCATTGGCGATGTCCAGTTCAAAGACAAGCGAATCGCCGACGCTCACGGTGCCGGAAGCCGGCGAGACCAACTTGGCGGTAGCGGTGACAAAGGGCTCCGGGATGGGCGTGCCGAGCAGTACGGTCGAGTTAGGTTGAAGAAAGTCGGCGGTGGCCAGGTCAGAAATTCCGTCCCCATTGAAGTCGGCGATGATGGCCATCTGGGGCTCGGAATTTGGGCCGGTAGAGTACGTGACTGGCGCGCGGAAGGTACCGTCTCCGTTGCCGAGGAAGATGAGGATGCTGTTGCCGCCGCTGGTGGGAGCGGCCAAGTCGGCGTGGCCGTCGCCGTTGAAGTCGCCGATTGTGAGGGAGACCCCAAAACCGCCGGGCGCGTTGTCCACGATGGCCGGCTGGAAAGCGCCGTTGGCGTTCGCGAGTAGAACGTTGAGGGTGTTGCCTCCGGTGGATATTGCGAGATCGGGCCGGCCGTCGCCGTTGAGGTCGCCGGCCACGATGAAACCGGGCTTGGGACCAACCGGGTAGTTGACCGGGGACTGGAAGTGGCCGTCCCCCTTGCCCAGGAAAACCGCGACACCGCTCGGTACAACCGCAACCAGATCGGGAAGGCCGTCGCCGTTGACGTCGAGCACGGCGATGGACGGGAAATTCTGCGTTGAGACCATGGTAGTGATAGGTGTTTGAAACGTCCCATCGCCCTTGCCGAGGAGCACGCTGACGGTGCCGTCGAGATCGGAGGTAATCAGGTCGGCGACTCCATCCAGGTTGAAGTCGGTCACCTGCAGCCCATTCGGACCCATGCCACCTGGATTTGTGACGGTCCGATAGTTGACAGCGGGCCGGAAGGTTCCATTGCCGGTGTTGAGGAGCACGCTGACGTTGCCGCCGCTGCATACGGCCACGTCGGAGTGGCCGTCGCCGTCGAAATCCGCGACCACGATGGCGACGGGGGCTTGCCCGACGGCGTAACTGGCCCCAGGCTTGAAGGTGCCGTCGCCGTTGCCGAACAGCACGCTGACCTGAGCGTTTTGGAAATCGGACGCTACGAGATCGGTGAAGCCGTCGCCGTTCACGTCGCCCACAGCGATGAGGCGGGCATCAAACAGGTTGGCGCCGCTGACGTTTACGAAGGGCTGGAAGCCGTTCTGTTGAAGCGTTATGACGGTTTGAGAGATCGCGGTGGAGGTGCTGGATTGATCTTGCGCGTCACCGGCGTAGAAAGCTTTGAGGGATCGCAGGCCAAAGGGGAGCAGCCGGGTGGTGAAGGTTGCGGTGCCGTTCGAGAGCGAGGCAACGCCGATCGGGCCGACACCGTCGTAGAAGGTTACCTTGCCGGTGGCCGTGGCGGGCGACACTTTGGCGGTGAGCGTCACTGAGCGGCCGAAGACGGACGGATTGGTCGAGCTCTGCAGCGTGGTCGTGCTCGGAGCCGAGGCCGCGAACAGGAAATTGAAGGATGCGCACAAAATTCCGAGGGATAAGCGAGAAAACATGGAGACCGCCAATCTTGAAGCTGGAGCGATTCAACTACTGTAACGCGTATCGGAGCTGAATTGCCTCTGTCTACGGCGTTTCTAGTGCGATAGTTCGCGCAAGGTACAAGCCACAGACCACAATTGCGCCGCGCTAAGCCCGCACGCGATCCACGGGGGGCTGGCGATCGAGGCGACCGGTCCGCTGATGTTGTTCCAGAAAAAAATCTGATCGGTCGTTGTAGTTCTGGCGCACGTTTTTCGCTTAACCGGGTGAGAGCAAGCGGGCAGGCTGGAAACGAAGACCTTCCCGCACTAGGAGGCCCTATGAAAAAGCATTTGCTCCGAATTTCGATGTTGGCCGCGCTGGCGGCCGGCGTCACCCAGGCCCAGAGCGCTGAGCTCAAGGCCAACGTTCCATTTTCGTTCATGCTCGGGAAGCAAGCCCTTCCGGCCGGAACGTACCACGTGGATCAGTCCAAGAACTCCAACCTGGTGATCGTTCATTCCACAGGCGGACCGACGGTTCCAATCACGGTGATCCGCGCGACATCCTCCAGCACACAGGAGGTAAGCAAGCTGGTCTTCCATCGCTACGGGGACCGGTACTTTCTCGCGGAGATCTGGACGCGCGGTAGCGATAACGGTTGGCGGCTTTCGCGAACTAGTCTGGAGCGCGAGCTGGCTGCCCGGAGATCTATTGCAGGCGCGCAAGTCCTGGTGGCGCTTCGTTGAAGATGCGCGGACAGGCGGCGCGGCAGACCGGTCTCGAAAACGAGACTTGGCCTGCGGGAAATGTGTAGTTCGCCGGATGGGAAATGGCTGGAGACACCGTCGGTGCGCTGGACATGAATTCGGACAGGTCGGCTTTCCGGACGGAAGTGGGCGCCCACGTCAGTGCGAGAGCTCGCGCATCAGCCAGGCTTTGGCGAGCTTCCAGTCGCGCAGGACGCTTTGGGGAGAAATTTTCAGCACCTCGGCGGTTTCATCCACGCTGAGCCCGCCGAAGAAGCGCAGCTCGATAACGCGGGCCTTGCGCGGATCCAGTTCGGCCAGCGCTTTCAGGGCGTCATCGATGGCGACGATTTCGCGATCGCGGCCGGAAGAGAAATCGGGAATCTCCTCCAGCTCGGCGCGAACGGCCTGGCCGCCACGCTTGGAGGAAGCGCGCGCGCGGGCCGCGTCCACCAGGATCCGGCGCATCATTTGGGCGGAGACGGCGAAGAAGTGCGCCCGGTCCTGCCAGTTGACGTCGGCTACATCCACCAATCGCAGATAAGCTTCATTCACCAAAGCCGTGGTCTGCAGAGTGTGACCTTCGCGCTCGCGGCGCATATAGCGGCGAGCCATGCGGCGCAGCTCCTCGTAGACCACCGGCGTGAGGCGGTCGAGGGCGGCTTGGTCGCCGTTGCCCCAGGCCCGCAGCAATCGCGTGATTTCCGCGGAGGCGCCGGATGGGGTCATAAGTGACTCAAATCATTAGGATTATACACCCGTTCCTGACCGCGGAAAATATTTCTCCCGGCTTTTGTAGTTTCCGAGAGAAACCCTCGCTTACCCGGGTGGAGGCGAGCGGAAATGAAGATCACGGCGATGGTTGCGATGGCGATGGCGGCGGGGTTCGGTGGCTCGATGGCGCAGGCGGCCGATCAGGAGCGGACAGTGGCCATCTATATAGCCAATGAGCATGTTGCCGTGGAAGCGGCGAACTTCGGCAAAGGGCAGGCCTCGAAGATGTTCGCGCGGATCGGCGTGCGGGTCCAGTGGCATAGCGTCGGGCGCTCGCCGCTGCCGGCCGACGCGCTGGTGGTCGATATGGTGGAGCGGGGGTCGAAGGACGAATGCGCGGGGGCGCTGGCCTGCGCAAAGCCTTACGAGGGGATCCACATCCGGGTGTTCGTCGATCGGCTCGGAGCCACGGTCCCCAAGAACATGGTTCCGGCGCTGTTGGGTCACGTGCTGGTGCATGAGATCACGCACATCCTGCAGGGCGTCGACCGGCATTCCGACAGCGGCGTTATGAAAGCGCGGTGGGATGTGAACGATTTCGAGCAGATGCTGGGCAGGACGTTGCCGTTCACTGGCAATGACGTGATGTTGATCGAGCGCGGTCTGGACGCGCGCGAGTCGCGGCTGGCTTCGGTTGTGGCAGCGAAAGACAAGGATGCGGCGCAGGCGGGTGGACTTTAACCCGGGCGATCACAAGGAGTGTGAACGCGGCACGCACGAGTGCGTGCACCACGAAGTTATACTGATCATTGTGCGACGCTTGGTGCTTTGGTTGATCCTGGTGGCTAGCCTGCTGTGGGCGCAGCAGGACAAGAAGGCGCCCAAGCCTTTGCCGCACCAGCAGGAGCAAGAGCCTCCGGAAGAAGACGAGAGCCTGAAGCCGAAGGAATACACCTTCAATCCGCTGGAAGCGGAACGCGACGTCAAGGTCGGCACTTATTATTTCAAGAAGGGTAACTACAAGGCGGCCGCCAGCCGGTTCCGGGAAGCCACACGGTGGAATCCGAGCTACGCGGAAGCGTATCTGCGGCTGGGCGAGAGCGAAGAGAAGATGAAGGACAAGCAGGCGGCACAGGAAGCTTACGCCAAGTATCTGGAACTCTCTCCCGACGGCAAGGACGCCGAGGCGGTGAAGAAGAAGCTCGGCAAGCGCTAGCGCGGCGGGTATCCACGGTCAGCCGGCCAGCGGCGACCGCTTTCGTCTCCGAGTTGCCAACTGGCCCCGGATTACTCCGAAGACGCGCCTCACGCCGGATTCCCAATCGGGGAACAAATCGACGTAGTGGATCTTGCGGGAGATTCGGCCGGGGATGGCGCAGTCCTCCAGACGGACGGGGATGAGGAAGATCTCGTCGAGCGGGATTCGGGCGGCGCAGGACAGCGCGTAGCGGAGTTCGCTCTGAAAGCTGCCGCGCTTGGTGGTGGAGCGGCGCGAAAAGCAGGCCACGAAGAAGTCCGAGCTGTGAATCGCGGCTTCGATGGCGCGCGGCCAGTTTTGTCCGGGCATCAGTTTCTTCTTGTCCAGCCAGGGACGAAAGCCGCGCTGCTCGAAGACCTGGTAGAGCTTCTTGGCGGGAGCGAGATCCTCTTCCACATAAGCGATAAAGATGCGCGGCTTGGTCTGCGCAATGAAGCGGAATCCTTGGTTGCGGCCGGGCAGGAACGTACCGAGCCCGTCGATCTCCACCGAAGCGCCGTTTTCGAGCGCACGGCGGAGGATGCGCGCCACGTAATCGGCAGGCGTGAGCCGAAAGCGCGATGCTTTCATCGGGCAGCCTTCTTGGACGGCCTGGAGCCGGGCGCAACCAGAAGATCGCGGTCGAACTGAAAATCCTCCTCGCCGCCAGGGCGGAAGGTTCCCAAACCCGGGAGCGAGGCGCTTTGTCCCTTGCGGACTCGCAGCAACAGGTCGCTCACGATGCGATCCAATTGATCGGCGGCGGCAGCCTTGGTAATTTTGGATTCCTTGGCGAGTTGTTCGGCGAGTTGCTCTTTTTTCATCTCCGATTCGATGATAAGGCGCTGTCGTGGCCGGCCGTGGGGGAGGGCGGTGAGCCGGCGCGGTAAGCTGTTGTCGTCAAAGCGCCTGGCGGTGTGGCGGGAGATCGCAGCAGAAGTGAACGTGATGTGTACGCCCGGTTGAAGTGCAAGCTAAGCCACGGTCTGAAATGAAGCCATTTTAATAGCCGCTTAAGAGGAAGTTCATGTGGGACTGAAATGATAGGAGCGGAAGTTAATGCATAGCTTCTAACACGAAGGAGATCTCTCAAATGAAGAAACTGATGACTTTGATGCTCGGCCTCTCGCTGGTGCTCGGCACAACCGCCCTGTTTGGACAGGACAAGAAGGACGAGACCAAGACCGAAAAGAAGGGCAAGAAGGGCAAGAAGAGCAAGAAGACCGACACCACCGAAAAGAAGTAACAGCTTCTTTTCCGAAACCGGCTTTTTCGTCGCGCATGCATCCCCCCGGTTGGGCGGGTTCATGCGCGACAAGTTTTTTAGGCGCCCCGCCGGCCGCTCTCGATGATCTAAGCTGTGAAGTGAGTGAGTGCAGCGCGCGCGGGGCAGATTGAGGGTCTGAGGGGAGCGCCGCTCGACGCTCTGGTGCTGGGCGGCGGGATCAACGGCGCGGGGGTGCTTCGCGATTTGGCGCTGCGGGCGAAGGATGCGCAGCGGCCGTTGCGCGCCGGCCTGGTCGAACAAGGGCACTTCGGTTCCGGAACCAGCGGCAAGAATTCGCAGCTCATCCATGGCGGGCTGCGATACCTGAAATACCTGCAATTCCCGCTGGTGCGCGAGGGGCTGCGCGAGCGCTCCATTCTGCTTGGGATCGCGCCGCAATTCGTTCATCCGTTAGAGTTTCTGCTGCCGATGTACGGCCTCAAGCCGCGCGTGCTGTATGGCGCGGGGTTGTGGCTGTACGACCTGTTTGCCGGATCGCAGCGCATCGCGCGGCATCGCATCGTTTCAGATCGCGAAGTGGTGCTTATGGAGCCGGGGCTGAGCCGACCTGGGTTGAGTGCGGCGGCGGTTTTTTGGGATGGCGCGGTTCAATCCGCTCGATTCGTGGTGGAGAACATTCTGGATGCTGTCGAGAACGGCGCATTGGCGGCCAACTACGTAAAGGCCGAAACGTGGAAGCGCGCCGCGGACGGAGACTGGCGCGTCCAATGCCAGGACACGCTGGCCGGCCTGCGATTCGAGATTCGCGCGCGCAAGCTGGTGGATGCGCGTGGCGCCTGGATGCATGGATCGTCGCTGCGGCTGGTGCGTGGCTCGCACCTCGTGTTGCCGCGCGTGACGGCCGGCGACCGCGCCATTGCGCATTTTGAACCGGATGGACGCATCGTGTTCCTGATTCCGTGGGGCAGCCGCAATCAACTGACGCTGGTGGGGACCACCGATCAGGATCATCGCGGGACGCCCGAGCAGGTGCACATCTCGGCGGCCGAGCGGGAGTATCTGATGGCGGTATTGCGGAAGTTGTTTCCAGACTGCGCGGACGTGGCGCCTATATCGGCGTTCAGCTCGCTGCGTACTCTGGTGGGCAGCGGCGGCGGGTCGGCCACCCGCGCGAGCCGCGGGCATAAGATCTGGAATTCAAGCGACGGGATTCTGCACATCGCCGGCGGCAAGTACACCACCTATCGGCTGATGAGCGAGGAGGCCGGCGATCAAGTGTGCGCGGAGGTGGCGCCGGAGCTGGTCGCGGTGCACCGGACCGCGCACACGCCGTTTGCGAGGGTGGAGCGTGCGATTGGCGAAGCGATGGAACAGCGTCTGGCGGATTATCTGTTCGTGTCGACCTATCTAGGGTACGAGCGGCGCTGGGATGCCGCATCGCTGCGGCCGCTGGCGGAGGCGCTGGGGGCGAAGCTGGGCTGGGATGAAGGTCGCGTGGGCCAGGAAGTGGACGATATAATTGAAGCGGCAGATCCAGTCGGGGCGTAGCGCAGCCTGGTAGCGCACCTGCCTTGGGCGCAGGGGGTCGGGCGTTCAAATCGCCCCGCCCCGACCAATCGAGGGCTCCGTGGCGGGATTTCTTTTTTGGGCCGGGCAGAGCATCACGCGGCGCGCCGGGCTTACACTGAAAGCGCAATCAAACGATGCGGGACAACACGTCAACCGAGAAGAGTGTCGCTCTAGGCCCGCTTGGCCGGATGATCGGGAACTTTCCGCTTCGTTTTGCGAAAGTAGTGATGTTTGGCGAGAGCCCCGCGAGAGAAGCGCAAACCAAGATAAACAACGGCACCGCATCACTGTTGCAGCTAGATAGCGGCCCGGTCGCGGTAACTTGCTACCATGTCCTGGACCGTTACAGAGAGCGCCTGCAGGCTGGGGAACAATGCCTGTTTCAGATTGGAAGCTGCCGGATCAACCCTTCGACACAGTGCATTTCCGAGAGCCGAGAAGCTGACCTAACAGTCTTAAGGCTTACTCAAGAACAATCAGAGAGGATCGTCCAGGACGGCTGGATGGGTTCCCAATTTTTCTCGCCGGTGACTTGGCCTCCTCAGCGGGTCGCTCCTGGGGAGGATGTGGCTTTCGGGGGATTTCCGGGCCGGTGGGGGGCGACGCTCGACTATGATTCTCTCGAATTCGCCAGCTACAGCCAGGGCACTCACGTGAGTGATGTTGGGTTCAATTCATTCATCTGTGAGTGCAGACGGGAATTCTGGGTGAACGGGTCCGGCCTCCGCGATGTCGAGTCCCTCACGGACTATGGTGGCATTAGTGGAGGCCCCCCATTCGTGTGGCGTAATCTCCATTGGGATTTCGCCGGAGTGGTCTGCGAGCACTTTCCAGAAAGTGATGCCGTGCGAATCGCGCACGCTGGACTCATCGCGGCGGACGGCACAATCAATCTGCAAAAGCAGTCGTGCTGTGGGGGGCATCAGTACCCTTTGCAACAACGGCGCGGGGTTAGGAAACTTCCGGGTTGATTACGGAGAACCCCTCCAGTCGTGCAACCTCACAGAGTATCCTGTCTGCGGCGACAAAATAATCGACCAGCCCCTGACTCCGCAATTCCAGCGCTACGGCCAGTTGCAACGCGTCAAGAGCACGAAGGCGCAGATCGAACGCGTAACGCTCCACCAGCAACTCGGTCATTGCAAATTCCGATTCGGCCACTGAAAAGACCTCCAATTTCCCAGTCGCTACATCCTTACGAAATTGGCGAAGAAAGAGGTCTGCATCCTCACGGTTGATGGACTGAGTCCGCACTTTGATCGCAAACGCAGATGTTAGTTCGGCCGCAGTCAGCCGGGAGATTCTCACCGGGTTGCCCGCGGCGTTGATGATCTGGTCCACGACCGGCGTGCCGATCTCCGAATGGTAGAGTTTGACAAGCGCGCTGGAATCGAAGAAGTGGCCAGCCAAGGATCAACGATCCCCGCGATCGGCAATAATTTCAGCGGCCATCGATCCGGGAATTTTAGCGAGCCGCCTTCGGACCTCCTCCAGACCAGGAGCCGGTTCGGCGGCCTGCAGTTCCCTTTTGATTCTTTCGATGTACTCGACTGCCAAGTTGGATCGGCCGGCATTAGGTGCGGTTTTGACGACGCTCACTACCACGTGCTCATGCTCCCTCAAATCCAAGGGCTGCAGCGGCCGGAGCACACCATTCTCGTACACGGCGTCGACTTGGAGGGGCATGCAACCATTGTAAGCCAGAGATTCAAAGCGCACGGCGTTGAACGTTGTTGAACTCTTGAGTATCTACCAGCTACAAAATTGACTACAGTTGGGCTTCGGGACTGTAGACGATCGCCCGCCACCTCCTTGAATTCACAACCAGTTGCGGCTTCGATTGCGGGTACGCTCCGATGCCTTGGGCGCAGGGGGTCGGGCGTTCAAATCGCCCCGCCCCGACCATTCTTTCGTTTTCGCTTTATTGAAGATGAGATCGAACGGTTTCCTGTAATTGGTATAGACGGTTACCGCGTCCACGGAGCAGTTTGAAAGCACG
>DASQHQ010000170.1:0-4497 GCA_035632015.1 Bryobacteraceae bacterium
CCCGGCAAGAACGCGCTCGAAATCAAGTCCGGCAAGACCTCCGCGAAACTCGAACTCGTGAACTACCCCATCACCGGTCCCGTCTTCTCCGGCCCTCATCAGAAACCCTTCGTCTGCCAGACCGAACAAGCCGGCCTCGGCGCGCCGCTCGATGACGACTGCAGCGCGAAAACCGTCGTCACCTACGCCTATAAATCCACGCAAGCTCTTCCCCCCAACGCCGGACGCGGCGGACGCGGCCCGCAAACTCCCGGCGCGCTCCCCGCCGGTTTCAAACCGTTCGATCCCTCCGCGCCCCGTCCCGCCGACCTTGCGAAGATCACCGCCAGCGACGGCAAGCAAGTCGACTACATCGTGCGCCGCGAGCGCGGCGCCATCAATCGCGCCATCTACGAAATCGCGATGCTCCACGATCCCGCCCAGCCAGCGCCCGATCCTTGGACCCCGAGCGCCGCCTGGAACGGCCGCCTGGTCTATTCGTTCGGCGGCGGCTGCGCGGCCGGCTATCGCCAGGGACTTCCCGGCCCCGCCATCAACGACGAATTTCTCTCCAAAGGCTACGCCGTCGCCGCGTCTTCCCTCAACGTGTTCGGCAACAACTGCGACGACGTCATCTCCGCGGAAACCATGATGATGGTCAAGGAGCATTTCATCAAAGAGTTCGGCCTCCTGGTCCACACCATCGGCACCGGCGGCTCCGGCGGCGCCATCCAGCAGTACATGATGGCCCAAAATTATCCCGGTCTTCTCGATGGACTCATGCCGCAGATCAGCTTCCCCGATAACGCCATCTTCGAAAGCGTCATCGACTGCTCGCTTCTCGATCACGCCTTCAAGTCCACGAAAGTCTCTTGGAACGACGATCAGAAAGCGCTCGTCTCCGGTTACGCCAGCTGGAAAACGTGTTCCGAAAGCTGGATGGCCAATGGCTCGCCCACCAGTCTCGCGAACAATCAGGTCAAAGCCGCGGCCTGCAATCCAACCATCCCCAAAGCGCTCCAGTTCGATCCCGCCACCAATCCCGCCGGCGCGCGCTGCGACTACTTCGACGACCTCGTCAACGTTTACGGTAAGGACTCGCGCACCGGCGCAGCCCGCCGCCCGCTCGATAACGTGGGCGTCCAGTATGGCTTAGCAGCCTTCAACGCCAAACAAATCAGCTTCGATCAATTCATCGAGCTGAACGAAGTGATCGGTGGCCACGACGCCAACGGCGAGATCATCTCCACGCGCGACGTCGCCGATCCAGCCGCGCTCAAGATCGCCTACCAGACCGGCCGCGTCGACACCGGCGGCGGCAGCCTCGGATCTATTCCGATTCTCGACACCCGCGGTTATCTCGACATGTCGGGCAATCTGCACGACCGCTTCCGCTCCATGGTCACGCGCGCTCGTCTCAAGGAAGCCAATGGCAGCGCCGGCAACCAGGTCACGCTCATGTTCCCGCCCAGCGGCCCAGCCCCTCTTCGCCCTAGCGACCTTCTGGCCCAGATGAACCAGTGGCTCGACAACATCGCGCAGGACACCTCCAACTCGAGCGCCGCGACGAAGGTCGCGCGCGACAAGCCATCCGGCCTCACCGATGCCTGCTGGACGTCGGACGGTGAAAAAATCGTCGAGCCGCAAACCTTCGACGGCAATGGCCGCTGCAACCAGCTCTACCCAGCCCACTCCGATCCAAGAATGGTAGCCGGCTCTCCGCTAACCGACGAAGTCCTGAAATGCAGCCTTAAATCGGTTACCGCCGCGGACTACACGCAACCCCTGACGCCCGAGCAACTGGCTCGCCTCAAAGCCACCTTCCCGCAAGGCGTCTGCGACTACACCCGCCCGGGCGTCTCGCAAGCCCGCGTGGAATCCACCTGGCGCCGCTATTAGGCGTGGCGCACGCACTCCTGCGTGCCGCGTTCACACTCGTGTGAACGCTAGCGGACGTTGATTTGACCACCGCCAGGAGTACAATGAAATCGTGACTCGAAGACGCATGCTCTTCGCCGCAAGCGTTTCAGTTCTGAGCATCCCCGCCTTCGCAGCCACGGTCCCGGGAATCTCGATTCGCGGCAAGCTGACGCGATCGTCCGATGGCAAGCCCGCGCTCGAAGTCAGCCCCGGCAAGCTGATCTCTCTCCAGGGCGACGAGGACACCGCAAAAGTTCTCAACGATTCCCGCCTCGCCGGCGCCGACCTCGAAGCCATCGGCCATTTCGAAAGCCCGGACCACTTCCAAGTCGATCCCATCACCAGCCGCGCCCTGTTTGTTCACAAGGACAACCAACGGCTCCTTATTACCTATTGGTGCGACGTTTGTTACATCCGAACCTATTCACCCGGCAATTGCGTCTGCTGCCAGAAGTACACCGATCTCGATCTGCGCGAGCACGACGAGCCGTAGCGTTTGTTCTTTGTTCCCTTCCCGCCTCCATGGCGCCAGCAGCCAACTATTCTGCCCGGAAGCTGACCGTCGACTCTATCGAAGTGGTGCGCCTCGCCGATGCCGCGCATCGCATCGAAGTTTCGATTTGCCCGTCGGTCGGCAATATCGCCTACGACATGCGCGTCAACGGTAAGCCGATCCTCATGCCGCCGCCCGGCACGCTCGCCGCGTGGAAAGCCAAGCCGTCACAGGCCGGCATCCCATTTCTTGCGCCCTGGGCCAACCGCCTGGATTCGGATTCCTACTGGGCCAACGACAAGCAATACTTTCTCCATCCCGACGCCGTAGAAATCCGGCGCGATGCCAACGGGCTCCCGATTCATGGACTGCTGCTGTTCGCATCCGCCTGGCAAGTCAGCAGGCTACACGCAGACACGGTTGCCGCGGAGGTGGTGAGCCGTCTCGAATTCTCGAAGCATCCCGAATGGATGGCGCAGTTTCCTTTCGCGCACGCCATCGAAATGACGTATCGATTAGCGGGCGGCGTACTGGAAGTCCGCACCACCATCGAAAACGAATCCCGCGATCCGATGCCGCTGGTGATCGGCTTCCATCCCTGGTATCAGATCCCGGACACCCCGCGCGACGAGTGGCGCGTCCATCTCCCGGTGCGCGATCACTACACCCTCTCGGCTAAACTGATCCCGACCGGCGAGAAGCGTCCATTGGATTTGCCGGATCCAGTGCCGCTGGCGGGCCGCCAACTGGACGACGTCTTCGGTGCAGTGAATTCGCAAGACGAATTCTGGGCGGAAGCCAGAGGGCGGCGGATTTCGGTTCGCTTCGGACCGAAATTTCCGATCGCCGTGGTCTACGCCCCGCCGGCGCGCAACGTGGTGTGCTTCGAACCCATGACCGCCATCACGAACGCGTTCAATCTGGCCCACGCCGGCTTATACAAAGATCTGCCAACCATCCCTCCCGGCGGAAAATGGTCGGAAAGTTTCTGGATTCGCCCAACCGGCTTCTAGCGCACACCCGTGGCGCACGCACTCTTGCGTGACGCCGTTCACCAGCGCCCCGTATAATAAACCACGGAGGCCATTGGTCATGAGACGCTTCTTCTTCGCTGCCGTTGTTTTGCTGGTCGCGCTGTCGCTCGGCTCGCACCAGTTCTTGCTCCCGTCGGCTGCGGCGCAGTCGAAGGCGGTCGCGGTTTCCACGCAGGCGCCCGTTGTGACCATCGAACAGGTCAACCGCTGGGAGACCGAACTTTCCAACTGGGGCCGCTGGGGCAAGGACGACGAACGCGGCTCGCTGAACCTGATCACGCCGCAGAAGGAAGTGCAGGCCGCGCGCCTGGTGAAGGACGGTGTCACGGTGACGCTGGCGCATTTCGCCGACCTGGAAAAGGCGGCCGACAATTTCAACTTCGGCCCCACCAGGCACGAGATGTTCAAGGACCCGCAGACCGGCAGAGTTCGCGGCGCGCTGGACATCATCTCCTTCGGAATCCACGATGGCACCAATTCCCACCTGGACGCGCTCTGCCATTACGCGCTGCGGCGCGACGGCCAGATCCTGGTGTTCAACGGCCATCCGCAGGATCTCGACGAGGCGGGATGCAAAGCGAACGGCATGGATCGCATGGGCCCCGGCATCTTCACGCGCGGCATCCTGGTTGACCTGCCGCTGCTCAAGGGCGTTCCCTATCTCGAGCCTGGCACGCCCATCTACGCATCAGACCTGGAAGCGTGGGAAAAATACGCGGGTGTAAAAATCTCCAGCGGAGATGCCCTGTTCGTGCGCACGGGCCGCTGGGCGCGGCGCGCGAAACTAGGCCCCTGGAATGCGGGCCGCGAGGCAGCCGGATTGCATGCGTCGGTGATGCCGTGGCTGAAGCAGCGAGACATCGCGTTGCTGGGCGGTGACGGCGTCAACGACGTTCAACCGTCCGGTGTGGTGGGCACTGGCGAAGCGGCCGGGCGCCCGGTCCATACGCTGGCCATCGCGGTCATGGGCGTGCCGCTGGTGGACAACGCGTACCTCGAGGATGTCGCCAAAGAGGCGGCCGTCCGCAAGCGCTGGGAATTTCTCACCACCGTGCAGTTCATGCGGATTCC
>DASQHQ010000171.1:0-45011 GCA_035632015.1 Bryobacteraceae bacterium
CACTGCGCCACCCGCGCCCGCACCGCGCCTGCCGCACCAGCGCCGCGCCTGCCGCACCAGCGCCGCGCCACCCGCGCCGGCACCGCGCCCGCTCCTCGCCCGCCATTCCCCCGCCCTGTGGAAACCTGATAGAGTCGATAAACAGACAAGTCGATCGCACCGGAAAACACTTCGGTTCTCTCGACTGGGGAGAGATATGATCCATTCCGCTTTCGCTCGCACACTGTGCTGGTCTCGATTGGTTCCCTGCGCCTTTCTGGTTGCTTCCCTGTGGGCCGCCGATCCGGATGGTGCGGCGCTGTACAAAGCCCGCTGCGCCGCCTGTCACGACAACGGCAGTGAGCAAGCGCGCATCCCCAAACGCGAAGAAATCGCCGCCCGCCCGCCGGAGGCGATCATGAACGCCATGCTGGACGGCGCCATGATCACCCAGGCGGCCGGTTTAAATGTGGATGAATTGAAAGCCATCGCGCGCTTTCTGACCGGCAAGGAAATTTCCGCCGCCCCGGCGGTGACGATGGGTAAGTGCGAAGCCACGGCGAAAAAGCTTTCGCTCGCTGCCGGCGACTGGAACGGATGGAGCAACGACCTTGACAATTCGCGCTTCCAGTCCAAGCCCGGATTGACGGCCGCCGACATCCCCAAGCTCAAGTTCAAGTGGGCCTTCGGATTTCCCGGCGACAACCGCGCCTACGCGCAGCCTACCGTCGCGGCCGGACGCCTCTTCATCGGCAGCGCCGGCGGAACGGTGTACTCGCTGGACGCCGCCACCGGATGCGTGTACTGGACCTTCAAGGCCGACGGCGGGGTCCGAGCGGCCATCAGCATCGTTCGCGCCAAGACGGGCGGCCGCTACGTCGCCTACTTTGGTGATTTGCGCGCCTTCACTTACGCTGTCGACGCCGAGACCGGCGCACTCATCTGGAAGATGAAAGTGGAAGATCATCCGGCCGCGCGTGTCACGGGCTCGCCCGTTTTTCACGACGGCCGCTTGTTCGTGCCGGTGGCTTCGCTCGAAGAAGGGTCGGGCCGCGCGCCTCAATACGAGTGCTGCACGTTCCGCGGCAGCCTGGTCGCGCTCGACGCCGAGACCGGCCGCCAGCTCTGGAAATCGTTCAGCGTGCTTGATCCTCCCAAGGCAACCAGGAAAAGCAAGGTGGGCACGCAACTTTACGGACCCGCCGGCGCGGCCATTTGGTCCGCGCCCACCATCGACACCAAGCGCAAGCTGGTTTACGCCGCCACCGGCGATTCCTACACCGACGTCGATATCAACACCAGCGACGCGGTCCTGGCTTTCAATCTCGACACTGGAAGCCTGGTGTGGGTCAGCCAGATGACTCCGAAGGACAATTTCATCGTCGGCTGTCCTGCGTCGCCCAATTGTCCCGAAGACCTGGGTCCCGACTACGATTTCGGAAGCGCTCCCATCCTGCGCAACATCGGTGGCGGCAAACAGATTCTGGTGGCGGGGCAGAAATCGGGCGTGGTCTGGGGCCTGGATCCGGATCAAAGAGGAAAAGTGGTGTGGCAAACCAAGCTCGGCGCGGGCAGCGCGCTGGGCGGCGTCGAGTGGGGACACGGCGCCGATAGCGAGAACACCTACGTGGCCATCTCCGACAGCATCGTGCGCAAGGATCCGAAGCCGGGTATTTCCGCTCTGAAGCTTGCGACCGGCGAGACCGTTTGGAGCACGCCAGCTCCCGACGTGACCTGCACCGCGCCGGTTGGCTGCCGGCCCGGCCAATCCGCCGCCGTGTCCGTGATTCCCGGCGCTGTTTTTTCCGGCGCGCTCAATGGCCACTTCCGCGCGTATTCCACCAAGACCGGCGAGATCCTTTGGGATTTCGACACTGCGAAAACCTTCGAGACCGTGAACAAAGTGCCCGCCAAGGGCGGCTCCATCAACGGCGCCGGACCGGCCATCGCCAACGGCATGGTGTTCACCAATTCCGGCTACGGCGGTTTCGGCGGCTCGCCCGGCAACGTGCTGCTTGCGTTCTCGGTCGACGGAAAATAGCCAGCGGGTGTGCAACGCCTGGCGAGTTCGCGCCGGATGGTGTAGAAGGAAGTACTTTTCGATAGCCAGTAGCCCCGGTGGAGCACCAAATCGCCTGTGAGCCTGCGGCGCCGTTCGCTGGGTCCGCACGTCTATGCTGAAAAGGAGGCTCGATGTCCTCTAGGTCTGTCGGATTGATCGCAGCAGCGTTGCCGGTCGCCGTTGCCGTTTTTTATGCGCTTCCAGTCCGAGCCCAGCAGCCCACCACGCCCCTGGCGTTTGAGGCGGCGTCCGTGAAGCCAAACAACTCCTCGGATTTCCACATGGCATGGCACTTCCTTCCGGGCGGCAAATTCAGCGCAACGAACGCTCCGCTTTTCGTGATCGTTGGCCTCGCCTATGATGTCGGTTTTCAATCCGTCCGGCTTTCCGGTGGGCCGAACTGGATACGTTCGGAAAAATACGATATCGAAGCCACGGCCGGCCCCAGCGCAATTCCCGCCGGCTCCACGGTCAAGCAGCGCGACGACAGGACGCGCGTGATGCTGCAAAATCTCCTGGCCGACCGCTTCCAGCTCGTGATGCGCCGCGAGACCAGGGAGATGCCCGCCTATGTGATAGTGGTCGCAAAGAACGGACCGAAACTCCACAAGTCCAGTCTCGAAGAGAAGGATTGCCCGGAGATTCCGGCCAGGGGCGGGCGCCTTGCCTGCCACATCATCAACGGCGGCATGGGCCGCGGGCTCCACGCCAAGGCGGTCACACTCACTGATATTGTGACGTTCGTCGAGAACTGGTCGGACCGCCCGATCGTCGACCAGACCGGCCTTCAGGGCCTGTTCGAAGTCGAGACCGACGGCTGGGCACCCATGCTGCCGAGAGCCCGGCCCCCGGGACAGGAACCCAGCGCCGAGGAGATCGCGATGGCCGATCCAACCCGTCCGACGCTGTTCATGATCTTTGACCGGCTGGGCCTGAAGATGGAGCCGCAGCGAGCCCCGGTCGAAACGTTCGTCATCGACCACGTCGAGAAACCCACGGAAAACTAAGACCGGGGCAAACGATTTGCCCGCGTCCCTCGTCTCAATTGCTGATAGGATACCCGTAAATCGCAGGAACAAACTCGGCATGTGCGGCGTCACTAAAGGAGTTCGCCCAGCCAGGAGGTCGCAAGAATGATTCGAAAAGCGCGGTTTGCAGTTCTGCTGGTACTGAGCGGCGTGTTCGCTCAAACCGCGTCGCCTCCGCTGACGTTTGAAGTGGCATCCATCAAGCCTGTGACCCTGTCTGGAGATGGCCGCTTCATGGTGGGGATCCAAATTCAGCCCGGCGGCGGCTTTCGGGCCACCAACACAAGCCTGAGAATGCTCCTCACGTACGCCTACGACGTGCGCGATTTTCAGATCTCCGGCGGACCCGGCTGGCTCAGGTCCGATCTTTTCGACATCATGGCCAAATCGGAACGGTCCGCCGACTCACAGAACGCGCCCGCCGATCCGCGACAAATGAACGATGATCAGCGCAAGACTTTGCAGGAGCAGACGAGGCAAAAGTTACAGGCCCTGCTTGTGGACCGCTTCCATCTTAAGGTCCATCGCGAATCGAAAGAACAGCCCGTGTACGCGCTCTTAGTTGGAAAGAACGGCCCCAAGCTTCAGCCATCCGAAGACAAGAGCGGGAGCGGCCCGCGCGGTCTGCGAATGGGAAGAGGCCAACTGACCGGCAGCGTTGTGTCCCTGGAAATGCTGGCGAACGCGCTTTCGAACCAGGTTGGACGCCCGGTACTGGACCGCACCGGTCTCAAAGGAAACTTCGATTTCAAGCTGGAATGGACGCCCGACCCGGGCCAAGGCGGCGGACCATTCGCTGGACTGCCGCCACCGCCGCCCGGCGTCAACGCGCCGCCTCCGCCCGATCCCAACGGCCCGTCGATCTTCACCGCCATCCAGGAACAACTCGGCCTCCGGCTGGAATCGCAAAAGGGCCCGGTCGACATCCTGGTGATCGACAGCGTAGAGAAGCCATCGGAAAACTAAGTGTTGTCCGCAGCCACATCGAGCCGGCGCGGCGCACGCTCTCAGCGTGCCGCGTCCCCACTCGTGCGGACGCTTGTGGCTCTTTATTGCACGATGGTTCTTTCCGCCGCCGAACACCACGGCCAGGTAAAATTCAACGGCCTTCCAGTCCCAGGCGCCACCGTGCGCGCGACGCAGCCCGGCAAAACGGTCACGTCGATCACCGACGGCCAAGGCGCTTATTCGTTCCCCGATCTCGCTGACGGCGTCTGGTCAATTCAAGTGGAAATGCTGGGCTTCGCCCCGATTCACCAGGAAGTGACCATCTCGGGCGACGCACCTATCCCAGCCTGGGAGCTGAAAATGCTCCCGCTCAGCGAAATCCAGGCCGTCGCCGCGCCGGCCCCGGCGCCGCCCAGCGCAGCTACCGCCGCGCCGCCAACGAAGACCGCGCAAGTCGCGAAGCAGAAACCACGCAGCGCGAAAAATGCGCCGCCAGCGCCCACCAACACGCCCGGCGCCTTCCAGCGCACCGATGTCAACGCCGCCAACGCCAACACAGCCGCGCCGCCGGCATCCGACGCCGCGACATCGACCGACGTCTTCGCCAGCCAGAATCCGGCCGACCTCAACCAGCGCGCCGCCGACGGCTTCCTCATCAACGGCACCGCCAACAACGGCGCCAGCTCCCCCTTCGCGCTGGCGCAGGCCTTCGGCAACAACCGCCGCGTGCGGTCGCTCTACAGCGGCAACCTGGGCTTTATCCTGGACAACTCCGCGCTCGACGCCCGCCCGTTTTCGCTCACCGGCCAGGACACGCCCCGCCCCGGCTACAACCACGAGCAAGGCGTCTTCGCGTTTGGCGGTCCGATCCGCATTCCGCACCTCGTGCGCAACGGCCCGATGTTCTTCATGAACTACCAGTGGACGCGCAACCGCAACGCCTCCACTCAAACCGGCCTCATGCCGACCCAAGCCGAGCGCGACGGCGATTTTTCGCATGTGCTGACTCCCCTCGGCCGGCCCGTCCAGCTCATCGACCCCGGCACCGGCGCGCCGATCTTCGACAACATGATTTCCCAGATCAGCCCCCAGGCCCGGGCGCTGCTGCGTTTCTACCCGCTCCCCAATTTCAACGGCAACGCGCCCTACAACTATCAAATCCCTATCATCAGCAACACGCATCAGGACAGCCTGCAAACGCGTGTGAACAAAACCATCGGCCGCAAGAATCAAGTCTCCGGAACGTTCGCGCTTCAGAGCACACGCTCGGACACTCCCAACTTGTTCGGATTCCTGGACACCACCGGCTCGCTCGGCCTCAACGCGAATGCCAATTGGCGCCACAACTTCTCGCCGCGTTTCTTCACCAACCTCGGCTATCAGTTCACCCGGTTCGCCACGCGCCTCACGCCGTTCTTTGAAAACCGCGAGAACGTCTCGTTCGACGCGGGCATCACGGGTAACAATCAAGAAGCGGTAAACTGGGGACCTCCCAGTCTCAGTTTCGCCGGCGGCATCTCTGGGCTCTCGGACGGCGTGCCATCCTTCACGCGCAATCAGACCAGCGCCGTCTCGGCCGACAACCTCTGGGCGCGCGCCCGCCACAACATCTCCTTCGGAGGCGATTTCAAGCGCCAGGAATTCAATATTCTGTCGCAGCAAAACCCCCGCGGCACTTTCAACTTTACCGGTGCGGCTGCGGGTTCCGACTTCGCCGGTTTTCTGCTGGGCGTGCCCGACACCAGCGCGATCGCGTTCGGCAACGCCGACAAATATTTCCGGACGTCCATCTATGACGCTTACGTCAGCGACGACTGGCGCGTGAATCCGGGCTTCACGCTGAACGCGGGCGTTCGCTGGGAGTACTGGTCCCCGATCACGGAAAAATACGGGCGCCTCGTGAATCTCGATCTCGCGCCTGGCTTCACGGCCGCAGCGCCGGTGGTCGCCGGCAATCCCACCGGCCCGCTCACCGGCCAAACTTACACCGATTCGCTGATCCATCCCGACAAGGGCGCGGTGCAGCCTCGCATCGCGATTTCCTGGCGTCCCTTGCCCGCGTCGTCCATGGTGATCCGCGCCGGATATGGCGTCTACTACAACACCTCCGTCTACCTGCCGTTGGCGACGCAGATGGCGCAGCAATCGCCGCTCTCGAAAAGCCTGAGCGTGCAGAATACGCCCGCCAATCCGCTGACGCTCGCGAGCGGCCTCAACGCTGCTCCTTCCACCACGCCCAACACTTTCGCGGTGGATCCCAATTTTCGAGTCGGCTATTCGCAGAACTGGCAGTTTTCGGTGCAGCGCGACCTGCCCGCATCGCTGGTTTTCACGGCCACGTATCTCGGCAGCAAAGGCACGCGCGGCATGCAGGCCTTCTACCCCAACACCTATCCCACGGGGGCCGTGAATCCCTGCCCCGCGTGTCCCGTCGGCTTCGTGTACCTGACGTCCAACGGCAACTCCACCCGGGAAGCCGGACAGATCCAACTGCGCCGCCGTCTGCATAGCGGCTTCACGGCAGACCTCACCTACGTCTTTTCAAAAGCCATCGACGACTCCGCATTGGGCGGGCGAAATCAAGGCAGCGCACTGATCGCGCAGAACTGGCTCGATCTGGCCGCCGAGCGCGCTCTTTCGAATTTCGATCAGCGCCACCAGTTGACCGCGCACCTCCAGTACACTACGGGCATGGGAGTCGCGGGCGGCACGCTGGTGAACGGATGGAAGGGCGCGCTGCTGAAGGAGTGGACGGTGGCGAGCGCGATCACCGCGGCTTCCGGAATGCCGCTCACGCCCATCTATCCCGTCGCCATCACCGGAACCGGCGGCACCTGCTGCATTCGGCCCGACTACACGGGCGCGGCCCTCTACGCCGCTCCTCCCGGGTCCTTCCTGAACCCGGCCGCTTACGCGCCGCCCGCGCCGGGTGAATGGGGCAACGCGGGCCGCAACTCGATCACGGGCCCTTCGCAGTTTGGCCTGAATGCTTCGCTCTCGCGTACCTTCCAGATGTCGGATCGCTACAGCCTGGACCTGCGCGTCGACGCCACCAACGCTCTGAACCACGTAACGTTTCCCAGTTGGAACACCGCCATCACCAGCGCGCAGTTCGGCCTCCCGAATCCGGCCAGCGCGATGCGCAGCCTGCAAACCACGATCCGGCTGAGGTTCTAAGAAATGCGTCACCCATCTCTTCGAATTCATGACACAGCACCGTGGCGCACGCACTCGTGCGTGCCGCGTCGACACTCGTGTCGACGCCAGGCGGCGCTGAAAGCGCAGATCCTGTGGCCATTTCTATCCCTCCTCCTCACCGTGCCAGCCAGCCCCCAACAAATCGGCCGAAACACTTCAGCCCCGGCGCAACCAGCGACCTTCCAAACCAGCACTCAGCTAGTGGTCGAGACCGTCGCGGTCAAAGACAAGAGCGGCGAACCGATCGAAAACCTGACGGCCAAGGATTTCACGATCACCGAAGACGGCGCGCCGCAAACCATCCGCATCTTCGAATACCAGAAATTCCAGGACGCAGACGCCCGAACGCCCATCGCCGCTTCGTCCAGCCGTGCCGCGCCGCTCGCCCGGCTGCCGAAAACACAGATCGCGCCCGAATCGCCAGGCAACGTGAAATATCACGACCGCCGCCTGCTGGCCCTGTACTTCGACATGAGCGCGATGCCGGTGCCCGACCAGTTGCGCGCCTTCACCGCCGCGCAGAAATTCATCCAGACGCAGCTAACCCGCGCCGACCTGGTGGCGATCCTGCTTTATCAAAACGGCTCGGTGCAGATCCTCCAGGACTTCACCGACGACCGCGACCGGCTGGAGAGCATCCTCGAGACTCTGGTAGTCGGCGAGGACCAGAATTCCGGCGACATCACCAACGACGCCGGCTCCGCCGACACCGGCGCGGCCTTCGGCCAGGACGATTCCGAGTTCAACATCTTCAACACCGACCGCCAGTTGTCCGCCTTGCAAACCGCTTCCAAAATGCTGGGCTCGCTCAGCGAGAAAAAGGCTCTGGTGTATTTCGCCAGCGGCCTGCGGTTGAACGGCGTAGACAACCAGGCGCAATTGCACGCCACCATCAACGCCGCCATCCGCGCCGGCGTTTCTTTCTGGCCCATCGACGCGCGCGGCCTGGTGGCGCAAGCGCCGCTCGGCGATGCGACCCGAGGCTCGCCCGGCGGCGTCGCCATGTACACCGGAGCGTCCGCCATGGCCGTCAACGACAACTTCCAGCGCTCGCAGGACACGCTCTGGGCGCTCGCGGCCGACACCGGCGGCAAAGCCCTGCTGGACTACAACGACCTGACCCGCGGAATGGTGGAGGCCCAGCGATCCATCTCCAGTTATTACATCATCGGCTACTACACCAGCAACGCCGCGTTGGACGGAAAATTCCGCCGCATCAAAATCTCGCTCGCCAACGGCCTCACGGCTGCGCTGGACTATCGCCAGGGCTATTTCGCCGGCAAGGTGTTCGGAAAATTCACCACGGCCGAGAAGGAACGCCAGCTCGAAGACGCGCTGCTGCTGGGCGATCCCATCACCGAACTCACCATAGCCATGGAGCTGGATTATTTCCAGCTCAACCGCGCCGAATATTTCGTCCCGCTGGTGGTCAAGATCCCCGGCAGCGAGCTGGCGCTGGCCAAGCGCGGCGGCGCCGAGCACACTCTGCTCGATTTCATCGGCGAAATCAAGGACGACTTCGGCACTACCGTTTCCAACGTGCGCGACAAAGTGGATATCAAGCTGAGCGACGCGACAGCCACTGAATTGGCGCGCCGGCCGATTCAATACGACACCGGCTTCACGCTGCTCCCCGGCAAATACAAAATCAAGTTCCTCGCGCGCGACGCCGAGACCGGCCGCATCGGGACTTACGAAACGCCGTTCGTCATCCCCAACCTGAACAAGGAAGAAAAGCGCATCCCCATCAGCTCGGTGGTCTTGAGCAGCCAGCGCGTGGAAATGAAGGAAGCGCTGTACAACGCCGCCAAGGACAAAGGGCAGACCGAGCTGGTGAACCCGCTGGTCCAGGAAGGCCAGAAGCTGATTCCGAGCGTCACGCGCGTTTTCAGCAAGGGCCGCGACATGTACGTGTACTTGCAGGCCTACCAGCAGACCGCGCCGAGCGCCCAGCCGCTGGTCGCGTTCGTCACGTTTTACCGCGGCCAAACGAAAGCGTTCGAGACCCCGCCGCTCCAGGTCAACGAATCATTGAACAACCGCCTCAAGACCACGCCGCTCAAATTCAGCCTGTCGCTCGCCAAGCTCCCGCCCGGCGAATACAATTGCCAGGTCACGATTCTCGATCCCAGCAGCCAAAAGGCTGCGTTCTGGCAAGCCCCGGTGATGCTGATCCCGTAGGCCCGCACTCCCGCGTTCGGCATCGGCAATCGTGCCGGCGCCCAGCGGCCCGGCGCTCAGGAGCCGAAGACGACATTCGCGCCCGCGGGCGTACATTGTGAGTACAATGAAATCGGCTTGTCCCTTATGGCAAACGTTCACCAGGCCCGCAGCCGCCGTATCAATCTTCGCGCCAGCCAGAGTCAGGAGAGCCTGATCCGCGCCGGCGCTAAGGCCGGGGTGTAAACGTCACCGAATTCATTCTTGAGAGCGCCTGCACGCGCGCCGAACAGGCCATCGCTGATCAGACGACCTTCACGTTGTCCCCTTCCCGATGGAAAGCCTTCGTCGCCGCGCTGGACCGGCCGCCTCTGCCCAAGCCCAAACCGCGCCTTAAGAAGCTCCTTTCGGAGAAGACCGCCCTCGAAGGCTAACCGTGCCCGATTCGCCAGCGGTGCTTCGTCAGGGTACCGAACCGCTCAGCCGGGCCCACGATCTTCGTGGTTTCGATTGCGGGAAAACGGTTCTCAACGAGTGGCTGATTCGATACGCCTGGCAGAATCAGTCTGCCGCTGCCGCGCGCACCTATGTGGCGCTGCGCAACACCCGCGCCGTCGGCTATTACTCGCTGGTTGCCTCCAGCATCCGTCGGAGCGACGCTCCCGAGCGCGTTGCCAAGGGCCTCGCCAATCATCCCATTGGAGTCACTCGCCGTCGATCAATCTGAGAGAGGGCAGGGCCTGGGCAAGGCCTTGCTCAAGGATGCCCTGCTTCGCACCGCTCAGGCGGCGGAGATCGTGGGCGTGCGCGCACTGCTCGTACACGCCATCGACGAGGAGGCCAGGCGCTTCTATCGGCATTTCAATTTCGATCCGTCGCCGGTGGATCGCATGCATGTTGTTGATCAAAGATCTTCGCGCGCTGATTCGTTGAGATTTCGGGTGCAGGCGCGTCTGTTTTTCGTGACGCCAGTGCGCCAGATCACACGCCGCGTTTGAGGAGAGATCCCAATCCGGGAACTCGGCGTCGAATTTCGCCGTCTTATCCTCGTATACTTGTCTCCAAAGGAGGGTGCGCGCATGCGCTACTGCGGCCTGCTCGCCATTCTGTCGTTCCCGCTCTTTGCTCAGTCCAATGCGCCGCTGCTTCTGCAAAAGCCTACGCTCAGCAAACGCAATCGCGTTCGTCTACGCCGGCGATCTTTGGACCGTTCCGCGTGAGGGCGGCCAGGCGCGCCACCTCACAACCGGCGCCGGTCTCGAGAGGGGATCCGGTCGAGCGCCAGTGGATCGCAGAAAACACCGGCATCGCGCCCGACATCGAGATTGAATATGACCCCGAGCTGGTGCGTCAGGGCCACGACCCGCAACTCGAAAAGGCGGTCCAGCAAGTTCTGGCGGCACTGGATAAAAATCCCCCGGGAAACTCGTGCGGCCGCCGGCCTCCAGGTACGATACGCTGCGCTAACCGCCGTCGGCCCGCGCCCGCTTCAGAACGAAAACGTGGCGCCGAAGCGCGCGATTGCGGGCGGCGTGATGGCGCTGATGCTCTTGTAGGTCGGCCCGGTCAGATAACTCACGCTGGTCGCGGCGTTGCTGTTGAACATATTGAACAAGTCCGCGGTCGCCTCCACCTTGAACCGCTCCTTGAACGGGAACACCCGCGCCAGGCGAAGATTCATCACGTTGATCGGCGGATTTCGCTGGGAGCCGAAGGGCTCCACCGGGACCGTCACGCTGCCCAGTTGTGGAATCCCTGTGAACAGCACCGTCCGGTAGTTCGCTGTGCCGGCCAGATAGTTGTAAAAGGCCGCCATCTGAAGTTTATAGGGCAGATCGTAGGTGCCCACCGCCTTGAACACCCAGTCCCAAGTGCGATTCAGCCCGAAATACGCTTGATTCGGCGTCAGCGGGCGCGCGGCCGACGATAAGTTCCCCGCCTCGCCGCCGGTGGATTGCGTGATCCAGGTGTGGTTCTTGGTCAGATCGAACGAGGCCAGCATGCTCCACTTGTTCGACAGCCGCTTGGTGGCCGTGAACTCCATGGTGTGAAAGAAATCCGCATCGTTGTCGCGATTGAACCATTCATACTTGATGAATTTGAAGCCGGCGTAAGCCGCGGGATAGGTGTAGATGTTAATCGTATTGCCGGTCAGCGGGTCGATCTTCGGCACGACGACGTTATAGGCGCTGAGCGGCCGTGCGATGTTGTACTGGTCGATCTGATTCTCCTCGATGTTATACACGTACAACGCGCGCAGCGAGAAATTGTGGAACAGCTCGTGCTCGATCCCGCCCGATAGCGAATGATACACCGGCTCGCTCAGCTTGGGATTCACCACGCCCAGCAATCCGCCCGACGCCGTAATGAAATTGGACGCAGTCGGAATCAGGCTCGCCAGCGTCTGCGGCGCCGCGTCGCAGGCAGTGTAAGTTGTCTGCACGCACGGTCCGCTCCAGGAATAGGTGCTGGTGAGGATCGAGTCGGGATTGAAGTTCAGATCGAAGCCGCCCAGCGTGTGATAGTCGAATTGGCCGTAGGAAGCTCGCACCACGGTCTTGCTCTTGCCGAACGGGTCGAACACGATTCCGACCCGCGGCGCCACACGCTTCCACGTCAGCACGTCCTGCCCGGAGAAATCGCGTACCCCCGCGAATTGTCCCGCGTCCTCGTGCTCGGCATCGTGCCAGACGTGATAGCGGTCGAAACGCAGCCCCAGGTTCAGCGTCACGCGGCTGCCGATCTGCCAGTTGTCCTTCACATACAGTCCCAGCTCGTTCTCGCGCCCGGTTCCATGCAGCGGAAAATTGAAGGTGCTGATCTGGAATGGCGTGCCCGGGTTGCTGTTGCCGGTAAAGATCAGCTCGTACGAGCCCGACGGCCGCTGATACCAGATGGGCTGGAACATGGTGTCCGGATAGAATTGATACCCGAATTGCAGCGCGTGTTTTCCCGCCAGCGTGCCGCTGGGAAAGTAACTGGCGCTTACCGTATTCTGGGAGCGCGAGTTCTCCGTGTCGAAGCTCGATCCGGTGTTGATCACCGCGCCGCCCATCTGTTGCGTGGTGTTGTTGAAGGTCCACGGATTCCCCGCCACGGCCACGCCCGGCTGGTTCACGTGGTAGGCGCTGTACCAATAGCGCCCGAACATGGCGTCCACCACCAGCTTGGTGCTCGGCGTCCACACCGCTTCGCCCTTCCATACCCAGGCGTAAAACGGATAATCTTCGGTGGAATTGTACGGCCGGAACTGGCTTGCACCGCCGGCGTGCTCGTACTTCAGTTGCCGTGCGTACACGCCGATCAGCCGGAGATCCCGGGTGGGTTGATAGGTTGTCTTGCTCTCCTGATTCGTCAAGCCCAACGGATTGTATCCCTGCTTTCCGTCCGGCCCGAGGAACCCGATCACCGCGGGCTTGCGGTACTGATCGTGCCAGCCGACGTAAAACCACAGCTTGTCGCGTACGATGCGCCCGCCCAGATCCGCTGCCAGGTCGTAAAAGTACACCATCGGATTCCCGGCCTTGCCCACCAATCCCGGACCCGCGTTGTCGGCCTCCAGCGCCTGCCATTCGCCGAAGGCGTGCGCCGCGCCGTGGAAATCATTGCCGCCCGACTTCATGACCGTGATGGTCGTGATTCCGATGTCGGCCACGTCCGCCTGGTTGCCAACCGGAATGACCTGCACTTCCTGCAGCGAATCGTAGTCGTAAAAATATCCGGTCGCGGTGGCGTTCTGCTGCGTATTGATCCCATCCAGCAACGGCGTGATCAATCCGTTGATCCCGTAGTTGGTGCCGCCGCCCTGCAGGCCCAACTGGCTGCCGCCCACGTCCGGCTGGTTGGCCGGCCGCACACCCGGCGTCATGTATTGGACCTGCCAGATGCTGCGCGTGTTGGGAATCGCGTCCAACGTGCTTCGCTCGATGGTGCTGCTGGTGGTAGTGGTAGTGACGTCGATAATCGGCGCCTGGCCCGACACCTCCACCGACTGCTGCGTCGAGCCCACCTTCATCACCACGTCCACTCGCGCGCTGAACCCGCCGGCCAGTCTGAAATCGTTTCGGATGTCCGTCTGGAAACCCGCCATCGAATACGCGATGCGGTACACTCCGGCCGGCAGATTGGTGAACCGGTACGCCCCGCTGCTGTCGGTCTTGGCGGTCTCGCGCCCTACCTGCAGAGCGGGACTGCTGATCTCGACCGTCACACCCAGCATGGCCGCGCCGGTCTCGTCGGTAACGCTGCCTAGAATGCTGCCGTTCTGAAATGTCTCTTGTGCCGCCAGTGGCAGCATCCACGCCAAGACACCCAGCGCACACGTTTTTCCCACGTTCCCCAACATCTTCCCTCCTCAGGCACAACTTATGCGGCCGAGCGCCCGGCCGCCCCAACACAACAACTGCTATCTTGCTCCGCGCCGTGGCGCGCGCGCTCCTGCGTCGAACGTCGAAATTCGCATCGACGCACGCTGCCAATCTTTAGCCTGTTACGCCGGCGTTCACGCGCCGCCAGCTTCGAAACCCGAGTTACCTCTGCGACCGGAACGCCACCGGCAGCAGATCCTTGCGATCCGTCTTGTTGGCCTCGTCGATGATCTTCGCGTAAGCCCGCGCCACTGCCGCCAGGCCCGCGTCCGGCACCCGCTCCGGAATGTCCCAGTCGGTGTGCTTGATCTCGGGCGAATCGATCACCTGGATGGATGGCGCGTCCCGCTCGATGTGCCCCATGTCGCCCGTCGCGCTGGGATCCATCTCGGCCACCAGGTTCACGCCGAACTCCAGAAACGCCTTTTGCGCGATGTCCATCAGCCGGTCGCTTCCGTACACCCACCAGCGGCGTTCCTGAATGGTGTTCGACGCCCGCAGGTGCGTGCTCCACTGCAACAGGTCGGTGTGCGAGATGTGCTCGCAATTCAGGATGAGAGCCGTCTTGGCCAGCATGGTGTCGCGATGGTCGTGCATGTACTGGGTGGTCGGCGACCCGGCGTGATGCCCGGAGCTCGCCACGAAGGTGATGCTCCGCCGCCGCTTCTCCTTGGGGATCTGCGAGAAATACTCCGCCAGCGTTGTCATCACCGCCAGACCGGACGCGTTGTCCAGCGCCGCCTCATAGTAGCCGTCCGTGTGCGCCAGCACGTAGATAGTTTCGTCGCTCGTGCCGGGCAGCGTGCCATACGCCGCCACGGCCTTCAGATTCGGCCGCATCTCGGTCTTCAGGTTCATCTTCAGCTTCACCGGATCCCCCTGCGCGATCAAATCCCGCAGCGCCTTGCCGTCCTCCCATCCGATGAAGAATCCCGGCACGTTGATCGGACTGCCGCGCCCCCCGTACATTCCCTGCCACGCCGCCATGTTGTCGTTATAGCCCCAGATGGTGAAGATGGCCGCGGCGCCATGATCGGCCGCGCGCCTCCACGCGCCTTCCCAGCCGGCCGATTCGCCCATGTTGCCGGGCTCGAGAATCGACAGGATGAGCACCGCCTTGCCGCGCACATCGCGCCCCATGAAATCCGCGGCGCTGCCGGTTCCCACCCAGACCGCCTCAGCCTCCAGCCCGCCCGGCGGCGTGGAAGGCGACCCGATGGACGGATTCAGCGATTTGAACGTCAGCGTCTTTCCGCTCCCGGTCGCCGTCACGTTCCAGTCGGTCGCGAACCACTGCGGCGCCAGGTCGTACTCCTGTTCGTGGATGTCCGTGAGACCGTACTGCCGCCATTTGGCTTCGGCCCACTCGGCCGTCATCTTCTCGTACTTGGTCCCGGCGATGCGTCCCCAATACTTGTCGCCCGCGTCCCGGCTCTTGTGGGAAATCGCGACCACCTCCAGATCCTTCTCCTTGATCCTGTGCCCGTCGATTTTTTCGTAAGCGCGATCCGCCGCGGGAACCGCCGGCATCACGTAGGCATCCTGCCGCACATGCCCCGCGGCGTCCAACAACGGCGAAGGAGTCTTCGCCTGATTCTGCGGAGCCTGTGCGACGCACAACCACGCCGCCGTTCCCAGCGCTCCAGCCCAAAGCAACAAAGTTCCAAATCTTACGCTCATGCTGATCTCCTTGCGAACGGCCGCGAACACCGGCCGGCCCGCGTTTTCACGACATTACATATTGCAACTGCACAAGACTTGTGGTTTGCAATGCTGCTGAGTATACGCCCGCGCTCCAGATGGTGTCAATGATTCGAGTTGATTTCGGCGCGGTAAGCAAGGGATTCCGACGCCCTACGCCTCGCTTGCGCCGCGACTGTGGTCCTGTCCATCATGAACTGATGCCCGCTATACAGCTCCTGGATTCCGCGCTGTTCGAGTCGCTGCTCGTCCGCGCCCGGCAGTCTCCCCGCCTCCGCGTGAACCACAATTTTCACGCCCGCATGGAAGACAATCCGCACCGCTTCCTCAACGTCATGATCCAGGGAACGTACATCGCACCGCACCGCCACCTCGATCCGCCGAAATCGGAATCGTTCCTGGTGCTGGCCGGAGAAATCGCGTTCTTGACCTTCGACGATGCGGGCCGCATCGGGAGCGCGCACCTGCTGGGCCGCGCCGCGATCGGCATCGATCTCGAACCAGGCGTGTGGCACACCATGACCCCGCTCACGCCGCACGCCATCTGTTATGAAGTGAAGCCCGGCCCTTACCTGGCTGCGACCGACAAGGATTTCGCCCCCTGGGCGCCGCGCGAAGGCGACGCAGCCGCCCCTGCCTATCTCCAAGCGCTTCTCGCCGCCGCCCGTGCAGGTGGCGCCGCTACTTCCCCACCGCCACAGTAGCCGTCTGCCCGCTCTTGTTCCACCCCTTGAACGTCGCCGTCCCATCCGCCCGCACCGTGGCCGTCATCATGGACGCGGTATTGAAGGGCGTTGCAGCGTTGCCCTGCGGATCCATCGCGATCACGCCGCCGTCGCCGTGCTGTTCCACCAGCTCCTTCATGACCACATCGTCGGCCGCCTGCGCGAGCGAAACGTGCAAATACCGCACCCGCTCGCAAATGTCCGCCGCCACCACGTTGCGCATGAAATACTCGCCCGTGCCCGTGGCCGAAACCGCGCAGCTCGCATTGTTGGCATACGTCCCGGCGCCGATGATCGGCGAATCGCCCACGCGCCCGGGCATCTTCATGACGGTCCCGCCGGTTGACGTACCCGCCGCCAGATTGCCGGCCTGATCCAGCGCCACCGCGCCCACCGTGCCATGCTCCTGGTCCCGCCGCAGCGCCGACGTCTTCTTCTCCGCCGCCTGCTTGGCTTTCTGGAAGCGATTCCATTCCCGCTCGTTGTAGAAATAGTACGGCGACACCAGCTGGATGCCTTGCGATTTCGCGAATTCCTCCGCGCCCTCGCCCACCAGCAGCACGTGCGGCGTCTTCTCCATTACCAGCCGCGCCAGGTGAATCGGATTCGCGATGTGTTTCACCGATGCCACCGACCCGGCCGCGAGCGTCCGGCCGTCCATGATGGCGGCGTCCATCTCCGGCACGCCTTGCTTGGTATAGTAAGCGCCGCGGCCGGAGTCGAACAGTCCCGAATCCTCCATCACGCGAATCGCCGCTTCCACCGCGTCCATGGCCGCGCCGCCGCTTTTCAAAACCGCATAGCCGGCCTGAATCGCCTTGGTCATCACGGCCCGCCGCTGGTCGACCATCTCGGGCTGCAGGCCGCCCCCCGCCCCGCCATGAATCACCATCGCGAAGCGACGCCCAGCATCCGGCGGCGGAGCCGCCAGCGCCAAAGCTCCAGCCAGCATCAGGATTGAAACGAATCTCATCATCTGCTCCCTCGCACCTGACGTTAATCATAATCGATGGCGCAATGCGTGGCGCACGCACTCATGCATGCCGCGTTCACACTCGTGTGAACGCCTTCGGTATCGATTCAACGCAGGCCATCCACCGGCACGATTGCCGGCGTGAGCGACGCTTACGGACGGACTACGCTCTTCGGAACGCCTGGCCATGCACCGCAGCGCCTGCGCCGCGCTCACTGCACGATACAATATCCGCCATGGACGCTCGCTCCTGGCTCTGGCCCTGGCAGCGCTCTCGCGTGGTCCGCAAAATGCGGGACGACTGGGAGCAGCGCGCCCGCGAGAACAGCCGCTACTACATCGCCAATTGCCAGACCACTTGGTCGGACGAGGAATTCTTCCGCTCCGGCGAGATGACCGTCCAGGCCGACATCCTCACCGACATGGTCAACGTCTGCCAGGGAAAAGATGCCGGGAAAATGACCGTTTTCGAGCTGGGCTGCGGCGCCGGCCGGCTCACCCGCGCGCTGGCCAAGGTATTCGGCGAAGTGCATGGCGTCGACATCAGCCCCGAAATGATCCGCCAGGCCCGCGAAGCGCTGCGCGACTTTCCCAACGCCCACGTCCATCTGAACAGCGGCGCCGATCTATCCCAATTCGCCCCCGCGACGTTCGACTTCGCCTATTGCGTCTCCGTGTTCCACCACATCCCGCGCCGCCAGATCATCGAGCGTTACCTGCGCGAAGTGAATCGTATCCTGCGCCCCGGCTGCCTGTTCAAATTCGAGGTGCAGGGGTATCCCGACATCGAGCGCTCCGGCGCCGATGATACCTGGCTGGGCGCGTCCTTCACCGAGCGGCAGGCGGTGGAGATGGCGGTGCGCTCGGGATTCGATCCGCGTTATCGCATCGGCGAGGGCCAGGAGAATTTTTGGCTGTGGTTCTTCAAATGGCCGGACGAGAAGCGCCGCGCCTGATTCAATCCGCCGCCGCGCGCTGCTCCGCCGTCGTGGCGCGGTGCCCGGGAGTCCGCAGCGGCGCCGCCAGCACTGCCACCAGCAGTGCCAGCACCGCCAGCTCCCAGTACACGTCCTTGTATCCCGCCGCCAGATTGCCGGCCTCGCGGTAACGATCCAGCATGCCTTCAAAATATCCGGGCACCAGGAATCCGCACACGCCCCACGCCATGAACAGCATGCCGTAGTTGCCTCCCACGTTGCCTTGCCCGTAATAGTCGGCCGAGAACGCCGGCATCAATGCCAGGAAGCCTCCATACGCAAACGCCGCCAGGCACAGCCCCGCCAGCACGCCCCAGAAACCGCTGCTGGTGCGCAGAAATCCCAGACACGCCACGATGGACACCGCGCTCATCGCCAGCACGGCTGGTTTCCTTCCGATCCGGTCCGAAATGGTTCCCCATCCCAGCCTTCCGCCGGCATTGAAAATTCCCATGATGCCCACCGCCACGCCCGCTGAAATCGGAGCACTGGTGCGGGCCACTTCCTGAATCAGCGGCGAGGCTTGCCCGATGGCTGTTAGTCCCACCGAAGAGCCCAGCAGGAAAATCAGCCACAGCGTGTAAAATTGCCAGGTGCCGAGCATCTGTCCGGCGGACGCCTCACGGACCGCGCTCCGATCCACTTTTGGCGTCCACCCCGCCGGCTTCCATCCCGGTGGCGGCTCGCGATACAACTGCGCCGCGCCTACCACACAGGCCACGAAGATCGCCGCCATTATCAAGAACGCGCGCGGGATGGTCTCGTGCACCCGGGCGGCGTCCTTGCCGATGATGCCTTCCATCAGGGGGCCCCAGAACAGCGGGCTCATCCCGGAGCCCATCACCGCCAGCCCCACCATCATGCCGCGCTTATCCGGAAACCACTTCACCAGGTTTGCGATCGGCGTAACGTAAGCGAATCCTCCGCCCAGCCCTCCGATGAATCCGTAGCCCAACACCAGGATGCCCAGGCTGTTTCCGGAAAACGCTGAGATCAAGGATCCGATCGCCAGCAGCAAGCCACCCACCGACCCTACCAGCCGCGCGCCCTTGCGATCCTGCCACAAGCCGCCGATGATCGTGCCCAGCGCGACCACGATGAGACAGTATCGATAGGGTGTGATGGTCTGCGCTTTGGTCCAGCCGTGCCATTGCGTCAGCGGCCCGCGAAAAACCGACCAGGAGTAAACCACCGCGACGATCACCTGTATGAAAACGGCGATCACTGCGTGGCGAGCCCGGCTCGCTGGCACGCGTTCCACGCCCATAGCGACTTGGCTCATCGCATCATCTTGACACATCCCGCCGCGTGGCGCACGCATCCGGCGCCAGTCACGGCCTTCGCGCCCGCAATCTTACCCAGGTCCTCAATGACTTGACCATCTCAGCAGGTCTGCCCTCGGGCCGCGAATGCTAGCCTCGAACCGAAAGCAAATGATTGCTTCAGCGCGCGACGGGGCCGCCGAACGGCGCAGGAAGGGCGAAACGCGCCACTCGTCCAGGTGTAGCTTCTTCGATCCATCTGGCGACCCAGCCTAACCCGGCACCGCGGCGTGTGAAGAACCCAAGGACTCAACACCGTGACACCCTATAAAACGAAGCGCTACGGATGGCGGCGCGATCATCTGGATCCTCGTGATCACATCCTCACGGTCGCCAAGCGCGTCCCTCTCCCTGCCGCCTGCGATCTGCGACCCTCCGGCTACTTGCCGCCGGTGTACGACCAGCAGGACCTGGGCAGCTGCACCGCCAACGCCGTGGCCGCATCCGTCGACTTCGAGCGCAGGAAACAGTCTCAGCCCTTCATGATTCCGTCGCGTTTGTTCATCTACTACAACGAACGCATCCTCGAGGGCGATCCCGGCCAGGACGCCGGCGCGGAGCTTCGCAGCGGAATCAAGACCGTCGCGGCGCAAGGCGTGTGCCCCGAGTCGGAATGGCCGTACAACGAATCGCAGTTCGCCAGCCAGCCGCCGTCCGCCTGTTACCTCGACGCTCTGAAATTCAAGGCGCTTCAATACTCGCGCGTCACGCAGACCGCTTATTTCACGCGGCATTGTCTGGCGATTCTCCGCCGTCCGGTAGTCTTCGGCATCACCGTCTACGACGCTTTCGAATCGGATCAGACGGCCTCCAATGGAATCGTGCCGATGCCTGCGCCCGACGACACTCCCATCGGCGGCCACGCCATCTGCCTGGCCGGATACGACGACGCGAAACAGCTCTTCACGTTCCGCAACTCTTGGGGAGACGGATGGGGTGACGCAGGCTACGGATACCTGCCGTACGCTTACGTCTTAGATCCGAATCAGGCCGGCGACTTCTGGGTCATCCTGGCCGAATCGTAGAGCAGTCTTGCTTTACCAGACCAAGCGCGTGGATAATCCGGTTTCGCAGATCGCTGCCTCACTGTGGCACACGCACTCCTTGCGTGCCGCGTTCACACTCCTGTGAACGCTCGTCTCCGCCACGACTCGGATCCACCTTTACCAACGGAGTACGGATTGCAAGTCGCCGGCCCACCTCCTCGCACCAGTTTGGTGCATACTGGTGTTATGGGTGGACTCAAGAAAACTGTACGGCAAAGCATTAGCCTGCCGGCAAGCGTTGCCGCGCAGGTTCGCACCCTGGCAAAAAAGAGGCGGCTCAGTGCCAATCGGATGCTGCTGGAACTCATCGAGAACGGACTCGAAGTCCAGCAGCGCAAACAGCAGCAGTTCTTCGATTTGGCGGAGCGCTTCCGAGCCGCCTCTGACCCGAAACAGGCCAAACGCCTCGGAGATGAATTGGGCCGTCTGGTCTTCGGCGGGTAATGCCAAAGATCCAGACTTGGGACAACCTGCCCGAGGCTGTGCGCCAACATCTCATTGATAGGATGCGTGACCGGGCCATCAGCGTCTCCGATCTCAACCAGCTTCGGCTTTGGATCGAATCGAAGCCTGAAGTTCCGGAGGGTGATTGGTTCAAGGACTTTGGTTCGTTCAAGATTTGCGGCACGGACCTTACCCGAAGACGTTCCTGCTGCCCGGTAAGCGGCCGAAGGCGATGCTTTGTAGCCGCACAGCGAGCGCCGCGTTTACATCCGCCATTCGATTCTGTGATTCTAGATGCGTGTGTATGCGGCCCGCCTGAATCGTGGCCGCGCGGTTAGCGCCATGTCGCTCAAAGAATACGCGCGCAAAAGAGCCTTCGACAAAACTCCCGAGCCCAGGCCCGAGCCAGCCTCGGCGGCCGCGCCTGGAAACTTTTTCTGCGTGCAGCGCCACGATGCCACGCGCCTCCACTATGACTTTCGCCTGGAGGTGGACGGCACTCTCAAGTCCTGGGCCGTGCCGAAGGGTCCCAGCCTCGAACCGCTTTCCAAAGTGCTCGCCGTCCACGTCGAAGACCATCCCCTCGACTACGGCAATTTCGAAGGCAACATTCCCAAAGGCGAGTACGGCGCGGGCAGCGTGATGCTCTGGGACCGCGGCACGTTCGAGTTGCTCGGCGACGCGCCCGCCCAGGCCCAGATCGAGCGCGGCGATCTCAAATTTCGCCTGCATGGGGGAAAACTCCGCGGCGAGTTCGCCCTGGTCCATATGCGCAACCGCGGCAAGGGCAACGAATGGCTCCTCATCAAGAAAAAGGACGCCGACGCCAAGCCCGGCTGGAACGTTGAAGACCACGCACGCAGCGTCCTGACCGGCCGCACTCAACAGGAAATCGCCTCCGATCTTCCCGCCGTCGCCGCGCCGCCAACGGCGACCGCCCGATCGCTCGCCGCGCTAAAAGGCGCAGTCCAGTCTCCTACGCCTCGCGCCATCCAGCCCATGCTCGCCACGCTCGAGACCCACCCTCCCAAGGGCGACGACTGGCTGTACGAAGTGAAGTGGGACGGCGTCCGCGCCATCTGCTTCGTTGAAGCCAACCAGCTCCGCATCTTCTCGCGTAATCAGAAACGATGCGATCAGCAATATCCGGAGCTCAGCGTCCTGCCGCACTATCTGAAAGCCTCCAGCGCGATCTTAGACGGCGAAATCGCGGTGCTCGATGAACAGGGCCGCGCCCGCTTCAGCCTTATCCAGCCGCGCATCTCGGTCTCCGATCCCAACTCGATCGCGCACCTCGCACGCTCCACTCCTGTCACGCTGTTCCTGTTTGACCTGCTCTATCTCGACGGCTACGATCTGCGCGGAGTCGCGCTCGAAGAACGCAAGCGGCTGCTTTCGGAGGTCCTCACCCCCACCGATCAGATCCGTTTCTCCGGCCACTTCGCGGCCACAGGCGACGCCATGCTCGAAGCCGCTCGCGCCCACGGTCTGGAGGGCATCCTCGCCAAACGACGCGACAGCAAATACGAGCCGCGCCGCACGCGCGACTGGATCAAGATCAAGGTGCTCACCACCGGCGATTTCGTCATCGGCGGCTTCACGCATGGCGAGCGCGACTACTTCAGCTCGCTCGTCCTCGGACTGTACGATCGCGGGAAGCTGGTTCACACCGGCCAGGTTGGAACCGGCTTCAACGAAAAATCGCTCCAGGAGATCTACTCGGCGCTCGAACCGCTGATCACCCAAACCAGTCCGTTCGGCGGCCCCGTGAAAGCCTTGCGCGACGTCACCTGGGTCAGGCCCGAGCTGGTCGCCGAGATCAAATACCTCGAAGTCACGCCGGACGGATTGCTGCGCGCCCCGGTCTTCCTGCATCTGCGCCTGGACAAGAATCCTGAAGAGTGCGTTCGCGACGCCGCGGAGAAACCCGAAGCGCCCTCACCCGACGCAACCGAAGCTGGCGCGCCGCTCATCCAGCGCGACCCCATCGTGCCCCCGAAATCGCCCGCCGAGATGACCGTCACGGTGGACACTCACCGCCTCAAGTTCACCAATCTCAACAAGATTTTTTATCCCGGCGAAGGCATCGCCAAGCGCGACCTCATCAATTACTACAACTCCATCGCGAACCTCATCCTGCCGCATCTGCGAGATCGTCCCCTCTCGCTCAAGCGCTACCCCAACGGCATCGATCATGATTTCTTTTTCCAAAAGGACGCCGAAGACAAGGTGCCGGCGTGGGTGCGCCTGGAGCCGATTTTTTCCGAACACAATCAGGACAAAATCCACTACATCATCTGCAACGACCGCGCCACGCTGCTCTATTTGACCAACCTGGCCTGCATCGACCAGAATCCGTGGATGAGCCGCATCGGCTCGCTCGATCACCCCGACTTCGCGCTCATCGACCTCGATCCCACCGCGGGCTGCCCTTACGACCAGATCGTCGAAGCCGCGCGGCTGGTCAAGAAAACGCTCGACTCGCTCGGCCTCGCCGGCTATCCCAAAACCACCGGCGGCGACGGCATGCACATCTACATCCCGCTCGAGCCGATCTACACCTACGAACAGGTCCGCACCTTCGCCGAGCTTCTGTCGATCCTGGTGATCCGCCAGAACCCCGCGCTCTTCACCACGCCGCGCACGGTATCGCAACGCAAGAAGAGCAAGGTGTATTTCGACTACCTGCAAATCTCGAGTTCGAAAACCATCGCCGCGCCCTATGTCCTGCGTGCCCACCCAGACGCGCCCGTATCAACTCCGTTAGATTGGTCGGAAGTGAGGTCCGGCCTCGACCCGGCGCAGTTCAACATCCACAACGCAGTCGACCGTTTCGAGCGGGTAGGCGACCTGTTCGAGCCAGTTCTCAAGAATCTTCAAACCTTGGAAGCCCCTCTAGAGAAAGTGAGCCGACTGGTATGACGCCGTGGCGCACGCACTCTTGCGTGCCGCGTTCCGACCCTCCAGGGAGCGCGCACAACGGAACGCCGCGACAGCACTTCTTGCGCGCCACGACGAGGCCGCGGCGTCCTGTGCGCTGGTGTGAACGCCTGGTTTTAGTTATCGCCCTGACCTACGCAACCGCCCTCGCTCAACCGCTCCGCCTCGAGCAAACCATTTCCCTCGGCAACATCGCCGGCCGCATCGACCACATGACCGCCGACGTCGCCGGTAAGCGGGTGTTCGTCGCTGCGCTCGGCAACAACACCGTCGAAGTCGTGGATGTGGCCGCGGGCCGCGTCACTCACAGCATCCCAGGCCTGCACGAACCGCAAGGCCTCTTCTACTGGCCCGGGCAAAACCGCCTGTTCGCCGCCAACGCCCGCGACGGCCACGTGCGCGTCTGCGATGGCCGCTCCTTTGATCCGATCTCGGATTACGATTTCAACAGCGACGCCGACAACATCCGTTTCGATCCGACCGTGCAGGAGGTGTTTATCGGCTACGGCGACGGTGCGCTTGGCGTGATCAGCGCCGGCTTGAAAGCTCAGGTCGGCTTCATCGTCCTCGACGCCCACCCGGAATCCTTCCAACTCGAAAGACAAGGCCCGCGCATTTTCATCAACGTCCCCAACGCCGGAAACGTGACCGTCGTCGATCGCCGGACCCGCTCCGTCATCGCCCGCTGGCGGCTGAGCGCCCAGTCCAACTTTCCCATGGCGCTCGACGAGGCGGATCACCGGCTGTTCATCGGATGCCGCAGGCCCGCTCGCCTGCTGGCGCTGGATACGTCCAGCGGCCAGGAAGTCGCCAGCATTCCCATCGTCGGCGACACCGACGATCTTTTCTATGACGCAGCGCTCAAGCGCATCTATGTTTCCGGCGGCGCCGGTTCCATAACGGTGGTCCAGCATAACGGCGCGGATCATTACGCATCGATCGCGACCATCCCCACCGCGCCCGGCGCCCGAACTTCGCTGTTCGTTCCCGAATTCAAACGGCTGTACGTTGCTCGTCCGCGTCGAGGGAAACAGGAGCCTGCGCTGCTGGTGTTCTCGGTCTCGCCGTAGCGCGACTGCCGTACCTCTTCACCAACGCCACACCCAGGAAGATGATCGACATCGCCACGATTTCGCGCACGCCGATCTGCTCGCGATAAAAGACCCACCCCAGCCACACCGCCACGATCGGATTGATGTAGGTGTAGATGCTGGCCACCGAGACCGGGAGCTTGCTCAGCGCGTAGACGTAAGCGCTGTAGCCGATCATGCCGCCGAACACGGCCAGGTACAGGATCGCGCCCGCGCCGCGCCAGCTCCAGGCCGCCGGGACCTTCTTCAGCGCGATGGCCAGCAGCGCGAATGCGATGCCGGTCGCCAGTTGCTGCACGGCGGCGCTGATCACCGGATGCGCTTTAGTCTTGAGCCGGCGCTGCAAGATCGAGCCCAGCGCCCAGCCGCTGCTGCCGAACTGCAACAGCAGAAAACCCTTGAGCAGCGGCCCGCTCCAACCTTGCTCGGCCGCGCTCGGCCCCACCAGCAGCGCCGTTCCCATCAGCCCCACCAGCATGCCGAAGAGGGTGGGTCCGTGCAGACGGTCGCCGCCCGGAACGAGCGCCTCCACTCCGATCATCCAGAACGGCGATGTGGTGACGAACAGCGCCGCCAGCCCGCTTGGAATCCAAAGTTCGGCGAACGCCAGCGAGCCGGTGCCTACGCCGATCGTGATCACACCGAACAGCGCCGTGTAGACCAGCTCGCGCCCGCTTGGCAGGTGTGCCTTCGAAAAAAAAGCCGCCGCCAGCATCGCGCTTCCGGAGATCAGGTAACGCAGGCTCATCAGCGCCAGCGGATGCAGCCACTCCAGCGCCATGCGGATCCCGAGGTACGTCGTGCCCCAGAAAAAACACACCGCCGCCAGCGCGAGATAAGCCTGAAAATGCGGGGGGCGAGACAACAATTCAGGGTAACATTGAGGGTTGATACTGACCCTCACGATCAATCCTTCCATCGATCGCACTATTTTGGCCGACCGGTTGGTTTTCGAGGACCGCGCCTATATTCTTTCGCGCAGCGATTCGGCCGGCGGCCGCGGCATCAACGCTTCGCGCGTCCTGCATTCCTTTGGCGCCAAGACGCTGGCGGTCGTGACCTCGGGCGGCGCCAACGGCGAGCGCTTGCAAAAGCTACTTGCCAAGGCCGGCTTTCCGGCCAAAGTGGTCCCGATCCAAAATGAGATTCGCCTCAACTTCACCATCGTGGATCGACAGGGACTCGCGGTGAAGTTGAACGAACTCGGGCCGCCGATCTCGGCCGACGAGCTGGCGCGCGTCGAGAAGACTGTCGAGAGCCGGCTGGATTCGGCCTCCTGGCTGATGCTGTGCGGCAGCATTCCGCCCGGCGTTTCGGCCGATTTCTATACCAAGCTGATCCGGCTGGCGCGCGACCGCAAGGTCAAGACGCTGCTCGATACCGATGGCGATGCGTTGCTGCACGGCGTCGAGGCCGGACCCACGGTGGTGACGCCGAATCAGCCGGAAGCTGAGCGGCTGCTGAATCGCGCGCTGATCACGCGCGCGCATTTCATGGAGGCGGCCACGCGCATCAAGGCCATGGGGCCCGAGTCGGTGTTGCTGTCGCTCGGCAGCCGCGGCGTGGTTGCGGTCAACGGCAGCCAATTGCTGGAGGCCGTGCCGCCCCGCATCGACGCGGTGTCGCCGCTTGGCGCCGGCGACGCCCTGGCAGCCGCTTTCGTGTGGGCCTCGACCAAGAAAAAAGAATTCGCCGATTGCGCGCGCTGGGCGGTCGCGGCCGGCACTGCCTCCGCCAAGCTTCCGGGCGTCGAGTTCGCCAATCTGGAACAGGCCAAGGAAATCTACAAGTCGGTCGAAGTGCGGATGCTGCAATAGCTACGCGCTCGCTCGAGCCGGCGCCCGGGAAGCGCGTTTCTCGATGGCCGCGGCGCGCAGCATGGTGATGGACGCGTAGGTGACCGCTACGACGATCAGCCAGCGAACCCAATACAAGTCCAGCGACTTGACGATCAGCGCCGCGATCAAAACGCCGGGCAAGCCGCCGAGCGCGAGACCGAGCGCCTGCCGCGGGCTATAGCTTTCCAGGCGGATGAAACGAGCGCTGGCCGTAGGCATCAGGAACGCACACGAACCCATCATGATCGGAAACGCGGCTTTGGGATCCATGCCGAGCAGGCTGACCAGAATCATGCAGGGCGCGAACAGGCCGATGCCGAGCGTCATCAGGGCTCCCAGCGCCAGGCTGCCGGCGATGCCGGCCCACAGTTTCCAGCCGCGCAGGATCAGCGCCGTTCCGGCGGGCACGAGCGAGACGTTCAGGTTCGAAATCAGGAAGAAAAACGCGGCAGTCAGCAGTGCGATCCCCATGCCGATCTGCACCTTGCGCCGCGGCCAGCGCCCCACGATGCCCGCGCCAAACCAGGCGCCGAACACCGAAGCGGCCATCATCGATAGCAAGGTCAGCACATCCACTTGCACGAACGCGATGAACAGGAACGCTTCCATCAGCGTGGGCGGGCTGTGGCCGACGTTGAGTGTCCCGGGGATTCGTTCGTCGGGCACCATGCGGCGGAATTTGAAAATCGCCGTGGTGGTCGCAAACGAGCCGATACCGAGCGTGTCGAAGAAGTTGGTGACGAATCCAAGCAGGAATTCGAACGGGGTTGGAACGCCGGGCGCGCGGCCTTTGCCTTGCAGCCAGATCCAGACGTAACCCGCCGAGAAAATTCCCAGAGCGACGAAAATCCAATCGCGCGCGTTCAAGCCACAAAGATAGCACGGCTTGTTTCAGTGCTCAGGGTCCGATCACCCATGGCTCGAAGCGGTGGCCGAAGGCCAGCGTGACTGTGTACGGTGTCTTGGTGAAGCTGTTGGCGATCGGCGGCGGGACGTGAATAGATTGCGGCAAGACTTCTGAGATGGAGCCCTCCAGCCGCCAGGGTCCCGGCCTTTTTGTGACCGGGTCTGTTTGGCTCGCAAAGGCGTGAATGACTCCACGCACAATCAAAGATTTTGAGTGGTCGGTGTACTTCTGAAGGAGCGCCTCCGGCGTTTTGGCGGCATCGATGGCGACCAGCCGCGTTTGCGTGTCCGGGCCCGGGCCGCCGAGCGACTTCTCTTGTTGAGCTTTCTGAACCCAGTGTTCCCAGGCCGCGCCGTTATATTCGAACACCACAAAGGCCGGGCGGGGGAGTGGCGGATGCTTGGTGTCGCGGAGGGCGGCCGAGGTGTCGAATCCGATGGATTCGAGCTTGGCCTGGTCCAGCCAGGAAGTCTCTTCCGGGTAAACGATACCGTAATGACTCCAGTTCAAACGCAGCGAGACGCCGGTGTCTTCTTTTTCGTGAAAGCCCGTGGGCAGCTCGCGCTGGGTGAGTTGGATCGTCTCGACCGGGCCTCCGGAACGATTGCGGGCCACGCCCACGAGCACAACCACGTTGCTGACGATGATGACTGCGGCTGCAAGCAGAAGGCCCAGTCTTCTCACGCGGTGGCCTCCCGCAGTTTTCGGAACGCGATCAGCAGGCCGATGGCAATCGCGCCCACGATGAAGAAGAAGATGTATTTCGGCATCAAGTCCCACCACCAGTCGACGAATTTGATGAACAGGAAGAGCGTGAAGGCAGCGGCGCCGAGGTTCATGGTTCCTGGCAGGTTCTTTCGGATTCCGAACCAGATCGTCAGTGCCGCGGCAACGAAGGCGAGCACTTGATACGTCCGTTCGATGGCGGTTGCGCCCAGCGGCACGAAGCTGTTGGAGCCGGAGTGCCAGAGCGCAAGCAGCGGCCAGTACAACGCGAGCAAACCGATCAAGCGGTATGTGCCCGGGAAGTCTTCGCGTTTTCGGTGTGGGATGGCGGCTTGCGCGGCGATGATCAGAAGGCCGCTGGCAAGCATACATTCCGGCCGCGAGAAAAACGACTGCCACGTCACGCCGGTCCAGGACACGATGGTCGCCGGAACAAACACCAGCCAGCACACCAAACCCGCCGCGAGCAGCAGACGCAGGCCGTAGGTATAAGCGAGCGCGATGGCCAATGCGCCCCAGGGCAGGAAAGCGTTGGGGCTCGAAATAATGTTGAAGATCTGTCCGAGGACGTAGAGATTCAAGACAAAAGAAGCAAACACGACCAGAGCGATCAGCCCAGTGAAGCACAACGTGCGCTCGCGCTGGGAAACGAAATGCATGGCGGCGAGGCCGATCAGCGGCGTAGCGATCAGAATCGCGATTTGGCCGGCGGTGGGGATGGAGCCCCAGAAGCGGTAGAAGAACAGGAACACCGCGGCGCACAGCGCCAGGCCGCCGAGCGCGGAGACGATGCGCATGCCGAGCGAGAGCTGCTTCTGCGATTCGGTGGTGTCGATGTCGTATTGCGCGGCGAGTTGCTCGAGCGATTTGTCGAGAAACGGCTCCAGGCGCGCGCGCTGCTCATCGGTGAGGACCAGGACCTGCTGCCGCTCGAGCTCGTCCAGTTCGGCGCGAAAAATGCGCAGGCGGTCAGCGCGCTGCTGGGCTTCGCGTCTGCCGAGCGGCTTGGCCATTTATTCTATTGTGTGACTAATTCTTCGCGCGCGCCGATTTGGCGCGGGCAGCGGTCGATCCACTGCTTGGTGAGCTCTCCCTGGTCGCCGTTCTGCGACAGGCGCGTGTGCAGGCTCGCGAAATCGACGTGATCCATCTGCTGGTCCTGATCGAAGCAGGAGAACACTACGGTCTCTTCGCCGGTCAGCGGATCTTTATGGAGCTGGAGGCACTGGGCGCAGATTTCCTTCCTCATGCACTGCATGGGCGAGTTGATGCTGGCGATGGCCTTTTGGCCCTTTTTCAAATACGGCGCGAGCACTCCGTGACGGACGCGCTGGACGGCGTGCATCATGGCGTCCTGATGGCGCGCCTCTGGATGAATTTGCGCTTAAATGCGAGGAACGGGGCGAGCTGGTTGTGGCGGGTTTGGAGGGCTTCGATCTCCTTGCTGATTCCGGAGAGCTGGCCGAGGAATTCCTCGACGTGCGGGGCTAGTGCGATGATCAGCTCGGACTGGTCCTTGGGGGCCAGAGCGTCGGCGTTGCCACGGGCGGCGTGCAGCGCCGGGTCGGTTTGGGTGAGCTGGTCGAGGAATACGGCATCCAGGCGCTCCAGGCCGGCGCGCGTGTAAAGGTCCTGAAACGCGACGCCGAACGCGAATTCGAATTGGCCGGAGGCAGCAGCCATTGCAGCCGTTTATGAGATGCCAGACGATGACAGCCGATGCGGCGGGTAGCCCGCCAGGCGATCAAAACAAGTCAGCGGCAATACCTTATTCAGCAAGTGTGTTCAGAACGCCCTCAAGGGTGCATGAGAAGGCGGTAGCGGCCCGCTCCAGCCCGGAATGACCAAAAGAACAAGTAAGATGGTTACACGCAGGGCCGTCCTTGATAGGGGCCGGTCTGGGAAATGGGGTGAGGCAGATTTCTGTTCATCACAATTACCAAGAACAAGCCGAAGCTCGACGGCGCCCTGTTCGAGGCGACGGATGGCACCCGCTTCATCGTGACGGCCGCGCAGACTCGGGACGAGGCGGATGCCAAGGCGGCGGCTGGGGGTCCGGGGACCGGCGCTCTCGCGGTACGGCCGTATGGGAGCTTGCCGGCCAGAGAGTGGGTGGCGGCGGATCCGGAGTTTTGGCGGGCCTCTCCCGGGGCGATGGGGAAATGAGCGCTCTGCGCACACCAAGCGTTCAGACGAGCGCACAGGACGCCGCGGCCACTTCCTGTCGCACAAAGAGCGCTGCCGCCGCGTTCCGTTATGCGCGCTTTCTGGAGAGACTGTGAACGCGGCGCGCAGGAGTGCCTGCGCCACGGCGCTGACTATTGCCGGGTCGGATCCTAGCGGCGGAGCGGGAATTCAGGCCGATCTCAAAACATTTCATCAGTTCGGGGTTTATGGCGAGGCCGTGGTCACGCTGGTGACCGTGCAGAACACCGTGAGTTGCGATCGCGTGGAGTGCTTGCCGGCGGAATTGGTGGTCCAGCAGATTCGCGCCGTGATCGAGGATATTCCTCCCGCGGCCGCCAAGACCGGGGCGCTGGGGAATCGGGAGATCATCGAAGCCGTGGCCGGGCTGGCAAGCGATTTCGGGTTTCCGCTGGTGGTGGATCCGGTGATCTCGAGCAAGCACGGCGCGGCGCTGGTGGCTTCCGACGCGATCGCGGCTCTCAGGACCAAGCTGGTCCCGCTGAGTTTCCTGCTCACTCCCAACCTGCAGGAGGCCGGGCTGCTGGCCGGGATGGAAGTTCGCGATTTAGCCGCGATGCGGGCCGCCGCGGAGAAGCTGCGAGCCATGGGAGCGCGCGCCGTACTGGTGAAGGGGGGGCACTTGAGCAACTGCGCCACCGACATTCTGCTTCACGACGGCGGATGGGCGGAGTTCGCCGCCGAACGAATCGACACCCGGCACACGCATGGGACGGGCTGCACCTTTTCGGCGGCGATCACGGCGTTGCTCGCCAGCGGCGCGGATGTGGTAACCGCGGTCGGCCGGGCCAAGCAGTACATCAGCGAGGCGATCCGCTCTAATCCTGGGCTGGGGGCGGGTTCGGGGCCGGTGAATCACCAGGCGCGCCCGCATGACTAGGCTGCTCGGGGAGAATGAAGGAGGTCTCTCCGGGACGCAGCAGCTTCAGCCTCTTGCGAATCTCCAATTCCTGCTCAGCCGGGTTGTTCTTCAGCTTCTGAATGCGCTGGCTGCGGTAGTCGTTCTCGCGCTGCAGAGCAGCGTTCTCCTCTTCCTGTTTGCGGATCTGATCCCACTTCTCGCGCAGAGCAGGCAGTCCTCGCGGGCCGCGCAACGTTCGATAGCCATAGGCCGCCACCAGCGTGAGGACAATCAGGAAGGCGGCGCGCGCGGCGGCTTTTTTCATCGGCGATGTGGTCCCTTACATTTGTTTATAATCCTGTTTTGATGAAACGTCCAGAGGTTTAGCGAAAAAATATGCGATGACAGACAAGATTGTAGTGCTCAGCACCTGCAGCTCAGCGGACGAAGCCGAGCGGATCGCGCGCTCGCTGGTGGAGAAAAAGCTGGCGGCTTGCGTGAACCGGATCGCAGGCGTTCGCAGCACCCATCGTTGGAAAGGTGCTATCGAGGACAGCGCGGAAGTGTTGCTGGTGATCAAGTCCAGCCGCGCGCTTTTTGGCGAGCTGCGAGCCGAAATCGAAAAGCTGCACTCCTACGAGGTGCCCGAAATAATCGCCATGCAAATCGTGGACGGCGCCGAGGCCTATCTGGATTGGATGAGCCAGGTGCTGGTCGCGAGAGAATAAATTCCGTTCTAGCTCTGCTTGGGAAGCTGGAGCAGATACTTGCAGATCGCGTCCATTTCCTCGGCGCTGAACTGGTAGGGCGGCATGATAGTGCCCTTGGAGACGGCCTGAGGATCGCGGAAGTGCTGTTCCAGCCAGGCGCGGTCGTGCCGGTCGCCCACGCCGTCCAGCGCCGGACCGAGTTTCTTGCCGACCCCGGCGATTTCGTGGCAGGCGTCGCAGTGATGGGACTCATAGACCAGGGCGCCTTGGATCACGTAGTCGGGCGCACCCTGAAGCGATCCCTCGTTCTCCGGAGTCAGTTTCAAAACGAAGGCCGAGAGCGCGTTCAATTCCTGATCCTTGAGCTGAACCGGCGGCATCGAGCTGCCAGGCACGATTTTGGCGGGATCTTTGAAATGGGGCACCAGCCAGGTGGCGTTGCGGTGGTCGGCGGGCAACTGCGTAAGGTCGGGTCCGATGCCCTTCTTGCCGCTACCGGGATGGCAGGCGTTGCATTTCTGGCCGCGGAAATAGCCGAGCCCCACCAGCTCCTCGGGCGATAGCTTCTGCCAGGCTTGCAGCCCTCCGGTTTGCTCGGAGGGAGCTGCGCCGGCCGTTTCCTCGGGGTTGGGCGGCGTGGTGACGACGGCGGCGGTGGTGAGTCCCGTCCAGGCGATGGCGGCCAGCGCTACGGCGGCCATAGCGAAACCGCGTTTGCCGAGCCGCACCATGGGAGCACGGTCGATGAACGGGATCAGGAACAACGTGAGCACCGCGAGGCCGGGCAGCACCACGGCTCCGACCACTTCGAGCGGGCCTTTGAAAAATTTAAGCGTCTGGAACAGGAACAGGAAATACCATTCGGGCCGTGGAATGTACGCGGTGTCGGTGGGATCGGCCAGCCTGCCCAGCGGCACGTCGGCGACCACGGCCAAGGTGAACAGGATGATGAACGCGATGGTGACGCCGACGGTATCCTTGAAGACCTGCTCGGGGAAAAACTTGCGGCGTGGCGCGACATCGCCGACCGCGGGAGCCACGCCATGCCGGCGCACCAGATAAATGTGGATCCCAATCAGGATAATGACGAGCGGAGGCAGAAGAATGGTGTGCAGCGCATAGAACCGCGAAAAGGTGACGACGCTGACGCCGGATTCGCTGCCGAGCAGCCGCGTCAAGTACGGTCCCAGAACCGGTGCCGTGCCGGTGATCTGCGTGGTCACCATGGTTCCCCAATAGGCGCGGTTGTCCCAGGGCAGAAGATAGCCGGTGAGGCCGAAGACCAGTGTGATCAGCAGCAGCACGCACCCCACCATCCAGGTGGCTTCGCGCGGCTTCTTGTAGGCGCCGTAGATGAAGACCTGGATCATGTGCAGGACCACGATGATCAGCATCATGCTGGCGCCCCAGTGGTGCAGGCCGCGGATCAGCTTGCCGCCGGTCAGTTCGGTCATGATGTACCGGACGCTGTTGTAGGAATCGCCGGGAGTGGGCGCGTAGTTGAACGCCAGCAGGCCGCCGGTGAAGACCTGAATGATGAAGAAGAAGACCGCGGTGCTGCCGATAATCTGGTGCCAGCCGCTCGAAGCGGGGATGTCCTCGTACAGGAAATTGCGGACGGCCGTTTCCAGGCCGGTGCGATGCTCTATCCAGTCGATGATCTTACGCATGGGGCTCCACGGGACCGATGTCGAGCTTGCCCGCCTGCACCCGCACCATGTAGCGGTCCAGCGGGCGAGGAGCGGGGCCGCCCAGCACTTTACCATCGATGGAGAAGGAGGAGGTGTGGCACGGGCAGACGAAAGTGTGCGAGGCGTCATCCCAATGATAGGCGCAGCCCAGATGCGTGCAGTTGGGCGTGAAAGCGACCACCTGGCCATCGGGCTGTTTCACCACCCAGGCAGTGGCTTTTTCGCTGATGATCTTCCAGCCGTCAACGCGATTGCGCTGGAAAGAAATCTCGGTGGGCTTGTCGGCCGGGAGGCTGCTCAGATCGACGGTCTGAATCCAATCGGCTGCCTTGCGGGCCTTGGGCGGAAACAGCAGGTAGATGGCGGCTGGCACCGCGAGGGCGAGACCGATGAGACCCATGACGCCGTTGATAAAAAGAATGTAGAAATTTCGGCGCGTGGGGGGTAATTCCACGGCGGGTTCGTGCGAGCGCTGTTCTTCCATTTTAGGCCAGTCCTCCAATGTACTTGAACCCGCGCGGGGGGGTCAAGAAGGCCTGTAGCGCCTCAAATCCAACTATTAGCGCACTGTCAGAAGGGCCAGGATCCGGTCCCGGCGTCACCGAGGCGGCCCTACAACGCTCCGTCCCCGCGGTCGTCGTTGCGGATACGGATGGCTTCGGCCACGTCGTAGACGAAGACTTTGCCGTCGCCGATTTTGCCGGTGCGCGCGCTGTTGACGACGGTGCGGATCACCTCGTCGGCGCGCTGGTCGGAGACCACCATCTCCAGCTTCACTTTGGGCAGCAGGTCGACCTGGTATTCCATGCCGCGGTAAATCTCTTTGTGGCCTTTCTGGCGGCCGTGGCCGCGGACTTCCGAGATGGTCATGCCGTCGATGCCGACGGATTTGAGCGCTTCCTTGACGTCCTCGAGCTTGTGGGGCTGGATGATGGCTTCGATTTTTTTCATGGCTGGCTACGCTTCGAGAATATACCCTTCTTCGCCGTGCTGGCTGACGTCCAGGCCCTCGAGTTCCTGGTCCGGCGCGACGCGGAGTCCTATCACCGCGTCGCAAATTTTCAGGATGATCAGCGTTCCGACGATGGCCAATCCCCAGGAGATGGAGACCGCGATGGCCTGGTTGAGCACCTGGCCGGGATGGCCGTCCACCAGGCCGAGCCCCAGCACTTTGCCGCTGGCGTCCTTGAGCCCGTCGTTGACGGCGCTGGTGGCGAACACGCCGGTGAGCAGCGCGCCCAGCGTTCCGCCCGCGCCGTGCACACCGAAAGCATCCAGGCTGTCGTCATAGCCGAACTTGCTTTTGACGGCGGTGACCATGAGGAAACAAACCACGCCGGCCGCGAAACCGATGAACAGAGCGGGGAACGGCTTCACGAATCCGGAGGCCGGGGTGATGGCGACTAAACCGGCGACCGCGCCCGAGATGGCGCCCAACACGCTGGGTTTGCCATTGCGCAACCACTCCGCCAGCATCCAGCCCAGCACGGCGGCGGCCGTGGCGAAATGCGTCGCGACGAACGCGCTGGTGGCCAAAGCAGACGCTGCCACCGCGCTGCCCGCGTTGAAGCCGAACCAGCCCACCCAAAGCAGACAGGCTCCGATGACGCTGATCACCACGTTGTGCGGCTTCATGGGCTCGGCCCCGTAGCCTTTGCGTTTGCCCAGATACAAAGCGCACATGAGCGCGGAAACGCCGGAGCTGATATGCACCACGGTGCCGCCCGCGAAATCGAAGGTGGGGATTTTCCCGCCCAGGAACGCGTTCAGCAAGCCGCCTTTGCCCCACACCATGTGCGCCAGCGGGAAGTAGACGATCAGCGACCACAGCGTCATAAACAAGAGCATGGCGCTGAACTTCATGCGTTCGGCGAAGGCGCCGGAGATCAGCGCCGGGGTAATGATGGCGAACATGAGCTGGTAGATCATGTAGGTTTGATGCGGGACGGTGGCGCCATAGTCGGGATTGGGCGCGCTGCCAACGTTGTTCAGGAACAGATATCTCAGATCGCCCAGGACCGGCGAGCCTTCGCCGAACGCCAGGCTGTAGCCCACGATGGCCCACAGCACGGTAACCACAGCCATCAGGACGAAGCTGTGCATCATGGTGCCCAGCACGTTCTTGCGCCGCACCAGCCCGCCGTAAAACAGCGCCAGGCCCGGGCCGGTCATCATCAGCACCAGGGCCGCGCTGGTCAGCATCCAGGCGTTGTCGCCGGCGCTTTGAGCCGACTTGACGGCGGCTTCCAGATTGCTAAGACGGGTGTCAGCGGTGGGCGCGCTCGATTGGGCGAAAGCAAGCAGCGGCAGGAAAAGCAACAAGCAGCGACGTGGCAGCATAGTTTTCGATGATATAACACGCGAGCGGTGATTCGCGGGTGAGTTGGTTCAAAAATAATCTATCTCGCGTATCACCAGAATCGATTGGCGCGGGTGCGGTTCGATGCGACACCCAATCCGAACCAGGCGGTGGCTAGCGGCCGGCCGGATGTTCGGCGTTGTAGTCGCGCATGGCTTTCATCTCACGAGTCATCTCTTGCCAGCGGAGGTACTGATCCTTCTGTTTCGGGTCGGGGTTCTGCCTGCCCAGCATCCAGTAATCAAACCAGTCCAGGTTTCGATGCATGGACTCTAGTTGGTTTACGGGGGATGCAAGATTGTGGCCTTCTTTGGGATACACGATCATTTCATGCGGCACGCCCTCGCGCCACAGCGCCGTCACCGATTCCAGCCCCAGAACCGCCAGGCTCCTTTGACCGAACTCGAGCAAGGTCGGAGCTTCCAGGCCTTTCATGTCAAAGATCGGCGAGATAGCGATCAGGCGCTGCAGGTTGTCGTAAGGGTTTCCCGGATTGTAGAACTCGTGCGTGTAGAGATTCAACCAGCCGGGCATCTGACCGTATTGGGAAATCGCGTCCAAGGCGCCTTCGGCGAAAGAGGCCGCTTTGAACATCGCTTTGTGATGCGTCAGCACGTATGGCCCCAACCAGGCTCCGTGGCTTTGACCGAGGATCCCAACCAGGCTCGGGTCCGCGTCGCCCCGCTGGATCAGGAAGTTGACTCCCGCCACGATGTCGTCGGCCGGTTCTCCCGCCATGTCGCGGAACATTTCGAATTGCTTGCCGTAGGAACCCGTGCCGCGGTAGTTCGGAATGAATACCAGATATCCGCGCTCGGCAAAAATCCGGAATGGATAGGGCCAAGCCCATTGGCCGAACAAAGAATATGGCTCGAAGCTGTCGGTGATCGCTACTCCGGGTCCGCCGTGGACCATCACCAGAAGCGGATAGCGGCGGCCCGCGCGGTAGTCGGGCGGCTTGATCAACCAGCCCTCCACGGTCACGCCTCCCGCCCCAGCCCAGTGGATCTGTTCAGCGGGCGGAACGGCGGAGCGGTCGGAAGTTGCGTTCAGCGCCGTCAACTTTGTCGAATCCCGGAAGGGGCTGTTAGACGTGTAAACCTCGGGCGGATGCTGAAAGCTCTGGTGTACAAACGCGGCGCGGCGGGAGTCGGCGGACAGACTGAACAGCGAATTCTCACCGTCGAAATTCGTCAGCGCGTTTGTCTTCCCTTCCAGCGACAGCCGGAATAGCTGCGTGCTGGCCCGGACCGTGTTTTCAAAAGTGATCGCCGACTTGTCGAGCCAGAAGAACCGGGCTTGATATAGCTGCAGGTGATCCTCGTCGGTGATCAGCCGGAACGTTCCGGTCTGGAGCGAATAGATGCCAATGCTGCCGCTGTTGGCCCAGCGGTCTTCGCTGGTGGTCGAAACAGCCGCCAGCGCGGAGCCATCCGGCGACCAGGTGGGCCGCGCATACTGCTGGGTTGGAAAGTGATTTTGCTCCACGCCTTGCAAAATACGGGTGGCTTGCTTGGACGCCAGGGAATACAGATACACGCTCTCCGGGTAGCCCAGCTCGGGCCTTTCCTTGCCTGTGACGGCCAGCGTCTGGCCGTCGGGCGACCAGGAGGCAGCTTCTACATCGAAGGATGTGATCAGGTTGTCAACCGATTTTGTCCCGAGCTTCAGCAGATACAAGTGAACGGGACGAGTGAGATCGATGAACAGGTCATTCGCCAGCAACGTGTAGACAACTGACGTTCGCTTGTCGATGACCACACCTCGTTGCCAGTTACCCGCGGGCGCGGCCGCACCGGCTTGGCGCGAGAGGAACGCAATCTCGCGTCCGGTGGGGCTCCACTGAAACGAGACAACGCCGTCGGGGGCGGAACTCTCCAAGTCCACGGCCAGCGAGGCGGCGTTGAAAACGACGATCTGCGGGCGCCCGGCCCGGGGCGCGATACAGGCGAGCTCCTGGCTGTCCTGCGACCACTGCGGCGAGTCGCAGCCGTCCAGAACCTGGCGCGGCGCGGAGCCATTATTGGCCGGCATTATCCACAACGTGTTTTTGTACTTGTCATCCGCCAGACTGGCTTCGCGAACGACGAAAGCAATGTGCTGGCCGTCCGGCGACAACGCCAGCGCGGTAATGTTTTTCACCGCGAAGAGATCTTCTGGCTGGGTTCGCGGGCGGGTCTGCGCAACACAGACTAACGAGAAGGCGGCGACGAACCATAGAAAGCGCATGGCATCCCTCGATTAGAACAGCAGCTTCAGAGCAAGTTGCGTCGAGCGCGGCCCGCCGATTTGATACAGCGGAGCGAACCCGCCCGTGAGTCCTCCACCGCCCAGGGCCCGGCCTAGCATTTGCGTCGAAAACCCAAATAGCGGGCTGGTGAGCGTACTGGTCGGATTCGCGAAGTTCGGATGATTGAAGATGTTGAAAAACTCGCTGCGGAATTGCAGCTTGAAACGCTCCGTGAGCGTGAACTGGCGGCGCAGGGCGAGGTCCGATTGCCAGGCGCCGAAGCCTCGCAGGAAATTCCGCGGTGCGTTTCCTAGTTGTCCCCCCGGTGCAGCCGTGAATGCCGCCTTGTTGATTCGCTTGCCGCCGGCCACGTTGGGATCACTCAGGAAAAATGGTACGGCCGGCTGGATGTTGGGAAAAGCGCCGGTGTACGTGCCGTTGACGAACCCGGAGGCGCTGATTACCGTAATCGGCTCTGCGGTACGGAACACGTTCATGTTGTCCACCGACCAGTCTTTGAGAACCGCGGTCGCGAAGGCATTCCATTTCGGAGCCGGGATGTTGTAGCTGAGCGCTCCGCTGGCCATGTGCCGGATATCGAAGTTCGAGGAGGCGCGTCCAGGCGAGTCCGCCAGAAGGAAGGCGTCCGACGACGCGGTATCGATGGAATGCGACCAGGTGTAAGAGCCCAGCGCCTGCAGTCCCTCGCTCAGCCGGCGGCGGAATTGGAGTTGCAGCGCCTCGTAATCGGAAGTCGCCCCATTGTTAGTCACGAACAGGTTGGTGAAGGACGGATTGGGTCTCGAGTAATAAGTTTCCAGCAGCAGCCGGCGGCCCGCTGCTCCTACGTAGGACGCGCTCAATGTTTGCGCTGCTCCCAAACGCTGCTCCACTGTGAAGTTCCATTGAACGGTGTAGGGCAGCTTCAGGTGCGGATCAAACACCGCGGCTTGCGAGATGGGCAGCGTTGTGCCTGCCAGGGGCGGCGGCGTCTGTTGCGCCGCGGTCAGCGGAAAGACCACGTTGCTGGTGTAAATGGTGGAACCGTAGTACTGGGCGTTGTTTGCAAAAACATCGCCCAGTTGGCCAAAGCCGATGTCGTAGAACACACCCGCGCCGCCGCGCAACACGGTCGCCCACCGGGGAGAATCGGATAGCTGATATGCGATGCCCAGGCGCGGAGCAAAATTGTTCGCACTCGCATGCCAAAGCGGCGCCCCGGAAGATACCAATTGTGTAGTAGCGAGTTTAGTGACTTGATCGACCACCCACGGCGCCTGCCGGTTGGCGACGGAAGGCGCGGGATTGTACTCCCAACGCAGTCCGTAGGTCAGCGTCAGCCGCGGAGCGACGCGCCAGGTGTCTTGGGCGAAGACCGATAGATTGTTGGTAACGACTTCCAGGCCGGCCGCCCCGCCAGCGGCGTCGACAAAAACCTCCAAGGGCGTGTTGCTCAACACGGCAGCAGCATCGGCGTAAAGGAATTGATTGTCGTAAGACCTGCGGCCAAAGGTCGGCGACAGGTTGCGGTGGTCGACGCCGAACTTGAGCTGGTGAGCTCCTTTGACGAAATTCAGATTGTCCACCGTATTGAACTGGCGCTGGCGGTTGATGCCGTTGGCTCCTAGAAAGACTTCCGAGCTGAACGAGCAACAGAAGAACACGAAGGCGCCGGTCTGCGGATTGCTGAAGGACGGAAAAACCTGGGACGGGTTCAGAGGAACAGCTCCGCCCAGATTGGTCAAGGCCAGCGAACTGTAGCCGTGGCTGCGGCTGTAGTTGAAGCGGAACTCGTTGTTGAGCGACGGAGTAATCAACCAGGTCGCACCGGCGGTTGCCGTCAAGGTGTCGAATTGCACTGGCTCCACGTTGCTGGGCGCTAGTGGCGCACCCTGAAACAGGATCGCCGAAGAGGGCGCGTCATTGAATCTGCCGAACAGGGACAGCTTCCCGAAAGTGTGATCGATCCGCACGCTGCCCGCATCCAGGTTGGTTGGACTCGAGATGCCGGTTGAAAACTGCGCCAGGTTGCCGCCCAACTCGGGTCCGTTCGGGATGGGGAAGGCCGCCAGAACCGGCTGGAGCGCGGCAGGAACGCCATTGCGCAAGGCGAGATCGGGAACCGGCACGATCACCACCTGCGGCTGGCGGAGCCGCAGACCTTCATAAGAAATAAAGAAAAACGTGTGGTCCTTGACGATCGGCCCGCCCAGCACGCCGCCGAAATCGTTCTGGCGCTCTTCCGGCTTGGACTTGCTCTGCTGATTGGCGAACCAGTCGTTGGCATCCAGCTTGTCGTTGCGGAAGAAGTCGAACAGCGTGCCGTGAAATTGGTTGGTGCCCGAGCGGGTGGAGATTTCGATTTGTGCGCCCGGCGTCCGGCCGTATTCCGGCGAGAAGGTCGAGGTCTGGATGCGAAACTCCTGCACCGCGTCTACCGAGGCCAGGCCGTTGAATCCGCCCCCCGCGGTCAACGATGGCAGCGCGCCGCCGCCGGACTGACCCAGCGGGCCCCCGTTGACTCCAAAGTTGGCGCTGACGCCGTCCACGGTGAAATAATTCGCGTCGCCCCGCTGGCCATTCACGTTGAATTGGCCTTGATCGTAAAAACTGGTGGTCGCGACCACCACGCCCGGCGTGAGCTGAAAAAGGTTCTGGAAGCTGCGGCCATTGAGCGGCAGGTTCTCGACGAACTGCCGGTCGACTACCGTGCTGATGGAGCCATCGGTGGTATTCAACGGCGACGCTTCGGCCTGAACCGTCACGCTCTGCCGGGTGTCGCCCACTTTCAGAACGAAGTCCAGCCGCTGTTTTTGCGCCACTTCGACCGTGACGCCTTCCAGCACGCTGGTTTGGAACCCCTGCGCCTCGACGGTGATCTTGTATCGGCCGGGATTTAACGACGGCACCGAATAAACTCCGGCGCTGTTAGACACCGTGGCCCGGCGCGCGCCGGTTTGCTGGTTTACTACCGACACCTGGGCGTTCGGCACCAGGGCTTCCGATGAGTCGTGAATGAATCCCGACAACTCGGCATCTTGGGCCCAAGCTCCGCTCGCAAGGATTACACAAAGAATCGTGGCTCGCACATGTCCCCCAGACTTTCATCGCTCCATTCGGCTCAGGAGGAACTGGCAAGTCCCTCCCCCGATGATTATTTCACTGATCGCCCGGCCGGCGCATGGACGCTTTCACCGGGCGCGCCTCGCTCGCTGTTGGCGGGGCGTGCGGCCCCGTGCAATTATATCGTGTTACGATACTATTTATGGACTTGTCCCTGATCGAATATCGAGCCCTGGCGGAATTCCGCTGCCAGCTCCGCCGCTACCTCCACTTCAGCGAGGAACAGGCGCGAGCGCATGGCCTGGAGCCCCAGCAGCATCAGCTTCTGCTGGCCATCAAAGGACTGACGCCCGGAGCCAGGGCCACCATCGGCGAGCTGGCCGGGCGGCTCCAGCTCAAACATCACAGCACCGTGGAGCTGGTGGATCGGCTGGAAAAGCACGGCTATGTATTCCGCAGCGCCGGCAAAGATGACCGGCGCGAGGTGATTGTTCATCTGGCCTCGCCTGGAGGACGTATCCTTCGCAGTCTCTCTCTGGCGCATCGTCAGGAGCTGGAAACGGCTGCTCCGGCATTTGCGGCGGCGCTCCGCTCGCTACGCCGGGCCCGGCAGAATCGCTCCAGGCACGCGCCCGGGAGGGACGCGGCATGAAACATCCGCGCGCCCACGCCCTGGGGGACTTCACCACCGACCGGCGGATGATTCCCATCTCCGCGCTGGCCGTGCTGATTGGATTGCTCAGCACCGGCGTGGCATGGCTGCTGCTGCGGCTCATCGGGCTGTTCACGAATCTGTTCTATTACCATCGCTGGGACCCCCGCATGACGTCCCCCGCCGGGAATCATCTGGGAGCTTGGGCCATCCTGGTGCCCGTGGCGGGCTCATTGCTGATCGGGTTGATGGCGCGCTACGGCTCGGAAAGAATCCGGGGCCATGGCATTCCGGAAGCGATCGAATCGATCCTCATCAACGGCAGCCGGGTGCAGCCGCGTCTGGCGTTCTTGAAGCCGCTCTCGTCCGCCATCTCGATCGGCAGCGGCGGACCGTTTGGCGCCGAAGGTCCGATCATCATGACCGGCGGCGCATTCGGATCGATGATCGCGCAGTTCTTCCATCTGACCAGCGTGGAGCGCAAGACGTTGCTGGTGGCCGGCGCGGCGGCGGGCATGTCGGCCACGTTCGCATCGCCGGTGGCCGCGGTGCTGCTGGCCGTGGAGCTGCTCTTGTTCGAGTGGAAGCCTCGCAGTCTGGTGCCGGTGGCGCTGGCCAGCGCCACCGCCGGGGCGGCGCGCCGTTACATTCTGGGGCTCGGCCCGCTCTTTCCCGTGCCCCAACACCCCACCTTCATCGGTCCGGAAGGATTGCTGGGCTGCGCCATTTGCGGATTGCTGGCGGGCGTGCTCTCGATGCTGCTCACCGGCGCCGTCTACGCTGCCGAAGATGCCTTCGCCAAGCTCCCCATTCATTGGATGTGGTGGCCGGCCATCGGAGGCCTGGTGGTGGGACTGGGCGGCCTCGTTTTTCCGCAGGCGCTGGGCGTCGGTTACGACAGCATCGCCGCCTTGCTCCAGGGCAGCGTCGCGCCCGGCACGATCGCCGGCATTCTGCTGGTGAAGTCGGTGATCTGGGCCGTCGCATTGGGGTCGGGCACTTCCGGCGGGGTCCTGGCGCCGCTGCTGATGATGGGCGGCGCGCTGGGCGGCATCGAAGCCATGTTCCTTCCGAACGAGGGCGTCGGTTTTTGGCCCCTGCTGAGCATGGGAGCGATCCTGGGCGGCACCATGCGCTCGCCGCTCACCGGAATTATTTTTGCGCTGGAGCTGACGCACGACATCAATATGCTGCTGCCCCTGCTGGCCGCCGGCGTGATCGCGCATGGCTTTACGGTGCTGACGCTGAAGCGCTCGATTCTGACTGAAAAGGTCGCGCGGCGCGGTTACCATTTGAGCCGCGAGTATGCTGTCGATCCGCTCGAGATTCTCTTCGTGCGCGACGCGATGCGCACCAACCTGGTGGCGTTCAATTGCGATAGCACGCTGGATCAGGTGCGGGACAGGTTGAGCGCTCGCCATGGCCCGCGCGGGCAATTTCTGTATCCGGTGCTGGACGGCCACAGCCGGCTGTTCGGAGTGATTACCCGCAAACGGCTGCAGAAATTGCTGGCCGATCCGCGCGCGGGCGCGCCAACGCTGGCCGAACTGGTAACCGATCCTGTGGTCGCCTATCCGGACGAGCCCCTGCGCGTGGTGGTCTACCGCATGGCGGAACTGGGATTGACGCGCTTCCCGGTGGTGGATCGCGCGGACCACCGCAAGCTGCTCGGCATCATCGGGCTGCGCGACCTGCTTTCGGCGCGGACGCGAAATCTGGAAGAAGAACGCAATCGCGAGCGCGTGCTCCGCATCCGCCTGCCGATTCCGGGCCGGGACCGGGAAGCTGCCCTGGACACCGGACGCGATGCAGGCACGCTGGCAGAATAGGGACCGGAGCGGCTGGGATCGTGGGTCGGTGGTTTCGGTTTTCGTCGCACGGCGCGGCCCTCGACAGGCCGAGCCTTGACACAAACATGTACTTTGTTATATAAAGTGAACTGCTATGCAATTGCCAACATCGTTCCGGCTGCCAATCGTTGTCGTCACCGAGTGGGTGCTGCTGTTGCCCGCCACCGTTTTCCTCGCGGCGGCCGCGCTTCGCGGCCTTCAACCTCGCCAATACGAACCCGCACATATTAGCTGGATCATTTTCGAGTGGACTGCAACGCACATCTCGCCCCTGGGCGCGGCGCTGCTGTTCCTTGGCGCGCCCGGGGTGGTTGCCATGGCCGGCTGCGTCACGCTGTTGCGAGCCTGGCGCGAGGATCAAGCCTTGCGCCGCGACACTATCCTCGCGTTTTCCATCTTCCGGCGACACTTGGCGATCGCTGTGTTGACGGCCGGCCTGCTGCTGGCGGGAGCCATTTTTGCGTTGGCGATCGGTCACACCATCACGGACTAATTGAGGCGGCGGAAAGACCGGACGCAACCCAAACGGACCCACGACCCGGCTGGGAGCGCCATGTTATTCTAAGGTCGTATGGCAATCCCCAACGTCAAACGGTTCCGGCCGTTTTGCCCGACCTGCAACGAGAATTTTACGCTGATGGCCGTGCTGCCTAAAGACGCCAGCGTCGACGCGTACCTGAGCGACGCGGTCGCCCGCCACGACCACAAGGCATTCCAGGAAGCCAAGCAGCAGCACTTCAAGATCCGCGTCGGCCAGCAGAAGCAGCGCAAGGCCAAGTAGCGCCCGTTTTCCCGCGCTCGCTCGCCATCGCCCGCAGTCCGTTCCCGCTAAAATGTGCGAATGCCCAAATTAACCGTCTGGATCGGTACGCGCAAAGGCGCGTTCGCGTTTTCCACCAGCAATCGTAAAACCTGGACCGCGGATGGTCCGCATTTTCGCGGCCAGGAAGTGAATCATGTTTCGCAGGATCCGCGCCA
>DASQHQ010000172.1:0-4429 GCA_035632015.1 Bryobacteraceae bacterium
CTGCTGCGGCGCCTCCGCGGCGGACTCGAAGATGACTTCCCCCGCCTCGCGGAAGCAGATTTCGACCGTATCAACGACGCGCTGGCGGAGATCGCTGGAGATGGCGATGCGATCGGCCAGGGCGAACAACGGCTGGCGAAAATCGATTTCGAGGAGCGATTCGGGCGTGGAGAACTCGAAGGTGCGGCCGCCCTGGAACAGGCGATTGAAGCCCTTGCGGCGCAGCTCGAACAAGTGGGCCTTGAGGGCGTCGGTCGAGACCGCGTCTCCGGTGCCGCGCACGGGGAACAGGACATACCAGCGCGATCCAGACTCGAGCGCGAGCACGCGGGCAGCAATCTCATCGACCGTGTCTTTTTTCACGCGTTCGCCGCAGCGCGCGCAGAAAGTGCGGCCGGCGCGGGCGTAGAGCAGGCGCAGAAAATCGTAAATCTCCGTGGCCGTGGCGACCGTGGAGCGAGGATTGCGCGAGGTGTTCTTCTGTCGGATGGCGATGGCCGGCGCGATGCCGATGATTTCCTCGACGTCGGGCTTGGAGATGCGCTCCAGAAACTGGCGCGCGTAAGCGGACATCGACTCGACGTAGCGGCGCTGGCCCTCGGCGTAAATGGTGTCGAAGGCGAGCGAGGACTTGCCGGAGCCCGAGACGCCGGTGATGACGGTGATCTGGTTGTGCGGCAGCTTGAGATGGATGTTCTTGAGGTTGTGGACCCGCGCGCCGCGAATTTCGAGATAGTCCTGGGACAAGGCCCGCACCTACAGCAGAGAATCCGGAGTGGAGGAAAACCCTTCATTATACCAGCGGCGGAAGGCAGCCTGCCCGCCGCGGTGTGCGACATGCTTGCGGGCATCCGGAAAACCCCGATGCCGAGCCGCGCGCGAAGCAAGCGGTCTTTCCCAAGGCGGCCGCTCCCTCACGGTTGCGGCTCCGATCCGAGCGTAGTCGCCCCACTTCTTGTGCACAGCCTGCCCGCCGGGGTGTCGACATACTTGTGGCATCCGCCGCGCGCGAAGCAAGCGGTCTTTCCCAATGACCGGCCGGGAAGATCCTTTACACTTTAGACCGGCAACATCCTTTACAGTTTGGGAGTCCGGGGAACTTGTGTCCACCCTCACAGCTGCTGTGGTAAAGATGGAATTGGCGGTGGCGGGGTCGCGCCCGCCGTCGCTCCCTCACGGTTGCGGCTCCGATCCGAGCGTAGTCGCCGGCCGGTTCCGTGATAAGCTGCTGCTCGGATGAAACTTGCACACACGGCGATGGCGGCGGGCTTGCTGTTCTCGGCGGGGCTCGCGCTCGCTGCTTCCCCAGCCCCGGGAAACGCGAAGAACGAGGCCGCGGTGCGCGAGGTGCTGGCCGGCAAGCGCACCGAGGCGAACGCGGCGTGGTGGGGATTCGATCCTGACGACAGCACGGCGGCGCTGCAAGCGGCGATCGACTCGCGCGCGCGGAAACTCGTCGTGCCGTTCATGGGCCGGCCGTGGATCGCGCGTCCCTTGCGGCTGCGCAGCAATCAGGAGATCACGCTGGAGCCGGGCGTCGTGGTCCTCGCGAGGAAGGGCGAATTCCGCGGCCACGGCGACAGCCTGTTCACGGCCACCGGCGAGTCGAATATCACCATCCTGGGCTACGGGGCGACGCTGCGCATGCGCAAGCGCGACTATCAGAACCCGCCCTACGAAAAGGCCGAATGGCGCATGGGCATCGCGCTGCACGGCTGCCGCAACGTCCGCATCGATGGCCTGCGCGTCGAAAGCACCGGCGGCGACGGCTTCTATGTGGATGGCGGCGCCGGCCGGCCGGCGAGCGAAGACATCGTGATTCGCAATTGCGTGGCGCACGACAATCACCGCCAAGGCATCAGCGTCATCAGCGCGGTGAACCTGCTGGTGGAAAATTGCTTCTTCTCGGGCACCAGCGGCACGGCGCCCGAGGCGGGCATTGACCTCGAGCCGGACACGCCCGAGCAGCGCCTGGTGAACTGCGTCATCCGCAATTGCCGGTTCGAGAACAATCACGGCCACCAGATTCTGGTTTACCTCAAGCAACTGCAGCGCAGCTCGGAGCCGGTCTCCATCCGGTTCGAGAATTGTTACTCGCGCATGACCGGCGAGGCCGGCGGCGGCTGGGCGGGCATGGCGGTGGGCGCGGTCCGCGACGACGGCCCGAAAGGCCTGATCGAATTCAGAAATTGCACCACGGAGGACACCGGCCGGGAAGGCGCGGTGGTCTACGACAAGTCGGCGGACGGCGCGCTGGTTCGCTTTGTGAATTGCAGTTGGAAGAAACCGTGGAACGCCTCCGCAGCCGATTATGGAGGCCCGCGCGTGCCGGTGCTGATCCGGCTGCGCCATCCCGAGATCACGAAAAAATACGGCGGCGTCGAGTTCGCCGATTGTTATGTCTACGATGACGTCAATCGCCCGGCGCTCCAGGCCGAAGAAGACCAGACGCAGCTCGGCGTCCACGATCTGCATGGCCGCATGGTGGTCGAAAACCCCGCCGGAGCCCGCTTCAAGCTGGGCCCCAATCGCGATCACGCCGATGTCGAACTCGTCCCAGCCGGCCCAGGGACAAATAGGCATGCCCAATAGATAAAGTTGCGCCGTTGCCGCTAGTGTTCTATACTGAAGCCTACCAGATCCCTCCATCGCCAATATGCGGCGGCCTTGCTGAGATCAAACCATCGCTAAAAGAGAGTAGGTATGTGTCCATGACTGGAACGATCAAGAAATTGGTAGCCGAACGAAACTTTGGCTTCATCCGCGCGGAATCAGGCCAAGAGGTTTTTTTCCACGCCTCCGCGGTGGCTGATGGCGCGTTTGCGTCCCTGGCCGTGGGCCAGGCCGTCAGCTTCGACGTAGAGCAAAGCGAGAAGGGCCCCAGGGCCGCCAACGTCCATCCGCGAGAACAGTCAACCCTAGCCTGAGCGCTCGAGAAGGCGAGCCACTGATGCAACTGCTATACGTCGGGTTCGAGCAGGCCAAAGACGTCCGTGAATACATTTTTCACGGGATTGCCCACGGAGAAGAGACGCGCGTCTTCGTGGTCAGCACCAAAATGGCGCTGTTTCTCGAGTTTCACCTCGGCGTGCAGGAAGGTCCGATTATGTGCCTGCGCACTCTGGCGGCCGAGATCGAGGCGCTCGGAGCAGCCGGAGCGCCACCTTTGCATCACATCATCGATGAGCGGGACATCCGCGCCTACATGGCCAGCCCGATCCTCTATGGCGCCAGAAAAGCCGGCGCCAAAGCGGGGCTGCGCCGCAAGCCAGCCACAGCCTAGCCCGGGGCCAAAAACCCTCTGACTTAAGTGCGCCAAGACCCTCCTACCACGGGCTGCTGGAACGAGCCACCAGACAGTAAGCTGCGGTTCGGCGTGCCGGCGCCAGTTGTCCGGATCGAGTGAGGCAAGCAGGGGCTCGACCGGCGCGCCAGATTTCGCTGGTTGTCGTGTAAGATCTTCATCCTCGGCGAGGGCCGTCTTCTCCGTCTACAATCTAACCGGCCGGATTTTCAACCGATTACATCGCAAGAACACTGGCAGCCTGCTTGCTGCGAGGAAGCAGGAAGGATTGCCACTACCAGGAGGGTTAGTATGCGAGAGGACGGAGCCAGCTTTAAACCCACGCCCCACGAATCGTCGTCTCCGCGACGCGGTCTCGCGTGGCTGGCAGTCTTGCTGTTTTGTCTCACCGCCGTGAGTCTGGCGTTCGTCGTGCGCGAACGCCGGCAGGTGCGCGAACTAACCGCCGGTCGCGATCAAGTGAGCGCGACCCTCAACCAGGCCCAGAGCGAGATCCAGGCGCTCTCCACAAGACTCGATGCTCTGAGCGCCGCGTCCCGGGTTTCCACTCCGGCGAGGCGGCCGGTTTCCTCGGCCGGACACCGCCGTGCCGGCGCCACCAAGGCGGCGGCAGTCAAGCCGGCGGAAGACCCCCGCTGGAAGCGCCTCCAGGCAGAGGTTGCCGAGCAGGACAAGCAGATTGCGGGCACGCGGGAGGAATTGGAAAGGACGCGCGAGGCCTTGCAGAGCAGGCTGGATTCGGCCCGCGATGACCTCAGCGGGTCGATCGCCAAGAACCATGAGGAGCTGCTGGCGCTCGAAAAGCACGGCGAGCGCAACTATCACGAATTTCTGCTCAACAAGTCGAAAGATTTCCAGCGCGTGGGATCCATCAGCCTCTCGCTGCGCAAAGTGAACACCAGGCACAAGTCTTACAACGTCGCGATGATCGTGGACGATTTCACGCTCGAGAAAAAGAACGTCAACCTTTACGAACCCGTTCTGATCAACCTCAGCGACCGCCCGCAGCCGCTGGAGCTGGTAGTGAACCACATCAGCAAGGACCAGGTCGAAGGCTACCTGAGCGAGCCGAAGTATAAGAAATCCGAGTTGGCAGCGCGGGCCGGCAGCACAGTGATGGAAAGC
>DASQHQ010000173.1:0-19313 GCA_035632015.1 Bryobacteraceae bacterium
GTCAGAGATTCCCTTTTCCTTTAGCCACCTACCGATCACACTGTCACCTCTGCCATCGATGTACTCGTAGATCCACCACCTGAACATATATTATCGCAATTATGCGCTCAAGTCCATTGATTATTATAACGCAAATATGCTATGATCTGTATATGGTTGAAAACGCTTGTGGCCAGTGGAAAATCGGCTTCTGTCCAGTTCCACTGGCCACTTGTGCTATTGCCGACGTAGGGAAGCGGTCAAACCCAACCCCTCTGCAAGGGGGCGCTCTCCAGCTTCGTGGGTTCGAATCCCACCGCCGGCTCCAATTAAAAGCCCCAGTTGAGGCTGCAACCTCTACTAGGGCTGTAATCACCACAGCCGAAGCCATGGCGACTCGCAACCCCATTCTAGGCTTTCCGGCTGTGGATCTCAAGGAGATTCACAGTGACCTGCCACAATTGCCGATCCGAATGCCGCAAGTTCGGTAAGCGCCAGAACCGCCAGCGCTACCAATGTTCGCAGTGCCAGAAGGTGTTCACAGACGCCCGCGACAACACCCTTGACGGGATGTATCTGCCGCTCGACAAAGCCGAAACCGTGCTGTCGCTCTTGCTAGAAGGCAATAGCGTCTCCAGCATCGAACGTGCGACTGGCGTACACCACACGACGATTCTGAAGCTTCTGGTGCTCGCTGGTGACAAGGCCGAGCATGTGATGGCCGAGAAGATCCGCAACGTCAAGGTGCGAGACGTGGAGTGCGATGAGGTCTGGAGCTTCATCGGCAAGAAACAGAAGCGCCTCCGTCCAGAAGACAATCAACTGCTCGGTGACTGCTACGTGTTCGTCGGGATCGAGCGTCACAGCAAGCTGGTTCTCAACATCGCGATGGGACGCCGCGATCAATCCACGACGGACGTATTCGTGGAAGGCTTGCGGCAGGCGACAGCGCGGACGCCTTTCCAAATTACGACCGATGGATTCGCGCCCTATCGCTCCGCAATCACCACGACGCTGCATGATCGGCTGACTGGCTTCGCACAACTCATCAAGGTTTATCGCGCGACTCAAGAGGGCGAGGCCCGCTACTCGCCAGCGGAGGTAGCGTCAGTTGAGGTTGTCCCGGTTATGGGGCAACCTGATCCAGAACGCATTTGGACTTCGATTGTCGAGCGGTCGAACCTTTTGCTACGGATGGGCCTGCGTCGCTTTACGAGGCTCACCAACGCCTTCTCGAAGCGATGGGAGAACCATTGGGCCGCCGTGATCCTTTGGTACACCTGGTATAACTTCGGGCGCGTCCATAAATCGCTCCGCGTGACACCCGCAATGGCCGCTGGAATTGCCGATCACGTCTGGACCGTGCGCGAACTTCTGGAGGCCGCGTGATTCGGCGCGGGGAGTTTCCACTATGGCCCAGGCCACCGTCAGAGCGATCAACCAGGATTTAGCGCACTACCGTCTAGTGGGTTGAAGGGCGGCCGGGCGTATACTCAATAGAATCCGGGAATCCATGGAATTCCGGGCTGAAATACTTGGACGAAGACGTTCCCGACAGGAAGTCTGAGCGCCGGAGGTCAAACGGATATGTCGAAATCGATCAAGTTTGTGTCGAGAATCTTCATCGTTTCTCTCGGCGTTGGAGCGGCGTTCCCGCAATCGCCTGACGGCGCTGCTGTTTACGCCCAGCACTGCGCGCGTTGCCACGAAACAGATAGAACCGGCTGGGCGGCACGGCGCGAGGCGCTCGGTAAATTACCGCCCGAAGCAATACTGGCGCAGCTTCACACCGGCATCATGACCCTGGTTGCGACGCTCAACGATGAGGAAAAGCGCGCGGTCGCCTCCTACATTTCGGGCCAGCCGGTGGAGGCGTTTCGCACGGCAACGCCGCCGGCGCCTGAGGGCCTTTGTCCGGCCGGCTCAACGCCATCCGATCTTCTTTCAGGCCCGCGCTGGAACGGCTGGGGAGCCGATACCGCCAACAGCCGCTTCCAACCGGTGGAGATGGCCGGGATCACCGCCGATCAGGTATCGCGCCTGAAACTCAAGTGGGCATTTGGCTTTCCGCTGGCTTCAGTAGTATGGTCGCAGCCTGTCGTGGCGGGAGGACGGGTTTTCGTGGGCAGTCAGAACGGCGCCGTCTATTCGCTCGACGCAAAGTCCGGCTGCACCTACTGGATCTATCAAGCTTCGCCGGCTGGCGTGCGCTCGGCCGTGACCATCGGTCCCCATTCTCCCTCTGGCTTTGTCGCTTATTTCGGCGACCTGGGGGCGAACGTTCAAGCTGTCGACGCGATCACCGGTAAGGCGCTCTGGAAAGTCAAGGTGGACGACCATCCGCTGGCGCGCGTCACGGGCGCGGTGCAGCTATATGAAGGGCGTCTCTATGTGCCGGTTGCTTCATTCGAGGAGGGGCCGGCCGCCGATCCCAAGTATGAGTGCTGCACATTTCGCGGCAGCCTGGTGGCGCTGGATCCGCAGACCGGCAAACAGATTTGGAAAACGTACGTCATCCCGGCAGCGCCGCGACGCACGCGCAAGAACCCATCTGGAACGCAACTGTGGGGGCCATCGGGCGGCGGAATTTGGTCCGCGCCGACCATCGACCCGAAGCGGCGCCGGATTTACGTCGCCACCGGCGACCACTACAGCGATCCGGAGGAAGGTTTCGGCGATTCCGTGGTCGCCATCGAGATGGATTCCGGCAAGATCGCCTGGGGGCGCAAACTGCTGGAAGGCGACCGCTGGAACCTGGGCTGCATTGCGGGCGACAAGGTAGGCTGTCCGAAAGGTGAGGGCCCCGATTTTGATTTCGGTTCCTCTGCGATCCTCCACACGCTTTCCGGCGGCCGCCAGGTGTTATTGGCTGGGCAGAAATCGGGCGTTCTTCATATTCTCGATCCGGACCAGCGCGGCGCCGTTATCCGCCAAGTCCGCGTTGGCAAGGGCGGCATCATCGGAGGAATCGAGTGGGGGGCAGGCGCCGACCACGAGAAGATCTACGCCGCCGTTTCCGATCTCGACCGTACCAATCCCGAAGCCGGGGGTGGGCTCACTGCCATCCAGATCGCGACCGGCGAGAAGGTGTGGCACGTCCCCGCGCCCAAGCCTGCCTGTCTCGGTGAACAAGGTTGCAGCGCTGCTCAGCCTTCGGCGGTCACGCTCATTCCCGGCGTCGTGTTCTCGGGGTCCATGGACGGCCATCTTCGCGCTTACGCGGCCGCCGACGGAAAGCTGCTCTGGGATCTGGACACGCGCAAGCCTTTTTCTTCCGTGAACAACGTGCCGGCAGCGGGTGGTTCGATGAACGGCGCCGGCCCGGCGGTGGTGGGTGGAATGCTGTTCCTCAATTCCGGGTACGGTTTCCTGGGTGGCGCGCCGGGCAACGTTCTGCTGGCGTTCTCGGTCGACGGCCGCTGAGGGGAAGCGCGCGGCGCTAATCCATTTCAGCTATTCTCATCCGGCGGCCCTCAGCTCCAGTAATTGCGATCTAAACTCCGGTACTGAACTGCTTCGGCCAGATGTTTGGCAAGCACGGCCTCGCTGGCGCCGAGATCCGCGATGGTACGCGCCACTTTGAGAATCCGATCGTGCGCGCGGGCGCTCAGGCCCATGCGGCGCACCGCCATCTCCAGCGTGCGCTCGCCGGCCTCGTCCAAGGCGCACAGCTTGCGCAATTGCGGCGATGGAATGCGCGCGTTGTAGAACCCACGCTGCTGCTGGATGGCACGCGCCGCTTCCACGCGCTGGCGCATCTCGGCCGAGCTTGCGCCGTGATCGGCCCCACGCAGTTCCTTGTACGGCACGGCGGGAACTTCCACGTGCAGGTCTATGCGATCGAGCAGCGGTCCGCTGATTTTACTCAAGTAGCGCTGGATGATCGCGCCGGTGCAGCGGCATTCGCGCGAGGAGTCGGAAAAAAATCCGCACGGGCATGGATTCATGGCCCCGAGCAAAATGAAATCGGATGGGAACGACAGGGACATGTTGCTGCGCGCGATCATCACCGACGACTCTTCGAGCGGCTGGCGCAGCATCTCCAGCACGTTGCGCGCAAACTCCGGCAGCTCGTCCAGGAACAGCACGCCGTTGTGCGCCAGGCTGACCTCGCCCGGCCGCGGCGTGCCGGAGCCGCCGCCGATCAATCCGGCGTCCGAAATAGTGTGATGCGGCGCGCGAAAAGGCCGCTGCGCCACCAGCCCGACGCCGCGCGGCAGCAGACCGGCCACGCTGTGGATCTGCGTAGTCTGGATCGCCTCCTGAAAGGTCAGCGGCGGAAGAATGCCTGCGAATCGTTTGGCGAGCATGGTCTTGCCCGAACCCGGCGGGCCGATCATCAGAACGTTGTGGCCTCCGGCCGCGGCCACTTCCAGCGCGCGCTTGGCGGTGATCTGGCCGCGCACCTCGCGAAAGTCGGGAATCGAGGAATCCTGCGACGCGGCGGCCGGTGCAGGGCACGCCGCCGGCCGGAACTGATCCGGTTGATTCAAATATTGGACCACCTCCGCCAGGTGCCGCATTCCGAACACATTGACGCCTTCCGCCACGGCAGCCTCGGCGGCGTTGTCCGCGGGCACCAGCAGATTCGGAATACCTTGCTTGCGCGCGCACACCGCGATCGACAAAACGCCGCGTACCGGGCGCAGCGTGCCGTCGAGCGACAGCTCACCCACCAGCACATGCTCGTCCGTGCGCCCAACCGTGCCCATGGCTCCCAGAATCCCCAGCGCCATCGGCAGGTCGAAGCCTGCGCCCTCCTTGCGCAGGTTCGCCGGCGCCAGATTGATGGTGACGGATTTGTTCGGATATCCGAACCCGGAATTGAGCAGCGCCGATTTGATCCGCTCGCGGCTTTCGCGCACCGCCGTGTCCGGCATGCCAACGGTGATGAAGTCGCGCGCGTTACCGCCCGGATACATGTCCACTTCGACGTCGATCAGATGCGCTTCAATTCCAAACACAGCCGCACTGCGGGTCCGAAAGAGGGCCATATCCGCGGAGGTAGTGCGGAGGAACGCCGATTAGTCTCCCGTTCGGTTACTCGATCGAGAATTTCTCGCGTGCCTCACAAGTCTGATGGTCCAGATTGTCGCGCACGGTCAGCACGATCGTGTACTCGCCTTTGGCGATGTCGTTCGGCATGTTCAGGCTGAGTTCGCCCGGCTGATAGCGCTGCGGATAGAAGGGCGCTTCCTTGGCGGTGGCGGCCTGGGGCTGCGAATAGGCGCTGGAGCCATCGGCGCGCAACACCACCAAACCGTACTCGATGTCGAACAGGTTTTTCTCCCCGATCTTGTAGCCGGTCATGTCAAAGCGCGCCCACAACGCATCGCCCGGCCGGTAGGCCGGCACCTTCAGCGGCTGGTCCTCATTCTCGCCGCGATAGAAGCGGAAATTGCGCACCACCAGCGCGTCGCTCGGTGCAATGTTCCGCGCGATGACCAGAAAGGTCGCGCGCGCCTCGGCCGTGGTTCCCGCCAGCTCGTCCTTCACCTTCACCAGCACATGATATTGGCCCGGATCCGCGAGCGGCGGAACAACCACTTTGGAGCGAATCCTGGGTGTCCAGTTCTTGTCTTCGGGCGAAAGCGTGGACTGCACTGCGCCGTTCTCGGGAACCTGCAGCGCGATGTCGCGCGCATCCGCCGCCTGCACCTGGTAGGTGATGTGAATCTCGTCCTTGTCCGATTTCTTGTAACCCTCCACCTGGCAGCGGAAGAACAGCGTCTCGCCGGGCACGAACTGATCATCGTGCGCAACGGGCGTGCCATCCTCCACTTGAGAGAACGCCGCCGCCACGATCGCGAGTTTTTTCTCCGCCGGCGCCGCCAGCAGCGCGATCTGAGCGCTCAGCCCAACCAACCACACCATCTTCATCGAATCAGCCGCCTGACTCCATTCTAACGGCCCGCCCGGCGCCTGGTCCGCGACTCGCGATTGACTTCGCAACCCGCTTGAAGCACATTGGAACAATGGCGCTGATCCTGGCTCTGCTGCTGTTCTTTTCGACGCTGTTCGCGCAGTCGGTGCATCCCGTCACGGGGCGTCAGATCGCGCCGGTGATGAGCGCGGCGGGCGCGGATTGGCTGGACCGGCCGGAGCGCGAGTCCGAAGAGCAGCCCGACAAGGCGCTGCAGGCCCTCGGGATCCGCCGCGGCATGGTAGTGGCCGACATTGGCGCAGGCAGCGGGTACATGTCGTTCAAGATGGCGCGGCTGGTCGGCCCGCCGGGCAAAGTCTACGCCAACGACCTGCAACCCGAGATGCTCGAAATCCTCCGGGCGCGCGCCCAACGCGACAAGATCACCAACGTCGAGACCGTGCTCGGCACTGAGACCGATCCGAAACTCCCGGCCGGCGTGCTCGACCTGGTGCTGCTGGTGGACGTCTACCACGAGTTCTCGCAGCCGCAAGCCATGCTGCGGAAGATCCGCGAGGCGCTGAAGGCGGACGGCCGGCTGGTGCTGCTCGAATACCGCAAGGAAGATCCCAAGGTGCCCATTCGTCCCGAACACAAAATGAGCGTGCCCGAAGTAAAAGCCGAGGTGGAGCCGGAGGGCTTTCAGCTGGACCAGGTAATCGAAGTCTTGCCGCGCCAGCACATCATCATCTTCCGCCCGCGCAAGGGTTGAAACTCGGGGGGCAGACTGTCGGGAATGCGCTGGAACCGGGTAAGATCAGAGTGGAGGAATGGGTGAGTGGTTGAAACCGGCGGTCTTGAAAACCGTTAGCGGGGCAACTCGCTCGGGGGTTCGAATCCCTCTTCCTCCGCCAAAACCGCCGGAAACCAGCCATTACGAGGACCGCATCGAGGCGCTGCACAACCGTCGAGCGCGTCGGCATCGTGACCGACCCCGTTCTGAATGTGTGCCGGCCCTGCTCGCTCAAGATACGGCACGAGCGCGATCCCGACCAGCGTTGGCACCCAGAATGAGAAAAGGCGATAGACCAGGACTACGACAACGGCGACCGCGATCGGCACGCCCAAAGCATCGTACAGGCCCACCATCCTGGTTTCGACGACCCCCACGCCTCCCAGAATGACGATCAGCTTGCCGAACAATTGGGGAACGCCGTAGCCGGCTACCAGCACCACCGGGCTGACGCCGTGCCCGGCAGACAAGAACAGGAAGGCCAGCGTCAGCAGGTCGAAGCTGTTGAGAGCTGCGCCTGTCGCGGGGCCGTGCCAGCCGGCCTGCAACAGGTTGTCCCAGGCCTCGAGCAGCCGCCCGGTTGCTACCTCGGTCACATGTCGATCGATGGCCTTTCGCCGGATCCTCGCGATGAAGCGGGTGATTGCCAGCGCGAGCGGCATCAGTTTTTCGCGATGAGTGAGGCTCCAGACCAGGGCTGCCAGCCCGCTGGCCGGAATCAGAAGGGCAAGACCCAGGCCGAGAACTCAGGATGCCGGAAAACTTGTTGAGCAGAAGGAGTGTAAGCAGACCGAGCAGCGAAATGATCGCGAGCGCCGCCTCATTGAGGAAAATCGGAATCCATTCCGCCGAGTCCCGCCGCTCCCGGACTCACGCCTCTTCGCAGAAGCCAGAGGTAGGTCATGCCAGCGGTCCCCAGCACTCCACCTCCCAGCCTGCCCACGCTGTTGGCTCCGGCCGTGACCAGTGCTCCCTCTAGGACGGAAACGGGTGTGCCTGACATCTTGATCACCGTTCTCAGCAGGTATCCGCTTCCGAGATAGCTTAGAATTTGCGCGCCCAAGGAGAGAGCGACGAAAGGGATTTTCAGGCTGGCCGCAACCCGGAACGCGTGCTCGATCCGCGCGAATTGGGGCAACAGAACGTATAGGCTGAGTCCCAACACCACCAGAAGAAAAAGGCATCGCCGAACCTTGGTTCTGGGCGGCAGGGGAAGAACCGGTTCGGACTTTTCGTTCACGGTCTGCGGTCCGGCCTGGGATTCGCTCGGAGCTGGACTCAAGCCGTGAGCGCAGCCCGCAGCGTCTTATCACCGGGATGTTCGTATTCAAAAGCCAGCAGAGCGACCTTCAAAGGGGAGGAGCGAATCGGACTCGTCAGCCACTGTTTGGAAACCGGCAACGCGTTCTGATCGATCTCCCTCCAGGGCGCGCCATCCAGCCGGCGCTGGTCGACGTGCGCAATATGGTCTTGGATGCGGACGCGTAAGTCCTGGGTCTCGAACATAACGTCATTCATGATCCATTGTCCCATAGCCGGCGCATCGAACGCGGTTTCTTCGAGCCACTGTGCTCTGGCCGGCCAAGCCGTTGACGTGGCGAACGGGAGAGTGACGATCCCGTCTCAAGGCCGACCGACCCACTAACCCTGGCGCGTCTGCTATCGTGGTTAATAGATGCAACAACACCATCCCGCACTTTCTTCCTTCCGCTTCCAGCGTGCCAAGACGATTGGCCTGATCGAGGTCCTGAACGAAGGGTCCTACGTTATGGCTGAATACAGCGAGCGGACAGGAGTAGTGAAGTGGCAACGCGTCGTGGCTGCTGCCCAAAAGGAAAGAATCGAAAAGTGGCTCGATGAGCACTACCCGGCCCTGCCCAGCGCCGAGCGCGGCAAGCAAGTTCCTCGCGACCTGCAGGGCGTTAATCGAGCCAACCGATAGTGTGAACAAGGAGATTTCATTTGGCTGGACGTGGTCAACAAACATTCAAGAAGCGTCAGAAAGAACAACAGCGAAAGGAGCGCCAGCAAGCCAAAATGGAAAAACGGCTCCAGCGCCGGAGTGAGAGCGAAAATCGCACTCGATCCGGGCCCGAGATGGGCGAACCCATAGAGCCGCTGGTCCGAAACTAGCAAATGCTTCTTCCACCGCTTCGTGGATAAATCCTTGCACCGCCGTCAGGTAGGGAGTTTTTGCTTGCGTCCAGGCCAAATTCATGCGAGCATGAGATGTAGTCGCAGTCCGCTGATTTTGGCTCTTTCGTTTCGTGCGGTTTAACCGCCCTCGTCCGATCCTGCCCTGATTCACTCTGCAGCTCAAAAGGAAAAGCAAATGAAAAATATTTTTGTAGGGAACCTCAGCTTCGGAGCCACCGAAGATGCGGTTCGATCGATGTTCGAAGCATACGGCACAGTGGAGCGTGTGAACCTGATCACAGACCGCGATACCGGCCAAGCCAGGGGTTTTGGATTCGTTGAGATGAGCAACGGCGCCGAGGCAGATCGGGCGATCGCCGAGCTGAACGGCCGGGAACTGGATGGCCGGGCGTTAAACGTCAACGAAGCCCGCCCGAAGGCTGAACGTGGATCCGGTGGAGGCTTCCGATCTTCGGGTGGCGGCGGCCGTTCGCGCAATCGCTGGTAAAGCAAACTCAGTCCTAACGAAGCGGCGGCGTTCCAGCAGGACAGCACTGCTCGAAGGCCGTCGCCGGCTAACAACCAGCCGGTATTTTCCCGAAGAACCTGGCCCGGAAGATCTTTCTAAAGTGGTTGCCCAGGAGGCAGAACGCTGCTGCATGGACGCGACCGCCCGCGACACCGTCGCCTGCATTCCAAATCAAAGGGAGACGGCCCGAATGTTTCTGGCTGGCGTGCAGCAGGTGCGCACTTTCCAGCTCACTCGGATTTTTTCGCGTGCCCTGCCGGAAAGTGCAGAGGATCCCTTAGGCTTTGCAGTTCGCGGTAGTAATAAAGCGGAGAAGGTCGTCTCCCCCTGAATTTCAGCCTTTTCAGAAGGTCGATCTCCTCTTCCTGGATGTCCCCGCTTAACGAGGTGTCCTTGAGAAACTGCTCCAAGCCGGGTTCCACGGCAGGGCCCTCTTCCGGCTCCTTTTCGACAAACTCAAAGCGCTTGACCCGTCCGGGCGCCAACCGGCCATTGAGCACAATCTCCAATCCAAATGTCTTGAGATCGATATCCCATGAGTCGATCATGGGATCCAGGAATGACACGCAGTTTTCAACCGAGACATTGAAGACATCGGTGTCCAGAAATTCGAGGATTGCGACTCGAATTTGCTCATAGCTGCGGTTGCTGAGTCGAGCCATCCGGCGGAGCCACACTTCATTGCGCAATTCCTCGCGGGCAACTCCCTGCGCGACATCCAGAAGCCTCTGCGTGACGAGACGTTCCAGTTCGCCAAATGGCTGCTGCCCAAAAATCCTGGCTATTTCGTTCCGCGTCCCGGGATCGCACTTTCGGAGAATCAGATCCCGGCACTCTTTGAAAAGCGGCCGGGGTGGCTCCGCCATCTTCTTCTTCAGCTCCGCCTGACGCTGCAGATCCGCCAGCTTTGAAAGTTCATCTCTAGGTAGCCTTAAGAACTCACTGATCTTGACGTAAAGATCGGTGCGGCCCGGAGCGGGTGGAGCCTTCTTGCGGCTCAATAACTGCGACACGTAAGACTCAGTCACTTGCACCGCCGAGGCGAGATCTTTCTGCTCGAGCCCAAGCTCGTTCAAACGATTTCGAATCAAGAGAGAAACATCCATCCAAAACCCCTATCCAGTTGACTTCACTAAGATGAGTGAATGAAGACCCCGTATTTTCGCACATGCAAGATTGACAGGCAAGGTTACTTAACTTACAATAGTTAACGGGCTGGACATTCCCGTCCACTCGCAGATCGTCTGAACTAAGTCCGGCGTTCTGATTTCCTCTTCTTAGGCCTTCCGCACCACCATCGAGGAGGTTGCCATGTTTGAAGCCCAGCAGAAGTCTACGGGAACAAGGTACACGACCACGGTAGCCCTGCTGGCTGTCGCGTTCATCTTCATTCCGACAGTGTGGATCGTCTCCAGGCCATTTGGATACGTATTTCTTTGCCTCGCTGTCGTGTGCAGCGCGCTGTGCGTGATCCTGGGGTGGAGATTTTGGAAGAAGTTCTCGCAACTCTCCCTTACCTCGATCGCGATCCAGGAAGCGAGCACAAAATGACTCGAGCTCGCTTGTTTGCGATGGGCGCAGGAATGCGGCGACTCGTTCTCGCGCAGATAATGACCGGTGCAAATTGACACGCATCAGCGTGAAGTTCACAGCCAAAGAACTGGAGCTGTTAAGCAGTCTGGCCTCCGATCAGCTATTCCGACGAGAGTTCATCGATTCCCGACTGCCGGGCTACCAGTCTAATCTGGCCGAGTTAAGCGTCGGAAAACAACTCCTGGCGCGTCTGCAATTGGCGGCGGATCGCGCCACACGAGTGTCACCGGGGAAAAATGGCGCGGGTCTGCGAAGGTCTCGCACGGCCGTCGCCTGAGGAACTTGCGATGGCCCTTGATCAGCTTCCTCCGCCGCATCTTCCATCGAGCGTCCTCACAAATGAGGGGGTGGAGGATCGCAAGACAGCCCCGAAAGGAACGAAGATGCAGTACATTCTCACCGGATTCTCTCACGACGTGGGATTTCGCGTGTTCGCGTTCGAATGCATTGGAGATGACCGGGCCCGAACGGCCTATAGCGTCCGGGCGGACCTCACGCTGATAAGGAAATACGGCATCCGCATGCAGGAATTACCGTTACTGTGCCGGAGCATCCTGGAGCAGCGTGACGGGAACGATACGCAGCGCGCGTTCACCTACACGGAAGCCGCCATGTCTCTCCGCGCCAATGTTTGCGCGGCCGAGGCAGCCGCAAATAAGAGGAAGCCGCCGCGGAGACCGCCCAGCGAGAATGCCGGGGCCGCGTGGCGGGGGCCGCAGGCGTAGTCGAGCATTGCGCCGGCAAGTGGCGCCCGGAGGCGCCTGCTCATTAGGCGGATCGTTGGCCTGGTCGCGTTTGGAAGCGTGGGCTATCTGGTCTTCTTGAAATAGGTGCGTGCAGCACTTCCCTCCAGAAAGCGCGCAGCGTTCGGGCTTCGGCCGCGCGGGTGGCGCTGTATCAATACAAAGTGCCAAGATAAAGAAGGTCGAAACCTGATGGTGAACCGGTCCACTGCCCGGCGCGTGGTCACAGTCCTGGTTCTGCTTATGGCGGCGACCGAGATTTTTGCCTGCCAGTTCATTTCGCCGGATAGCTGCATTTTCTCGACCCACACAACCAACGATTCCAATGAGGGAGGTTCGGGCGACGGCTGCCTCTGCTGCTGCGCCCACATCGTAGTCGTAAGGCCTTTCAGTCCGCCTGTCTCTTTCGTTTTCATCTCACGCGCAGTCCCTTTCGAAGAGATTCAAACTCCGGACCTGCGTTCGATCGATATTGAGCACCCACCCCGCTTCTAGTTCTCTTTCCAAACTCCACTGACTTCTGTTTTAAGATTGGTCGCGCACAGCGGCGCCTGCAGCCCGTGCGCCAGGCTGATCGTGCACAACGGCGACTGCGCCTGTGCGCGAAGGCCGATCGCGGGCAACACCACGCGCAGTCTGTACGCTAAGGAGAATTCATGAAGAGGAAACGTGTCTTGCCTCTTTGCCTGGGCGCTTGGCTGGCATGCGCGCCGGCCAAACCGCAAGCACAGACTCAGATTACGCTGGAGGACTTGGTACGCGCCAGCCTGGATCGAAATCGCGAGGTGCTCGCGTTGCGCCAGCATGTGGCTCAGGCGCGAGGACTGGCACGACAAGCGGGTGTGCGCCCCGCGCCGAGCATTGAAGCCGAAGCACTGAGCGGGCGGCCGCTGGGAAGTCCAGGCGATCAGGAATTCTCGGCCGCCTTCGTAAAGCCGGTCGAAGCCTTCGGCAAGCGCAGCCATCGTGTGCGGGTCGCTGACCTTGCGGTCGCTTTGGCCGAGGCCGAACTCGACCAGCGGAGCCGCCAGATCGCCTACCAGATCGAGGCAGGCTACTTGTCGGTGCTCTATGAGCGCGAGCGGATCGCGGTGCTCGATCAAGTTGCGGACAGCCTTCTGCAATCGCGGAGGCTGACCGAGGCGCGGGTCCGGGAAGGAGACGCGGCGCCGCTCGAAGCACAATTGCTCGCAGTTGAGCAAAGCCGGACAAATGCTCGACGTGCGGATGCCGGCGGGCGGCTGCTGTCGGCTGAACTGGAGCTTCACCGCCTCACGGGCCTGGCGGCCAGCGAACCGCTGCCGGATGTCGCTCCCACGGGCGCCGGCACGACGCTTTTGTTGGACCAACTCATTGCCCGTGCATTGGAGAAGCGGCCCGACTTGCGTGCCGCTCGCTTGCTCGAACAACAGGGAGAAGCGGAATCCGAACTGGCCAAATCGGAAGCGCATCCTGATCTGACCGTCTCGGCGCGATACACCCACCTCGAAGAAAGCTTCGAGAACCAATACGGGCTTACATCTTCCGGGGCGCTCACACCGATCCGGGGGCAATTCAACACGCTGAGTGTGGGAGTATCTTTTCCTTTAGTGACGCCGCGGCGGAATCAAGGCGCCATCGAAGCCGCCGCATCGGGAGCGGCCGGTGCGCGCCTCAGACGCGAACACCTGGAGTCAACCATTCCCTTGGAAGTGCAGGGAGCATACCAACGCTGGACCGCGGCCCAGCGAACGCGTGATCTGCTGCGCGACGGCGTAGTGGGCCAATCGAACAAAAATCTTGCGGTCGTGCGACAAGCGTATCAGCTCGGGCAGTTGCGGCTGCTGGACGTGTTGGATGAGCAGCGCCGCGTCACGGAGAGTGAGTTCACGTACCTCGATGCTGGTGATCAAGCGGCTCGAGCATTGGTCGATCTGGAGCGCCTTACGGGAGGACTATTGCCATGAAGCGAATAGCGTTTCTGATGATCTGCGCGCTTGCGATGGTTTCGTGCAGCAAGCCGAAAATCGCGCCGGCGTCCGAGGAGAGAGCTGAAGCGCCCAAGGCAGGCGCCGGCGAGCGAGAGAAGGAGGAATCGAAGGGCCAGGCAGGCACGGTCGAAATATCTCCCGAAGCGCAACAGCGCAGCGGCATTGTTGTCGAGCCGGCTGCTACGGCTCCGATGACCCAACAGCTTCAGGCCACGGGAACTGTGCAGGCGAGCGACAGCAGCATCGCACACATTCGCCCGCTCACTCGCGGACGGCTGCTGGACGTGCTTGTTAAGGTCGGCGACCGCGTAGTCGCCAATCAAGCGCTCGCACAACTGGATAACATCGAGGCCGGCGAAATCCTGACGCAGTACAATTCCGCTCAAGCGGAGCTGCAGCGTCTGAAAATCCAGCTTGCCGCCCAGCAGCGTCAGGTTGAGCGATACCGCCGTTTGGTGGAGATTGGAGCAGCACCGCAGAAAGACTACGAGTTCAGCCTGGCCGAACAGCAGGGCCTGCAGGAAGGCATTCGCGCGCAAGAGAGCGCCATCGCGGGGCTGCGTGCCCGATTGGGCCGCTTTGGAATTACCGATCCTGCGAGCGATGCGGCCGCCATGACGGCCATCCGAGCCCCGTTCGCGGGCGTGATCATTCGGTCGGCTGCGGCGCCCGGAGACGTAGTCGAGGCCGGCGCCGAGCTGTTCTCAGTCGCCGACCTATCGACGGTTTACGTTCAAGCTCAAGTGTATGAAAAGGATCTGGGCCAGGTCCGCGTAGGCCAGGCAGCGGCCATTACCGTCGATTCCTATCCTGGCGAGCGCTTCACGGGCCGCGTGGCTTCGATCAGCGATCTGATCGATCCTCAAACGCGCACCGCGTCCGTGCGATGCCAGGTCGCAAATCCCGGCGCGCGTCTGAAACTCGAGATGCTCGCGATGGTCCAGTTTCCGACCTCCACCAAGCGGGCGGTGCTGGCCGTTCCCGCCGACGCCATACAAACCATCGACGACAAGCCCGTGGTGTTTGTGCAGACCTCGGCCTCGAGCTTCTCCGTTCGCGGGGTCGATATCGGTTCTGCGAGCCAAGGACGAGTCGAAATCATTCGAGGACTGAAAGAAGGCGAGCCGGTCGTATCCAAGGGGGCGTTCGCGGTCAAATCGGTTCTGCTCGGCAAAGAGCTGCAGGAAGAGAAGGAGTGACCCGGTTATGATCGACAGACTGATCGCCTGGAGCATCCGCTGGCGGCTCTTCGTTGTCCTTCTTGCATTTGCTCTGGTCGGCGCCGGCATCTATGCCAGCCTGGGGCTCCCGATCGACGCCGTGCCGGACGTGACTACCAATCAAGTGCAGATCAACACCGTCGCGCCGGCCTTCACGCCCCTGGAAATGGAGCAGTACGTGACCGCGCCGATCGAGGTTGCCATGAGCAGCTTGCCTCACAAACAGGGCATCCGGTCGCTCTCGCAGTTCGGCCTGTCGCAAGTAACGATTGTCTTTCCTGACGAGGCCGACTTGTACGCGGCGCGACAGCTCGTGCTGGAACGGTTGCGCGGCGTGGAACGGGATCTGCCGCCTGGCGTGGCTCCCGAACTCGCGCCGATCTCGACCGGATTGGGTGAGATCTATCAGTTCACCGTGGAGGACGTATCCGGCGCGAACCGCTATTCGCTGATGGACCGCCGCACTTTGCTCGACTGGTTCATCAAGCCACAGCTTCGAACGGTGCCGGGAGTGATCGACGTCAACTCCTTCGGCGGCGAGGAGCAACAGTATGAGGTGCTGGTCGATCCCGCGAAGCTGATCGGATATGGCCTGACGTTGGGCCAGGTCATTAGTGCGCTCTCGGCGAACAATATCAATGCCGGTGGTGGATATCTGGAGCAGGGAGGCGAGCAGGAGCTGATCCGCGCCGTAGGCCTCATCCAGGATGAGCGCGACATCGGCAATATCGTTGTGTCGTCGCACCAGGGAACTCCGGTGTATGTCAGCTCCGTCGCGGAAATACGGCGCGGCGCACAAATCCGCCAGGGAGCGGCCACGCGCGACGGTAAGGGCGAAACCGTCATGGGCATCGCGATGCTGCTCAAAGGCGAGAACAGCCGGGCGGTGGCCAGCCGAATTTCCGAGCGTCTGCAGCAGGTGCAAAAGGCTTTGCCGCCGGGTGTGAAAATCGAGCCGTACTACGATCGCAGCACGCTGGTCAACCGCACCATCCGCACCGCTACGCGCAACCTGATCGAGGGCGGTCTGGTGGTGATGGCGGTTCTGTTTCTTTTTCTGCTTCAGATCCGCGCGGGCCTCATCGTTTCCTCGGCCATCCCCCTGGCCATGCTGGTCGCGATCATCGGGATGCGATACGCCGGCATTTCCGCAAATCTGATGAGCCTGGGGGCAATCGACTTCGGTTTGATCGTCGATGCCGCCGTGATCATCGTGGAGAATTGCACGCGCAGGCTCGCGGAGAAACGTCGTGAGCTGGGCCGCGCGCTCTCGGGCGAGGAACGGCGCGCCACGGTCCGCGACGCCAGCGTTGAGGTGAGGAAGGCCGGACAGGTGGGCGAGATCCTGATCATTGCCGCCTACCTGCCGATCGTATCTCTGGCCGGCATTGAAGGGAAAATGTTCCGGCCGATGGCGTTCACCGTGGTCTTCGCCCTCTCGGGGGCGCTGGCGCTGAGCCTGACCCTGATCCCTGCGTTGTCTGCCCTCATCCTGAGAGAGCCGCGGCGGATTCCCAAAGAGCAGCCCCAGAAAGCCATCTTCGAATCAGACAACCCGATCGTTCATTTCATCGCGAGATTTTACGCTCCCCTCCTGCGCGGAGCGATGCGGCGCCGCCGCCTGACGGCCTTGGGCTCGGTACTATTCGTCATCGCCTGCCTGGCCCTTTTTCCATATCTCGGAGCTGAATTCCTGCCCAAATTAGACGAAGGCGCGATTGCGATCAACGTAAATCGTCTGCCCGGCGTTTCGCTGTCCGAAGCGGTCCGAATGACGACGGCGCTTGAAAAAATCCTGCGCGACTTCCCCGCGACCCGCACCGTGGTCAGCCGGATCGGCAGGCCGGAAATCGCGACTGACCCGATGGGGCCGAACATGGGCGACACGTACGTATTCCTGAAACCGATAGCGGAGTGGAAAACGGCGGGCAGCCGCGAGGAACTGGTGTCCAAGATGGCGGACCGCTTGAAGGCCCTGCCTACCCAAGCCTATTCCTTTTCGCAGCCGATCGAGTTTCGCATGCAGGAGCTGATTGAAGGCATCGGAGCGCGGTCCGACGTGGTGATCAAGATTTTCGGCGACGATCTAGCCACGCTGCGGGAGCAGGCGGATCGAACGGCTCGCATACTCGGCAAGGTGCCCGGCGCCGCTGACGTCAAGGTTGAGCAAACCAGCGGCCAGCCGGTGTTGCAGGTCGCAATCGATCGGGCCGCCATCGCGCGCTACGGAATCAATGTGGCCGACGTCCAGCAGGTCGTGCAGACAGCCATCGCCGGTACCGAAGCCACGCGCGTGCTGGAAGGCTTCCGGCGCTTTGAACTGGTGGTCCGCCTGAGGCCGGAAGTCCGCCAGAGCGCGCGCGATTTCTCGAACCTGCTGGTGAGCGCGCCGAACGGACAAAGAATTCCTCTGGCCCAACTGGCGCGCATCGGCACCGCAACGGGGCCGGTGGAAATCGCACGCGAAAACGGGCAGCGGCGCATCTCCGTCGAGGTGAATGTCCGTGGGCGCGATGTAGGGAGCTTCGTCCAGCAGGCGCAGTCGGACGTCGCGCGGGAAATGCAGTTACCGCCCGGCTACATCCTCGAGTGGGGAGGCTTGTGGGAACACCTGGAGAGCGGCCGGAACCGGCTGCTGATCGTGGTGCCCGTCACGTTCTTGATCATCTTCATGCTGCTGTTCGCAACCTTCCATTCGGCGCGGCTGGCGGCGTTGGTCTTCACCGGCGTCCCGTTTGCCGTTACCGGCGGGATCCTGGCACTGCTTCTGCGCGGCATGCCGTTTTCGATGAGCGCCGGAGTGGGCTTCATCGCAGTTTCCGGCGTCGCGGTGCTCAACGGCCTGGTGCTGGTGGCCTTCATCGGCCGGTTCAGGGAACGAGGCGATCCATTGGAGGCCGCCGTCTATCAGGGCACGCTGCTCCGCCTGCGGCCGGTGCTGATGACCGCCGCGGTAGCCAGCCTGGGCTTCCTTCCGATGGCTCTCTCGACCAGCGCCGGCGCGGAAGTGCAGCGTCCGCTGGCAACCGTCGTCATTGGCGGAATCGTCACCTCGACGTTTCTCACGCTGCTGGTGCTGCCGGCGGTTTACCCTTGGTTCGCCGATCGGCGCCACGAATTCGAACGCCCAAGCGCCTAACGCTTCTTCTTCCCCGCGCTGCTCTTGCGCGGCGCTCGTTTTTTGTTCGCGAGGCGCTTTTCTAATTCGGCGATCCGCTGGTGCAGTTCGTCCAGCTCAGCATTCCCGCTACTGGGAGGCGCGGGCGGCGCGCCGGCGGTGAAGAAACGCCGCATGCTCTCGAGCGGCGCGGTCGCGGCCGACCGCACGCCGCTCCATTGGCTCTGGATCGAGTCCTGCACTTTCTGATAAGTGTCGAAAGCGGACTTCAGGTACCACATGATGAAGTCCTGCCGCGCGCGGTCCGAGGCCACGATGAGCTGGCGCAGAAGTTCCAGCGGCAGGCCCGCCGGCTGGTCCTTGGCGTCTTCCGTAATGATTTGCGTGAGGGTGACGCGGGTCAAATCCTCGCCGGTCTTGGCGTCCACCACCTGGACGTCAGCGCCCTGGCGAACCATCTCGGCCAGATCATTCAGGTTGACGTAGCGGCTGCTGGAAGTGTCGTACAGCCGACGGTTCTCATATTTCTTGATGACGATCCGGGAACGGTCCATCGCTAATCCCTCTTGTTGCAATGCACAACGCATCCGCCGGCAAGCGGGGATGGCGGTTGATTTCCAAGTTCCATCTTGACATATTCGGGCTGAAGCAGTACAGTTGAATTGGAAATGCTGCACTGCAGCATCAGGAGGACGTTATGAAACGCACTACTAAGACGGAACCTCCCGAGATTGTTCCTCGGGCAGCTTCCTCGATTTCGCTGTTTTCCGAGTGGATCCAGCAAGGCACGGAAACGTTCTTCGCCACGCAGCGAATTCTGCTGGATCTGGTGATGCGCCAGAACGCGATGGCGATGAATGCCGTGCGTGAACGCTTCGCCGGAACCCGTCCGGCGGTCACCACTGCGCTGACCGAAATGGCGGGTGAAGGGATCGCCAACTATATTGCAGCGCAAAATATTTTGCTGGGCTTGGCCAAACGCCAGAACGACATCGTGCTGTCGGGCGTCAAGGAGCGGGTCGGAGCCGCCACGCCGGCCGCCGCCATGACGGATTTGTTGCGCCGCAGCGTGGATACCTTTATCGACTTGCAGCGCCACTTCCTGGATGTCGCTTCCAAGCAGAGCGACGCCTGGGTGGAGGCCGCCAAGACCGGCAAGGCCTTCAGCGGCCAAGGGCTGGCGGAACTGGCGAGGGATGGAATGGAGAATTTCGTCCAGGCCCAGAAGAAGTTTCTGGACGTCGTCGCCGAGGAGGCAGGCAAGGCCGCCAAAGGCCGAGGCACGGGCGAGAAGGCCGCCAAGCCGGCCGAGCTCGCGGAGCTGGCCCGAGAGAGCGTGGACGCCTTCATCGAGGCGCAGAAGAAACTC
>DASQHQ010000174.1:0-3427 GCA_035632015.1 Bryobacteraceae bacterium
CGGTAAGCCTGTGGGCGCAGGGCGACCGCGGCATCATCACCGGAACGGTGAAGGATTCGAGCGGGGCGGTTATCCCCGGCGCGCAGGTGACGGCGATTCACCTTGCTACTAATACCAACTATAAGTCCAGCACAACTGCATCGGGAGATTTCACCGTGCCGGCGCTGGTGGTGGGTGAATACCAGGTGCGGGTCGAAAACACGGGCTTCAAGACGTACATCGCCAACGACATTGTGGTGGCGGCCGGCGCGACCGCGCGGTTGGACGTGGTGCTGGAAGTGGGCGCCACGCAACAAACCGTCGAAGTGGTCGCCAATGCCCCGGTGGTGACGTCAGAAACGGCCCGCGTCTCTACCGAGGTTTCCAACAAGCTGGTGAACGAGCTGCCCCTGATCGTGAACGGCGCGGTGCGCAGCCCCTTCGATCTGGCAGTCACCACGGCGGAAGTGGCCGGCAGCGGGGACAACAACTTCCGGGTCGGCGGAGGCAGAATCGGCGGGTTCGGCATGACTCTGGACGGCACCGCGATCACCGTCGCGCGCCCGGATGCGCAAGTGAGCTGGACGCAAATCAACTCCCCATCGGTGGAGGCCCTCACGGAATTCAGCGTCGAGTCCGGCGGGTTCAAAGCCGAGACCGGCCACGCCTCCGGTGGCACAGTCAGCTTCGTTTCCAAATCGGGCACCAACGACTTTCATGGGGACGCGTACGAATTTCTGCGCAACGAAGCCCTGGACGCGCGGGGCTTCTTCGCGGCCACCAAGGCCGTGTACAAACAGAACGACTTCGGGGTTACCGCGGGCGGGCCGGTGTGGCTTCCCAAAATTTACAACGGCCGCAACCGGACGTTCTTCTTCTTTTCCTATGAAGGCTTCCGCAATCGCGTGGGGGCCTCCCCGACCCCTTATACCGTGCCGCCGCCGGAATTCTTCACGGGCGACCTGCACAATTGGGTGAACTCGAGCGGCAAGATGATCCAGGTCTACGATCCGGCTTCTACTACGCTGGTGGGCAGCACCTACCAGAGGACGCCCTTTCCGAACAACCAGATTCCGCAATCGGAGTTCGATCCTGTTTCGAAGGCGATTATGGCGTACGCGCAGCCGCTGGCAGCGCCGAACCGTCCGGGTCTTGTCCCCGGCACCTCAGCGTACGTCCGCAACAACGCCATTTCCTACGGTACTGCCCAGTTCCCCAACGACAAGTACAGCATCAAAGCCGATCAGGTGGTCACCTCGAAGCAGAGAATCGGGTTCCTTTTCAGCCGCACGCGGGAACAGGATCTGGGCTATGGCAGCTCGACGCCCACTCTGCCGATTCCGCTGTCCGGTAATCCGGGGTACAACCGCGCGGATGTTTATCGCCTCAGTTACGACTACACCCTCTCGCCGACCTGGCTGAACCGCTTCTACGCGGGCGGCAACAACTGGCGGCAGAACCACGGGGCGTATTCGACCTTTAAGGATGCGCCGCAGAGCGACGGCATTCCCACCGTGTCGACAGGGTGGAAACAGAAGGGCATTTGCATACCCAACTGGCCCGACTGCAACCTCAATTTTCCCATCGAGAACTTTTCCGACATGACCACCTGGGGTGTGGGAGCCCCGAACGGTTCGGACAATATCGTCGTCGAATTCCGGGACGACATGACGAAGGTGTACGGCAAACACACCTTCAAGGGGGGCTACTACTATAACAACACCCACTACAATGGCTTCGGCCTGAGCTACATTGCCGGGTCGGAGAACTTCTCCTATCTCAACACCGCAATCCCGCTGGACACCAGCCAGGCCACCGGAAGCTCCTTCGCTTCCTTCCTGCTGGGCCAGGCGTCCGGCTACCGCCTCGATACGGTGCGGTATATTGCCGGCCAGTACCGCACGCACCAGATGTATTTTCAGGACGACTGGCGCGTGACGCCGCGCCTGACGCTGAACCTGGGCGTGCGGTATGAGATCAACCTGGCGCCGATCTACGGAGACGACATACTCAGCAATTTCGATCCCAGCGTGCCGAATCCGGGCGCGGACGGACGCCTGGGCGCGCTGGTCTTCGCAGGATTCGGTCAAGGGCGGAAGAATACCCATAGCCTGGCGCCAAACTGGTATGGCGGCGTCGGACCGCGGATTGGTTTCGCTTATGCCCTGAATACCAAAACCACGGTGCGCGGCGCGGCCACCCGCAGCTATGGACCGGTGATCAACCCACTGGGCTCCACACACTACACCGGCTTCGTGCAGCAGATCACCGTCAGCACCGACCCCAGCCAGGGTCTGACCCCGCTGTTCACCTTGCAGGGCGGCGCGCCTTATTGGGCGCCGGTGCCGCAGATCGATCCCTCGGTCGCCAACGGCAACACAAATGTGCCGTATTACAACGGAAAGACCGCGACGCGAGAATCGGGTGAGCTGACTTATGCGTTCAACATTCAACGCCAGTTGGGCGCCAGCATGTTCGTGGAGGTCGGCTACCTGGGTGTGCTGGCCAGCGACATTCAATCCTCATTGCTGGCGGACAACCAGATCGACTACCGCAACCTGCCGTCTAATCTCAGCCCCTTCACTGCCTCGGGCCGCAGCTTGCTGACCTCGCAGATCAATTCGGCGGCCGCCCGCGCCGCTGGAATTACCTCGCCTTTCGCGGCGTTCACCACGGTCTTCGGCACCGGGGCGACGGTAGGCCAGGCCCTGCGGCCTTATCCGCAGTACGCGCTGATCGATACGATCAGCGGCGGCGGCGACCGGCTCGGCCATTCCACCTACCACTCCATGGAGGTGAAGCTCTCCAGGCGTTATTCCGCCGGCCTCACCTTGCAGGCATCCTACGTCCTTTCGAAGGCGCTGACTGACTCGGACAACTACAATTCGACGCCAAGCTCGATGGACGCCTTCAACCTCAGGCTGGAAAAGTCGATCGCGGGCTTTGACCAAACGCACAGCGTGAAGTTGTCCTACGTGTATGAGCTGCCCTTCGGAACAGGGAAGAAGTATGTGAGCGGCAAGGGCGTAGCTTCCGCGGTGCTGGGCGGCTGAGCGCCTCGCCGGCATTCAGCAATACGCGAGCGGGACGCCACTCTCGGTGGGAACCACCGTGAGCTTCCCCATGTTCAACGGAACCAACCGGGCTACTGTGCCGACCTATGACGGCTGGCGCGCGCCCACCAAGGGAGGTAAATTCGATCCGAACGCAGACAGCTTCCTCCAGCCTCCGTCGTTCTTCGGACCGCAGCCCACCACCCAGTTCGGCAATGAGACCCGGTTCAATCCCAAGCTGCGCAATTGGCCGAAGATGGGGGTATCCACTTGACTCAGGTAGCCCCCATACGTTGTGGTTTCAGGACCAGCCGGCCTGAGCAGTCCTGACGATCGACCGGTAAGTGTTTGGTTCCACTGCGACTGCCTGCTGGACGAGCCGAAAGAACAGTTTT
>DASQHQ010000175.1:0-33240 GCA_035632015.1 Bryobacteraceae bacterium
GGCCCGCCGCCGGCGGAACATTTCCCCGCGCTGTGCGACTACGGCCTGGCGCAGTTGCGCAGCGGCCCGGTGCTGGTCAACCGGACCGCACGCGGCGAGCTGCAGGTTTTCGACAACCTGATCTTTCATCTGGCGACCACGCCGGCTCTCGAAATGCGGCGAATCACGGCGGCGGAGCTGCGCCGCGCGTTCACCGGAGCGGGTTTCAGCGAACTGCGGTTTTATACGGAGGACTATCCCGCCTTCGGGATCCTGCAACTCGAGTCCTGGTCGCTGCCGGTGGCGGCGCGCAAGCAACCGCTCACTTTCGATCGCGGTCTTCGTGCGGAACTCATGAGCCACTTTGGAGCGCTGCGAGAGGAGATCCGGAAGCGCGACCGGGAGAATAGCGAGCTGCTCGAACTGGCTGAGCAGCGAGCGGTCTGGGCTAAGGGTCTGGACGAAGAGCTGGAAGCCGCACGGCAGCGGATTGTGGAGTTGGAGTCGGACCTTGCGACCCGCACCGCATGGGCGCAGAGTCTGGAGCGGGAGCTGGAACAGTGCCGGAGCTGGGGCGCGGGCTTGGCGCGGGAAGTGGAGAGCCGCACGGTTTGGGCGCAGGGCCTCGAGCGGCAGTTGCAGGAGCGAACCGCGTGGGCCACCCATTCCGAGGCGCTGGTGAAGCGATTGGAGGGAGATTTCGGGGCGTTGCGTGCGACGCTTTGGAATCGGCTAGGACGTTTGCTGCGCGTGGTCCGATAGGGCACGCCGCGCGGATGCCGGCGATTTCCGAAACACTATCAGACCGACTGCCAGAATTCCCACGGCCGTCAGAATCGCGCCCAGATAGGCCGACGCCGGCCGAAACACGTATTGGATTTCGTGATCACCGGCCGGAACCGCAACGCCGCGCATCGCCAGATTCACCTGGTGGATCGCAGCGGGCTTGCCGTCGATGAGAGCTTGCCAGCCTGGATAATACATGTCGGAAAGAACAACGACGCCATCGCAAGCCATGGCGGCGCGCAGACGGACGCGTTCGGCTTCGTAACGCGTGACCGAAACCGTATCGCCGCCACACGGAGCCGGCTTCCAATCGGGCGGCACAGCGCCTTCGACGAACGCCTCCGAATGCAAGTCTTCCAGGTGATCGCGAACCAGCGCCTGGCCATCTGCAACCGAGGGAACCGTCGCAATGCGGTGCACCGCCCAGGCTCGCGGGAACACCTGCGGATTGCGAAAGACTTTTCTCCCGCTCTTTCCTTCGAAGACCACCTGTGCATCCGGCATCGCGGTCTCGCGTCCGATCGTGAAGCCAGCGTTCCAGAGCGAGCGATAGGCGGGAATATGAACTTCCATGTCGGTAGCATTCAGAGTGAGGCTGGCGAGCGCGGACTTCAGCCCCTCGAAGTGGTGGTATTCGGGCCAATTTTCCGCCAAGTCGTCAGTTTCCAGTTCGATGCGAAAGGGGCGGTGCTGGCGGTCCAGAAAATCGGCGATGTCCTGGTCGTCATAGATCTTGCGCAGGATCGCCATCTGCGCGTAATCGTTGCGGTCACCAAATTCGCTGCCCGAGACTTTGCCGAATTCCATCAGCATGCAGCCGAGCAAGAGCGCCGTCACGGTCCGGGAGCCGAGCGCCCCGTTGCGCCAGCCGAACAGCACGGCCCCCGCGATCAGCGCGAAGAATCCGGTGGAGCTGTACAGCTCGATGAAGTTCGAGGCTGTGGTGCCGGCAACCAGGCTGAACAGGATTGCCAGCCAGAGCAGCAACCCGAAGCTTACAACCGTGCCGGCGGCGCGGGTTCCGGCCTGGGTGTGACTCAACGCCGGCAGTTGATCAAAACCAAAAGCAGCCAGAACGGCCGCAGCGGCGCTGAAAATACAAATGGCCGCGGCGGGCGTGCGCGCCTTGTCGAGAAAAGGGACCACCGAGTACAGGAAGCCCTGAAAGATATTGTTCGATCCCAGCGAGTACAAGAAACCGCCCGCCGCCACCGCGGCGAAGAACTTGACCCACTCCCGCTTCCAGGCTGTGACGACAGCGATGGCCACCAGCGAAACGGCGACCACGCCAAGGAACGGATCCGTGTAGCCGTGCTCGCCCGGAATCAAGATTCCGAACGCGGACAGAATGGGCGACGAGAAATCTCGATGCACGATGTAGGGAACCGGCTGGTTCCAGGTAACCGGCTCGGGCGCGTTGATCCAGCGCTTGGCGAGACGCCCGTACTCGATCATGGGGAGAATCTGCAACGCGGCGGTGAGGAACATCAACACCACGGAAAGAGCGCCCAGCATGGCCAGTTTCACGGATCGCCGGCGCAGTGCGTAATAGATCCAGGCGAAACCGGCGGACAGCGTGATGTAGATGGGCGCCTGATGGTGGCCGCTCAGCCATGACATCCCCAGACAGAGTCCGGCCAACGCGCTGCTGGCCAGCGGACGATAGCCGCGAACCGCGCGCAGCAGAAACAGAAATACCAGCGGCGCCCACACCGCCCCGTTCAGCATCTGCGGCCAGCGCGTGGTCCCGATGTAGCCACCCAAGGCAAAGACCAGCCCGCCGGCCATGGACGCGGCGCGCGAGAGTCCCAGATCGCGGCACAACAGGTAGCAGAACAACGCCGCCATGTAGTGGATGATTACGAAGTACCACTGCAGCGCTTCGGAGTTGATGTGGCCGGCGTGCCTGGGGATCAGGAATAACAGCCAATTCAACGGATAGGCCGCGCCGGGCTGGCCTTGCCCCAGCATGGGCTGGCCGGCCCAGGTCATGGGATCCCACAGCGGAAACTCAGCGCGCTGGACCTGGCGCGCTTCCTCTTCGAGCCAGGGCAGGACTTGCAGCGCCAGGTCGGGCTCCCACATCCAGTCGAATTCGTAGGTGAGGGTGATTCTCCAGAAAAAGCCGGCGATGATCAATAGCAGCAGGGCCGGGGCGGCGGCGGCGCGAACCCACGAACTGGCGCGGCCTGCGGCCGGTGTGGTGGCTGCTGCTGTGGATGCCATGCGGATTCGAGCTTTGGACCCATCATATCGAATCGCAAAGTTTCGCCCGAGATGCGTGTGAGCCCGGCTGGCTCATGCGGAAGCGGTGACCCCGAAGACAAGCGCCGGCGCGGCACGTTGAGCACGTGAGCCACGATCGCGATCATCTTCAGGTAAAATGAATGGCTCGTGCGACCACGTCCGCTCTGTCTGCTGCTCATGACCCTTCCAGCCTTCTCCAACGCCCAAGAACGTTCGCAAGCGCGCTCCATGGTGATCACCACGCGAGGCATCGTCGGCACGGCCCAGACGCTGGCCTCGCAGGCCGGAGCGCAGATTCTGGCGCGCGGCGGGTCCGCTGTGGATGCCGCCATCGCCGCGAACGCCGTGCTGAGCGTCGTCGAACCGATGATGGATGGGCCGGGCGGCGACCTGTTTGCGCTGGTCTGGGAAGCCAAGACCGGCAAGCTGGCTGCGATCAACGCCAGCGGCTGGTCGCCCAAGGGGTTGAGTCTGGAATACCTGAAGCAGCACGACATCCTCCGCGTGCCGTCGGGCGGCATCCACACCGTCACGGTTCCGGGTTGCGTGGATGGCTGGGAGAAACTGCACAAGCGGTTCGGCAAGCTGCCATGGCGCGATCTGTTCAAGCCCGCCATCTACTATGCCGAAAACGGCTTCCCCGTCACGGAGCTGATCCAGTGGGAGTGGGACGATTCGAGCGGCAATCTGCAAGGTGACGCGCGAGACGTTTATCTTCCCAGCGGAGCGGCGCCCAAAGTCGGCGAAATTTTCCGCAATCCGCAACTCGCTCACGCCTTCCGCCTGATCGCGGAGTTGGGGGCGCGGGCCGTCTACGGCGGGCCGGTGGGCGAGGCGATCCTCAAGACCTCGCGGCGCCTGGGCGGAACGATGACCGGAGAGGATCTGCGCGAGTATCAATCCGAATGGGTCGAGCCAATCTCCACCGACTATCGCGGCTGGAGGGTTTACGAGCTGCCTCCGAACGGCCAGGGCATCGGCACTCTCGAAATGCTGAATATTCTCGAGAATTTCCCGCTGGGCGATTATCCGCCGGACAGCGCGCAGGCACTGCATCTCAAGATCGAAGCGCAAAAGCTGGCCACGCAGGATCTGAAGCGCTACGTCGGCGATCCGCGGCTGTCTTCGGTCCCGATTTCAGGGCTGCTTTCAAAAGCCTACGCGAAGCAGCGCGCGGCCTTGATCAAACCAGATAAAGCGGCCTGCGACGCGCAGCCCGGGCAGCCCGTGGACGGGCACGGGAACACGACCTATCTGAGCGTGGTGGACAAAGACGGCAACATCGTGTCCTGGATCCAGAGCATTTCCAACTTCTTCGGCTCGGGAATCCTGGTGGATGGAATGGGATTCCTGCTGCACGACCGGGGCTCGGCTTTCTCATCCGATCCGAGCCATCCCAACGTACTGGCGCCTCGCAAGCGTCCGTTTCACACCATCATTCCGGGCTTCATGGAGAAAGACAACCAGCACATCGGCTTCGGCATCATGCGCGGGATGAACCAGGCGCAAGCGCAGATGCAGCTGGTCACCAACATCGTAGATCACAAGATGAACATCCAGTATGCGCTGGAAGCGCCGCGTTTCACCAAGATGACGCTGGGGGGATGCGATTTGCAGATCGAATCGCGAGTGCCGTCATCGGTGCGCGAGGAGCTTTCCAAGCGAGGCCACGAGCTGAGCGTGATGGGCGATTATTCGGGGTTCATGGGCGGAGGGCAGGTCATGCTGCACGACTCCGCCTCCAAAGTGAATTACGGCGCCTCCTCGCCGCGCAAAGACGGCGCTGCGATTCCGGAGCCTGATCCCTATTTCAGATAGCGCCCGCGGCTGCGGCTAGCGCCCGCGCAATCGATTTTCCAAGGTGCGAACTTGCTCCTGAAGTTTGGCAGCCCGGTCCGATTCCTTGCGCACCTGGTCCTTGAACAGCTCGACTTCGCCTGCCAGCGCGTCGCGTTCGGCGCGGAGTTGCATACCCGCCTGGTCAGATTTGGCGGGAGCCGGCGCGGCAGCGGATTCTTGCACGATCAGACGGGCAAACTCGCGCAGCTCCGGGCCGCCGGAGGGATAAATCGTCATGGCGAACCCTACGTCGCCGCTTTGGCGAAAGTAGTGCGCGCTTCCGGATCGAACTTGATCGGGCGCGAGCTTGAGCTGCGAGGTTGCGGGGCCATCCTGGATTTCGATCACTGCGCGGTCGGCGTCCCGTACGGCGGGAGCCTCGCGGTCCCACGAAATCTCCACATCGTTAGCCGTCCCGGCGACTCGCAGGGAGAAGGTGGGCGCGGGCGCCGCGAGCGATTTCTGCTTCCAGAGAAACACGATCACCGCCAGGGCCAGAAGCACCGGGAACACCCACAGCCAGCGCGCACCGCCGAACGAGTGTTGCTGGAGTTGGAAGCTGGGCATCTCGATGTCCACCGGATCCGGCGGGCTCTGCGCCGGCGGCTCTGGCTCCGCGGGAGCGCGCTGCAGCGGCTCGATCGTAAATGTCCGGTAACTCGCGTCCGCCTTCAGGCCGCCATCCGCGCGGCGCACAAAAAATCCGGCCCGCGCCAAGCCTCCCCGGCCGCATCCCAACACCAGCGCGCACTGCCAAGGATGAGGAAACAGACTGTTGTACAGTTCCTCGTTCGCGAGCGTGAGAGCGATGCCGCCGCTGGTTCGCGAGGTGAACCAGCCCAGCGGCACGAGGCCCTGCAGATCGGCATCGGCCGCCGCACTTTCCAGCAGGCGGGCCACGCCGGCGCGCTCCTGGGAGGAAGACCAGCCGGAAGGTTCGGGTGCGATCGGCCGCCAGGTCAGGATACGAATCGCGCCTTCACGCTGCATGCCGAAGAGCACGCCCGCGGCCGCCAGCCCGCCGGGCGAAGGCTGCTGGATTGCATCGCACACAACCGCGCGCAGTTCTTCCATGATCTCCAGCGGGTATTCGATCGTCAGTGGAACGGCGGGGCTGGTCCAGGATGCGATGCCGTATTCCGCCGTGGAGTCGCTCATTGCTGAAAACGAAGTGGGATTCGCGGCGGCAAGATATTTATGGCAGCCGTCGTCGTGTCATCGGAATCCGGCTGATCCGATTCTTCGTGGAGATGGTAGTAATACGTGATGCCAGCCATCACGAGGCCCATGGCAATGAGGCCCAGCAGCCAGGCGACGGAGCGGCGGTTCAATGCTCGCGGGTGTTCCACGATAGCCGCGGTGAATCGAATCGAGCACCAGGCCGAAGCCAGTATGCAGATGAGTTTGGTGTACCAAGGCATCAAGTCCAGGTGCCCCTGCCCGCCCACTTCGCTCCACAGCGTGAGAATAGCCAGCAACGCCAGCAGAAACTCCACCGAGTACGCTAAACGGAGCCAGTTGGGGTGCGCGGAGACAGGCGGCGGGGTTACTTCCGGGGCCGCATCGGGCGCTGGTTCCGGCGCGGGCTCCAGAAGGGTTTCTTCCACCCTGGGCTCTTGCAATCGTTCACTCACTTCATACTCAACGTATCATGTTCTTTTATGGATCACATCACACTCAAGAATACCGGCCTGAATGTTTCGAGGATCTGTTTCGGGACCATGACCTTCGGCGGGCAGACCAGCGAAGAGTCCGCCTCCCGGATGATCGGCCTCTGTCTGGACCGCGGCATCAATTTCCTGGACACCGCCAACGCCTATAACCAGGGCGCATCGGAAGAGATTCTGGGCCGGCTTCTGTCTGGGCGGCGCCGCGAGTTCATTGTCGCCACCAAGGTCCGCAACAAAATGGGCGACGGCGCGGACATGGCCGGCTTGTCGCGCGGCGCGATTTTCCGCGCCCTCGAGGACAGCCTCCGGCGCCTCGGCACCGACTACGTGGACGTCTACTATCTGCATCTGCCGGACTACGCGGTCCCAATCGAGGAAACGCTGGACGCTCTGAACGAACTGGTGAAGCAGGGCAAGGTGCGCTACGTCGCGACCTCCAACTACAGCGGCTGGCAGGTGGTGGAGATGCTCTGGATTTCCGAGCGCCAGCGTTACCAGCCGCCTTACATCAGCCAGCCCATGTACAACCTGCTGGCGCGCGGCATCGAGCAGGAATATCTGCCCATGTGCCAGCGCTACGGAGTTTCCAACATCGTCTACAATCCGCTCGCGGGCGGCCTGCTGACCGGCAAACAGCGCCGCGAAGCCCCGCTGCCGGGGACGCGCTTCGACAATAACCGGATGTACCTGGACCGCTACTGGCACCAGGCGACTTTCGAGGCGGTGGATCAGCTCCAGCAAATTGCCGCTTCCGCCGGGCGCTCGCTCCTCAGCCTGGCGCTCAACTGGCTGTACCATCACACCGTGAGCGAGTGCATCATTCTGGGCGCATCCAAGCTGGAGCACCTGGAGCAAGACCTGGATGCATTTCGCGACGGGCCGCTGGACGCTGCGACGCTGCAGGCCTGCGATAAGGTGTGGACGGCGTTGCGCGGCCCGACGCCGAAGTACAACCGGTAGACGCTTTGAGCTTCTCGCTCAGCATATTCCTCAGCGCATTTCTGCTGTTCCAAGTGCAGCCGATGATGGCTCGCTACATTCTGCCCTGGTTCGGCGGCGGCCCGGCGGTGTGGACGGTTTGTCTGCTGTTCTTCCAGGTGCTGCTGCTGGCGGGCTATGCGTACGCGCATTGGCTGGGCTCGCGCACGAACGTGAAGCTGCAAGTTTGGATGCATGTTGCGCTGCTCGCTGGATCGCTGTGGTTCTTGCCGATCCATCCCAGCGGCGCCGTTTGGAAGCCGGTCTCGAGCGCTGATCCTTCCGGCCGGATCCTGCTGCTGCTGGGGGCAACGGTCGGCGGGCCGTACTTTCTCTTGTCCGCCACCGGTCCGCTGCTGCAGCGCTGGCTGACGCTGAGAGAACCCTCCAAGTTGCCGTGGCGATTTTACGCGCTGTCGAACTTCGGCTCGTTGCTCGCGTTGCTGAGCTATCCGTTCGCAGTTGAGCCGTACCTGAAGCTGGACGCGCAAGTGGGGCTGTGGTCGGCGCTGTACGCGGCTTTCGCGGTTTTGTGCGGATGGACGGCCTGGCGATTTCGTCCGGTCGCGCTGGACGTCGCGGGGCCGGAGTCCGTCAGCGATGAAGCGGCGTGGCCTTCTGTCCGAACGGTCCTGTTTTGGGTGGCGTTATCGGCGTGCAGCTCGACCTTGCTGGTCGCGACCACCAACCAGGTCTCGCAGGAGATCGCGGTGAATCCGTTCCTCTGGGTTGCGCCGCTCGCCATTTACCTGCTGGCGTTCGTTCTGGCATTTGAAAGCGACCGGTTCTACCAGCGCGCACTGTTCGCTGTCGCGGCGGGCGTGCTCGCTCCGGCTGGTTCCGCTATGCCGAGCCTGTCGGGCGTGCTGACTCTTCGCGCGCAACTGGCCGTCTACCTTGCGGCTCTGTTCGCCACCTGCATGCTCTGCCATGGCGAGCTCGCAAAATCGCGGCCGGCGCCCCGCCATCTCACTTCGTTCTACCTCGCCATCGCCGCGGGTGGCGCGCTGGGCGGCGTATTTGTAGCGCTGATCGCACCACGCGTATTCACCGAGTTCACCGAGTACCCGGCCGGCTTGGCAGCAGCATGCCTGCTCGGATTTCTGGGATGGCTGCGGACCGGAGCGCTGGCTCAGTGGACTCGACGCAATTTCGGAGTCCGGGTGCCGCTGATGGCTCTGCTGTTCGGAGGCGTCACGGCGATCGTCGCGGCGGCCACCAGCGGCAGCCAGCCTTCGGTGGCGAGCTCGCGGAACTTCTACGGCATCCTGCGGGTCATCGAGCGGACGGACGGCAACGGCCCGCTGCGCGAGCTGCGTCACGGCCGCACCCGGCACGGCTTCCAATATCTGGACGGGCCGCAACACCGGTGGCCGACCAGTTACTATGGCCCGCACAGCGGCGTCGCGATCGCGCTCAACGCGCTGGAGCGAGCGAACCGGCGCATCGCCATCGTGGGATTGGGCGCCGGCACGCTGGCGGCCTGGGGACGGCCCGGCGACACCTTCCGTTTCTATGAAATCAACCCTGACGTCGAAGCGATCGCGCACCGCTGGTTCACGTTCCTCGACGACTCGAAGGCGCGGACCGAGACCGTGCTAGGGGACGCACGCATCCAATTCGAGCGCGAACTCGCAGCCGGCCGTTCGCAAGATTTCGACCTGATCGCAGTGGACGCCTTTACCAGCGACGCGATCCCGTTCCATCTGCTGACGGCTGAGTGCGCGGATTTGTACCGTCGGCGGCTCGCGCCCGGCGGTCTGCTGCTGCTTCACATTTCGAACCGCGTCCTGAACCTGGAGCCGGTGGCGCGCGGGCTGGCCGCACATCTAGGCTGGAGCGCGCTGGTGTTCGTGTCGGGCGACGATGCCGAAACCGGCGAGAGCAGCTCAAAGTGGGTGCTGCTGAGCGGTGACAGCCAATTTCTGGCGCGATCCGGACTGGCTGCCCGCGCCGCGCCGTGGACGCATCGCACGCCGATCCTCTGGACGGACGACTTCGTCAGCCTCTGGCACGTGCTGAATTTCTGACGAGACTCAGCGGGGCAGCCCTCGTTTGTCGTACAGCAAGTGCCCCTGATTCCGCGGCTTCGATGGGCGTTTGATGTGCTTGGCGCAGCGCGCCCCGATCTCCAACAACTCCTGACTTAAGGACTTCTCCCGGCGGCGACGCCTTTCGCGATCGAGCGCCTCTCGAATCGCTTGCGTTACCGCTTCCGTCGTCGACACACCCCGGAGCCTAGCAAGCTCACGAGCCATCCGCTGCGCTTCCGAATTTCTCATGATCACGGGCATCTTGCGCTGGATTCCGGCGACGCCGCAGAGAACGCACTTAAGGCAGCAGGCCGCCCAGCGCGGGCAGCGGCACGGCGCTCTCTTTCAGCGCGGCGTCGTGGAAATCCGACAGCCGGTAAGCCGCGCCTTTGCGCTTCTTGTATTCTTCGCGAACGTCCAACCAGCCGCGCCACCCGACGAAATAGGTCGGCAACTGGCAGGAGGACAACTGGGCCCGCTGCAGTTTCGCCGTGGCTTCTTCCTTCTCCTGGAACGTGTCGCGAATCATGAGGTCCATGGCCTCCTGATCGGTCATCCCCATGGTCTGCAGCCGGACATCCAGAATCGTATTCGCTATCGCTCGCATCAACTGTTTGTACAACGTCATGCGCAGCTCGACGCTGTTGTTCATGAAGCCTTCGTCCGACACTAACTGCTGCGCGTAGGTGGCCCAGCCTTCGACGTACGGGCCGTTGCCGAAGATGTTCCGCAACACGCGCCGCGACTTGGGTTCCAGATTGTCGGCCACTTCAAACTGCACATAGTGGCCGGGCATGGCTTCGTGAACCGTGATCTCCATCAGCCCGTAGCGGTTGTATTCGCGCAGCTTGGATTCGATGCGTTCCTTGGGCCAGTTGGACGGAATCGGCGTCACCCAGTAGAAAGCGCCGAGCTGCGGCTCGAGCGCCGGCGCAGGATTGAATCCCGCCACGCCGTAGATCCCGCGCATGAACTCGGGCGTCGGAATCACCTTCAAATTGCCGCGCGCCGGCAACGTGACCAGATGTTTCTCGCGCACGAATTGCGTCGCCTGCTCCAGATCATTGCTGGCCTGATCTATGAAAGCTGCGGGCGTGGCATGATCCTTGGCAATCTTGTCGAGCGCTTCTTTGATCGATCGCGGCGCGGCCAGCTTGGCCATTTCATCCCGAACGCTGTTGAGCGTGGTCTCGGCTTCCGACAGCACTTGCCCGGGCGGCTTGCCGGAAACGAGCGTGTAGCGGAATTTCCTTTCGTACTTATCCTTGCCCAATCGCCAGTCGCTGGTCTTGCGCGCTAGATCGGTTTTCAGATAGCTGCTGAAATCGCGCAGCGCCTTGAGTGCGCCCTGAGCGGCCTGATCGTATTCGCCTTTCAGAGCCGCCGGCGTGTTCGAGCGCAAGGTCTGGTCGATCAAATTGATGTTGCCGTCGTTCTCCTCTTGCGCCACGCGGTTCCAGACTTCGGGCGAGTCCAGCAGGTTCGCTCTCCCCTGATCCATCAAGGCGGGAACCTTGAGGAGCCGCTGGATGATGGCGTGATAACGGCTGTCGATGGGCGCATACTCCAGCACGAACGGATTGAACAGGGCGTTACCCACCAGCTCGACGTAAACCGTCGGATTGTGGCGGAAGCTTTGGATCTCGTTCAACTCGAGCAAGGCCAGCTCCACCTGGCTCTGGAGGATCTGATAGTCGGCGCCTTCTTCGGCGGACAGCTTGTCCTGCTGGATCCGAGCCAGGCGGTCGCGAAACCCCGCATAGAACTGGCGCTGCTCGTCGATTCCGGCCGGGCTGAAATCGTCCAGCTTTTCGTCCAGCTTGACGCCGTGATGCTCGTGGTAGCCGGCCGATGTGGCCGACACCGGGGACAAGGCCAGCGAGCTGTACACGAAGTCGTCCGTGAGTTTTGAAAGATCCTGCTGTTCTGGAGTCATTTTGCAACTCGCGAAAAGGAAAAAGAATGAGACAACCGCGCACAGAGCAACGCTAGGCCATGGCCGCATGAAGCTTCTCCCAATCTTCCGCCTCACCGAACTTAGAACCTTGCAGTTCGGGGTTGATATTGCGAAGCAAGCCGGTGAGCACGCCTCCCGCGCCGGCTTCGATAAAACGGGTTACGCCGGCCGAAGCGAGTTGCCGGATGGAATCCGCCCAGAGCACCGGGTTGGGCACTTGATGATACAGGCTCTCGCGCGCCTCACTGCCGGTTTGAATGATACGCGCCTGCCAGTTATTCACCAGCGGGAATGCCAGGTCGCGGAATTCGGTGGCGTTCAAATCCGCGGCCAGCCGTTCCTGCGCCGGTTTCATCAAGGCGCAATGAAAGGGCGCGCTCACCGGGAGCAGCACCGCGCGCCGGGCGCCGGCCGCCTTGGCCAGCTCCATGGCTCTTGCCACAGCGCCGGCGTGCCCGGCGATCACCACCTGATCCGGCGAATTGAGATTTGCCGCGCTCACCACCTCCCCTTGCGCCGCCTGGCTCAAGACCCCATCCAGCTTGCCCTCCGGCAGCTTCAGAAGAGCCGCCATCGCGCCGACACCGGCCGGGACCGCTGCCTGCATGTACCGGCCGCGCTTGCGCACCAGCCGCACTGCTTCGCCAAACCCGATCGATCCAGCCGCGACCAGCGCCGAATATTCGCCCAAACTGTGCCCGGCGACGTAGTCCGGTCTCAGGCCTTGCTTTTCCAGCACGCGAAATGCCGCGATCGAGACGGTCAGCAGCGCCGGCTGCGTATTCTCAGTAAGCTGGAGCGCTTCGGCCGGACCTGCAAAGCAAAGTTGGGTGAGTGAAAAGCCCAACGCCCGGTCGGCCTGCTCGAAAACTTCCCTGGCCTCGGCGAACCGATCCGCCAAGCTCTTCCCCATCCCGACGTACTGCGAGCCCTGACCGGGAAAGAGGAAGGCGAGTTTCATAAGCAATCGAACAATTCAGTTTAGCGCCTTCTTGCGGCACTGCAATCTTTGCGTTCAAGATGTTTACAATTTTCATCAATCCTTTGGTCATTCACTTGCGTCATAAACAATGAAGGAGGAGGGAGCATGAATCCCCTAACCCGTCCGCAACCAGCAGTTCAATTCGAGACCAAGGCGTTCGTCTACTGCCCCATCTGCACTCACACGGTGGAAGGCATTGTGGTTAGCAACGGAAGAACGGCGAAAGTAAAGCCGGGCCAGAAATGTTCGCGTTGTTCAGCTTCGCTCGATCCTGGGTATATCATGCGGCTGGAGCGCGCAGCGTAACCGTGCCCTTCCGTGTTAGTGTAGTTTTTATAAGGTGATGAAACGGAAACCCCTGCCGGCCAGTGAACCGGTGATTGACCAAGGGCTGCTGGAACAGGCCAAGCGCGCTATCCAGTCGGACCAGATCCAGCGCCACGAGAAGTGTTCCGTCTGCGGAGCGGCTTGCGCCCCGAATTCCACCGAAGGCTTGTGCTGGGTGTGCCGCCGGCTGAAAATCAGCGCATGGCGCGATTCCGATCAACAAACCGTTCAGGAGTAGCGAGCGCCCGCTCGTAGACAAACGCTCCCGCCGCCACGTCCTCCACTCCCAAGCCGAGTGATTTGAAAATCGTGATTTGATTCGGGTCGTAGTGCGGCCGGACTGTCTGCAGTTCGACAACGTTTGACCAACTGTCGGCCAGGATCAGATCGCCGGCTTCGAGCTTGCCTTGTTCGAGAGAATCAATCGCAACCAGATCCGCGCGGCGCACCAGTTCGGCCGGGAGTTCGCGGCGGCTGGCGGCGTTCGATCCGATGGCGTTGATCATGGTTCCCGGCTGAATCCAGCGATCTTCCAGCACCGGCTCCCTGGAGTTGGTGGCCGTAACGACAATCCGAGCGGCGCCGACGGCTTGCTGGGCGGAATCGACCGCCGTCGCCGAGCATTCTTCGGCGAACTTCCGCCGCTTTTCTTCACTGCGGCTCCAGACGCGGACGTCGCGGACCGGCCGGACCGCCCGGATCGCCTCCAGCTGCGTCCTGGCCTGGAAGCCCGAGCCGATGATCCCCACGCTGTCCGCCTTTGGATCGGACAGCAGATCGGTGGCGTAGCCGCTGGCTGCGCCGGTGCGAATCTGCCCCAGGTGATTCGCTTCCATGAGCGCCAGCGGCTGGGCGGTCTTGGCGTCGTACAGCATGAAGTAGAAGTGCGCGCCGTAGCGCGGATTGGTCGAGTAGAACTTGGTTCCGAAATAGTTAAGAAACTGCCCGGCCATGCTGTGCAGCACCGATCCGGATTCGAGTATCAAGCGCCGACGCGGCTGATTCTGCGCGCGGCCTTGCGAGAGAGCTTGGAAGGCTCGCTGCATCGCGCCGACGCACTCTTGCATCGGGAGCAGGGCCTGAACGTCCGCTTCCGTGAGATAGAACATGCTTTGATTTAGCCACAGAGGCGCACTCGCGCACACGAGGCGCGGCGCTTCAGGGTGCGCGCTTCGGAGCTGAACAGCTTAGTGAGCGGCCTTGGCGGCCGGGGCGGCTCCGATCTCCACGGTGTGGGCTGTGAGCTTATCGCCGCTTTTTTCGGCGTGAATCACAACACGGTCGCCCACCTTGATATCAGTCTTCTGGATGGCCTGGGTTCCTTTCGCGAAAGTAGTTTTGGCGTCCAGGTTGACATCGACCATCTTGCCGGCAGTCGTTTTCACCGTGATGGACGTGTCCGACGCTTTGACGACGGTGCCCAAGACGTGCTCGAGCCCGCCATGGGCGAACGCCAGTGTCGCTGCCAGCGACAGAGCGAAAATCGCGAGAGTAATGCGGCTAATGATGATGCTGCGGCGCCTGTTCATGTGGTTCGCCTCCATTGAGAAACTCCTTTTCTTCCTGTTCTTCTTTCAGTTCATCCGGACTCTTCGGATTCAATGTCTCCATTTCGAGCAGCTCTTCGGGAGTGAGCCCTGGCAGGTGCCGGATGAAGCGGACCAGCTTCCAGGAATCCTGCAGGTCGTGGCCTGGAGCGCCCCAGGCCGGCATGCCACTCATCCGAATGCCGTTCTCGATGATGAAGAACAACTCGCCATCCGTCATATTCTGCGTGCCCGGCCCGCGCATGTCGGGCGCGGGAGGATACAATCCGATGCCGATCGGGGTTTGGCCGCTGCCGTCGTTGGCATGACATGTCGCGCAATGATCCGCCCAATGCGCCCGAGCCTCGGCCAGAACTTCCGGCGAGTCGCTCACCGGGTTGGTGAGCGAGATCGCCGCGGCCGGAACGGCTAGCTTTCGGGCCTCCTTCGCCAGTGCCGTTTCCACCCAGGTCGGCTGCGCGCGGGCGCTGAAGCCATCCTGGTGCATACTCAGAAAAATCCAGCCGGCCAAAGCCGTTGCGATGGGGAACGTGACCAGTCCGGCCAGGAACCATTTCCACCGCATAATCCTAATCCTAAATTAGCGCGATTCCGGCAAGCAGCGTATGATATACGTCGTGGAAGCCATGCACACGATGATCATTTGCCTGTCGATTGCGGCCTTGACGACAGCGGGGCTATTCGCCCAGATGCCGGAGGAGGTGAAGCTGGACACCCCGCAGGCCAAAGCTTCCTTGCTCACGCTGGAGCCGCATCATCCCAGCACGCCGCGCGAGTACCCGCTGAAGGGAATTCTGGTCTTCCTCGACTCCGGACAAATGACGCTGACCTCTTCGTCGGGGAAAGCGGAGAAGATCAGCTTCAAAGCGGGCGACTTCCATTGGATTCCGTCCGCCGGCCCGTATGTGAGCGAGAACATCGGCGATCGCGGTTTCCGGCTGATCGACATCCAGTTGAAGAGCCGTCCCGCAGGACCGCTGCCGGCCACCGACATGGACCCCGTCAAAGTGGATCCCGAACACTATCGCGTGGAATTCGAGAACGACCAGGTGCGGGTGCTGCGCGTGCGTTACGGTCCGCACGAAAAGGGCGCTCGGCACGAACACAAGCTGAATCGGGTAGTGTGCTACATCACCGACCATCCCAGCCTCAAAGCCGGATCGGTACGGATGTCAGGAGCGGCGACGCACACCGAGGAGAACTCGATGGATCAGGCTGTCGAAAGGCTGGCTGTCGAGCTAAAGTAAGCGCGGGCGCAAGCGGGTTTATCTTTTTACCGGATCTGGACTCTCGGGATGGAGTCCCAGTTCCGAGATCGCCGCCTGCGCGCGGGCTTTCTCGAACTGCCCATCCCGCGCCAGCCGCGACAGTGCCGCCGCGGCCATGGCTTCGGCTCCGTTCTCGAAGTGCTTGCGCAGGTATTCGCGATTTTCACTGCGGCCGAAACCGTCGGTGCCGAGCGAGACCAGCCGGCCGGGAAGCCAGGGCGCAATCTGGTCCGCCACGACTTTCATGTAATCCGTGGAGCCGATGATCGGGCCGGCGGCGCCCTCGAGAGCCTGGAGCAGATACGGCTTCCGCTCCGGTTCGCTGGGATGCAGCCGGTTCCAGCGGTCGGTCTCCAGTGCGTCCCGCCGCAGCTCGTTGTAGCTGGTGACGCTCCACACGTCGGCCGCCACCTGGTATTGCTCCTCGAGAATTTTCTGCGCCCGAAGCGCCTCGTTCAAAATCGGGCCGCTGCCGAAGAGCTGCACTTGCGCGGTGCCCCCGGGCGCCGCCTGGCAGCGATAAATGCCGCGCAGGATGCCCTCGGCGACCCCTTCGGGCATGGCAGGCTGGGCGTAGTTCTCGTTGCAAATCGTCAGGTAATAGAAGCGATCTTCCATCTCTTGATACATTCGCCGGATGCCATCCTGCACGATGACCGCGATCTCGTAGGCGTACGCCGGATCGTAGCTGTGGCAGGTCGGCACCACGCTGGCCAACACCAGGCTGTGGCCGTCCTGGTGCTGCAGGCCCTCACCCGCCAGAGTAGTTCGTCCGGACGTTCCGCCCATCAGAAAGCCTTTGCCGCGTGCGTCGGCGAAGGCCCAGATCAAGTCGCCGATGCGTTGAAAACCGAACATCGAATAGTAGGTGAAGAACGGAATCATCGGCACGCCATACGTTGCATAGGCGGTGCCGGCAGCGGTGAACGAAGCCATCGAGCCCGCTTCTGTGATGCCTTCTTCGAGAATCTGGCCGTTGTAGGCTTCGCGATAGAACAGAAAGTTCGCGCTGTCCACCGGCGTGTAGAGCTGTCCGCGGCTGGCGTAGATGCCATATTGGCGGAACAATGCTTCCATGCCGAACGTGCGCGCCTCGTCGGGGACAATGGGGACTACATACTTGCCGATGGCTTGATCCTTCAACAGCAGGGTCAAGACGCGGACGAACGCCATGGTGGTGGAAACGTCGCGGCCATGAGAGCCGGCCAGCGATTCGGCCAAAACGTTCAGCGCCGGCGCCTGGAGGGTGATCTTGGGCGGCTTGCGCGCCGGCAGGCTCCCGCCCATGGCTTCGCGGCGCGCCCGCAGATACTGCATCTCGGGGCTGTCGTCGGGTGGCTTGTAGAACGAGGCGGTATGAGCGGCCTCGTCCGGAATCGGAATCTCGAACCGCTTGCGGAAGTATAGCAGCTCGTCTTCGGTCAGCTTCTTCTGCTGGTGCGTGACGTTGCGGCCTTCGCCGGCCTCTCCCATTCCATAGCCTTTAATGGTCTTGGCCAGGATGACGGTGGGCGAGCCGGTGTGCTCCACGGCGCGTTGGTAGGCGTTATAGACCTTCTGCGGATCGTGCCCGCCGCGGCGCAGGGCAAAAACCTCCTCGTCCGTCATGTGCTCGACCAGCTTGAGCAGCTCCGGATATTTTCCAAAAAACTCTCGCCGCACATAGGCGCCATCCTTGGCCTTGAAGCTCTGATACTCGCCGTCCACGCACTCGCCCATGCGCTTGACCAGCAGGCCAGTGGTGTCGCGGGCCAGCAGTTCGTCCCAATTGCAACCCCACAAGACCTTGATCACGTTCCAGCCGGCGCCCCGGAAGGCCGCTTCGAGTTCGGTGATGATCTGGCCGTTGCCGCGCACCGGCCCGTCCAGCCGCTGCAGATTGCAGTTGACAACGAAAATCAGATTGTCGAGATTTTCGCGCGAGCCCAGGGTGATGGAGCCCAGCGTCTCTGGCTCGTCGGTTTCGCCGTCGCCCACGAACGCCCAGATCTTGCGCGGTGTCACGGGGATGATCTCGCGATGCTCCAGATAGCGCATGAAGCGCGCCTGGTAGATGGCGTTGATCGGACCCAGCCCCATGGATACGGTCGGAAACTGCCAGAAATCAGGCATCAGCCAGGGATGCGGATAGGAAGACAAACCGGGATGTTCGCGCAATTCGTGCCGGAAGTTCTCCAAGTGCTTTTCGGTGAGGCGCCCTTCCAGGAACGCGCGCGCGTAAGTGCCCGGCGAGGCGTGCCCTTGAAAATAGACGAAGTCGCCGGGTTGATCGCCGTAGCGCGCGTGAAAGAAATGGTTGTGCCCGACCTCAACCAATGTGGCCAGCGATGAGAAGGTGGAAATGTGGCCACCGATGCCTGGATCGTGCTTGTTGGCCCGCACGACCATAGCCATGGCGTTCCAGCGAATCAGACTCTTGATGCGCCGCTCGATGGTCCGATCGCCCGGATAGGGCGCCTCTTTTTCGCGCGGTATGGTGTTGATGTAAGGCGTGGTAAGCCTGCGCGCTTGTGAGACGCCATGCAAAGCGGCGTGGTCGATCAAGCGGTCCAGCAGGTAGGAGGCGCGTTCCAGGCCGTCTTCTTCGACTACGCCTTCCAGCGCTTCCAGCCACTCGGACGTTTCTTGTGGGTTCAGGTCCTCGGTAGAGTGTACTTTTGATCCCAGCATAATCCTCTCGTCAGGGGTCACTTTCAACATAGCACCCCTAAACAATCGGCTTCTTTGCGAACCGCGGGAGCAGCGACGTCATCACTCGAAAGCAGCGAAGCTGGCTCGGGCGCAGCGATGCCATTGGCCGCCGGAGTCTTACGCGGCGGAATTAGAGTACTGAAACTAGCAGTACTGTCCACTACCGTCCGCACGGTATGGCGCCGGCGGGCTGCGCGCGGTATGATCCGAATCCTGGACTTGACCGAGTGGTTGGTGTATCCTCGACAGGGTTTGGAGTTGAGTCTCAAAGCGGTTGAGAAGCCGCTTCCTGAACGGCGTAGAGGCAGAGCGTGTCGAAAGCTGAAGAACGGCCACCTGCAAGTTCTCTTCACGAGCGCACGATTAGACTTCAGAACGGCAGGGTTGAAGCGGAAGCGTGGTCTGCCATCCATGAGATGGTCGAGGCGCAGGCGCGCCGGATCGGCAACCGTCCGGCTTTCTTAGCGCCGGGCCGGGTTCCCTTGACATTTGGCGGGCTGGATCGACAGATCCGAGCTGCGCGCCTGCAGCTTGGGCGGCTTGGCGTGAGCCGGGGCGACATCGTGGCCAGCGTTCTCGCGAATGGACCGGATGCGGCCAGCGCCTTTTTGTCTGTTTCATCCTGCGCTACATTCGCACCCCTGAACCCGAACATGCTGCAGTCCGAGTATGAGGGCCTGTTTGCACAACTGTCGCCCAAGATCGTGCTCGCCGAACCCGGCCGGGCGCGGCCGGCGCGGCGTGCGGCGCGGGCAGCCGGCATTCTGGTCGTGGACGTTGTGGCCGGCGCCGAGGCTGGCGCATTTGCGCTGGAGAGCGAGGGTGTGTCCGCCGGACAGGGGGACATGGGCGAGCCCTCGCGGGGCGGCGACATCGCTTACATCATCGCGACTTCCGGGAGCACGGCGAGCCCCAAGCTGGTGCCGATGCCCCACCGCGCACTGTGCGCCATCAGTTCCACCGCGCGCGGCTTGCTCGACCTCACGCCCAATGACCGCTTGCTGAATGTCTTCCCCATCTATCATGGCCTGGGACTCGTGGTCGGCATTCTGGCGCCTCTTTGGACCGGCGGCAGCACGGTTTGCACCCATGGATTTCGCGCCGAGAAATTCTTCCCGTGGCTGGATGAGTTCCGGCCGACTTGGTTCGCCGCCCTGCCGCCCGTTTTCGAGGACATCCTTCAGCATGCGCCGCGACACGCGCCGGTGCTTGGTCACACCTTGATCCGTTTCCTCCGTTCCTCGGGCGCCCCGCTTCCCGGCTCCGTGGCCGAAAGAATTGAAGCCGCCTTTCATGCTCCCTTGCTTCAGTTCTATGGCTTGTCGGAGACCACCTCCGTCGCCGCGGATAGCTTGGCGGGGCCGCGCAAGCGCGGATCTTGCGGCCGCCCGGTATGCAATGAGGTCGCGGTGCTGGATGAGCGCGGACGCCTGGTTCCGCAGGGCCAGCCGGGAGAGGTAGTAGTGCGCGGGCCCGCGGTCATCGACGGATACTTCCGCAACCCGGAACTCACACAGGCCGCCTTTCGCGACGGTTGGTTCCACACCGGAGACCTCGGCTATTTCGACGCGGACAATTTTCTGTTCCTGACCGGCCGCGCCAGCGAGTTTATCAATCGCGGCGGCGAGAAAGTTTCTCCGGTGGAAGTGGACCAGGTGCTCATGTTGCACCCCGCCGTCGCCCAGGCTGTCACGTTTGCGATGCCGCATGACAAGCTGGGAGAAGAGATAGCGGCGGCGGTGGTGCTGCACGATGGCGCCTCCGCCACAGAAGCCGAGCTGCAGGAGTTTGCAGCGGCACGGCTGGCAGTCCACAAGCTCCCCAGGCGCGTGGTGTTCTTGGACACACTGCCGGTGAGCGATACCGGGAAGATCCAGCGATCGCGGATGCGGGAATTGGTGGCGCCGGCGGGCACCAGCGCGGATCTCACTCGCAGCCCGTACGTCCCGCCGCGCAATGAAATCGAGCGGCGGATTGCGGGGCTGTTCGAGCAGGTCCTGTACCGCCAGCGGGTGGGCATTGATGATAATTTCTTCGATCTCGGCGGGGATTCGCTGGCGGCCACCGATTGCGCACTGCTGTTCGAACGGGAGTTCGGCTGCTCCGCTCTCTCACCCGGCGTGTTTCTGTGGGCCTCGACGGTGGCCCTGCTGGCCGAGGCCCTGGCCGATCCGGCGCGCCTGACTGGGGAATCCGGCGTGCTTCCCTTCCAACCTCGGGGCCACGGCCTGCCCCTGTTCCTGATCCAGCCCGGACACGAGGGCGCGCGAATCGCACGGCATCTGGGAGCAGACCATCCTTTGTTCGGGATTCCGATTCCGGCCGCGGCGGACCCGGCCAGGCAGCGCTCCATCGAGGAAATGGCGGCCGAGTGCACGGGCGTGCTGCGCAGTTTCCGGCCGCACGGCCCCTACGCGCTGGTGGGATGGTGCGCGCACGGAGTGATCGCTCTGGAAATGGCGCGGCGACTGGAGCAGCAAGGCTGCCAGGTCTCCTTCGTGGCCATGCTGGATGCGCGCAACTTCTATCTGCCGTCGCTGAGCGCTCCGCATCTGGCCTGGGTGCGCTTCTATTGCCGGGCGCGCCGTTTCGTCTACGTCGCTCGACGCTGGCCCGGAGGCTTGTGGCGGCGCTATCACCACGCCGTGACCGGTGGGCCGCCCCTCCCGCTGCCGGAGACCACTCCAGCTCTGCATTGCTATCGCCCGCAGCCATGGGCCGGGAGGCTGGTGCACATCTGGGCCTCCGACTGGCCGCACGGCCGCTACTTCAATCCCAAGTTCGGATGGAGCCACCTGGCCCCCAATGGCTTCGTGTTCCATCGGGTGGCGGGTGATCATCTCACCATGATTCAGGAACCTAATATCCGCGAGGTGGCTCGCATTCTAGCGGACGAACTGGACCGCGCTCAATGACGCAACAAGATTTCCGCCGGGTACACCCCGACAAAACCGGCGCAGGCCGAGCATGTTGAGAACCGAGCGTAGCGAGTCCCCAGCCGCCGTTCCACAAGCAAGGGCGAAGTCTTCGCCCGAGTGCACACTGGAGCAGATGGTAGCGGCACAGGCAGTTCGAGTGGGCGAGCAACCGGCGGTCCTCGCCCCGGATCGAGACGCTCTCACCTTCGCGCGGTTGCGGGAACATATCCACAAAACGCGGCTGCGCCTGTGGGAACTGGGGATAGGCCGCGGCGATATCGTCGTGAATGTTCTCCCCAATGGACCGGACGCGGCCACGGCATCCTTGTGCGTGTCATCCTGCGCCACTGTGGCGGCTCTGAACCCGGACCTGCAGCAGGCCGAATACGAGAGCCTGTTCGCCGAACTGGCTCCGAAGATCGTCCTGGCCTATCCCAACCGGGCTCAGCCCGCGCGCGAAGCGGCGCGAGCCGCAAGAATTCCAGTTGTCGATGTCATGGCCGAGGCTGAAGCGGGAGTATTCACTTTGCAGGGAGAGGGTGCCTCCGATAAATCGGCCAGAACCGGCCAACCCGCCGAAGCCGCGGACATAGCCTACATCATCAGCACCTCAGGCAGCACGGCGCGTCCCAAGCTGGTGCCGCTGAGCCACGGCGTCCTGTTTAACACTGACGTGGGCGTGGCCGAACGGCTTTCGCTGACCCCGGCTGACCGGTGCCTGAGTTTCTCTCCGCAGTTCCACTTGCTCGGCTTCAATGCTGGCTTTCTCCTACCGCTGGCGGCCGGCAGCAGCGCAGTGTGGACGGGCGGGTTTCAGGTGGACGATTTTTTCCGCTGCCTGGAGGAGTTCCGGCCAACCTGGTTCGCCGCTGTACCGGCCATTCTGAGGGAGATCCTCGAGCACTCTGCGCGTTATGAGGAACTCTTAAAGCGCTGTTCGGTCCGCTTCCTGCGCGCGGGAGGCGCGCCGCTCCCTGGGTCGGTCGCCGAACAGATTGAATCTCTTTTTCGAGCGCCACTCCTGCAAGTCTACGGGCTCTCTGAAGCCACCAGCATCGCAATGGACCGGCTCGCCGGCGAACGCCGGCGCGGCTCCTGTGGTCAACCATCCGGCGCCGAAGTGCGGATCGTGAATGCCGACCGGCTGGTGGTGCCGCGCGGTGAAACTGGAGAGGTGGTGGTGCGAGGACCGGTGGTCATCGACGGATACTTCCGCAATCCGGAACTTACCCGGGCTGCGTTTCGCGACGGATGGTTCCACACTGGCGACCTCGGCTATCTCGACGCGGATAATTTTCTATTCTTGACCGGCCGCGCCAGCGAATTCATCAATCGCGGCGGAGAGAAGATTTCGCCCTTACAAGTGGACCAGGCGCTCATGACGCACCCCGACGTCGCGGAGGCTGTCACCTTTTCCGTGCCGCACGACAAACTGGGCGAGGACGTCGCCGCGGCAGTCGTTCTGCGTGCTGGAGCCGCGGCCACAGCCTCCGACCTGCAGAAGTTCGCCGCCACTCGATTGGCCGCGCACAAGCTGCCGCGGCGCATTTTTTTCCTGGATAAGCTGCCCACTGGTCCCACTGGCAAGGTTCAACGATCGAAAATCTGGGAATATGTGAGCTCCCGCGCCGGCGACAACCGTGCCAGCCAGAATGTCCAGCCGCGCAATGAAATCGAGCAGCGCATCGCCGGCCTGTTCGCGCAGGTTCTGCACTGCGAGCGCGTGGGCGTTCACGATAGTTTCTTTGATCTTGGCGGCGACTCGCTGGCGGCCACCGAGTGTGCGCTGCTGCTGGAGCAGGAGTTCGGCTGCTACCTCTCGCCCGGGGTGTTCCTGTGGGCCCCCACGGTGGCCCTGCTGGCCGAGGCCCTGGCCGATCCGGCGCGCCTGACTGGGGAATCCGGCGTGCTTCCCTTCCAACCTCGTGGCCAAGAACTGCCCCTGTTCCTGATCCAGCCCGGATACGAGGGCGCGCGAATCGCACGGCATCTGGGAGATAACCATCCTCTGTTCGGGATCCCGATTCCGGCCACGGCGGACCCCACCAGGCAGCGCTCCATCGAGGAAATGGCGGCCGAGTGTACGCGCGTGCTGCGCCGCTTCCGGCCGCACGGTCCCTATGCGCTGGTGGGATGGTGCGCGCACGGGGTGATCGCTCTGGAAATGGCGCGGCAACTGGAGCAGCAAGACTGCCAGGTCTCCTTCGTGGCCATGCTGGATGTGCGCAACTTCTTTCTGCCGGCACTGAGCGCTCCGCATCAGGCCTGGGTGCGCTTGTGGCGCCGGGTACGGCGCTTCGTTTACGTCGCTCGCCGCTGGCCCGGAGGCTTCTGGGAGCGCTATCGCCGTGCCGTGACGGGCGCCCCGCCGGCTTGGCTGCCGGAGACGACCCCGGCCCTGCTGAGTCACCGCCCCCAGCCTTGGTCCGGACGGATGGTGCACATTTGGGCTTCAGACTGGCCGCGCGGCCGATACTTCGATCCCGAGTTCGGATGGAACCACCTCGCGCCCAATGGCTTCGTCTTCCACCAGGTGCCCGGGGATCACCTCACCATGATCCAGGAACCCAGCGTCGGAAAGGTGACTCGCATTCTGGCCGAGGAACTGGACCGCGCTCAGCGGGCCGGGGGCGTCGAGACCGTCCGCGCCTGAATCACACCGCCTCGAAGAGTTCTTTCGCCGAGATCTCGAAATCAAACTCAGGAAGCCGCAGCGCGGCGTGCTGCAACAGACCCGCCTCGGTGTATTCGTACAGGCGCTTGAGCCAAGGGTCCACGAGCCGCACATGCGGTACGCCCCAGCGGCGGTAATCCTCCAGCCTTTGGGTGAGGTTGTGGTAGTTGTCGTCGGGCGAGACGATCTCGATCGCCAGGAACGCGGGATCGGTGGCGTAGCGGCCCTCGGGGCGGCGATCGCGATAGATCGCCAAGTCCACGACGCGAAAAAGGCGTGGTTCAATCCGCACGCGGAGCTCGGGCAACAAAACAAGCCGGCCCCGTCGCAACAATGCTCCGAATTGGAGGATCAGGAGAGCCTGAATCTGACTGTGAATTGGTGTAGGCAAGCTTCGCTCGACGACCTCCCCGTGAACGTAGTCCGGTTCCGGGCGGTCGGGAAATGCCAAAGCGAGGTATTCCTCCACGCCGATCTGCGTCTTGGCCAGCATGCTTTCTCTCCTATGATAGCGCCAGGCCTGAAATGGCAACTCGCTTGCCATGGCTTTTGTCTAGACCCATTGCATGAACTAAGCGTGCCATGAAGAAACCCTTCCAGAGAGCCGGCCCGGACCGGACACAAGCCATCCGGCGCTGGTTCCAAGTGCTGTTTCTAGCGCTAAATGTTTGGATCGGAGCCGAGTTCTACCTGTTTGTCCGCTATTACGAAACCGGCGGCCGAACCGGCTTCGCCCAGCGGCCGCCCGGTATCGAAGGCTGGCTGCCGATTGCCTCGCTGATGAACCTCAAGGTGTGGCTCTACACTGGTGGACTTCCGTCGGTTCATCCTGCCGGAGTTTTCCTTTTAATTTCGTTTCTGCTGATCTCCTGGCTGGCGCGTAAGAGCTTCTGCAGTTGGCTGTGTCCGGTTGGGACGCTGTCGCAATACCTGGCGAAACTCGGCCGCAGACTGTTCCGGCGGAATTTCAGGCTGCCGCGCGGGCTGGATGTTCCGCTGCGCGCTCTGAAATACATCCTGATGGGACTTTTCCTGTACGTCATCGCGGCCATGTCGGTAGACCAGATTCGCGCGTTCCTGAGCGGACCATACGGCATCGTGGCCGACGTCAAGATGCTCAATTTCTTCCGCACGCTGACGCTGGCTGGCGTCGCGGTGCTGGCCTTGCTGGCGGCGGCGTCGGTCCTGGTCGAGAATTTCTGGTGCCGTTACCTTTGCCCCTATGGCGGGCTGCTGGGGTTACTCGCGCTGGCGAGTCCTCTCAAGATCAAGCGCGATGCGGCGCTCTGCATCGACTGCGGCAAGTGCGCGAAAGCGTGCCCGTCGGCCCTGAAGGTGGACCAGTTGATCACCATTTCCTCGGCCGAGTGCACGGGATGTCTGAGCTGCGTCGCTTCCTGCCCGGTGGAAAACGCCTTGTACGTGTCGGCCGTGGGGCGCCGGAAGGTGCCTGTATGGGCGATGGCCGCCGCAATCGCGGTGCTGTTTTTTGGCTGCGTCGGGATCGCGCAATGGACCGGCCACTGGCACACCAAGCTGCCGCAAAAAGTCTACATGGAGCTGGTGCCGCGGGCCAACGAATTCGAACATCCGTAGCCGCGGCGGATGCATGCGCCGCGAATCGCGCCTGTACGGCTAGACCGCAACCGGCTCCAGCGCGGCCTGGGGCTGGTAGCAGCAGCGCGGATCCGCCTCCAGATAGTTTCCGGTAAGCGCATAAGCCCGCGCGCGCGATCCGCCGCACAGCTTGTGATATTCGCAGTGGCCGCACTTGCCTTCCCGTGACCCGGGATCGCGCAGAATGCGGAACAGGCTCGAGTTCTGATACACCTCCACAATCGAGTCTCGCCGCACGTTGCCGGCGGAGATTGGCAGGAAACCGCTCGGAAAGATCTCGCCGGTGTGCGAGACGAACACGAAGCCTCGCCCGTCGCTGACGCCGGTGGTCCGCCAGAGCATCCGCCCGTTGACGCCGCCGCGTCCGCCGTGCTCGGCCTTCAGCCGCTGCGCGATGTAGCGCCGGTAGTGCAGGCCTTCGGTCGTTTTCACTTCGAACGGAGCGACTTTGGAAATCTCGTAGAGGAACTCGAATACCTTTTCGTATTCCTCCGCGGTCAGATCGTCTGCTTCCGTGGCGCACCCGGTATTCACCAGGAAGAACAGGCTCCACATTTTAGATTGAACTTCGGCCACAAGTTCGGCGATGCGTCCCAGCGTCGCCAGATTCCGGCGCGTGACGGTGGTCTGAACCTGGGTTTCGAGCCCAATGTGCCGAGCGTGGGTCAAAGCGGCCATGGCCTGATCGAAGGTCCCCGGCACTTGGCGGAACCGGTCCTGGCTTGGGGCATCTGGCCCATCTAAACTAATGGCCATGCGTGAGATTCCGCAGTTTTGGAAATCTTCGACGGCCTTTGCGGTGAGCAGTGGAGTCGCACTAGGAGTGATATTGGTCCGCAAGCCCTGAGTAACGCTGTAGAGAGCCAAGTCATAGATATCCGGACGTTTGAGCGGATCTCCGCCGGTAAAGACCATGAGCGGGTTGCCAAAGCGCTTGACTTCAGAGAGGAACCGGAACCCCTCCTCGGTGCTTAATTCCCCGGAATCCCGCTCCGGCCGCGCTGAAGCACGGCAATGAATGCACGCTAAATCACAAGCTTGAGTAACTTCCCAGATCACCAGGAGTGGAGATTGGTTAAAGTCCATTAGATCTCCGATCTGCCGATATTTTGCATTTTCCGGGCCAGTAGGCGGGGCGGTAGCCTTGAAGACTCCTGGCAGTCGGGATCACGCCTGCCTTTCGCGCTGGCACGCTCCAGAACCGGATACCTAGCTGAAGAAACGAGTCCAGCTAGGAACTGCGCCGGGAAAGCCAGAGCATGAGGCCGCCGAACACCAGCAGCACGACGCCGGCGTAAAGATTCACGTTGGTGGTATCAAGCGGCGCGCGATTCCCGCTGACGACGCCTGTCGCGGTCACGATCAGCCCGACGAGGCTGAAGAACCCTCCGATCGATGTGCGCAGGTCGCTCATGTCACCAGAAGAGCAAATTGAGCCCGATCAGCGCGACGCCGACTACCAGAGCCAGCGCCAGCGGCCGTTTGTACCAAGGCAGATCGGAGTCGCGCGGAATCGCGGTCAGACCATAAACCAGATTATGCAACTCGTGCTCCGGCCGGGGCCGTGATGCCAGGCTCACCAGAATCGTCACCAGAAAGCAAGTGGACCAGGCGAAGATCGCGATCCAGAAGTTCTGCGCCATAGTGGATGGAAATGTGTGCACCATCGCGAGCCAGCCGCCTTTGCCCTCGGCCACCGTCAGCCCGTGTGTCGCGGCAGCCGCGGCGGTGCCGGCCAGTAATCCAGTGAAAGCGCCATGCCCCGTGGTGCGCTTCCAGAACATTCCCAGAAGGAACGTTGCAAACAACGGAGCGTTCACGAAGCCGAACACAAGCTGCAGGAAATCCATAATGTTGTTGAAGCGGCTCGCCAGATATGCGGTGGCCACCGAAAGAACCACGCCGGCCACGGTGGTCAGGCGTGCGACGGTCAGGTAGTGCGAGTCCGGTGCGTGCTTGCGGATGTGGCCTTGATAAAGATCGTAGGTCCAAACCGTGTTGAACGCAGTCACGTTACCCGCCATACCGGACATGAAGGAGGCCATGAGCGCAGTCAGCCCGACGCCCAGCATGCCGGACGGATAGAACTGCGCCATCAGGGTGGTGAGCGCCTGATCGTAATCCAGGCCGCCGCCGGCTTTCGGCGGAATCGCGTATCCCAGCGACATCCGCGAGAGCGCCAGCGCCGCGATCCCAGGCACGATCACGATGAACGGCATGATCATCTTGGGAAACGCGGCGATCAGCGGGGTGCGCCGCGCCGCCGACATGGAATCGGCCGCCATGGCGCGCTGGACCACCAGGAAATCGGTGCACCAGTAGCCGAAGGAAAGCACGAAGCCCAGTCCAGCCACCAGGCCGAATACTTCGACGCCCATCGGATTCTGCGAGGCGTCGCGCACTTGCGACCAGGTGTGCGTCATCACTTCCGGCAGGCGGGCGCCCAGGCCGCTCCAACCGCCCGCACGGCGCACCGCCAGGATCGAAAGCGGCGCGAATCCCAGCACGATCAAGAAAAATTGCAGCACCTCGTTATAGATCGCGCTAGTGAGCCCGCCTAGAAACGTATAGATCAGCACGATGAACGCGGAAAGCAATACCGAAGCGGTGAAACTCCATCCCAGCACCAGCTCGAACAGCAGCCCGAGCGCGTACATCGAGATGCCGGAGGAGAAGATCGTCATCACGGCGAAGGTGATCGCGTTCAGCGTGCGGGTCTTCTCATCAAAGCGGAGCCGCAGATACTCCGGGACGCTGCGCGCACGGCTGCCGTAGTAGAACGGCATCATGAACAGGCCCACGAACAGCATCGCGGGCACCGCGCCGATCCAATAGAAGTGCGCGGTCATGATGCCGTACTTGGCTCCGGAGGCGCACATGCCGATCACTTCCTGCGCGCCCAGGTTGGCCGCGATAAAGGCCAGGCTGGTGATCCAAACCGGAACCGAGCGGCCAGAGGTCAGGAAGTCGGCGCTGGTGGTAACGCGCCGCCGGATGAACCACCCGATCCCCAGCACGAACGCGAAGTACAGCGACAGGATGAGGTAGTCGACGGCGGCTAATTTCACCCACCGAAAGTCTAGCACGTGCGGCGCGGGCTCACCCGCGCGGCTGGAGCTGCGGGTTGCCCGAGCGGCCGGAGGCGCAGGTTGCCTCGTGCGGCCAGGGGCGGCTGACCGCGCGGTTGGGGCGCGGGCTCATCCGCTCTGCTTCAACTATTCTTCGACGCGCAGGTTGTTGGTCACCGAAAACACGCCCGGCAGCCCGTTGGCCCGCATAGCCGCGATCTGCTTGTCCATCTGGTTGGCGACCACGCCTTCCAGGGTAAGGCGACCGTTCTTGACGATGATGTGGATCGGCGGGACCGCTCCGAGCGCGTAGCGGCTCAAAGCAGGATCTCCATAAACGGCCCGGAACGCCGCCCGGCGGATTTGGTCGTCGTTGGGGGAAACGGGCAAGACTTCGATTTCGTTCTTAACCCGCGTCACGCCTTCGATTCGTTTGACTGCGTGCTCAGCGTCGTCCTTCAGCACGGGACGAGTCACCTGACCTAGCAGCGTGACGCTTCCGTCGTCATCCACGCGATACGCCAGGTTGTCGAAAACGGTGTAGTAGGGAAGCATCACCAGCTCGTGACGCGTCTCCTTCATGATCTTCGCCTTGGTGGCCGGCGAGAGCGCCGCCAGCAGATGGCCGGCAGCCGCTAAAGTCGCCAGCAGCAGCAGGCCAGCCGTGCTTGGTTCGAAAATCTTCCGCCTCATTTTCAGCCCTCCTTCTTCGCGAAATGCGGGTTCGCATTTCGCCGTGATTAGCCGGGAATCGCGATCGATATCCGCAATTCCAAAGAAACGCGAGGAGCGTCCAGGTTTGGAGCCGGACGCTCTAATCGGAATATACCGCGGCGGCGCCCGCATGGCGAGTGATCTGCTTTAGCGGAGGGGCGGGGAGCGCTGCGGAGCTGGATTGCTCTTAGCGGCTGGGCGCAGGAGTTCCCGGCTGAAACCAGGGTGCGAAGTCGGATTGGATGAATTGCTTCACGCCTTCCCTTCCAGTCAGCCGCAGCCAGAACGCGCCGCCTTCGCGCTCCAGCCGCAAATCGATATCGAAGAACGGACAACACAGGCGCTCGCCGACGGCCCATTCGAAAACCAGGCGGAGCGCGGCCGCATCGGGCGGAAACTCGAATTCAAAACCATCCGGGAGCTCGCGGGAGCGTTTGTGGAGAGTGCGCAGAGCCGGGCCCAGCTCGTCGAAATGCCGTTTCCGCGCCTCCGGGCCCAGGGCCAGGCGATCGCACGCGAAGGGCGAGTCGTGTTTTGCGGCAGGAGCGGCAGCGCGCACAGCCAGGAATGCGCCGCCGGTGATTGTCAACGCAAGCAGTGAAACTACCATTTGTTTTGCCATGGCTCGATGGTAGAACTTCAAGCCGACTTGAACGCAAGCAATTTCTTGCGCCACCTATAATGGATATCTATGGAGCAGCTATCCATTTCCGAAGTGGCGCGTCAAACCGGCCTGCGTGCTTCCGCCATTCGCTACTACGAACAGATGCGAATCCTGGCGCCAGCCCGGCGGGTGAGCGGGCAGCGGCGCTATGACTTCGCCGCGGTCCACCAACTGGCAGTGCTCCGGCGCGCTCAACAGGCGGGCTTCACTCTGGATGAGATCCGGCAGTTATTTTTCGGCTTCGACAAATCTACGCCGGTTTCAGCGCGCTGGAGAAAGATTGCCGAACGGAAACTGCTGGAGCTGGACGCCAGAATGGAGGAGATCCAAAGCATGAAGGACTTGATCCACGGGCTCCAGCGCTGCTGCCGCTGCGAAACCGTGGATCAATGCGGCGCGGGGATCCTGCGCGGCGGCCTTCCGCAGGCACGCTCTCCGAAGCCGGCCATCCAGCGCCATCGCGGGCGCGCCCGATAAGGCTCCTACTGCTGCTTGATGCCCGTTTCCCGCGCTAAGCGAACCTTGGCGTCCTCGAGCTTCTTCTGCACCTTGGCCATCTCGCCGTGGTCCATTTCGCTAGGCGAGCTGTTTTGCCATTCCTTCAGCGAGCTCTGCCACTGCGCGATCGCTTCCCTGATCTTGCCCTCATGGAAATAGACTTCGCCAAGGTGATCGTGCACGGTGGCGTCGCGCGACATGAATTCGAGAGCTTGACGCAGCTTTTCTTCGGCTTCCGGGAGTTTGTTGAGACGGAAATAGACCCAACCCAGGCTATCCAGGTAGGCGGGACTGTTGGGCTCGCGTTCCAGCGCCTTGACGATGAGATCCTTGGCCTCATCTAATCGGGTGTTGCGATCCGCCAGCATGTAGCCCAGGTAATTCATGGTCGCCGCATTGTCCGGATCGATAGCTAAAACCTTGTGAAACTCCGCTTCGGCCGCCGGATAGTTCTTCTGCCGCTCATACATGGCGCCGCGCAGGAACAGAACCTGCACTTTGTCTTCGATGCCTTGAGCGAGCTTTTCGGCCGAATCAAGCGCCTTCGACATCTCGCCAAAGTTTTTGCCCTTCTCGTAAATGTCAGCCAGGCTGAGATAGATCCGGAGGTCATTCTTGCCATCCATCAACTTGCGAGTCTCGGCCGCGGCCTGTTCGGTCTTGCCCATATCGGCCAACAGGTTGGCGCGCATGGACTGGATGTTTGGATCCTTGGGATACTTCTTCGCGGCCGCGTCGGCTTCCGCTTCCGCCTTGGAGAAATCCTTGGAGACCCGGTACGTTTCTATGATCTCGGCTTCCGCTCCGGCGGCGGAATCCGGATCCAAATCCGCCACCTGGCGAAACGCGTCGACCGCGGGGCCATACTGTTCGATCCGCCGGTTCAGGTCGCCCAGCCGATAGAGGAGCTGCGCGCGAAAGCCCTTTTCGGCGGCGTTGTAGCTCTTCTTCGCGGTGGTGTCCAGTATGCTCTTCAGAGCCTTGATCGCGTCGGGAATTTTGCCTTCCGATTCCAGCAGCAGGACGTCGTTGTACTGAACTTCCAGGTTGCTGGGATCGATCTGCTTGGCCTTGTCGGCAACCTGGCGGGCTTTGACAAAGTCCTTCTTCTGGCGGTAAATCTGCGACAGCCGCAGCAACGCGCGCTGGTCCTTGGGATCTTCATCGGCCAGATCCTGGTACAGCCTGGCGGCCTCGTCGAGCTGGTCGGAAAGCGTAAGATCCTCGGCCAGCATCTGCTTCAGGTCGGTGTTTCCCGGTTGCTGTTGCACCGCGCGCCGCAACATCTCGGCCGCCAGCGAATAGTCCTTGAGCTGCTCATACACGCCGGCCAGATTGACCAGGCTGCGCGGATTGGGATTCTTGTCAGCCACGCGACGCAGCAGGTCCGCCGCGGCTTTGTTGTCGCCCAGATCGGTATACACCATGGCCAGACCCGTCATGGCGTCTTCATTTTCCGGTTCCAGCTCCAACGCTTTCTTGTAGGCCTTCAGCGCCTCGGTGGAGTTCTGCGCGATTTTCTCCAGACGGCCCAGCATCAGCCAGCTCTCGACGTCCTTCGGATCGCCTTCGGCGATCTTCTGGAACTGTTCGATCGCCTTGTTAAGCATGTTCTGGTCGACGCGGTTGGCCTGGTCGCCGATCAGGCGCGAATAGATCCGGGCCAGCAAACGCCGCGCGTTGAGGTCGTTCGGATTCTGCTTGAGCTGATCCTCGGCTTCCAGCACCGCTTCGCGCAACCGGCCGGATTGGATATACAGATCCGAAAGCTCCTCGGCAATGAAGGTGGCGTCGGGGTCCGCCTTCATCGCGGCGCGGTAGCTGTCCACGGCCTTGTTGAAGAACTCGCCCCGGTTCCCGTTGGCCGCCGCCAGTTCCGAATACAGATGGCCCAGTGCGTAGTTGTAGTAGGCTGCGGCTTTGTCGGGCGCGGTTTGGGGCTTGGCTGGGGAGGTGTTCTGGCCGAACGCGAAAGAGCACAGAAGCATCAGGCAGGGGAGGCTGAGGTGCCGGGATCGAGGGATCATCGAAAACGCTCTCCTTGCTCTTATCCGGATCGGTCGATCGAAAGACAGAGCTATTCAACTTCAGTATAACCCTGAATCCGGGTTCCGTCTCGTGCCCGGCTGAGCTGTGCGGTTGTGCCCGGCGGTGCGGTCCGTAATCCGTCGATAGCGATCCGCTCAGAACTTCGTCGCGCCCCATCCCGGCAGCCCAAACGGTCCTATTATGTTGCCGCTCGTCCAGAGAGGAAAGACGGTCGCTTCACCCCTTTGGCCGTAAACCGAATTCGAGTATCCACGCCGCTCCAATTCATTCTTGATCTGGTCGGCAAGCGAAGACTTGGTCTCACCCGGATCCGCGGAATGGCAGATATTCAGGTGGATCTCAGAGAATGGCGTGAACCAAGGATCGTTGACAATCTGGTCCACCAGCTTGCCGATGTCGCCGGGTGCCGTTGGGTCCCCGTTGGCATTCCGCGGGATAGTGGGATCATCCCACCAGCCATTCCCGCCGTGCGCATAGACAGATACGTCGCCGCCCGGGAAAGGCCAGGCGTTCCCCATATCATTCCACGTCCCCTGCATATCGGCAGAGCCGTGAACGGAAGTGCCCGGTGGAAAGTCATTCACATAAAGGCCCGTGGGATCCCGATGTGCAACCGGATTCTCATTGGCGTATGCATATGCATTGAGGGACAAGGGGTGGCGCAAGGCGGGCTCCAGAGAGAAGTCGCCCGTACGCCAGGAGGCGCTGAGGCCGCGCGTCAGCAAAGCAGCCCA
>DASQHQ010000176.1:0-6058 GCA_035632015.1 Bryobacteraceae bacterium
CCCCTCGACTACCTGACGCTCGACTACCTGGCCGAGGTCACCATGTCGATTCTCCAAAAGCAGCGCTCGCGCGACCCCCGCGCCGGCTACGCGCGCGACTTCGTGGACATGATCGCCCGCGGCGCACGCGACATCGTCGACCGCGGCATCCGTGTGGTCGCCAACGCCGGCGGCGTGAATCCCGAAGCCTGCCGCGACGCGGCTGCGAAAGCATTAGCCCATCCCGGCGCCAAAATCGCGGTCGTAGCCGGCGACAACATTCTCGATCGCCTGGACAGCCTGATCGCGCGCGGCGTCGAGCTGAACAATCTCGACACCGGCGCCCCGCTTTCCTCCGTTCGCCCGCGTGTCCAAAGCGCCAACGTCTATTTCGGCGGCGCCGCCATCGCCGCAGCGCTTGCCACCGGCGCGCAAATCGTCATTACCGGCCGCACCACCGACACCGGCCTGGTCCTCGGCCCCATGATCCACGAGTTCAAATGGCAACCCGGCGAATGGGACAAGCTGGCCGCGGGCACCATCGCCGGCCACACCGTCGAATGCGGTGCGCAATGCACCGGCGGCAATTGCCAGGTGGACTGGCAGAGCATTCCCAACTTCGCCGGCATCGGCTATCCCATCGTCGAAGCCAAGCCCGACGGAACCTTCGTCATCACCAAGCACGCCGGCACCGGCGGCCGCATCACCGTCGCTTCCATCAAGGAGCAACTGCTCTACGAACTCGGCGATCCGCGCGAATACATCACGCCGGATTGCATCGCCGACTTCACCAGCATCCAGCTCCAGCAGGACGGCGAAGACCGCGTGCGCTTCAGCGGGATCCGCGGCCGGCCCGCCACCAATATGTACAAGGTCTCGATCAGTTACTCCGCCGGATTCAAAGCCATCGGCACGCTGATGTATTCCTGGCCCGACGCGTATGCCAAAGCGCAAGCCTCCGATCGCATTCTGCGCGAGCGCCTGGATCGCCTGGGGCTGCGCTTCGATGCTATTCGCACCGAATTCGGCGGCGTCAATGCCTGTCACGGACCGCTGGCCGGCGAACCGGCGCCGGACATCGCCGAGGTGATCCTGCGCGTCGGCGTGCGATCGGAGGATCGAGCCGCCGTGGAACGCTTCACCAAGGAGATCGCACCGCTGGCTTTGAACGGCCCGCCCACGGTGACCGGCCTCGGCAGCGGCCGGCCCGCCGTCGAGGAAATCATCGCCTATTGGCCGGCCTTGCTGCCCAAGACCGAGGCCGCGCCGCTAATTTCGGTGCAGGAGACCTGATGCCCCGCGTCAAACTCGTTCAAATCGCGCACGCCCGCTCCGGCGACAAGGGCGACACCGCCAACGTCGGCTTGATCGCGCTCCGGCCCGAATTTTACCCGGTGCTTGCCGAACAGGTCACCGCCGCACGCGTCAAGAAACATTTCGCGGGTATTTGTTTGGGGCCGGTCGAGCGCTTCGAACTGCCCAATCTCGGCGCGCTCAACTTCCTGCTTCACAAAGCCCTGGATGGCGGCGGCACGCTTTCGCTCAAAGCCGACGCGCAAGGCAAGACCTACAGCGCGGCGCTGCTGCGCATGGAGATCGACGTTCCCGATGGCCTCCTATCAAACAATCCTGTATCAGGTTGACGGCGGCATCGCGCGCATCACGCTGAACCGCCCGGAAAAGCGCAACGCGCTCAACCCCGAGCTGATCGCCGAAGTCAAGGACGCCATCGCCGGTTCGGATCAGCTCATCCTGCTCGCCGGCGCGGGCGCCGACTTCTGCTCCGGCGCGGACTTGAGCGGCTTGCACCAAATGTCGCAGGCGAGCGTGCTCGACCACATGACCAGCGCGCGCGGGTTGGCCGAGCTGTTCATCGCCATGCGCCGCCATCCGCGCCCGATCATCGCTGCGGTTCGCGGCCGCGCTTTGGCCGGAGGCTGCGGCCTCGCGACGGCATGCGACATCGTCCTGGCCTCTGAGTCCGCACAATTCGGCTACCCGGAAGTGAACATCGGCTTCGTGCCCGCCATGGTGATGGCCATCCTGCGCCGCTCGGTGTCGGAAAAGCGAGCCTTCGAGCTGATCACCACCGGCCAACTGATCCCGGCGCAAACTGCTTTCGACATCGGCATGATCAATCGCGTCTTCGCCGATGAGACTTTCGACCTCGAGGTTGCAGCCTACGCATCCAAGCTGGCGCAAAAATCCCCGTCCGCCGTGTCTCTATCGAAGCGCCTGCTGTACCAAATGGATGCGATGAGTTTCGAAGCCGCGCTCGAGGCGGGCGTAGAAATCAACGCCATCGCCCGCATGACCGAAGACTGCAAGCTCGGCATCGAAAAATTTCTAAAGAGAGGTTAGTGCCTGAACACCCCAAACTCCATGCTCCCCTGGACCGGCCGGTTGTACGCCGCCGACAGCGAAATCGCAATCACGGTCCGTGTGTCGCGCGGATCGATGATGCCGTCGTCCCAAAGCCGCGCAGTCGCAAAATAGCAATCCGATTCCCTTTGAATCTGCCCTTCCAGCGCCGAGCGCGCGGCCGCGAGCTTGTCCTCATCCACCGGCTGGCCGGCCTTGATGAGCGCCTCGCGCTTGATGATGTCCATCACGCCGGCGAGTTGCTGCGCGCCCATCACGGCAATGCGATGATTCGGCCAGGTGAACAAAAATCGTGGCTCATAGGCGCGCCCGCACATGGCGTAATTTCCCGCTCCGTACGACCCGCCGATCATGATTGTGATGGCCGGCACGGTCGAATTCGAAACCGCGTTGATCAACTTCGAGCCGTTTCGAATGATGCCTTGCTCCTCGTAAGTGCGCCCCACCATGAACCCGGTGATGTTCTGCAAAAACAGCAGCGGAATGTCCTGCTGGTTGCAAAGCTCGATGAACTGCGCGCCCTTGGCCGACGATTCCGACATCAGCACGCCGTTGTTCCCAAGGATTCCGACAGGAAAGCCATGGATGCTCGAGAATCCCGTGACCAGCGTCGGGCCGTATTCCGGTTTGAACTCCAGGAATCGCGATCCGTCCACAATGCGCGCGATCACTTCGCGCACCTCGAACGGCAGGCGCACATCGGCGGAAGCGATGCCGAGCAATTCATCGGCGTCGTAGATCGGCGGGTCGAAATCCTCGCGCTGCGGCGCGGGCGGCTTGGGCAGATTGAAATGCTCCACGATCTCGCGAGCGATTCGGATGCCGTCCATTTCATCTTCGGCCAGAAAATCGGAGAGTCCCGAGACGCGCGAGTGCATTTCCGCGCCGCCCAGTTCTTCCTCGTTCGAAATTTCGCCGGTCGCCATCTTCACCAGCGGCGGGCCGGCCAGAAAAACCTGCGCCTGCTTTTTGACCATGACGACGTAGTCCGACATGCCGGGCAGATAAGCGCCGCCGGCGGTGGAGCTGCCGAAGACGACGGAGATGGTCGGAATGCGGTGCTTGGAGCGGCGGGTGATCTCGCGAAATCCGCGGCCGCCGGGAACGAAGATTTTGCTTTGCACCGGCAGGTCGGCCCCGGCCGACTCGACCAGCAGGATCGACGGAAGCCGGTTTTCCATCGCGATGTCGGCCAGCCGCGCGTTTTTCCACAATCCCACTTCGCCGGTCGAGCCTCCGCGAGCGGTGGCCTCATTGGCGCTGATCAGGCACTCGCGCCCGCTTACCAGACCGATGCCGCCGACGACGCGCGCGCCCGGAAACTCATCGTCCATTCCGAATCCGGCCAGCGGCGCTATTTCGAGAAAATACGAGCCTTCGTCCAGCAGCAGCTCGACGCGCTCGCGCGGCAGCAGCTTGCCGCGTTCCTGGTGGCGCTGGACGTATTTGTCGCCGCCGCCTGCGGTGGAACGTTTCAGCTCGCGGCGAAGCTGCTCCACCGCCGCCGACATGCTCTCATAGTTGGCGCGATATGTGTCGGACTGGTGGTCGACAGCGCTTCGAATCGGTTCCACGGATGATCTAATGAGTATAGCGATGCCTGACGATTCCCCGCTCCGAGACAAGACCAAGAAACTGGGAGCCTGGTTCCTCGGGCCCAAAGCCGAGAACGCCGACGTCGAAGAGAAGCTGATCAGCTTCATCCTGCAAGATTATTTTCACTGGCGGCGCAACTATTACCCGTCCGATGAGATCGTGATCCCGCAGAGCATGCGGCGCAAGCTGGTGGACTGGAACGACGAGCTGGCGCAAAAACTGACCGAGATGCTGGCCGGGTTGCGAAAACATTTTCCGTTTTACAGCCCGCGCTACCTGGCGCACATGATGTCGGACCAGACTCTTCCCTCGGTGCTCGGCTACTTCGCGGGCCTGCTCTACAATCCCAATAACGTGACGCCTGAAGCAGCGCCGGTGACCGAGCGCTGGGAATTCGACGTGGGCCGCGACATGCTCGAAATGCTGGGCTACAAAACGCCGCCGGAGCCAGGCGGCCCGCACGAGGCGCGCTCGGAATTCGGGTGGGCGCACGTCACCAGCGGCGGAACCATTGCGAACATCGAAGCGCTGTGGGCGGCTCGAAACGCGGCCTACTTCCCGCTGGCGGTGCGCCGCGTGGCTTGCGAACTGGGCATTCCGCTTGAAGTCACGCTGCCGGACCAGACCGGCTGCAACATCACCGAGCTCGACGATGGGCAATGTCTCTCGCTTGCGCCGGGCGAGGTGCTGCATCTGCTGCCGCGGCTGGTGGACGCTGTGGAGCGGCGGCTGGACGTGCCGCCTCGCGTCGCGGTGCAGCGGGTTCCGGAGCTGCTCGCGGCCAGCGGCTTCAGCATTCCGCACAACGGCGCGGCCCTCTGCTATCAGACTCGCCCGCCCGTCATCTTCGTTTCGGGCGCCAAGCATTACAGCGTTCTCAAGGCCGCGGATCTGCTCGGTATCGGACGCGACAACGTGATCCTGGTGGACGTCGATGGGCTGTTCCGCATGGACGTTCGCGATCTGGAAGCCAAAATCAGGATCGCGGTCAAACAGGGCATGCTTCCGCTGGCGGTGATCGCCATCGCCGGCACGACCGAAGAAGGCGCGGTGGATCCGGTCCACGAGGTTCTGGATTTGCGGCACCAGCTCGAAGCGGAATCGCGCATGAGTTTCTGGCTGCATGTGGATGCGGCATGGTCGGGGTACCTGCGGTCGTTGTTTATTCCGGATGCGGCATCGCTCGCAGAACATGTCGAGCACGTGCGCCATTTCGTCTCGCGCGAATTGGACCTGAGCGGCGGAGCGTATTCGAAAACGCTTCCGATTCAATGGGGCGATCAAGAGGTGCTGAGCGCTTTTCTGGCGCTCTCGAAGGCGGATTCGATCACGGTGGACCCGCACAAGATGGGCTACGTGCCGTTTCCGTGCGGCGTGGTCGCATTTCGGAACGACCGCGTGCGCCAGTTTCTGGCGGAACCAGCGCCGTACCTGGCCTCCACCATCCAGCCGGACGAATCGAAACTAGATCACACGCCGCCGACCTCGATCGGGCCGTACATTCTGGAAGGCTCGAAGCCGGGTGCCGCGGTGGCCAGCGTGTGGCTTTCGCATCGCATGATCCCGCTGAATCGCGACGGCTACGGCGAGATCGTGCGGGCCTCCATCCTGGCGGCGCGCGAGCTGTACGAACGCCTGGTGCATTGGGAGCATTGGGCGGCCGCCAACCGAGTGGACCCGAGCTTCGAATTTCTGCCGCTCACGCCGCAGCCGCCGGATACCAACGTGGTCTGTTTTCTGGTGAAAGAGAAGTGCAATCCCGCACTGGCTCGCATGAACGAGCTGAACCGCTGGATTTACGAACGCTTCACCATCGAGTCCGAGTACAGCGCGGGCGAGTACGCCTATTCGCAACCTTTCTTTCTGTCGCACACGGTGATCAAGTATCCGAGCTACTCGCCTCGTTCGGTGGCGGGGCCGCTGCAGCGCTTCTCGATCGACGCGTCGGAATATTTCGAGCGCGGGCTGTTCGTGCTGCGCGCGACCATCATGAGTCCGTACATCGTGCTGGCCGAAGAGACGGGACGCAAAGGGCAGCCGTATCTGGCGCAGTTTGTGGAGCGGCTGGCGGCGAAGGCGGAGGAAGGGATCAAGCTGCGCG
>DASQHQ010000177.1:0-69158 GCA_035632015.1 Bryobacteraceae bacterium
CAGGCGCTGCTGGAACTGCTCGCTAGGTAACCTTCCGAGCGACCCGCCCTCACGCCAGCGCAATGCGCCGATGAAATGTCCAGGCGGTCATCTTCGTCCAACGAGCGTGGAGGTGGTGTCTTGGGTCGAACAATGGTGCTATCCGCAATTCTTTTCTTGTCTTTTGGCATGTTACTTCATGCGAAAGACGATGGTTTTACAGGCAAGTGGGTGTTAGATAAAGGCAGTCCCAAGTCGGGCGACGTTCCCAACAACCTGCAAACGCGGATCAAGGAGGACGGCACAAACGTAACATTCGAAAATACCTTCCGGGAACCTGAGAATGGCGTGGTGCCCCTGCTGTATCTGGGCCTGATGACCACCCATCTGCGCCTCGGCACAGATGGCCAGGAACAGCAGAACACAATCGGTCCGTTTCAAATGGCGTCGAAGACCATCGTCGATGGAAAGGAAATGCAGACCGACTGGACTGCCACCATCCAAGGAGATCACGTGCAAGGTCATTGGACGCATCGGCTGTCCGACGATGGCAAGCACATGACCTGGGAAATCAAGCAAAGCTCGGCGCAAGGACAGGAACGCGAGGCGACACTGCACTTTGTTCGAAAGTAACACCTCCTGCGCTACCATCTGGTAGATGAAACTACGGGATCGGGTAGCGATAGTGACGGGAGGTGGAACAGGAATCGGGCGCGGAATCTCGGAGGCGCTGGCGCACGAAGGCGCCAAGGTAGCGGTGAATTACAGCCGGTCGCGCGAGGCGGCCGAAGAGGTCGTGACCGGGATTCGGAGCGCGGGCGGAACCGCCATCGCCATCGCTGCGGACGTATCCAAGGACGCGGACGCGCGCGGCATGATGGAGCGCGTCGCCGGGGAGTTCGGCCAGCTTGACATTCTGGTCAACAACGCCGGCTGGAGCACGCGCATTCCGCACGAAAAGCTGGAAGATCTCACCGACGAGATCTGGGACCGCACGCTGAATACGAACCTGCGCGGCGCCTTTTACTGCATGCGGGCCGCGGTTCCTTACCTGAAGAAACGGCCGGGGTCGTCGATCATCAATGTGGCGTCTGTGGCGGCGCTGACGGGCACGGGCAGTTCGATCGCCTATGCGGCGTCCAAGGGCGGGCTGCTCACCATGACCAAGTCTTTCGCGCGGGTGCTCGCGCCGGCGGTGCGTGTGAATGCCATTGCGCCCGGCTTCGTGCGGACGCGCTTTGCCGGATGGCCCGCGTCGGCCTTCGATCAGGGTGAAGCGATTACTCCGATGAAGCGGCTGCCAACACCAGAGGACTTGGGAGGCCTGGCAGTATATCTGGCGAGCGACGGCGTCTCGATCACCGGCCAAACCATCGAGATGGACGGCGGGCTGGCGGCGCTGGGTCCGCCGCGGGCGTGAGCATCACCGATCCCGGCCGGATTCCCCTCGGCGGCGTGCGGCTCTTGGACTTGAGCGTCGCGATCGAGCACGAGGCGCCGGGCGAGATGACGCCGCCCGAGATCGAATACATCACGCATGCCGCCAGCGCGGCTGCAGTGGCGACAGTGTTCGGATGCCGGCCTGAAGATCTGGTGTACTCGGGCGGGCAGGGCTGGGCGGTCGAGAACGTGATCGCGGGCAGCCACACCGGCACGCACATCGACGCGCCTTATCACTATGGCGCGACGTCTGAAGGCAAGCCGGCGCGGCGCATCGACGAAGTGCCGCTCGAATGGTTCTTCGGCCCCGGAGTCGTGATCGATATGCGGCACAAAAGCGACGGCGAGCTGATCACGGTGGACGATCTGCGCGCGGCGCTCGAGCAAATCCGCTATACGCTCCAGGCTGGGGACATCGTGCTGATCCACACCGGCGCTGCCAGGCGATGGGGAACGCAACGTTACTTCGAGCAACCTGGGCTGGGACGTGAGAGCACGCTGTGGCTGGTAGAACAGGGAATCCATGTGATCGGAATCGACGCCTGGACGTTGGACCGGTCGTTTGCCAGTATGGCCGCCGAGTTCCGCCGGACTGGAGACGGGCGCGTGCTCTGGGCCGCGCACTTCGCGGGACTGACGCGCGAGTATTGCCAGATCGAGAAGCTGGCCAACTTGGAATTGATCCCCGAGCCGGCCGGATTCTACGTTTCCTGCCTGCCGGTCAAGATCAAGGGCGCAAGCGCCGGCTGGTGCCGCGCGGTAGCGTTGCTGCCGCGCTGATTCGGACGCGGCGCGAGCCCGGACTGGCGGCGCGCGCTCTTGTGGACTGATCTTTTCGGACGGGTTGCGGGCATTGCTGCGGCGATGATGGGGACGCTGCGCTTGCGCTAGCATGAGTTCAATGAGCAAATCCAGGGTCCTGCTCCTTGCGCTTGTCTTTGCGCTTTGTGCCACGCCCGCCGGCAAGTTCGCCCTCACCATCGACAACATCATGCGCGGGCCGGGCCTGTATGGTTACGAGCCGTCGGGCGTGCGCTGGTCGGGCGATGGGGAGCGGCTCTACTTCCAGTGGAAACAGGCCAGCGACCCCGCGACCAAGGACCAGGATACGTACGTCGTGAACCGCGGCGGCACCGGCTTGCGAAAACTGTCCGAGGCGGAAGCCAAGCTCGCGCCACCGGCTTCGGGAAGCATGACCTTGGACCGCAAGCGCACGGTGTACGCCCGCGACGGCGACATTTTCCTCTACGATTCCGTAACTGGGCAGACCCGGCGGATCACTAAGACGTCCGAAGCCGAATCGAATCCGCGCTTCACGCGCGACGGCAAGCGGGTCGCGTTCGCGCGGTCCAGCAATCTGTACCTGATGTCGCTCGAGAGCGGGCAACTCGATCAACTAACCGATATTCGCGCGGCTGCGCCGCCGGGAGCGGCCGGGCAATCCGCCGGCGGAGACGGTGGCCGGGGCGGACGTGGCGGCGCTGCGGGCCGCGGGGCGTCGGACAGCGAGGAACAGAAGGGCACCGACAGCCAGGAGTTTCTCAAGAAAGAGGAGAAGGAACTGTTCGAGGTAATCCGCGAGCGCGCCGCCAAGCGCGAGGAGGAGGAAGCCAAGCGGAAGCGTGAAAATCCGCGCAAGCCGTTCACCCTGCAGGCCGGGCAAACCATCACCTCTCTGGAGCTGACGCCGGACGAAAAGTATGTGATCGCAGGCGTGCGGAACCCGGGGGCGGGCGCGAAGAACACGCTCATTCCCAGTTACGTGACCGAGTCGGCATACACAGAAGAGATCCAGTCGCGCAACAAGGTCGGCGATAACCAGGGGCGAGTGCGTTTCGCGATCCTGAGCGTCGAGACCGGCGAAGTGAAATGGGTCGACGCCGGACAAAAGGTCGCGGCAGCCTCCAGCGCGGAAGGCAGCGGGAATGTGGGCGAGCGCAAGCCCGGCGAGCAGGAGCGCGCGGTGGATTTGTCGCGCCCGGTCTGGTCGGAAGACGGAGCCAAAGCGGTGTTGCTGGCGCGCGCCGCGGAAAACAAGGATCGCTGGATTCTGGCGTTGGACGAAACCACGGGCCAGACGCGGGTGCTGGTGCGCGATCATGACGAGGCCTGGGTGGACGGGCCGGGCGTCAACACACTGGGATGGATGAAGGGTGGCCGCGAGATCTATTTCCAGTCCGAGCGTACCGGCTATTCACACCTCTACACCGTGCCGTTTGAGGGCGGCGAGCCGCGCGCCCTCACTTCGGGCAACTGGGAGGTGGAGAACGCGGCTCTGTCGCACGACAAATCCAGGTTCTTTCTGACGACCAGCGAGGCCGATCCAGGCGAGCACAACGTGTATGTCATGAACGCCGAGGGCGGGCCGAGAACACGTCTCACTTCCCTGCCCGGAGGCCATTCGTTCGTGCGCTCGCCGGATGACAAATGGTTCGCCGATCTCTATTCCTACACCAACAAGCCGCCCGAGCTGTACGTGCAGGAGGCGCGCGCGGGTGCAAGCGCAAAGAAGCTGACGTCGTCGCCCGCTCCCGATTTCTGGGAGTATCCGTGGCTGGACGCACCGATCGTGACGTTTCCGGCGCGCGACGGCGCGCTGCTGCGCGGCCGCCTGTTCAAGTCGCCCAGCCTTCCGCGCGGCGGCCCGGCGGTGATTTTCGTGCACGGCGCCGGCTATTTGCAGAACGTTCACCGCTGGTGGACCTCGAGCTATGCGCGCGAGTTCCTGTTCCATCACCTGTTGATGGAGCGCGGCTACGTCGTGATCGACATCGACTATCGCGGCTCGGCCGGCTATGGCCGCGATTGGCGCACGGCCATCTACCGGCACATGGGTGGCAAAGATCTGGACGACCAGGTGGACGCGGCGCGCTGGCTGGTGGCGCAGCAAGGCGCGGATCCCAAGCGCATCGGGATTTATGGCGGCAGCTACGGCGGCTTCATCACGCTGATGGCGATGTTCACGCAACCCGACGTCTTCGCGGCCGGCGCGGCATTGCGCCCGGTGACCGACTGGGCGAACTACAACAACGGCTACACTTCCAACATTCTGAACGTGCCGCAGAAGGATGCCGAGGCCTACAAGCAGTCCTCGCCGATCTACTTCGCCGATGGCCTGAAGGGCGCGCTGCTGATTTGCCACGGCATGGTGGACACCAATGTCCATTTTCAGGACACCGTGGAGCTGGTGCAGCGGCTGATCGAGCTGCGCAAAACCAACTGGGAGCTGGCCGTGTATCCGGTGGAGAATCACGGCTTCGTCGAGCCCACGAGCTGGGCGGACGAGTACAAGCGGATCCTGGATTTGTTCGAGAAGAATCTAAGAGGCCGCGGGTGAGCCGCCGGGCTCGCTCTCGAATGGGTTTAACACCGTCACGGAACCAAACCGACGTCCGGACTGAAAATCCTCGCTAAGCAACCAGCGGCAGTGTGTACGCTCGGCAGTGGCGACGATCATGGCATCCCAAAAGGCCAGGCGGGCCTGGTCGGTCCAAAACCAAGCTCGTTCCAGTAATCCGAGCGTGACTTCTGGCGGTTTCAATTGCGCGAGGAGGACAATGTGTTCGCGTACCTTGCGTGGCTCTGCTCTTAACTTTTGCACCGCGTTCCAATAAAACTCCTGGAGGACCTGCCAGCTAAGGCAGCATGCCGTTTCTTCCCAGAGCCACTCCAGCCAAGCCTCGGCCCGTTCGCGCTTGGCGGCATTCTTGGTGTCGTATGTATAGAGGATAACGTTGCTGTCGACGAAGTAGCGATCAGCGCCGTTCATGCGCCTGATCTCGCGTAGAGCGCTGCGACGCGTCAATTTCTACACCAAGGTCGCGATCCCGCTTCTTCCAATGTTCGAGTGCGCGCCAATACTCGTCGGAAGCGCGTCTTTCTTTCTCAAGCAGCCGCGCCAGGAGTTTGGAAACGGAGATATCCTCATCGGCGGCTTTTCTTCGAGCCCAATGCGCCAACTCCTGGTCGAGTGTGATGGTCACATTTTTCACAGGAATAGTGTAACACGAATTCTGTGTAACAGACAAGCCTCAGTAAATCAAAGTGTTACAAGGCAGGCAAGCAGCCGAAGACAAGACCGGAGGGGCTGTGCACATGAGCCCTTGCTCGCTCATCTCCGCGCGATTGTCACTAACAGAGTGATCGAGAGCTTACCGAGATAGTGAATGTCCCGACCTCATGCCCGAGACCATGTGTAGTGTGCGGTTGGTTACTCCGCCAGGGTTTCTTCGCCCGGTTCTTCGGTCAGGCCGCCCGCATAGATGCTGCGGGCTTCGTCTTCGTAGCCGCCCAGGTCGCCGGCCAAGGACACTTCTTCTGTGACGGCTTCTTCTTCCACCACGTCCTCGCCCGCGATTTTCACGGCGCGATAGTATTCCATGCCGGTTCCGGCTGGAATCAGGCGGCCCATGATGACGTTTTCCTTGAGGCCGCGCAGATAGTCGACCTTGCCGTTGATGGCGGCTTCGGTCAGCACGCGCGTGGTCTCCTGGAAGGACGCCGCCGAGATGAACGAATCGGTGGAAAGCGAGGCCTTGGTGATGCCGAGCAGGACCGGCTTGCCGGTCGCCGGACGGCCGCCCGCCTCCACCACGCGCGCGTTCTCTTCGCGGAACTTGAACTTGTCCACCACTTCCTCGGGCAGAAACTCGGTGTCGCCGATATCGTCCACCTTCACCCAGCGCATCATCTGGCGCGCGATGACTTCCAGGTGCTTGTCGTTGATGTTGACGCCCTGCAGACGGTAGACTTCCTGGATTTCGTTCACCAGGTACTTCTGCAGTTCCTTTTCGCCCAGCACGGCCAGAATGTCGTGCGGATTGCGCGGACCGTCCATGAGCGGATCGCCGGCCTTGACGCGTTCGCCTTCCTGGACGTTGATGTGCACGCCGCGCGGAATTGCATAGTCCTTCTGCTCTCCGTCGTCGGCCGTGATGCTGATCCTGCGCATGCCCTTGGCGACTTCGCCGTACTTCACCGCCCCGTTGATCTCGGCAATGATGGCCGTCTCACGCGGCTTGCGCGCTTCGAACAGCTCCACCACGCGCGGCAGACCGCCGGTGATGTCTTTGGTCTTGGTGGTGGCGCGCGGAATCTTGGCGAGCACGTCGCCGGCGTGGACCACATCGTCGTGGGTTACCATCAGGTGCGCGTGCGTGGGCATCAGGTAGCGCTTCTCCTCCGAACGCGCCCCGCCTTCCGGCCGCACAATCAGAGTCGGCACTCGCTTTTCGTCGGGCGAATCGGTGACCACCCACTGCGACATACCGGTGATTTCGTCCACCTGCTCCTGGAGTGTCACCCCTTCCGCGAGGTCCTTGAAGTGCACCTTCCCGCTGACTTCGGTCAGAATCGAGAAGGTGTAAGGGTCCCACTCCAGCAGAATGTCGTTAGCCTTCACCTTGGCGCCATCTTCGAACAGAACTTTGGCGCCATACACTACCGGGTAGCGTTCCTTTTCGCGGCCCTTGTCGTCGATGATGGCCAGGATGCCGTTGCGGTTCATGGCGATCAGCTCGCCCTTGGCGTTTTTCACGGTGGCGACGTTGAGGAACTTCACGAAGCCGTCGGATTTGGCGTCCTGCTTGGACTGCTCGCTCGATCCGGTGGCGGTGCCGCCGACGTGGAAGGTGCGCATGGTGAGCTGAGTTCCGGGTTCGCCGATGGACTGGGCGGAAATAATGCCTACGGCTTCTCCGCGCTCCACCATGCGTCCGGTGGCGAGGTTGCGGCCGTAGCAGAGCTGGCAGACGCCGCGCTTGGACTCGCAGGTCAACACCGAGCGGATCTTGACGCGCTCGATGCCGGCCGCCTGAATCGCCGCGGCCAGGTCCTCGGTGATCTCCTGGTTCAGGCCGACGATCAAGTGGCCTTCATAGTCGTGCTGGTCTTCGAGCGCAACGCGGCCCACGATGCGGTCGCGCAGCGGCTCGATGATCTCGCCCGATTCGATGATGGGCTCGACGTAGATGCCGTCGCTGGTGCCGCAATCGGTTTCGGTGACGATCACGTCCTGCGCCACGTCGCAGAGGCGGCGCGTCAGGTAGCCGGAGTCGGCCGTCTTCAGAGCCGTGTCGGCCAGACCTTTGCGGGCGCCGTGCGTGGAGATGAAGTACTGCAACACGTCCAGGCCTTCGCGGAAATTAGCCGTGATGGGCTGCTCGATGATTTCGCCCGACGGCTTGGCCATCAGGCCGCGCATGCCCGAGAGCTGGCGGATCTGCTGTTTGGAACCGCGCGCGCCCGAGTCGGCCATGATGTAAATCGGATTCAGATAGCGGCCGGTCCGGTCGTCCTCCTCCATGGACTTGAACATTTCGTCCGAAACTTTTTCGGTGACCTTGGACCAGATTTCGATAATCTTGTTGTACTTTTCGCCCTGGGTGATGGCGCCTTCCTGGTACTGCTGGCCGACTTCGACCACCGCCTTTTCGGCGTCGCGCACCAGCTTGGCTTTTTCGCCCGGCACCACCATGTCGTCGATGCCGATGGAGATGCCCGCGCGCGTGGCGTACAGGAACCCGAGCTTCTTGACTTCGTCCAGCATCTGCACGGTGGTTTGCAGGCCGAACTTCAGGTAGCCGTACTGGACCAGTTGCGTGAGACCCTTCTTCTTGAGCAGACCGTTGATGAAGGGCATCTCGTCGGGCAGGACGTCATTCAAAATGACGCGGCCCACGGTGGTCTCCATGTACTGCTTGTTGAATTCGATCGGCTCTGTGTGCAGGACATTCTGGTTGTCGAACGCCTTGGACAGGTCGATCACTTTGCCGGTGTAGCGCAGTTTGATGGGCGAGAGCGTCTCCACTTCGCCCATTTCGAGCGCGATCAGCACGTCGTCGGTGGAAGCGAAGGTGCGGCCTTCGCCTTTGGTGCCGGGGCGCGCTTTGGTCAGATAATACAGGCCCAGCACCATGTCCTGCGTCGGAACGGCGATGGGCGCGCCATGCGCCGGCGACAGAATGTTGTTGGACGACAGCATCAGCGTCGAAGCCTCGATCTGCGCCTCGGGCGACAGCGGGATATGGACCGCCATCTGATCGCCGTCGAAGTCGGCGTTGAACGCGGTGCAAGTGAGCGGATGCAGCTTGATGGCCTTGCCTTCCACCAGCACCGGCTCGAAAGCCTGGATGCCGAGGCGGTGCAGCGTGGGCGCGCGATTCAGCAGAATCGGATGATCCTTGATGACTTCTTCCAAAATGTCCCACACCACCGGGTCCTGCTGTTCGACCAGTTCCTTGGCTTGCTTGATGGTGGTGCAATGGCCGCGCTGCTCGAGCCGGTGATAGATGAACGGCTTGAACAGCTCCAGCGCCATCTTCTTGGGCAGACCGCACTGATTCAGGCGCAGCTCGGGGCCAACCACGATGACGGAACGCCCGGAATAATCGACGCGCTTGCCGAGCAGATTCTGGCGGAAACGGCCCTGTTTTCCCTTCAGCGTGTCGGAGAGAGATTTGAGCGGGCGATTGTTGGCGCCTCGCAGCACGCGTCCGCGGCGGCCGTTGTCGAACAGCGCGTCCACGGCTTCCTGAAGCATGCGCTTCTCGTTGCGGACGATCACGTCGGGAGCGTGCAGCTCGATGAGCTTCTTCAGGCGGTTGTTGCGATTGATGACGCGGCGATACAGATCATTGAGGTCCGAGGTGGCGAAGCGGCCGCCATCCAGAGGCACCAGCGGACGAAGCTCCGGCGGAATCACCGGAATCACGTCCAGAATCATCCATTCCGGCTTGTTGCCGGACTTGCGGAAGCTTTCCACCACTCGCAGGCGCTTGGCGTACTTCAGCTTCTTCTGCTGCGAAACCTCGGTCTTCATGCGCTCGCGGATGTCCTGGCTGAGGTTCTCGATGTCGATCTTCTTCAGCAGCTCCTTGATACCCTCGGCGCCCATCATGGCGACGAATTTGCCGGGGAAATCCTGGTCAAGCTGGCGCTTGCGCTCGTCGGTGATCACTTCGCGCTGCTTCAGGTCGGGCACTTCGCCTGGATCCACGACGACGAAGGCTTCAAAATAGAGCACGCGTTCCAGCTCCCGCAGCGTGATGTCGAGCAGATATCCGATGCGGCTGGGCAGGCCTTTGAAGAACCAGACGTGCGAGCAAGGGCTGGCCAGTTCGATGTGTCCCAGGCGCTCGCGGCGCACGCGCGACAGCGTTACTTCGACGCCGCATTTGTCGCAAATGACGCCGCGGTGCTTCATGCGCTTATACTTGCCGCACAAGCACTCCCAGTCGGCGATGGGGCCGAAGATCCGTGCGCAGAACAATCCGTCGCGCTCCGGCTTGAAGGTCCGGTAGTTGATCGTTTCGGGCTTGGTGACTTCGCCGTGCGACCAGCTTCGAATTTTCTCCGGAGACGCCAGGCTGATCCGGATGGAATCGAAGTCGGCGATCAGATTTGCCCTATCGTAGGGAGAGGAACGGTACATTTTATCTCCTAATCAATGACTGGAACCAGGAATGGCGGCCTCGAAACGGCCCCTCATTGCCGGCATTTTCCTCAGTCGGCCGCGAGCGCGGTGTCCGCCACTTCCCGCGGCTTCTTCATTAACTCGACGTCCAGACACAGCGATTGCAGCTCGCGGATGAGGACGTTGAACGATTCCGGCACGCCAGGCTCGGCGGCCGCTTCTCCTTTCACGATGGCCTCATAAATCTTGGCGCGTCCATAGACGTCGTCGGATTTGGCGGTGAGCAGCTCTTGCAGCACGTATGCGGCGCCGTAGGCTTCGAGCGCCCACACTTCCATTTCGCCGAAGCGCTGGCCGCCGAACTGGGCCTTGCCGCCCAGCGGCTGCTGGGTAATGAGCGAATACGGTCCGATGGAACGGGCGTGGATCTTGTCGTCCACCAGGTGCGAAAGCTTCAGCATGTAAATGTAGCCCACCGTAACCGGCTGTTCGAAAGCCTGGCCGGAGAGGCCATCCCAAAGCTGCACTTTACCGGAGCTCGGCAGCTCGGCCGCCTTGAGTTGCGATTTGATCTCCTTCTCGGTGGCGCCGTCGAACACGGGGGTGGCGAAGTGCAGGCCCAGTGCGTGCGCGGCCCAGCCGAGGTGCGTCTCGAGAATCTGGCCCACGTTCATGCGCGAAGGAACGCCCAGCGGATTCAGCACAATTTCGACCGGCGTGCCATCCGGCAGGTACGGCATGTCCTCGTCGGGAACGATGCGCGCGATCACGCCCTTGTTGCCGTGGCGGCCGGCCATCTTATCGCCCACTGAAAGCTTGCGCTTCATGGCGATATAGCACTTCACCAGCTTGATGACGCCCGGCGGCAGCTCATCGCCCTTGCGCAGCTTGGCGATCTTCTCTTCGGTGATCTTTTCGAGCACGGCGATCTGACGCGAGGTCATCTCCTCGATTTCGTCGATCTGCTCGTTGAGCCGCACGTCCTTGTTAGCGAACTTGATGCGTTTGAGGTCGCGGGCGCGGAGTTTTTCGATGATGTCGCGCGTCAGGTCGACGCCCTTCGACAGCAGTTTCTTGTTGGTCTTTTCGTCGTGCAGGTCGGCCAGCACGTTCTTGCCTTCCAGCAGATCGGTGAGGCGCTTGGCGCGCTCGTCGTTCAAGATGCGCTTCTCGTCGTCCAGGTTGCGGTGCAAGCGCTCGATCTGCGATTCGAGAATCGCCTTGGAACGCTCGTCCAGATCCGCGCCCTTGCGCGAGAAGACCTTGCAATCCACCACGGTCCCTTCGATGCCGGGCGGGCAATACAGCGAGGCGTCCTTCACGTCGCCGGCTTTTTCGCCGAAGATGGCCCGCAGCAGCTTTTCTTCGGGCGTCAGTTGCGTTTCGCCTTTGGGCGTCACCTTGCCCACCAGGATGTCGCCGGGCTTAACGGTGGCCCCGATGCGGATGATGCCGCTCTCGTCCAGGTTGCGCAGGAACGCCTCGGCGATGTTGGGAATGTCGCGCGTGATTTCCTCCGGTCCCAGCTTGGTGTCGCGCGCTTCGATTTCGAATTCCTCGATGTGAATCGAAGTGTAGTAGTCGTCTTTGACCAGCCGCTCACTGACCACGATGGCGTCTTCGAAGTTGTACCCGCGCCAGGGCATGAACGCCACCAGCACGTTTCGTCCGAGAGCCAGCTCGCCCTTGTCGGTGCAGGGACCGTCGGCCAGCACGTCGCCCTTTTTCACGCGCTGGCCCTGATAGACGATGGGCTTCTGGTTGATGCAGGTATTCTGATTGGACCGCTTGAACTTGGTGAGCTGATAGATGTCGGCGCCGACCTCGCGCGAAAGCTGCCCTTCGTGAGCGCCTCCTCCCTCGACGCGCACGATAATGCGCTCGGAGTCCACCGAATCCACGATGCCGGAGCGCTTGCAGATCACCACCGCGCCGGAATCGCGCGCTGTCACTTGCTCCATGCCGGTGCCCACGTAGGGCGTTTCGGCGCGCAGCAGAGGCACCGCCTGGCGCTGCATGTTCGACCCCATCAAGGCGCGGTTGGCGTCGTCGTTTTCGAGGAACGGAATCAAGCTGGCGGCCACCGAGACCAGTTGCTTGGGGCTGACGTCCATGTACTCGATTTCGTCGCGATGCTTGAGCACGAAGTTCCCGGCCTGGCGCGCGTTCACCAGGTCGTTCACGATGTGGCCTTTCTCATCCAACTGGACGTTGGCCTGCGCGATGATGTACTTGTCTTCTTCCCAGGCCGAGAGATAGTCGCAATGCGCCTCGTGTTCGATGGGCTGCTTCTTGCCGCTCAGATCCCGATTGGCCTTGTCGGCCTCGGCGCGCGTGAACACGTCGCCGACTTTGTAAGAGCTGTCGCCGGGGTTGAGCACGCGCACTTCGTCCACCACGGTACCTTTCACCACGCGCCGGTACGGACTCTCGATGAAGCCGTATTCGTTGATCCGCGCGAAGCAAGAGAGCGAAGAAATCAGACCGATGTTGGGGCCTTCCGGGGTCTCGATCGGGCAGATGCGGCCGTAGTGTGTGGGATGAACGTCGCGCACTTCGAATCCAGCGCGCTCGCGCGACAGGCCGCCTGGCCCCAGCGCGGAAAGACGCCGCTTATGCGTAATTTCCGACAACGGGTTGGTCTGATCCATGAACTGCGACAGCTGGCTGGATCCGAAGAACTCGCGGATAGCCGCCATGACTGGCTTAGCGTTCACCAGGTCGTGCGGCATGGCGGTCGACATTTCCTGGTACACCGACATCTTTTCCTTGATGGCCCGCTCCATGCGCACCAGTCCGATGCGGAACTGATTTTCGAGCAGCTCGCCGACTGCGCGCACGCGCCGGTTGCCCAGGTGATCGATGTCGTCCACCGCGCCGATGCCGCGCCGCAGCTTGAGCAGGTACTTGATGGTGTCGATGAAGTCCTTCTGATCCAGCGTGCGCTTGTCGAGCGGCGATTCGTCGATCTTGTCGTACAGCTTGATGTTGAACTTCATGCGGCCCACGCGCGAGAAATCGTACTTGCGCGGGTCGAAGAACATGCCCTGGAAGAGCTGGGTGGCAGTATCGAGAGTAGGCGGATCGCCGGGACGCAGCTTTCTATAGATTTCCAGCAGGGCGTCGTTCTGGCTCTTCACCGGGTCTTTCTTCAACGTCACGGAAATGACGTTGCCGGCGTCGTCGCGATCCGGGAAGAACACTTCGAAGGACGTGATGCCGTTCTGCGACAGTTTTTCGATGTTGGTGAGTTCCTGATTGGCCTCCACCAGCACCTCGCCGGTGGACATATCGATCACGTCGGCCGCGATGAAGGCGCCTTGCAGGTCGGTGCGGTCGATCTCCACCTGTTCGATCCGGGCCTTTTGGATGGCCTCGTACAAGGACTTGGTGATCTTGCGTCCCTGCGGAACGATGGTCTCGTTCTTGGTTCCGATGGCCTTGGACAGCTTCAGGCCGACCAGGCTGTCGGAAACCTTCCAGAACAGCTTCTCGCCCTTGATGACCACTTCGCTGACGTTGTAGAAAGCCTTCAGAATTTCAGCGTCGCTCTTGAGGCCCAGCGCCCGCAGGAACACGGTGCCGTAGAATTTGCGTTTGCGGTCGATGCGCACGTACAGCAGGTTCTTGTTGTCGTACTCGAACTCCACCCAACTGCCGCGATACGGGATGATCTTGCCCAGGAAGTAGCCCTGCGCCGGAACGCGCTCGAAGAACACGCCGGGCGAGCGGTGCAACTGGGAGACGATCACGCGCTCGGTGCCGTTGATGATGAAGGTCCCGTTCTCGGTCATCAGCGGGATTTCGCCGAAGAAAACTTCTTGTTCTTTGATGTCGCGGACCGTCTTGGCGCCGGTTTCGGGGTCCTTGTCGTAGACGGTGAGCCGGATGGTGACCTTCAGCGGCGCGGCGTAGGTCATGCCTCGCTCTTCGCACTCGGCCACGTCGTATTTCAACTGCAGGCCCACCGGGTCGCCGCAGCGGTTGCAGAAGGTGACGATGTTTTTGTTAAAAGTTCCGCAGCGGTGGCACAGGACGTCGCCGACGTGGAACGGGTCGGTGCGGATGGTGCCGCCGCAGCTCGGATTGCGGCACGTGGAACGCAGATGGTGCAGGCCTTTCAGGTTGCCGCACTTGCATTCCCAATTGCCGATGGCATAGTCGACGAACTCGAGCTGGCTCAATCCGCGGAAATCCGAGATGGGGAACACCGAATTGAACACGCTCTGCAGGCCGGTGTCTTCCCGCTCTCCGGGAAGCAGATCCATCTGCAGAAACCGTTCATAGGACTTTTTCTGGACTTCGATCAGGTTGGGGATCGGGATCGAGGTCTTGATCCGCGAGAAATCTACTCGCTCGCGCGTCGCGCCGTTTGCCAGGTTTTCCATTTTCGCTCCTACGGCCGATTGGCTCGCAACTCAAATGAAGAATAAAATGCCGCTGTCCGTTCCCGTCTGCCGCCTCATCCGATCGAGACGCCACGACTCGATTCGACAAGCGGAGAAAACGCAAAACAGCGGGATAATTTCAGACTGCCAAAACCGGGAGGTCGCAGCCATGCACTCCGAGTAGGAAAAAAACGAGCATGGCACAGCCCTGTGCCCGTTCTGAGGAACGGCACACCAAATGCGCAGGATGTTTGGTTCACAAGAGCAAGAATCCGGGTCGGTCTCCGGCCAGTCTTTATCAATGTAGCAAACCGGATCGAGTTCGTCAAATCCGGCCCGCTACGTGCAAGGGGCCCGCGTCCGCCGAGCTCGCGAAAACGGCTGCCCGGCGGGCCCGAAATAGTTGTAAGATATTGATTTTACTTTACTTCGACTGTCGCGCCGGCGTCGGTGAACTTCTTTCGAATGGCCTCGGCCTCTTCCTTGTTGACGCCTTCCTTGATCGGCTTGGGTGCTCCGTCCACCAAGTCCTTGGCTTCCTTGAGGCCCAGGTTGGTGACTTCGCGAACCGCCTTGATGACGTTGATCTTGTTCGCGCCGGCCGCGGTCAGGATCACGTTGAACTCAGTTTTTTCCTCGGCCGCCGGCGCCGCCGCTGCTCCCGCGCCGCCTCCGGCCGGGGCAACCGCCACGGCCGCCGCAGCCGCCGAGACGCCCAACTTCTCTTCGAGCACCTTGACAAGCTGCGACGCCTCGAGCAGCGTCAGCCCTTGAATCTGTTCCGCTATTGCGTTGATATCCGCCATTGTCTTTGTCGACTCCCTTATTGTGAAAACTTGTTTTCCTTGACGCCCTGGTCAATCACCACTGCGAGGTTACGTCCTACGCCGCCGAGAGCAGTGACCAGGCGCTGCGCCGAGGCTTGAATCAGAAACAGAAGTTTTGCCAAAATCTCTTCGCGCGACGGCAGCGACGCCAGATCTTGAATCGACTTGACCTCGATGACGCGCCCTTGCACCAAGCCCGCCTTGAAGGTGAAGCTCGGATTGGCCTTGGCGTACGCGGTGAGCGCCTTGGCCAGCGCCACCGGATCCTTGCTGGTATAAGCGAGCGACGTCATGCCGGCCAGGTTGCTCATGATTTCTTCGGCCGGCGTGCCGCGCGAGGCCCTCTCGGCCAGATTGTTCTTGATCACGCGGTAGTGCCCGCCGGCGCCGCGCACGGTCTTACGCAATTCGAAGTCCTGCTGCACGGTGAGCTTCTCGTAGCCCGTCACGAAGATGTTCTGAGCCTTCTCGAAGTCCTTCTTCAGGGCTTCCAGGTCCTTCTCTTTGTCGGATTTCTTTTTCATCGTTGGCTCCGCTCCTTCGGGCTAGGCCTGTTTGGTGTTGTAGGCCGTCACGTCCAGATGAACGCCCGGCCCCATGGTGGAACAGATGGTGGCGCTCTTCACGTACTTGCCTTTGGAGGCAGCGGGCTTGGCCTTCAGCACCGCCTGAATCAGGCTGGAGGCATTTTCCAGCAGCTTGCCGGTTTCAAAACTCACCTTGCCCACCGGAACGTGAATTACGCCCGTCTTGTCCACGCGAAACTCCACCTTGCCGGCCTTTACTTCCTTCACCGCTTGCGCGATGTCCATGGTCACGGTGCCGGTTTTGGGATTGGGCATCAGGCCGCGCGGCCCGAGCACCTTGCCGAGCTTGCCGACCGACCGCATCATGTCCGGCGTGGCGATGACGGCGTCGAATGCGGTCCAATTCTCGCCCTGAATTTTGGCCACCATGTCGTCGCCTCCGACGAAGTCCGCGCCGGCCTGCTGGGCTTCACGCTGCTTGTCTCCGGACGCGATCACGAGCACGGTTTTGGATTTGCCCAGACCGTTCGGCAGAACCACGGTGCCGCGCACCATCTGGTCGGCGTGCTTCGGATCGACGCCCAGGCGCAGGTGCAGCTCGACGGTCTCGTCGAACTTCGCGTACTTGATTTTTTGAATCAGCGGAACGGCGTCGTCCAGATGGTAGGGCCGGTGCTCGACCTGTTGGGATGCGGCTTTAAACTTCTTACCTTGCTTCGGCATGTCTCCTCATTGGTGCAGACGGCAGAGTGAGCAAAAAACGGGCAAGCCCTGCCTCCCACTGAGTTATAAATCGGTAGCGTGGAGCGCTTGTATAAAGATAGCAAAGCGAATCCGGCGTTGTCTACCTAGGGCTCTTCTTGCTTGGCCTCCAAGCTCGACCCGCACCAAGGGCAAAAGTTGATCTTGACGGCTTGTTTCTGACCCGCGAGCTGGCAGCACAGCAAGACGGTTGTGATCTTGTAAGGAAGCATCCACAGCGAGCGATGAATCCAAAATCCGTCCTGTTGCGCATTCTGGACGTGCTTCTCAAACTCCGAGCAACAAGCCGCCATAGACGAGTCGCCTATGGGGAGCCCTTGGTCTGGGCCGGAGTCAGGCTCGACGCCAACGCATCAATCCATTCCCATTGTTCGGAGGTTTCAGGCACAGGTGTGTGCCGGGCTGCGCTGACTTTTTGGATGGCGCCGGCCGGAGGCAGTCCTCTAGCCATCAGGAGACTTGCGGCAATTAGCGCAGACCGGCCGATTCCCTGCCTGCAATGCACGTTGATTCGCTTTCCCCGGGACAGCTCCGCGTCAAGTCGCTCGATTAGCCGCACTGCGGCGGCGCGCGACTGAGGAACGCTTCGATCGACGATGGGGGACGAGACAAACTCCATCTGATTCTGCCGGCAGTAGCTCGCTTCCTGTTGGCGGTCCATCTGTTGAACTTCCTCTGGTGTCAGCAATGAGACGATGATGTCGAAGCCAGACGCGCGCCACGCCCCGATCTCATCTTCGAGCCAGTCGCCACCCCGCGGACGGGCGGAGATGGCCACTCTGCCGGGCCACGGGCCGTCGATGCGATAAATCTCGCTTGGCATCTTATGTCGCCTTCTAGATTACTCTTGCTGACAACCTCTCTGGGCAAAGCGTTGACCTCGACACCGGTGGGCTCGGATCTGGGCAATCGGATGGTGACCGTCACGCAGGGTTCCATCGGGACGGATCTAGCGGCAGCCTTCTTGGCCCGGCAACAGGATTGTTGCAGAAGTTCATTGGTTGGTCGTGCAAATTGAGAGAGCTTTGCGCCACTCAGTGGTTGCTCTGATGGAGAAATGTCACGGGAGGCTGATATCGCGCGACCTGTAATACCGCTTCCTCCAGCCGATCCAGCGCGCCGGCGAAGAAATGGTCCGCGGCTTCCACCCAGATCAGTTGCTTGGGGCCTGGAAGCGCTGCGAAATAGGTCTCCATCGCCGCAGCCGGACCGAATTCGTCATGCGTGCTTTGGATGAAGTAGCGCGGGATTTCGCATTGCCCCAGGTCCGCGCTGCCTTCGAGGCCCGCCGGGAAGCCTACCGCGATCAAACGCGTCATGCCTCCGGTTTCGCAGCCCAGCCTTAAAATGATCCGCGATCCAAACGAGAACCCGGCCAGCGAGAACGGCAACTCCGGATAACGTACCCGCAGAAATTCGAGCGCCGCCCGCGCGTCCTCCGTTTCACCGACGCCATGGTCGTAACTGCCTTCGCTCAGATTGACGCCGCGGTAGTTGAACCGCAACACCACCGCTCCAGCCCGGCGCATCGCACGCGCGATCCGGTACACCACCTTGTTATGCATGGTCCCGCCATGCTGCGGGTGAGGATGACAAACCATCACCGCCTCGCGCGGCGCCTGGTCCTCCGGCTCTTCGAGCAGCGCTTCCAGTCGCCCGGCCGGCCCCGGCATGAACAGCGATTCGATGCGGCGCGGCATCAATTGGTGCGGTAGTTGGTGAACTGCATGTCGATGCCGAGGTCGGTGCCGCGCACCAGCGCCATCACCTCCTGCAGCGTGTCGCGATCCCGGCCCGACACGCGCACCAAGTCGCCTTGAATGGACGCCTGTACCTTTTTCTTGCTGTCCTTGATGATCCGGACGATCTCGCGCGCCTTCTCAATCGGAATGCCTTGCTGCAACGCGATTTCCTGGCGTACGGTGGATCCGGCGGCGGGCGTAATGGCTTGGAACGTGAGCCCCTTCAGCGGGACTTTGCGCTTCACCAGCTTCTGCTCGAACACGTCCGTCACGGCTTTCAGCTTGAACTCATCCTGGCTCATCAGCAGAATCTTGTGGTCCTTCTCATTGAGCTGGATGTCGGACTTGGAGTCTTTCAGATCGAAGCGCGTATGAATCTCCTTCAGCGCTTGTTGGATGGCGTTGTTCACTTCGGCCAAGTCGATTTTCGAGACGATATCGAAGCTATTGTCGGGCATCTTGGTATGAGCTTAGCTCAATGACCTAATGCTATCAGTACGCGCTCGGTGATTTCCTGAATCATGGCCGGCAAGGCGGCGTCCAGGGCGAGAGTGATGGCGGCGCGGACGCGCTCGGGATCGATCTCAGGCGACCGTGGAGCCGTCACTTCGCTGGTCGAAGCCGGTGGCGTGGCGGCCTTCGAGGCCATCGCCTCAGCGAACAGACCGCGCGCAAGCTGCGCCTCTTTGACCAGGGGGCCGATCATTTCAATCAACCTGGAAGCTTCAAAGGGTTTCTTGAGAATCGCATCGCAGCCGGCGCGCCGGGCTTCTTCTTCGTCGAACGGCTCCAGCAGCCCGGCCGTCAGCACGACCCGTACGTGCCGCAGCAGGGGATCTGTTTTGACGTGCCGGCAAAGCTCCATGCCGGACTTCGCGGGCAGAAACACATCCGCCAGGATCAGGTCCGGATCGACGTCGGCCAAGCGCGCGAAGGCCGCATCGCCGTCGGTCAGGCTGACCACCTCGAAGCCCTCTTCCCGCAAGATCCGCTCGCCCATCCGCTGCGCATGCGGGCTGTCGTCGGCCAGCAGGATACGGCTCATCAGGGCTTGCTGGAACTGCTGGATTGCGAAGTGGCAGCGTCACTGGGCGCCGCCTGCTGCTTCTGCTTCTTGTCCTTCTTCTTTTTCTTGCTCTTGTCCTGGGCGTTCGTGGCCGGCTGTTGTGCTTGGGAATTGTCGGCCGTGGCGCCGTCCGAGCTCGGTGGATTGGCGCGCGCATCGGGATTGGTGTCCAGCGCCGAAGGCCCGGTCAGCGTGGTGGCCGTCACGTCGCCGGTGAAGGCGCCGCCCGCCGTGGTTGTCTGCGGAACGCTGGGCGGCACTGGCGGGCGCAGTGTCGTCATTGCCGGTGTTCCTGAACGCGCCGCGTTGCCGACGTCCGGCCCGCGCCGCATCGGGCTCAGAGAGCGCGAGACTATCCCCGGCCTCTGGCGATTCTCTTGCTCCCACTTCATCCGGTTGTAAGCCACCGGGTCTGCTTCCGGAATCGGCAATTCCAGATCCTTCAGCTTTTTCTTGGCATCCTCGGCATAGGAACTCAGCGGATAATCTTTGACGATCCGGGCGTAAGCCTCGCCTTGCTGCTTGCGGAAACGAGTGCCTTGCTTGCCGTCCAGCCTGGCGTAAGCCTCGCCCAGATCCCACAGCGCGGCATCGGCTTTGCTGTACAGCGGATACTGATCCACCGTATGACTCAGCCGGGTGCTGGCGGCGGCGTTGTCTCCGCGCTTCAGATAAAACTCGCCCACCTTGTACTCGCCGTCCGCCAACGACTCCTGTATGTTCCGCAGGAGCTGCTGCGTCTCGGGAACAAATTGGCTGTTGGGAAACTGAACAATCAACTGACGGCACTCGTCTTCGGCACGCAAGGCCTGGTTGGCGTCGCGGTCGGACTTTTCCATCTGCTTGTAGTGAATCAGGCAGATCTTCTGCTGCGATTCGGCGGCCTCCTCCATGGTCGGATAGAACAGGATGAAGTCCTTGTACTCGGCTTCGGCTTGCGCCAGGCCCGCTGCGCCGCCCTCGCGATACCAACTGTCGGCCACCGCGAGCTTGGCTTTGGCCAGAAACTCGCTCTGGTCGTAGGTATTGATGAGCGTGTTCAAGGTAATGCGGGCCACTTCGAAGCGGCCATGTTCGATGTCGTTGATGGCGCGGTCGTAGAGAACCTTGTCCGGCTGCTTGGTGTCCTTGGTGATCGGATTGTCATACTTGTGCCGCTTGAAGCCGCACGACGTCAGCAGTCCTGCCGTTAATGCCACCCACAAAATGTATCGAGCCATAGTTAACCTACAAGCTTAAACTAAACCTTCATCAGCGTGGCTTCCCGGGCCGCCCGCTGTAACTCTGAAAAAGCCTCCCCAGGATCGGGGGTGTGAAAAATCGACGACCCTGCGACCAGCCAGTCACACCCAGCCCGCACAATTTCTGCGGCGTTTTCCCGCGCCACACCCCCGTCGATTTCAATGGCGAAATTCAGGCCTAAGTCCTTGCGCCGCCAGGCCAATGCCTGCACTTTACGGAGGGCGTTCGGAATGAATTGCTGCCCTCCAAAACCGGGGTTCACGCTCATGATAAGCACTTGATCCACCAAATCCAGCACTTCACTGAGAGTCGCGATGGGCGTGGCCGGATTCAGAACCACGCCGGCCGCGGCGCCATGCTCGCGGATCATCCGCAGCGTCCGGTCGAGATGAGGGCAGGCTTCCTGATGGACCAGCACATGATCGGCGCCGGCCCGGATGAACTCTGGTGCGTACGTGTCGGGATCGCTGATCATCAGGTGAACATCCAACTTGGAGCGAGTAATCTTCCGGATTGATTCCACTACCGGGATCCCGATGCTGATGTTGGGCACGAAGTGGCCGTCCATGATGTCGACGTGCAGCATGGATGCCCCGGCGCGCTCTACCTTTGCGATCTGCTCGCCCAGGCGCGCAAAATCGGCGGACAGGATGGATGGAAGGACTTCGATCATTTGCGCATTAACCCTGTGCGCACTAAACCGATGTTAGCACAGCGATAAAAAAACCATCCCCCGCCTCACGCCCCGGCAGCCGCCAGGTGACCTGCCAGGGTCCTGGAACGGCATCGATCACCTGCTGATTCTCTTCCTCTTCGAGCGAGCAGGTGGAGTAGACCAGCCGCCCGCCGGGTCGCAGCCAGGCCACCCCGTTCCGCAGCAGCGCCACCTGCTTGTCGTGGAGTTCCGCGAGGTCCGATGGCTTGAGCCTCCACTTGATCTCCGGGTTCCGGCCTAGCGTGCCGGTGCCGGAGCAGGGGGCGTCCACCAGAATGCGGTCGAACAACGAGCGGAACGGCAGCGGCCGCGTGCCATCCAGCACTACGCGCCGGCACCGCAGATCGCCGAGTTGCTTCAAGCGATGCCAGTGGATATCGCACGCCACGGTCTCGGCCCCCGCGGCCAGGGCCTGCGCGGTCTTGTTGCCCGGCGCGGCGCAGAGATCGAGAAACGTGAGTCCCGGATGCAAGTTCAGCATGGGGACAATGGACTGCGCCCCGATATCCTGAATCCGGCCGGTGCCTGCAAGATAGGTCTCGGCCGGTTTCAAGAACGCCGCGGCGATCTGGCTGGCCATCTCGCGCCCAAACTGCCGGTCCCATTTGTCCAGCAGCCAGCCCGGCATGGAAAGCTCGGTCGCGCGGTCTGGCCAGACGGCGGGTTGGCGATCGATTTTTCGCAGCACTGCGTTGACCAGCCCGGCGGCCGACCGTTTCCGCGCGCGCTTCACCAGCTCCACGCTTTCGCTCAAGGCGGCGTGCGCCGGCACTCGATCCAGATAGCGCAGTTGATAGACGCCCATGCGCAGCGCGATGCGCACTTCCGGATCAAGGCGCCCGGGAGCGAGCCGGCCGATCAGGTAGTCAAGCTGCGCCTGGTAGCGCAGGCAGCCGAAGACGATCTCGGAAGCGAGCCCGGCATCCCGCGAATCGAGGCCGGCCGAGCCCTTCACCAGCAGATCAGCCGCGTAACCGCCGGTATGGACCTGGCGCAGCACATCGAAAGCCACCTGGCGCGCGGGGGAAACCAAACATCCCATTCTAGAGCTTGTGGCTTAGTTGCCCCCGAGAGCCCAGACCAGAGGTTGACGCTCTAGAATGGAATGGAATGGTGGAAAACATCAGGCCCGGAGCTTCCGCGCGCGAAACCCGGGTGGTGCTTTTTGATTTCGATGGTACCCTTTCGCTTATCCGCTCGGGCTGGATGAGCGTGATGGTCCCCATGATGGTGGAGATCCTCGCAGATTTGAAAACCGGCGAGCCGGAAGACCAGTTGCGAACCATCGTGGAAGACTTTGTTTGGCGGCTCACGGGCAAGGAGACGATCTACCAGATGATGGCGCTCGCTGACGCCGTCCACGCGCGCGGCGGGCAGCCCCTGGAACCCGTGGTGTACAAGAGGATGTATCTGGACCGTCTGTCGCATAAGATCGAAGGCCGCCTGGACGCTCTCCGAAAGGGCCGCAGCGATCCGGAGAGCTTTCTGGTGCCGGGAGCGCGCGCCCTGCTCGAACAGTTGCAGGATCGCGGCCTGACGATGTACCTGGCCAGCGGCACCGACGAGGTCTATATGCAGGAGGAGGCGCGGTTGCTGGACGTGACACGCTACTTCGGAGGCGGCGTGTACGGCGCCCAGGACGACTACAAGAGCTTCTCGAAGGCCATCCTGATCCAGCGGATCTTGTCCTGTGCCGATGTGCAGGGACACCAGTTTCTCGGCTTTGGCGACGGGTACGTGGAAATCGAGGAAGTGAAAAACGTGGGCGGCGTTGCGGTGGGTGTAGCGAGCGAAGAGCCCGCCTGCGATCGCGTAGATCCGTGGAAGCGGCTGCGGCTGATCGGAGTGGGAGCCGACTACATTGTGCCTAACTATCTGTGCCGCGAAGAGCTGATGTCTTCACTATTTCACGCCTGATGAGCATTCCGCGCATCGGCGGAATGGCGGCCGGCAATCCGGCGGCATCCATCGCTATCCGCAAGCCTGGCACGGGCACGGACACTCCCGATGAAGTGCTCGCCGCCGAGGCATGAACACGCTGGCGATCGACATCGGCGGCACCAAAGTCGCACTGGCTCTGTTTGAAGGCGATCGCATGCTCGAGCGCGCTCTGCGGCCCACCCATCGTGCCGGCGAACGCGATTGGATGCTCGCCTGTATCGGGTCCATCGTCCGCGAGTGGCGGGCGCGCTATCGCATCGATCGCTGCGGCATCGGATTCGGGGGCCCAGTGAACTTCGACCGGCAGCTCGTGGTGCAATCTACTCACGTGGGTGGCTGGAACGATTTCGACCTTCCCAGCCATATCGAGAAACTGGCCGGCGTCCGTCCCATCATGGACAACGACGCCAACGCGGGCGCACTGGGCGAGGCCGTTTACGGCGCGGGACGCGGCTTCCGCCCGCTGTTCTACATGACGCTTTCCACCGGAATCGGCGGCGGATTCATCCCGGCCGGCGACACGCTGTATCGCGGCGCAGATTCCTACGCCGCCGAGATAGGGCACCTCACCATCCGCCCGGATGGGCCGGACTGCCTGTGCGGATCGCGCGGCTGCTTTGAGCGCATGTGCTGCGGCCTGTGGCTGGAGCGCGACTACGGGCGGCCTCCGCGCGAATTGCTTCAGGACGCCGCGTTCGTGGCTCGGTACGTGGTCGACGTAGCGCTGGGCCTGAAAGCCGCCATCATGCTCCTCAACCCGGCGCGCATCGTGATTGGCGGCGGCATCAGCAAAGCGGGGGAAGCCTTGTTCGGCCCGCTGCGCGCGGAGCTGGGCCGCCAGATTACGTCCTGGTCCCGGGCGCGAGTGGATGTAGTTCCGGCGGCCTTGGGAGACGATAGCACGCTGTTTGGCGCTTTGGCGCTGGCGGCGCGCGCTGCGGCATGATCCTGCCTGCGTTCTATCCGATCCTCGACACTGGCTTGCTGGCCGGCCACGGGTTGAACGCGGTTGCCGCCGCGGAAGCGATCCTCGAAGCGGGCGCGGGCATTTTGCAATTCCGGCACAAGGAATTTTTTTCGCGCGACGTTTTTGAAGACGCCCAATGCGTCGCCGATCTCTGCCGGTCCTGCCAGGCGCTGTTTGTCATGAACGACCGCGCGGATTTCGCCCGGCTGCTCGGCGCCGCGTTACATCTGGGCCAGGAGGATCTGGAGCCGGCTGACGCACGGCTAATCCTGGGGCCATCCGCGATCATCGGCTTTTCCACGCACAACGAAATGCAACTCCGCAAGGGCGACGCAGAGCCGGTGGATTACCTCGCCATCGGCCCGATCTTCGCCACGCGCTCTAAAGAGAATCCCGATCCGGTGGTCGGCCTGGATGCGCTGCGCCAACTTCGCCCGATCACCACGAAACCGCTGGTCGCCATTGGAGGCATCACGCGCTCGACCGCCCGTCTGGCGCTGGACGCCGGCGCCGGCTCGCTGGCTGTCGTCGCCGATCTCTTCCCCGCTCCACTTACCAGGCTCGCTCTGCGGGCGCGCGCCGAAGAATGGCTGGCTATTTGTTCGCGTAGGTGACGCTCACCGAGGTCGCGCCGCTGTCCTGGCCGATGATCACCGTGACGGTGTGCTTGCTGGAGGCATCCTCGGCCACCAGCAGGCCGCCGGAGGATTGGCCGTTCTGGCTGGTGACGTTGCTGGTCACCTTGAGGCCGCTGGCCTGGAATTGGTCCTGATAGAACTTCACCACCTTATCGGAGCCGTCTTTGGTCTTGAACCCGAAGCTTCCGCTTTGCCCGTCCGCGCCCTGCGCCGAGAAAGCACCCTGCGGCTCCGAGCCCGGATAATCCGGCACCCAGGCGGGAACCTTCGCGTTCCCTCCGATTTTCACGGTGCCTTCGGCCGATTTCATTTCCAGCGTTCCGTTGGCCCCGCTGATGGTCACCGCCTCCTTGCCGTTCTCCTTGAAGACAAACTTGCCCTTCTTGGCGTCGTCAAAGCTCACGGTCATCACCCGGCCGGTCTGCTTGTCGCGGATGGTGATCTCCTGCTTGCCTTCGTCGGCCGAAACCATTTCAACGTTGGGATTCGCGGCCACGGCCATCTTTGCAACCGCAAGGCCCGGACTTCTCTTGATCAGATCGGCGTCCAGACCCGCATCCTTCGCCTTGTGAACCACAAAAAAGCCCAGCCCCACAATGGCCAGAATCATCACCAGGAAAAACCCGCCCACACCAATCAGAATCCATTTCAGCGCGTTGCTCTTGCGAGGCGGTGGAACCCCCGAGGGTGCCGGAGGAATGGTTGACATGGTTGGCTCCTTTCTGAACAGCATACAGCACCCCATCCGCGCGCGTTCAGCCGGCGTCTGACGAGTGCGTTGGTCTCTAGGCAAGAGATATCATGGGAGCGAGGGACGTTGCCATGAGAATCCCATCCTTCGGAACTAAAGTTGCTGTGATCGGCGTGTTGTGCGTTGCCGGTGGCGCGGGCGCTGTAAGTATCACGCCGCGCAACCTGGAAGGGCACAGGTCATCCCTGAAGGCCAAGCTCACGCTATCCGATGGAACCGTCCGCGCCGTCACGCTCGAGGGTGTGGGTTGCCCGATGGGCATGTGTTCCAGGGTTAAAGCGCGAGAGAGTAAGAACGAGAGCCTGTGGCTTGACGCACTGGCGTCTATACGCGGAATTTCACCGAACGCCGGCGCCGTGACAGCTACTTTCAAATTTAGAGACGGCACGGAACGCCGGGCGGCGATCATGGCCGCGAATCGCGTACTCTTCCTGCAAGGCCACTTCGGACTAACGGAAAAGCTGGATCTCGGAAGCGTGAGTAAGATCGATTTCGAATAACTCAGGCAAATACTTCAAAAGACCAAAGCCAGCCGCTCCGAAAAGCAAAGAGCTGGAAGAAGCCCACTGCCCCATTCCAGCTCCGAAGTTTCGACTACTCGAAAAAAACTGCTAGGTCGACTTCTTGGCGGTGACCGTCTGCGGGCCGCCGCGCGGTCCTTCGATGGTCAAGTTGATGCTGTCGCCGGAAACCTTCCCGGTGTACTTAGTGGTAAATGAGTTTCCCTGGAATTCGCGCGTGACACTGAACGAAATATCGTCACCGCTCACTTTTCCGTCAGAGATCTGAACTTCGCCGCCGCGTCCGCCTGCCAGCGAACCGGTCAATGTGTCGCCGGACTGTTTGAGGCTCAGCGTATTGGTCACGGCGCCGTTGCGGCCTTGTGTCTCGAATGTCCACTTGCCCGAAACATCCGCCGCCAGTGCCACCACCGCCAGCGCGCAGGCTAGTAAAAGCAAATAAATCTTCATTTGTTCCTCTCCTATAAGGATTCTGAGTCCTTGGTGTAATGATGGCAGAGCCGGCGGCGATGTTACAGGCGCGTAACGTAAAGAAGCGTAAGCGCGCCCTTAGGACTCGTGCTCGTGTTGCGGCGAAGTGACCAGGATGGAGCAGGGCGCGTCAGAGAGAGCGCACTTGGTGTGTTCAAACTGGATGGTCGTGTGACGAATACCGAAGCCGCAAAGCAACTCGTTGATCCGTTGGAGGATAGAATTGCTTTCCGACGGCGGCATGTCTTCGATCAACACATGGCAGCTCAAAGCGTGCGCGCTCGACCCCAGGCTCCAGATGTGCAAATCGTGCACGTCGATGACTCCCTGAACGCGCAGCAGGGCGTCCGTTACACGCCCGAGTTCCATGCCGCGCGGCAAACCTTCCAGCAGCACGTTCAGCGATTCCTGAATGATGTCCCACGCGGTCCAAATGATGAGCGCGCCAATCAAGATCGAAAGAATCGGGTCGATCGCACTCCAGCCCGTGAAATAGATGGCCACCGCGCCGGCCCCGATGGCCAGGGAGCTGACCGCGTCGCCCAGCATGTGCATGAAGGCCGCCCGGATATTCAAATCGCGGTCCTTGTCGCGATTGAGACCCCACATGATGGCCGCGTTGAGCGCCAGGGCGGCCACGGCCACCCAGAACATGGTCCACTCCCGCACAGCTCGCGGATGCGCGAAGCGCTGCCAGGCTTCATAGAAGATGAAGATTGCGATTCCCACCAGCGTCAGCGCGTTGACGAATGCGGTCAGCACGCCGGCGCGCTGGTAGCCGTAGGTCTTGATGCTATCGGCCGGCCGGGATTGCAGGTAGAAACCTATGGCCGCCAGCACCAGCGACAGCGCGTCGGTGAAGTTGTGGCCGGCGTCGGAAATCAGCGCCAGGCTGGACGCATGAATTCCGGCCACCAGCTCGACGCCGACGAACAGAATCGTAGCCAGGAACGACCACTTCAGAATCTGCCCGGTTTGAGCCTCGTGGCCGTGGTGGTGCACAATCGCTCCGCTGCTTTCATCTTACCCAACCGGGCATCCAGGGCGCGAGAATCGCGGCGGCTAAAACCGGGTCACCTCGGTAAAGTGAAACTCCCGCGCCTGCATCGCCGGCACCACCATGTCGAAAGCCTCTTCTCCGGAGGCGCGCACCGCGGGCGAGAGCGCCTCGACGTTGTTCAGCAGCTCGATGATTCCCTGGTTGAATCGGAAATTTCGAAGACCGCAAACGATACGGCCGTTTTCGATCAAAAACGTGCCGTCGCGCGTCATGCCGGTCATGATTTTCTCGTAGGGGTCCACTTCGCGGATGTACCACAGCCGCGTCACCAGCACGCCGCGATCCATGGCGGCGATCATCTGCCCAACGGGCGTGTCGCCTCCTGCCATCACGATGTTCAAGGGAGCCTCGCCAATTTCGTTCGGCAAGGGGAAGCCGTGGCCGGTGGGTGCTACACCGGCGCGCCGGGCGCTGCCGCGCGCATAGGTCACCTGGCGCGGCACGCCGGCCTCCACCAGCGTCAGCTTTTGCCGCGGCACTCCTTCTCCGTCGAAAGGAACGCCGGCCTGCAGCGGATGCCGGACATCGTCCGAAATGTGAATGTTCCCGCCGAACAGCTTCGAACCCAATCTTCCGGTGAGAAAGCTGCGTTTGTCTTCGAGCGCGGTGGCGCTGAAATCGCCGAACATCTGGCCCACCAGGTCGAGGACCGCCGCCGGTTCCAGCACGACACTGTAGCGGCCGGGCGGGATTTCGCGGGGATTCCGCGACAAGCGCGCCTTGTCGCTCGCGCAGCGCGCCAGCTCCACTGCATCGAACGCATCCCGGGCCACCGCGGAGGCCTTGGCCCAACCCGAGCTATCCTGTGCCATCGCGGTGATCGAGAATTGCGCGAGCGTCTCCTGGTGGCACACTGAGACGCCACGGGAGTTCAAGAGCGCTTCGAAGGTTTGGCCGGTAGAATAGATGCCCGCTGCGGTCTGCCCGGCGCTCTCGACCACGCGGATGGCTTCGGTCACCGCTCGGGCGCGATCCTCAGGCGTCGCCTCGGCGGTGGCCTGGTCGTAACGCGCCACGTCCGGCAGGGCCTCCGGTTCGGCTAGCGCCAATAGATTCGGATCGGACGCAACGGACTTAGCCAGCGCAGCGGCTTGCTCGACCGCGCTTCGGATGGAGTGCGCATCAAATCGATTGGTGGTGGCCCGCGCAGTCCGCTGATCGATCAGCACCCGAACGGAGAGCCACTGCGCTTGCTCGGCGACGTTCTGGTGGATGGTGTTGTTGGCGAAGCGCGTGAGCGCGTCCCGGTGCGCCGCAAACAGCGCCTCAACGTCGGAAACGCCTAACGATCGGGCGGCCGCCTGAACGGCGCCGAACAAATCGCGGCAGCGATCCAAATCCGGCAGCGATCCGGCGGTTCGCTCAACCGCCATAGGCGGCTCCGATGGCGATGTTCCGAAAACGCGCCGGACTCGCGCCGTGCCCCGTTCCGATCACCTGCTCGGGCTGGCCTTTGCCGCAGTTCGGCACGCCCCATAGCACCCAATGATCGCGATTGGCGATGGCCTCGCACGAATTCCAGAACTCGGTGGTGATTCCGCTGTAAGTCGGATTCTTCAACATTCGCACCCGCTGGCCGTCGCGGATCTCCCAGGCAATCTCGCAGCCGAACTGGAAGTTGTAGCGCTTGTCGTCGATCGACCAGCTTCGGTTGGTCTCCATGTAGATGGCGCGGCTCACGCCGCCGAACACGTCCTCCAGCGTCTCGTCGCCGGGCAGCAGGCTCACATTGGTCATACGGATCAGCGGCAGACGCGCCCAACTGGTTGCGCGCATGGTGCCGTTCGAACGCGCCTGGCCAATCGCGGCGGCGGTTTCACGCGAAGTCATGTATCCCACGAACTGGCCGTTGCGAATGATGTCGGCCGATTGCGCCGGGACACCCTCGTCGTCAAACGCGAAGGTGCCCAATCCGGGACCATGCTCCAGCCGCGCGTCGCAAACGGCGTTTACAATCTCCGAACCGTAGCGCAGCTTGTTCAGTTTGTCGAGCGTCAGAAAGCTCATGCCGGCGTAGTTGGCCTCCGAGCCGAGCACGCGGTCCAGTTCGATGGGATGACCGATGGATTCGTGCACTTGCAGCGCCAGTTGGCTGCCGTCGAGAATCAGGTCGAAGCGGCCCTCCGGGCACTGGTCGGCCGCATGCAGCGCCACGGCTTGCTCGGCGACGCGAGGGGCATGCTCGAGCAGGGCCAATTCACCGATCAGCTCGTAGCCTCTCAACTGGTACTGCCCGCCGAACGAATTGGGATACGACCGCTTTTGAATCTCGTCTTCGCGAAAGCTGAGCGCCTCGAATCCGGCGCCGCTGGAGGTGCGGGTTTGATCGATGACGCTTCCCAGCGAAGAGACGAACACCTGCCGGCTGCGATGAAAAGCCATCGCCGTTTGCGCCAGCGTGATTCCAGGATTGCGCCGCAACTCGGCGTCCACCGCGAGCAGCAGGGAGAGCTGCTCTTCGACGCTCACCGAAAACGGATCGATCCGGCAGGGCGAGGCCCAAGTAACTTCATACTTATCTTCCGGTGCCAGCGCCACATCGCGTTTCTTAGCGAGCGCGCTGGCACGCGCGATTCCCACCGCGAGCTGGGCGGCCGTTTCCACGCCGGGCTTGGAGAGATCGTCCGTGGCCGCGAAGCCCCAGCAGCCCTCCGCCAACACGCGAATGCCCAGGCCCTGCGATTCGCCGCTCGATACATTGCCCGGCCGGCCGTTCTTGGTGGAGAGTTCGCGCTCGCGGCTCTCGATCACGCGGACGTCGGCATAGCTAACGCCCCGCCGCAGAGCACAGTCCAGGGCCTCGAGAGCCAGCTCTTTCATGACTATCAGGATAACTGTGGCGCTCGTCCTTCGCGCGCGCCAGACATGTGCTAAATTATCACGGTAATGAGCAAACTCACGCTGTGGCTGGTGGCGGCCGCCTGCGCCTACGGGCAGAAAATCACGATCGAGTTCGACCAGGCGATCGACTTCAGCAAGTACAAGACCTTCGCCATCCGCGCTGGCCAGATGAACAGCAGAAACCCCGCCCTCAACAGTGAATTGGTAAGAAAACAAATCCGCAGCGACATCGAGAGAGCGCTAACCCGCAAGGGACTGGAGGTGACCGACGGCCGGTCCGATCTCAACGTGCGCTACACGCTCGGCTCGCATCGGACCGTGGAGACCGAAGCTTATCCGGCCGGCTGGCGCGGCTGGGGAACCCGGATCGTGAGAGTGCCATACGCCGAAGGGACCCTGGTAATCGATCTGCGCGATCCGTCTACGCGCTCGCTGGTCTGGCGCGCCATTGCGAGCGACCAACAGCGCGATCCGATGAAGCTCCAGGGCAAACTGGACGACATGGTACGGAAATCGTTCGACAAGTACCCGCCCAAACCCAAGTAGTCGCCGGCAGCCATTAGGCGCCCGGATCAACTCGCCTGCTTGGTGGAGAGCCCTTGCCCCTTCTCGAGCGCCTCTAACGCGGCTTGCTCGTTGGGATAGATCGGCATGACGTTCGCAAGACGCGTCAGTTCCAGCACCTCGCGCACGCGGCGGTTCAAGTTGGCCAGCGCGAACCGGCCATCGGCGTTTTTCAAGATGCTGGTGTAGATTGCGATCAAAAACCCGATGCCCGTGGAGTCGATGTATTCCACCTGGCTGAAGTCGGCCAGAACTTTGGAGAAGCCGGACCCCTTGAGCTCTTCGGTCTTGCCGCGCAGATAGGACGAATCCTGGCCGGTGGCGAAGCGTCCATGCAGACGAAGGACGCACACGTCGGCGTGTTTTTCAAATTCTACCAGCATCCCTGCTCTAAGTAATGCTACTACAGGCGGGCTGTGTCCGGGAACCGCTGTAGCTGAAATCACACATTTCAGACACCACGCACTTCGGGTTTGCCCTTGAAAGATTGGTGCGCTGCGGCCTTACAGCAGGCGGAAGTTAACTTCGATGGTGGCCTGGACGGGAACTGGCTTACCGTCCTTCTTGCCGGGGCTGAAGCGCCACTTCTCGACCGCCTCAATGGCTTTCTGATCAAGGCCCAGGCCGAGCGGGCGGATCACCTTCAAGTCCCTCGGATTTCCGTGCTCGTCGACGACGACGAACAAGACCACAGTTCCCTGGAATTTCGCTTTGCGGGCTTCTTCCGAGTATTCCGGTTCCACTTTGAAGAGAACGGTGGGAGGTGAAACGCCGCCGCCGATCCGATAGGCGCCGCCGCCCATATTGCCGCCATGCCCGGGACCATAACCCGCGCCGGAACCAGAACCGACTCCACCGCCCGGACCCGTCCCGATACCGCCGCCGTAACCCGGACCGTTCGAGGCAATGCCCGACTTGGCCAGCGGATCGCCCAACACGTCCATGTTGATCTTGGGGATATTGGCGTCCGGCTGGATGATCAGCGTCGGCTCCATGACCAGCTTCGGATCCGGATTGTGCACCACCGCCATGGGAGGCACAAATTGCTTGTCGGCCAAGCGAGGCAGTTTACCTTTGCTGGGGGGCGTGGGAGAACGATCGCCGCCACCGCCGCCGCCGCCCATCTGGTTTTTCTTGACAGTCGGCTTGTAAGGCGCGATGTCCGGAGCGATCAGCGAAACTTGGTCCCTGACAATCCTCTGCACGGTCCGGTTCGTTCCGAGAGCAAACAGCAGCAGCACCACGCCCACGTGAATCGCTATGGAGCTTGCGCCTGCCCGCTTGCCCTGCCCCCCGTAAAAGCCCCAAATGTCCTTCACGGGAACCGGCTTGGAGGTCACCTCCAAGGGTGGCAATTTGGGAGGGTGAATGAATTCTTTTACGTTGCGGAAGAGCGAACGAAAGAAGGGTTCCTCGACATCGGCCGCCAACAGCCTTTGCAGATGGATGTCGGCGCCCGAAGCGCCCTGAGCGTTATTCGCCCCCTGGTATCCCATCGGTCCGTCTTGAGCTGCCATGTTCTCCTGCTACCCCTCAGGTACGCTCAATCAGTAGACGTCTCCACGTTGCCCAAAGGTTGCAGGAACGCCTGAATCAATTCTATCACTTCCGTAAAACGGTTTACAGTGCTTATGAAAAATGGAATCGGGCGCGGCATTTCCTCTCCAGCACACCTACACTAATTAAAGCATGTCCGGGAAGCCCTTGGTCATCTTCGATGGTCGCTGCGGCTTTTGCCGGATCTGGATCGAATACTGGAAGCAGCTGACCGGCGACCGCGTGGACTACGCCCCGTCGCAGGAGGCCGGTGTACGCTTCCCGCAGATTCCTCCAGAAAACTTCTCGCAATCGGTGCAGTTGGTAACCGCCAGTGGAGAAGTGATTTCCGGGGCCAGTGCCGTCTTCACGATACTCACCTACGCCCCCGGCCTGGCCTGGCTGTCGTGGCTCTACCAACGCCTGCCCGGTTTCGCTCCGCTGAGCGAAGCGGCCTACAAGCTGATTGCCGGCCATCGCAACTTCTTCGATCATGTGACTCGATTCACCTTCGGGCGCTCAGTCTCGCCCTTGTCGTATGCCAGGGTGGAGTGGCTGTTCCTAAGGATCCTGGCCTTGATCTACTGCACTGCATTCTGGTCGCTGGCCGTCCAGATCACCGGTCTCGCCGGCGCGCGCGGAATCCTTCCGGCAGCCCGGTATCTGGAGGCCGCAAAAGAGACCTTCGGCGTCCGTGCCTACTGGCTGATGCCCGGCTTGTTCTGGATCGCGCCGGGCGATACTCTCTTGCGCGCCCTGTGCTGGGCCGGCGTGGCGATTTCGATAATCTTGTTTCTGGGCTACTGGGAGCGGTTTTCCCTGGTCTCCTTGTACGTTCTCTTTCTCTCGTTGGGTACGGTGGGCCAGGATTTTCTCGCGTTCCAGTGGGACATGCTGCTGCTCGAGGCTGGATTTCTAGCGATCTTCCTCGGATCGTCGAAGTGGATCGTGTTCCTCTTTCGCTGGCTGTTGTTCCGGCTCATGTTTCTTTCCGGCTCCGTGAAGCTGCTCAGCCACGATGCCTCCTGGCGCAATCTCAGCGCCATGAGCTTTCACTATTTCACCCAGCCATTGCCAACCCGCCTCGCCTGGTATGCCTACCAACTGCCGTTCTGGTTCCAGCGCTTCACAACCGCGTCCGTTCTCGTTATCGAGCTGGCGGTCCCGTGGCTGATTCTTGGCCCGCGACCCTGGAGGAGCTTGGCCGCTTGGATTCTGCTGGCTTTTCAAACGCTGATATTTCTCACCGGAAACTACACCTACTTCAATTTGCTGGCCATGGCGCTGTGCCTGTTTCTGTTCGACGACCGAGCGCTGTCGCGGCTGAGACTCGGCTCCCGCGCCATCGTTACCAGGCCAGGAGCAGTATTCGCCATGGTCGCGCTGGTTCTGCTGTTGAGCGTCTTCGAATTGGACGGAGTATTCTTCGATCGCCGCTCTGAGCTGGAGAATTCCGTGGTCCGCGTGGCCGCACCGTTCGGCGTCGTCAACACTTACGGGTTGTTCGCGGTTATGACCACCACGCGGCCCGAAATCATCGTGCAGGGCTCGCTGGATGGTGCAACCTGGCTGGACTATGAATTCCCATTCAAGCCCGGGAATCTGCAGACGCCCCCGCGTTGGGCGGCGCCCTATCAGCCCCGCCTCGACTGGCAGATGTGGTTTGCCGCGCTGTCGGGTTTTCGCGGCGCGCCCTGGTTCGGGAACTTCATGGTGCGCCTGCTCCAAGGCTCGCCGGATGTGGCTCGATTGCTCTCGAAGAACCCGTTCCCTGCGCCGCCCAAATATGTCCGCGCCTTATTGTTCGACTACGAGTTCACCAATTGGGAGGAGCGGCGCAATACCGGCGCCTGGTGGAAGCGCGTGCCGCGAGGAATTTACCTGCGCGCGATCTCGCTGGCAGATGTGCGCTAGCTCGGTTGAACGAAGTTACTTGATGACCAGAAACCCGGTCTCCACACGATCGTCGGCAATCCGGTTCCACATCACGCGCGCCCGTCCGACCGCGACCGCGTGCCAGAACTCCACTTCTTGCCCGGTGTGCAGCGCCGGATAGGCGTGCTCGGCGCGGAACCCGCTGGTGCTGTAGTCCACCAGGCGGCCGAGCACTTCCTGAGGCGACGGATCCAGGAAGCTCAACTTCAGCTCACCGTGTCCACGATGCCGTCTTTCAGAGCGGCGGTCAGCGGCGCTTGACATGTTGAATCGCGGTCCCGGCTAGGAAGCGCAGGATTCCCGGACGGCCTCCTTTCCGTAAAGTTTCAACTTCCGGCTCAGCGTGCGCCGCGAGATGCCCAGCAGGTCGGCGGCTCGCTGCTGGTGGCCGTGGGTCTGCGCGAGCACCCGCAGGATCATGTTCTTCTCGATGCCCTCCAGATTGGCGGACGTGGAAATGGTTGCCACTGGAGCAGTTTCCAAAGCCGGCTTGGCCGGTCCCAGGACCAAATCGCCGGCCTGAATCTCGCCGCTCCGTGCGAGCACCGCCGCCTTGGTAATCACGTTGCGCAGTTCCCGTACGTTTCCGGGCCAGTTGTACGAGACCAGAGCCGCCAGCGCCTCGTGGGAAAAAGACAAGTGCGGATTGGATTGTTGCAGGAAATGTTCGGCCAGCGGAACGATGTCGTCAGCCCGCTCCCGCAGCGGCGGAACATGCAGGCAGATCTGGCCGAGCCGGTGGTACAGGTCTTTTCGAAAGCGCCCGCAGGCCACCATCTCTTCCAAGTCCTGGTTGGTGGCGGCCACCACGCGGACGTCCACGGTGACCTTGCGGACTCCGCCCAGGCGATAGTACGCCACCCCGTCCAGTACCCTAAGCATCTTCACTTGCATCCGCGGCTCCAGTTCGCCGATTTCGTCCAGAAATAGAGTGCCGTGATTGGCCAGTTCAAACAGACCCGGCTTGGCGGAGTCGGCCCCGCTGAAGGCCCCTTTCTCGTAGCCGAAAAGCTCGCTTTCCACCAGGTGCTCGGGGAGCGCGGCGCAACTGACGTCGACCCACGGTTTGGCGCAACGCAAGGAGTAGTGGTGAATGGCGCGCGCAATCAGTTCCTTGCCGGTACCGCTCTCGCCAGTGATCAGAACAGCGGCGTTGGTCTGGGCGATCCGCTCCACCAGTTCCAGCAATTGCAGCATGGCGGGGCTGGAGACGATGGCCTGCATCCCCAAGTAGGTTTTGACGTGCGAGTCCATGAGCCCTTACCTGCGCTTTTCGTCAGTTCTGACCGAGGCGTGCATAGTACTTCAGTTCTTTGGCAGATAGGGCAAGAGCCTGAGTGTGGGACGTGAGACAAAGTATCCCGGACGCCCGCCGCACCCGACATTTTGTCCCGCTACTCCTATCGTGTCCTGGCAACCCTGCCGATGAATCAGGTGGTTAGGCCACGCGTCTCTTGGCATTGAACCTGCATCAGGTGGTGCTCTCAGGAGTGTGCTGCGCGACTAGGATGAGAATGCCCCTCACCACGAAGATCTACGTTACGGTAGTGGCGGTCGCCGGCGCTGTGGTGGCCGCTCTGGAGTTGATGCACTGGCAGACGCTTGACCCGATTCGCCTGATTTGCTATTTGGCGCTATCGCTGCTGGTGTCGCGTCTGCAAGTCAACTTGCCCGGCCAGGCCGGGTCGCTTTCGCTATTGTTCATTTTCATTCTGCTCGGAATTGTGGAGCTGAGCCTTCCGGCAGCGCTGATCATCGGCTGTGTTGCCACGCTGGTCCAGTGCTGGTGGCAGTATCGGCCGAATGTCAAGTGGCACCAGCTTTGTTTTAGCGCCGGCAGCACGGCGTTAGCGATCGCGGGCGCCAGCTACGTTTACCATTGGAGCGTTCTGCAGAACGGACACTTGGACGCCGCCGTGATGGTGCTGGTCGCCGCCACCGTGTTTTATGCAATGACGACATTCCCGGTGGCAGGCGGTATCGCCCTGAGCGAGCGAAGACCGCTGCGCCAGGTCTGGAGTGAAAACTGCCTTTGGTCTTTTCCGTACTACCTCATGGGGGCCGTTCTGGTCGGTGCGGCCACGGGCATCGACCGCCATTTGGGATGGCAGACTCCGATGCTGGCGATTCCGCTGGCCTATGTGTTCTACCGCTCCTTCTACCGTTCGTACCGCCGGGATATGGACCGCCTGGAAGCGGACAAGAAAGGCGCCGAAGAAATAGCGGCGTTGCACTTGCGCACCATTGAGGCCCTGGCGCTGGCGATCGAAGCCAAGGACCACCCCACGCACGACCAGCTGCAGCGCGTCCAGGTTTACGCCGTCGAGGTGGGCAAGGAGCTGGGCCTGGATGAAGCGCAACTGGAAGGCCTGCGCGCCGCGGCGCTCCTGCACGACATCGGGAAGCTGGCGGTGCCCGAGCATATCATCTCCAAACCCGGCAAGCTGACGCGCGAAGAGTTCGAGAAGATGAAGATTCATCCGCTGGTGGGAGCGGAGATTCTCGAGCGCGTGCGCTTCCCCTATCCGGTCACTCCCATCGTCCGCGCGCACCACGAGAAATGGAACGGCACAGGTTACCCGGAAGGCCTGAAGGGCGAAGAGATCCCCATCGGCGCGCGCATTCTGGCGGCCGTGGATTTCGTGGATGCTCTCGCGTCGGACCGTCTCTATCGCCGGGCGCTCCCGTTGGAAAAAGCCGTCGACAAGCTTTTGTCTGAGACCGGAACCAGCTTCGACCCGCAGGTGGTGAATATTTTGCGGCGGCGTTATCGGGAATTTGAGGCTCTGGCGCAGGCCAACGCCCTGGACCGGGCGGAGGTGCCTTTCCAGCCCACTATCGCGCGCGATGTCACGGCGGGAGAGAGCCGCGAGAGCAGCAAACCGGCCTCCAGCGCGCCGGTCGAGAAGCCCGCCGATTTTTTGAGCTCCATTGCCGCGGCCCGCCAGGAGGTCCAGAACCTGCTCGAGCTGGCGCAGGATCTCGGCAATTCGCTCAGCCTGAACGAGACTCTGTCCCTGCTGGCGCTTAGGCTGAAGCGTATGATCCCCTATGACGCGCTGGCGATCTACGTAGTGCGGGGAGAGAAGCTCCGCGCCGAATATGTGAACGGCGAGAATTTCCGCCTCTTCTCCTCGCTCGAAATTCCCCTGGGGCAGGGTTTATCGGGGTGGGTGGCCGAGCATCGCAAACCGATCATCAACGGCAATCCGTCCGCCGAACCCGGGTATCTCGACGACGAAACCAAGTTCACCACCATGCGAAGCGCGCTGGCCGTGCCGCTGGCGGGAATGGACGGCACCATGAGCGTGCTCACGCTCTACCACACCGAACGCGATTTTTTCAACAACGACCACTTGCGCATTCTGTTGTCGATCGCGCCCAAGCTGTCGCTGTCGATTGAAAACGCCCTGAAGTATCAACTGGCGGAAAGTTCCGCCGCCACCGACTACATGACCGGCCTGCCCAATGCCCGGTCGCTGTTCCTGCACCTGGACAGCGAGCTGGCGCGCTGCCGCCGCTTGAACTCGCCCCTGGTGGTTTTGGTTTGCGACATGAACGGCTTCAAGCAGGTCAACGACAAGTACGGACACCTGGAGGGCAACAAGGTACTGCGCTCGGTAGCCGCGAAGTTCAAGGACTGCTGCCGTGAGTACGATTACGTAGCCCGCATGGGCGGCGATGAGTTCGTGCTGGTCCTGCCTGGCCTGAGGATGGACCAGATCGCGCAAAAGATTGAGCGCCTCCGGGCCATCACCATTGAAACCGGGCAGGAAGTGTGCGGGACCGATAAGCTGTCCCTGAGCATCGGGCATGCACTGTTCCCCGAAGACGGCACCGATGCCGACCGGTTGCTGAGCGAGGCCGACCGGCGCATGTACCTCGCCAAGCAGAAGGAAAAGCTCAGCGTGTTCGGCCCGCGCGGGTTTGAATTCGAGCCGACCGGAACCTGGTAGCTGGACCATGTTAAGCGTGCTCCTGTTGCGCCACTTGCGGCGAATAGCGCTGACGGTCTTGGTGGGCGGCTTGTTGGGAGCCACCCTGGTCCGCCTGGGACCGGGCTTCGGAGTCGACGAGCGCGAGCTGGATAGCCGCTTGAACGCCCAAAGCCAGCAGGCCATCCGCTCCGAGCGCGCAGCCAATAGCAACATCGCGCTTTTCTATCTCCGCTATCTCGCCGGGCTGGCGCACGGTGACTTCGGTTTTTCGCAGTCACTCAATCGCCCGGTATCGGAATTGTTGAAGGAGCGCCTTCCGCTGACCATGGTTTCTCTCGCCTACGGCGTCTTGGGCGGCGTGGCCTTGGGATTCGGACTGGCGCTGGCGACGGTGTGGTGGCGCGCGCCGGGCTCAAACCTGGTGGCCTCCATGTTGAGCGGGCTATGTCTGGCGATCCCCGCGGCAGTGATCGCTCTGCTCTTTTTGTGGATGAACGCCCCGGGGCGCTGGGCCATCGCCCTGGTGGTCTTTCCGCACGTGTACCGCTATGCCAAGAACCTGCTGGTGTCCGCCTACCATTCGCCGCACGTTCTGGCCGCGCAAGCCAAAGGCCTGAGCAGCGGCCGGATTCTTCTGGCGCACGTGATGCTGCCCGCCGCGCCGCAATTGGCCGCGCTGGCAGGAATCTCGGTCAGCCTGGCCTTCGGCGCCTCCATTCCGATCGAAGTCATTTGCGACACGCCGGGAGTGGGGCAGCTCGCCTGGCGGGCTGCGCTTGATCGCGATCTGCCGTTGCTGGTCAACATCACGATCCTGATCGCGTTGATGACGCTGGTAGTCAATACGCTCTCGGACCTGGCCCTGGCTTCCCGAAGGCCTGCGCTATGACGCGCGCGCAAAAAGCGGCGCTGCTGGTGCTGGCCCTGGCGGCCTTGGCCTCGCTGCTGGCGGGATGGCTGGCGTCTTCCTCCTACTCCGAGCAGTTTCGCGACGCTATCAGCGCGCCGCCCTCGGCGAGATTTCCGCTGGGTACTGACGAGCTGGGACGGGACCGCTTTGCGCGGTTGCTCTATGGAACGCGCATTTCGCTGCTGCTCGCGCCGGCCGCGGCCCTGCTGTCCACCCTGATCGCGGCGCTGCTCGGCGGCACCGCCGGATACCTGGGCGGACGCTGGGAGCGCGCGGTGACCACGGGCATCGACCTGTTTCTGTCCCTGCCCTGGCTGTTCCTGTTACTGGCCGTGCGCGCCTTGCTGCCGCTCAACACCTCGCCGCTCGCCTCGGTCGTGATTACGTTTCTACTGCTCGGATGCCTGGGCTGGGCGTCGCCGGCGCGCATGATCCGCGCTGGCACGCGCACGCTGCTTAATTCCGACTATCTGGTGCAAGCCCGCGCCAGCGGCATCACCGCCGCGCGATTGTTCTGGCGTCATCTTCTGCCCAACCTGCGGCCCATTCTGCTGGCGCAGTTCTGGGTTTCCATTCCGGTTTTCATTCTGAGTGAGGCCAATCTGGGCCTGCTCGGATTGGGCGTGTCAGAGCCGCTGCCTTCCTGGGGCGCCATGCTGCGCGAGCTCGAGAATTACACGGCGGTGTTGCGCAATCCCTGGATGCTGGCGCCCGCGGTCCTGCTGATCGCCGTGGTCAGTTCGCTGCAACTGCTGCTCCGCACCGAGGACTGCAATCCATGCTGAAAACCCTGCTGGCGTTCCTGCTGGCCTTCGCGCCTGCGGCACAAAGCGCGGGCCAGTTGCGCTTCAGCTTGCACGCGGACCCAAAAACGTTCCATCCGCTGCGGGTGGAAGATTCCAGCTCCGAAACCATCCGCTATCTCACCGGTGGCGTGCTGATCCGCGTGAATCGCTACACGCAGGAGCTGGAGGGCGAGCTGGCCTCTAAGTGGAAGGTGCTAGAAGGCGGGCGCAGAATCGAATTCGAATTGCGTCCCAACGTTCAGTTTTCCGACGGAACGCCGTTGTCTTGCGAAGACGTCGCCTTCACCATTCAACAGTTGATGGACCCGGCCCTGCATTCCGCTACGGGCGACGCATTCCGCTCCGCGCCCGGACCGGTGGAGACAAAATGCAGCGGGCCGTTCACCGGCATGGCGCGGTTCCCGGGTCCGATAGCGGCCCTGGCCGCGCAATTCGACCAGGTCGCCATCTTGTCGGCTCATTCCCCGCGCAAAGAAGCGGCCGTGTTAGGACCGTTTATGGTGGCCGAATACAAGCCCGGCTCCTTTCTGATTTTGCGGCGCAATCCGAATTACTGGAAGCGCGACGCGGCCGGCCGCAGGCTGCCCTATCTGGACTCCATCCGGCTCGACATCCTGCAGAACCGCGAGCTGGAGCTGCTTCGGTTCCGGCGCGGCGAAATCGACCTGGTCAACGGGCTGGATGCGGAGATGTACGACCGGCTGGCGGCTGAGATGCCCGGCGCGGTGCGGGACGCAGGCCCCTCGCTCGACAGCGAGCTGGTGTTCTTCAATCAGGTCCCCGGCTCGCCGGTGCCGGATTACAAGCGCCGCTGGTTCCGGTCCGCCGATTTCCGGCTGGCGATCTCGGAGGCTATCGATCGCGACGACCTGGTGCGGATTTTATACCGCGGGCACGCACGTCCGGCCGTGGGACCGGTTTCGACCGCGAATCACTTTTGGCTCAACGCCTCGTTGAACCCGCCCATCCATTCGCCCCAGGACGCCCTGGAGCGGCTCAAGCGCGCCGGCTTTCGCCGCAGCGGCGACACCCTGGTGGATCCGGACGGGCGTCGAGTGGAATTCTCGATGATCACCAACGCCGGAAACAAGGTGCACGAGCGCATGCTGGCGCTCATCCAGCAGGACCTCGCGAAGGTGGGCGTCCAGCTCAACGTGGTGACGCTCGACTTCCCTTCCCTGATCGAGCGCATCACGCGCAGCTTCAATTACGAGTCGGTTCTGATGGCGCTCACCAATGTCGGGCTCGATCCCAACGACCAGATGAACGTCTGGGTCAGCTCCGCGGACAATCATCAATGGAATCCCAATCAGAAGACGCCGGACACGCCCTGGGAGGCGGAAATCGACAAGCTGATGCTGAGCCAGGCCGGGTCGCAGGACCGCGCCCGGCGGAAGGCCGCCTTTGACAGAGTCCAGCACATCCTGGCTGAGCAAGCGCCCATGATTTTTCTTTTGAATCCCGACGCGCTGGGAGCGGTGTCGGGCAATGTGCGGAACGAGACGCCCGCGCTGTTGCGCCCGCAGTTCTACTGGAACGCGGAGCGGTTGGACATCGGACCGGGGTGGGTCAGCCGCAAATGAATCTGCCCACCCACAGCGTCCCATCGAACCGCGCGGCGGCGCGCGATGCTGTGGCAGCACCCCGGAGCATGCTGGGCCGAACTGGAGGTGCTGAGCCCGCCGCTGTTCTCCAGCCCGCCTGCAGTCCGACTCGGCCCGATGGCGTCGTGATCCAGGCTCGGATTTCGGTGGACTATCCGGACAAGCCCGGTGTGCTGCAGGACGTCGAGTTCGAGATCGGCGAGGGCGAGATCCTGGGTCTGGTGGGCGAGAGCGGATCGGGCAAGAGCACCATCGCCCTGGCCTTGCTTCGCCTGCTCGATCACAAGGGTGGATCGATTCGCGGGCAAGTGATGTTCGGCGGCCGCGATCTGCTGGCGCTCCCTTCGCGCGAACTGCGTCAGATCCGCGGTCGCGAAATCGCGCTGGTGCTGCAAAGCCCGCTGGCGTCGCTCAATCCCGCGCTGCGCATCGGCGCGCAGATCCGCGAGGCCTGGCGCGCGCACAATTCGAGCCAGGACTGGAAGCGGCGAATCCTGGAATTGTTCGAACTGGTGAGCCTGCCCGCCGACGACGGGTTTCTCAACCGCTATCCGCAGCAGCTCAGCGTCGGCCAGGCACAGCGGGTGCTGATCGCGATGGCCGTGCTCCACCGGCCTCGCCTGCTGATCGCCGACGAACCCACCAGCGCGCTGGATGCCATCACGCAGTCGGAAATTCTGTCGTTGTTCCAGCGCCTCAACCGCGAGCTGAACATGGCCATGCTGTTCATCTCGCACGATCTGCTCTCGGTGGCGTCGCTGTGCTCGCGGATTGCGATCCTGCAACGCGGCCGCATCATCGAATCCGGCCCTACCGCTCAAATGTTCCGCGATCCCCGCAGCCAGGACACGCGCGCGCTGCTACAGGCAGTGCTACGAAACTCCTCGGCCGCAGCCGAGATGATGACGAAATCCGAGCAGCCGTCGGGCCGGTAAGCGTTAGCGCTCTTCGGTCTCGGTCTCGGCCACCAGACGGTCCACCACTATGGCGTACAGAGCCATCTTTCCGTCGCGGTCGCTTTGAAAAAAGACGCGCTGGCTGTTGGGCGAAAAGAAGGCAGTGACCTGGCGCGGGTCGCTGGCGCGATGCTCGCACAGCGTCAACTCGCGCTTTACGGAGCGGACCAGCAATAACAGATACGGCGAGGCCTTGCCGCCGCTGGCGCCGACCAGGACGCTGGAATCGGCGTTGCGGTTGAAGGTGACAAACTGGGTGGTATTGGAGACGAACCGGTCTTCGTTGGTGTCGGGCGTCAATTCGCGAATGTTGTTGAGCTGCTTCCGCTCGGAGGGGAAATTCAAATACAGCACGCTGCGGCCGTCGCTCGACCACAGCGCTGGGCCGAGCCCTCCGGACGCCAGGCGCAGCTTACGGTTCTGCGCGCCGTCGAAATTCACCACCCACAACTCGCCGGCGCCGCGGCGGTACAGCATTCCCGCCCGGCGGGGGCGCGGCTGCGGATCCAAGATCGGTTCGCTCGACTCGGCCAACGTTTCCGCGGCGCCGGTTCGCATCGTAATCAGCCGCAACCGGCTGCTTCCGGCCTTCTGCTCCACCAGCGCCCCATACAGGCCATCGTCGGAGAGGCTGAAGCCTTGCCCCGCCTCGTATCCTTCCGCCAAGCGATACACTTCGCGCTGCCGCCCGCCGGCAAAGTTCGCCAGGAACAGCGATCCGCCATCCAGATAGCAGAAGCCGCGCTCGTCCGGCGTGAGCGTGAGCGAGTCCTTTAAAAGCTGCCTCGCTTCGATGAGCGCCCGAGATTGGCCCGTCTTCAGGTCCATGCGGTAGGCTTGCACGGCGCCGGAGCGGTCGGCCGAATAGATGACAAAATTGCCGCGCCGCGAGATCGGACGTGCGTAGCAGGCAGGAAACCAGCTCTGATGGGACGGATCAGTCAAGCGGAAAACATCGAACTCGGTGGCCTCGTCGGAGTAGCGATGGATTTCCGAAGGAAACAACTGGCTCTTATCGGCGCCGAAACCAACGCCCGCGGCCGCGACGGACGACAAAAATGCTCGCCGGCTGAAAACCAAAATGCCTAGCGATGGCTGGACTGGTAGTGCTCTTTCAGCAGGTCCAGGCCGAAGTCGCCCTCAAAGTCGCGCCATACGCTGTGGATGTGATTGGCGTTGTCTTGCGTGTCGTCGAACTCAATCAGAAACGCGGGCGCCTGGACTCGGTAGTAGTGCGGATCGCGGTATTGTTGGCCTCCCACCCAGGCGAAGTACAGGTTGTTGCCCGCCTTCTTGATCTGCTCCTGGCGGAGTTGCGCGATTTGCTCGGGAACGTTGTTGACGTATTCGTCCAGCAGATTCTGGAGCAGCTCGCGTTGGTGCGCGTTGAGCCTGGAAGCATCCAGGCCGCTGGGCTGGCCCTTTAACGCCGCCTTGCGCGAGGCCTCCGTCAGGATGTCCTTGGGAACCTCCCCGCTCAAGATGGCGGTCTTCTTCTGTTCCGCCGTCAACGACTGAATCAGCGCGCGCCCCAGATCGTCCTCGCGCGCCAGGATGCGCAGGCCTTTGCGCGGGCCATCCAGTACCTCGGCGGGGTTGGAACCGAAGAAGCTCGGAGCGTCCTGCACCTTGCCGTTGTTGATGGTGAAGTTCTGGCTGACGTGATGCCCCTCGATGCGATATCCCCAGGTTCCGGTCTCCGATGGCTCGCCGAAAATCGTGAAGAAATAGCCTTCCGGATCGCGCCGCGGGCCTTTGCCGTTCTCCATGATCTTCAGGATTTCATCCAGGCTCATGATGGTGGACGCCTTGATGTATCCGCGCTGGCTCAGGCCGGCCGCCAGCAAGGCATGCGCCAGCTGCTTTTGCGTCGAGGTCATGTCGCGCAGCGGGAGCCCTTTGCGTTCCTTGGGAATGTAGTGCCAGTTGAAGCGCTCGTCGGCGTCCATCGGGAAGGTGGCTTGCGCGCGTTGTTCGGGAGTGAGGGAAGCGAGAAAGGCTTTAGCGGAGTCCGCCATGACGGCGGCTGACTGAAATCGAGAGTAGGCCGAGGTGAGCAGCGCGAGTCCGATCCCGATGGCCAGAAAACGCAACGCAACGGTCTTCATGATGAGCCTCCCTTTTCGATGTGGGGCAAGCAGCCGGAGGTCCGGCGCTCTCTTAGCTTATCTCAACGCGGGGAGAGCTGTGAATGAAAAACCTGTGATCCGAACGGCCGGAGTCTTAGAATCCCAGATCGGTTGGCGCGTGCTCCGGAAGAGAGACTTCCGACTTGGCGAGAAATTTGTAAGGATTCACGGGAGTGCCGCCCACGCGCACTTCATAGTGCAGATGTGGCGAAGTCACGCGGCCGCTGGCCCCGGACTTGGCGATGACGTCTCCCCGCCGCACCTCTTGGCCCTCCACCACGTCGAAGTGCGACAGGTGGCCGTAGTAGGTTTGCAGACCGCTGCCGTGATCGAGGATCACCAGCCGGCCGTATCCGCTCCGCCATTCGGCGTACACCACAATGCCGTCGGCCGCGGCGCGCACTCCGGTACCCATGGGCGCCGCTAAATCGACTCCGGTATGAATCGCACCTTCGCCCGAGAACGGATCCGTCCGGCCGCCGAAAGAACTCATCAGACGGCCTTCCACCGGCCACAGGCTGGGCCGCACGTGCGTTTGCCACTGCTTGGGGTAATTGTGGTACAGCGTCGAAATCGACGCCGATTGCAGAAAATTGTATTCGCTGAGCGATTCGCGGAAATTGGGCGCCAGGGCCACGCCGCTGATGTCGGATGACGTTTCAAACCGCCGCTTCAGCCCGTACGCCACCGACACCTCGCTGGCAAAAGTCTCCAGGGTGGCAAGCTGCTCGTTTTTCTGATTGGTAACCTTCTGCAGCTCCTGGTATTTCACTCGCAAGGCTTCCACTTCCTGACGCAACGAGTTATAATGCGATACTTTCCAACTCATCCGCAAATAACTGGAAAGAAAACCGAAAATCGAAAGACATCCCACCAGCGATAAGGCAAAAGCAGCATAGATGGCCTTGTGGGGGATGTGGATGCGGCGCAATCGCCCGTGCAGTGAGTGTGCGAGTACAACCACAAAGTAAGGCTGGTGTGGCATCTATCTCCTCAATTTGATTCGGCACGGCCCAGAATGTAACGTGCGGACGCGGTGGGCCGTAGGCCGGGGAGTACCAACTAGACTTCAGGCTCTAGTACGGTGAAGACGAAGGCTAAGAGTACTTCATGTGTCAGTCGAAAGTCAAGGCTGGGTTTCGTTATGTGTATTACAATGCAGAGGCGGCCTTAAGCCGTTCCAGCCCCACCCTTGCGACGCACATCGATGCTCAAACGTTTGATTTTCTGGTTGAGCGTGGAAAGAGGGATGCTCAACTTTTCCGCGGCATCCGTCTGGCTCCAGTTGGCGGCTTCGAGAGCCTCGACGATCTTGCGGCGCTCGAAATCCGCCACCACTTCGAACAGGGAAGCGTCGACCGGCAGAGTGCCGCTCTCGTCGCGGCGGATGCGGACTCCCGCCGCCTGGAGAATGGAATCCGGCAGGACGTCCACTGAAACGGTCGGCTGTGAAGCCAGCACCACCGCGCGCTCCACCGCGTTCTCCAGCTCGCGCACGTTGCCCGGCCAGTTGTAATCCATCAGCAACTGCATGGCGTCAGACTCGAAACGCAGCAGGCTCTTTTGCCCGTTGTCCAGAAACTTCTCGTTCTCCTTGCTGTACTTGTCGAAGAAAAATTCCACCAGGCGGGGAATGTCTTCTTTGCGTTCGCGCAAAGGCGGCAGAGTCAAATTGATGACGTTCAAGCGGTAATACAAATCCTCGCGGAACTTGCCTTCTTCAACCAGCTTTTTCAAATCGGCATTCGTGGCTGCGATGATTCGCACGTCCACCTTGATTGTCTCGGTGGATCCTACCGGCATGAACTCGCGCGCCTGGATGACGCGCAACAGCTTGACTTGTGTTTCCGGACTGATGGTGCCGATCTCGTCGAAGAAGATGGTGCCCTTGTCAGCGGTCTCGAAGTAGCCCTTGTGGGTCGCGATGGCGCCCGTAAAGGCGCCCTTCACGTGGCCGAACAATGCGGATTCCAGCAGATCGGCGGGAAAGGAGCCGCTGTTGACCGGAACGAAGGACTGGTTGGCGCGCGTCGAGTGGGCGTGAATGGCCTTGGCGATCAGCTCCTTGCCGGTTCCGGTTTCGCCGGTGATCAGGATGTTGGCGCGGCTGGGCGCCACCTGCGTGACCAGATCCAGGATGCGCAGCATGCGGTCGTGTTTGGCGACAATGTTGGGAAAGCTGTATTGCTGCTTGAAGGCGCGCTTGAGCTGGACGTTCTCGCGCTGCAGCCGCGAATGGGCAATCATCCGCTCGATTTCGATCAGCAGCTTCTCGTTGTCCCAGGGCTTGGAAAAATAATCGCTGGCGCCGCTCTTCAGCGCATTCACCGCCACTTCTACCGAGCCATAGGCGGTGATCATAAAAATCGGGGTCTCGGTGTCACGCTCGCGGATTTCCTTGAGCACCTCCATGCCGGACAGGTCCGACATCATCAGGTCCAGCAGAATCAGGTCGTAGTTGCCGCTCTCGGCCTTCCGCAATCCTTCGGCTCCGTTTTCGGCCAGATCGACGGCGTAGCCGTCCAGGTTGAGCAGGGTTTCGAGGCTCTCCCGAATATCGGCCTCGTCGTCAATCACCAGAATGCGTTTGGGAAGGGAGGAAATGGTTCCGTCGGGTGGCAGCGTATCAGGCATGCACCGGTTTTCTCGCCAGAGGAAGCTGGACCCGGAAACGCGCGCCGGCGCCGGGCCGGCTCTCCACTTCGATGTTACCGCCGTGCTCGCGCAGGATGCCGTAGGTCACCGCCAGCCCCAGACCCGTGCCCTTGCGCGCGGCCTTGGTGGTGAAAAACGGATCGTAAATGCGAGCCAGGTGTTCGGGAGAGATGCCCAGTCCGGTATCCATCACGTCGATGCGCGCGAATCCATCCTCGCTCCGGGAAGCAATCGCCAGCGTGCCGCCGGATTCCATGGCGTCGCGGGCGTTCAAGAAAAGGTTCAGGAAGACTTGTTGCAACTTTCCTGCATTGCCTTTCACCGGCGGCAAAGCTGGTTCCAAATTCAGTTTGACCTGGATCGCGGACTTCTGCAACTGATGCTCCACCAGATTCAAGGTGTCCTGGAGCACGCGGTTGACATCCACTTCCACGAACTCGGTGGGGGCGACCCGCGAAAAACTCAGCAGCGAATTGACGATCTCGCTGGCGCGGAAGGTCTGCTTGGCGATCTTATCGAGCAGCTTGGACTTTTGCTCGTCGCCGGAAATCTGCTTGGCTAGCATCTGCGCGTAGGTGGAGATGACAGCCAGCGGCGTATTGACTTCGTGCGCCACGCCGGCGGCCAGCAACCCGATGGAGCTGAGCTTGTCGGCCTGCACCAGTTGCCGCTCCAGCTCATCGCGATCGGTGATGTCGTCGAAGATGATGAGGCGGCCGATCTGCTGCATATCGCGGGCCACCAGCGGAGCGATGGCTACGTTGAGAATATGCGTGGCGCGCTGGCCGGCGCCATTTCCGTTGGCATGCCCGTTGACCGAGCCGGCCGGCGATTCCAGAGGGAACTTGTAGACATTGTGGATGCCGCTCGATCCGCGAGCCTGATCGAACATCTCGCACAGCCCGGCGGGGAATAGTTCCGCCAGCCGCCGGCCCAGCGCATCCTGGCGCGGCGTGCCCGTGAGCCGCTCGATTTGCGTGTTCCAGCTTTCCACGCGGTCTTCCAGATCCGCCGCCAGAATGCCCACATTGATCGACTCGACGATATTCTCGCTGAATTCCTTCAACCGTTCGTACTCATCCACCTTGCGCTGCAAAGACCGGTACAGCCGCGCGTTCTCGACGGCAATACTCACATAGCCGGTGAGCGTCGTGAGCAGTTCCACGTCGTCGGTGGAAAGAAAATCGCCCTTGTCGGTCCGGCTGAGGCCGAGATAGGCGATGGTCCGGCCGCGCACGCTGCACGGGAAGTAGTAGGTCAGGTCCAGGTCCGCGATGGTGCTGCGCACCGAGATCGGCCATTCGTGCGACACCACATCCAGCAGGTGCCGCGTGCGCTCAAAGAAAAGATAAGGTTTGTCCGGATGCGGACTGAGGAAGCTCAGATCCGGCTCGAGCGCGGCCCGGCCGTTCTTGTCCTTCCAGTTCCCCATGTGCGCGTGCAAAATAAACCGCTTCTCGTTGGACTCGTCGGCGATAAAGAAGGCTACGTGCTGGATGGCGAGCGTGTGCACCAGCCGGTCCGCCACCGATCGAAGCATCTCGTCCAGGTTGGTCTCCGAGCTTAGCTCGCGGGCGAATTCGATCAGCGTGCGCCGGTAATCGTATTGATCCTTGTAGAAAAAGTAGCGGTCGAGCTGCTCCTGCAGCCAGTCGCGGATGGGCTGGAAGATGAAAGTGGCGAACAGAATCAGCCCCACGATGGCCGCCGGGCTGATGTCTTCGGGCCGCGTGAAGGAGAAGATCAAGCCGTAGAAAATTCCCAGCACCACCAGCGTGGCCAGAGTGTAGACGTAGCCTTGCTGGAAAATGATGTCCACATCCATGAGGCGGTAACGCAGGATCGCGTAGGCCCACGTGATGGGAACCAGGATCAGCGACAGCACCGCCATCTTCTGGTAGTGGCCCGGAAGCGCTCCCAGGATATAGGGGATCGCGTACAGTGCCGTGAAGGGAACCACGCCCACCAGCGCGCCGTTGCGCAGATACTTGAGCTGGCGCCGCACCAGCGGATCATCCACGTGCGGCGTTTTCAGAGCCAGCACCAGGGCTCCCAGCAGGTACACCGCGCTCAGATACAACAGCGAAGCGCGATCCAGAAACCAATTCACCTCGATGGGCGAGGCGGCCACGCGCAGCATCCCCTTGGCCACCAGCACGTAGACCGCAAGCAGGAACGCTCCAGGAATATAAGCCAATAGCGTGCTGCCACGCCGCGCCAGCCAGCGCGCCCGTTCCGGAAATACCAGGCAGAAGTGCAGAAAGATCGTCGGTGCAAAGATAGAGGCGGCCACGTTGCCCCAGTAGATGGACTGGTCAAAGGCGTTGAGCTTTCCGGTGTAGTGGAAGCAGGACAGCACAAAGGAAGCCAGGCACAGGATGTAGAAGTGCACGGAGCGTGGCGCGCTGACGCGCCGGTAATAGACGAACAACCCGATCAGCAGGTAGATCACGCCGACCGCGTACTGGTAGTACACCGCGCGGTCCGGCACGCTCTCGCCAATGATCACCTGAGCAGGAAGCTGCACGCTGCCCCGCTGCAGTTGATAATGCGCCTGGCGCCATGCCCCGACTTGCTGGAGCGCGCGTGGGACATCGATGCTCTTTTGAATGGGATTGCCGGAGATCTCCAGCAGAATATCGCCGGGCCGGATGCCGGCATTATCCGCTTCTCCCCGCGGAGTTACGTGCAGCGCCTTAACAACTTTAGTCTGCCCGTCCGCCGCAGTGCGATCCACCCACGTGACGCCGTCATCAGGCAGTACATACACGCTTTGCTGGTGGAAGTTGATGATCGCGCAACTCACCGCCGCCACGGTGAGAATGAACAACAACGCGCTCACGAATTGGCTTTTCGGATCCCTCAAGCGGCCGTCTCCACCAGGCTCAACTCACATACACTTTCGGCGAGGTTTTATCGCCTACCCTGGAGCACTTCGAATGCCACCCAGAAGAGCCTGGACTTATCATGAGAATACAGGATTTCCTGGCTCGATACAAACCTGCCCTCAGGTTGGATTCGGTTTTCGGGATATGCCACTACAGGAAAGTGTATGGTAGTGGAAATCCAGCTGCCTTGCGCTGCCATCGCCTGCGGAATACTATTGACAAGGCACTTGGTTCAGCTTAACATCTTGTTTCCGGTTTTTCGTCGGGCAGTTAACAGCCCGGCGGAGTGTAATGGTCAGCGTATGACCTTGTTCCGAATCGGCGAGAAGGTTGTCTATCCCAATCATGGTATTGGGACCGTCGAAAACATCAGCAGCCGCCAGTTCGGTTGCCAGCAGGAGCGGTTTTATCTGCTCCGTCTGGTCTATACCAGCATGACCGTCATGGTGCCGTTCTCGCATGTCGAGGAGATCGGTTTGCGGCGGGTCACCAGGAACGGTGAGGTGGCCCGTGTGCTTGAGTTCCTGGCCCAAGGCGCCCCCAAGTGCAAGGGAGACTGGAAGGACCGTTTCAAAGAAAACTCGGATAAGATGCGCCATGGGAGCCTGCTGGAAATCGCCGAGGTCCTGAAGACCCTGTTGCTTCTGCAAAGCGAGAAACCTCTGTCGTTCCGGGAAAAGAAAATGCTCTATCGGGCCCGCCACATGCTTGTTACAGAACTGTCCATCTCCCGTGGCTTGCCCGAATACGAGGTAACAGACCTGCTGGGAAAGGCCCTGGCGAAGGCCTCTTTGCCGCTTCCTTCGCCCTTATAATCCCTTCCGGCCTGGCCCTTGGCGGCGGCTCAGTATTTGGTTCTAAGACGAAGGCCCTGAACGTTTTGCCGTCATACGCAGAATTCCCTGCTCCCACTAGGTGTTTCACAGCGTGGTAATCGGGTCCCCCGAACCTTACCATGGAATCGAGCTCCATGGGCCCGCTTGCGTGCAAATACTGCAACCGCGTACTTGCCCCTCTTCGCAGCCTCACAGACGGTGAGTTTTGTTGCGACGAGCACCGGCTGGCATTTCAAACCGAGAATGTCGCGCGTGTCGAGCCTAAGGCGGTAGAAACTCTGGCCCCGCTACCGTTCCGGATGAAGCCGGCGGCCGCGCCAGAGATGCCGACGGCCTCGTTTCCAGAAGATCTGGCCAGCGCGGTGGTGGCCGAGCTGCCTGGAGCCAGGTCGGCTCAACCGGCGCATGCGGAGCTAGGAGCCGCGCCAAACCTTGCGCCGCTTCCATTCGAAATGAAAGCTGTGGGTAGTCTTCCCAGTCCCCGGCCGGTCGCCGCTTTTGCCGAGGTCCCGGGAAACCCGGCGGCGCCTCGATACCCCCTGGCCAACCTGAGTCCAGTCCCGGTGCGCTTCGACCCGCCGCTGGCGGTGGATGTCGAGCCGGTCCTGGAAGTCTCCACCGGACCTGAGGCTGCCCCGGAACCGGAGGCTGCGGTTTCGAACCCGCTTGCACGCGCCATCGATCAGATTGTGCCGTACTGGTGCTGGTTCGTGACCGTTTGGAAGAAAGCGCCCATGGAACTGAAGGCCATGGCCTTCCTGCTGCCGGTTCTGCTGGGAGTGGCGCATGTCCTCGGCGGAGTTCAAGCCCTGCAGGCCTCGACGGCCAAGAAAAAACTCAGCAACGAATGGAAGAGCATCGCGCAAGTCATCTCCCATCGCGCCGCCATCGCTTTCAATGACGACTTCCGGTCGGGGTTGGATGCCTGGGAAAGCCGGTCCAACCTGACCACGAGCTGGTCGTACGACTCCGCCGGGTTTGTCCAGCCAGGTCCCTTGGCTATCTTTAAGCCCACCCAGGATCTGACCGACTACCAGTTCGAATTCTTGGGAGAAATCGAGCACAAGGCGATGGGCTGCGCCTTCCGCGCCCAGGATCTGGACAACTACTATGCACTGAAGTTCACCGAGGTGAGGTCCGGCCCGCTGCCCTCGGTCAGTTTGGTCCGCTACGCTGTCATCGATGGTAAAGAGGGGCCGCGGGTGGAGAAACAATTGCCGCTCTCGGCCCGCGCCGATACGCTGTACCGCGTGGTGGTCGAGACCCGGGGCAACGACTTCATCGTGACCGCGCAAGGCGAGCTGGTGGATTTCTGGTCCGACAGCCGATTGAAGAAGGGCGGCGTAGGATTCTTCTGCGGCCGTGGCGAGAAGGCCCGGCTGCGGTGGGTCTCGGTATCGCACCAATACGACACCTTGGGAAGATTGTGCGCTTTTCTCGTTCCCTCCAGCCTGGGGGGCCTGGGAGGCAGCTAAGAAACCGAAATGAACAAATCCAAATCAAGATCCGCATCCGAAGATGCCGCGGGCAAGTCCGCGGCGAAACCGGCCTCGCTGGCCCACGCTGTTTCTCTGCATCTGGACGGGAAGCTGCAAGAGGCGCTGGAGGAAATCAATCGAGCGCTTACCGCCGGAGACGGCAGCCTGGAGACGCTGTCCGCCAAGGCGCAGATCCAGTTTGAACTGGAGCGCTATGAAGACGCGTCCAAGACCTACGCCCGGGTTCTGAGCATGAACCCCCGGCAGGCGCACGCCAATCTGAACATCGCGGTGTGCCTGGATAGGTTGGGACGCTGGCAGGAAGCCATCGAATTTTTCGAAAAGGCGGCGGAAGCGGAACCCAATCGCGTGGATGCCTCCTTGGGCCTCGCCATCTCGCTGTTGCATGTTGACAAGGCTGAAGCCGCGGCCGAGAAATTTCAGCAGGTGCTGGCCTTGGATGCCGAGCATCCCACCGCGCTGTTCGGCAAAGCGGTGACATTGCAATTGCAATCCCATTTCGACGAAGCCGCGCGGATCTACCGGTCGCTGCTTGCCAAAAACCCCAACTGCGAAGAGTGTTTGGTCAATCTGATCACCATGGGCCTCGCCCAGCAGGATCATCCGAGAGTCGCCGAGCTGTCCGAAAAGCTGCTGGTTTTGAGACCGAACTCCGGCACGGCGCTGGAAGGGCTGGCGAGCTGCGCGTTTGCCGCCAAAGATTACGAAGCCGCGCTGCGCTATTGCACCAAGCTGGTCGAATACGCGCCTGATAATTTCGACCGCTGGTACAATCTGGGTGTCTGCCATCACAACACCGGGAACCTGGGCGAAGCCATCCAGGCCTACGAGAAAGCTTCCAGCCTGCGTCCGGACGCCAAGCAGGCCTTGGTCAATCTGGGCGTTGCCTATCAGCTCTCAGGGGACCTGGTGAAGGCTCAGGCGGCTTACCAGCGCGCGCTGGATATCGCGCCCGATCTTTATGAGGTGCAGCAGAATCTCGCCTCCATCCTCGACCAGCTCGGCCACAAGGAAGAAGCCGAGCGCATTTACATGAAGCAGCTGGCGTTGAATCCCGATCGCGAAGAAGTGTGGTTCCATCTTGGCCTTTCCCGTCTGGAACGGGGCGACTACCGCGGCGGCGCGGAAGCGTTCCAGTCCGCGGTCCAGAAGCGCGCAGACTGGCTGGAGGCCCAACTGAACTTGGGCATCGCGTCCTGGAATATCCGGGACCTGGAAGGCGCCGTGAAAGCCTTTGAAGCCGTGCTGGCGCTTCAGCCGGGATCGATCGATGCCGTCCGGGCGCTGGCGGCGCTCGCGGTGGAGCGTAACGATCTGGACCAGGCCCTGCAGTACCAGGCCCAACTGATCGAACGGGGCGAGCGCGGTGCCGAGCTGTTTTATAATACCGGCCTGCTGTTGCAGAAGTCCGGTCAATTGGACGACGCCGCCCGCCTGTATCGGGAAGCACTCGGCGAACGCGAGCAGTTCCCGGAAGCCCTCCTCAACCTGGGCCATGTTCTCAAGGACCAGGGCAAGCAGGACGAGGCGCGCGACTGCTGGAAAAAAGCTTTAGAGCAGAAGCCGGAAATCGCGGGCGCGTACTTCACCAAGTAACCAGGCCTCGCGCCCCGGCCAGCCAGGCCCCGTCCCTAGGGCCACAGCAGCAAGGCCAGGAACAAACCGAGCCACAGCACCGTCAGAAAATGCCAATACAGCGCCGCGATTCCCATGCGGCTGCGCTGCCGCTGCAACTGGATTCGGGAACCCTCCAGGCGCCGATAGGACCGCGCCAGCAAGTAGCACAGAGCGGCAATGCCTCCGATCAGGTGCAGGCCGTGCGTGCCGGTAAGGACGTAGAACAGCGAACTGTGCGGGTTGTGCCGCAAGTACAAGCCTTGGCTGGCCAGTTCCCGCAGAGCCATCACCTGAGAAGCAAGGAACAGCAGGCCGCCGCCCACCGCGACTTTGAGCCATAGAGTGTAGCGCGCCCGGTTCCTGCGATCCAGGGCGCCGCGAGCCGCCTCTAGCGTCCAACCGCTCGCCAGGATGATCGCTGTGCTCAGCCACAGCAGCCGGGGGACGTGAATGTGCTGCCAATGGACGGGAGAGCGCGAGCGCACGTAGTAAGCGACGCCGATCGTAACGAAGAGCATGCTGATGGAGACCAGCACGAAGCGCATCGCCAGCAAACCGGCGCCCGGAACATAGTGCGGATCGCGGCTGCCTTCGTCGTCCCCACCGCCGCCGCCTCCCTCCGAACCGGGGACGCGCGGCCCGCCTCCGTTCGGTTCCGCTAACTTCGGTTCCTCGGTTTCAAGCACCGAAGGCATGCTACTAAGATAACGCGGAGTTCAGTGTTGCCTGGCGCCGGGATTCTCGCGGTGGGAGGCGAGGCCCGCTCGCGTTACTTCCAGCCCATACGCTCGCGCAGGCTCAGAATGTGCGCCACGTGGTGCCGTCCGTGCCAGGCGTAGAGTGCGGCGTTCTTTTCCAGGCTGATCGGGCCCAATTCGGGATGCCGGAACGTTCGTTTCCACTGCGAATCGTCCAGCGAACGCAGCAGCCCAACCCAGCGCGCGTGCAGGCATTCGAGCAGCCGCAACGAAATCTCCACCGGCGCGGTGCGAGCGTCCGGAAGCTCGGCCCAGCGGTCCTCGAAATACGCTTTGATGGTGGGCTCGTCCTCGGTGAGCGCCCAGCGGAAGCGAACGTAGCTGTTGAGATGGCTGTCAGGGACGTGATGCACCACTTGCCGTACGGTCCATCCGCCGAGGCGATAGGGCGTGTCAAGCTGCGGGTCGGAGAGCCCCGCGACCGCCGACCTCAGACGCGCCGGCGCTTCCGCAATCTCGGCGACAAACCTGCGCCGGTCGCCCTCGTTGACGGCTTCGGGGAAGCCGAACTTCCCGACGGGATAGCGCAGATCGGAATTCTCCATGGAGCATAAGATTCTCACCGGGACGCAGGGGATTCAGATATTTGCCTGCGCGAAGGCGGCCTCTCGCCCATGCTATGCTGTGTTCCGAAGTGTTCAGCCGGCACTACAGAAAAGTCAAGGCAATCTTCGGACTTACCGACGTTTTCCTCACTTCGGCGGCCTTCATCGCCGCCTATCAGACCCGCGTCTGGCTGCATTTCGAGCGGGTCTTTTTCATCGATTTTCCGGTGGCGGCGCTGCTCCTGGTGCTATCGGCGCTCTGCTGGGTGGCGATCGGCTACTGGTTCAATGTTTACGAGAAGCTGGATTCGGCGCACCCGCGCGTGGTGCTGCGCGACACCTTCCGGCAATGCGGGCTGGGAGCCATTTGCTTGGTAATCGCCGAATTCGCGCTGCGCCTCGATTTGAGCCGCTCCTTCGTCGCGCTGTTCGCCGTGTACGCCTGGATCTTGCTATGCCTGTTCCGCCTCAATGCCGCGCGCGTCATTGGGGCCATCCGACGGGAGTTCGGAACCGCGCACTACGTGATGGTGGTGGGTTCGGGCGACAGCGCGCGGCGCCTGGGACAAGCGCTCGAGCAATCCTCTGACTACGGGATTCGCCTGGTAGGCTTCCTGGACGATGAGCCCGGCCGGATCACGTTGTCGCGCACCTATGAACGCCACCCACTGGCGCGATTGCCGGAGCTGTTGCGGCGGCATGTGATCGACGAGATCCTCTTCGCCGTGGACAGCCGCAGGCTCAGCGAGATGGAAGAAGTGTTCCTGCTGTGCGACGAAGTGGGCGTCCGCACGCGCGTGGTGGTGGACTTCTTTCCCCACGTCAACAGCCAGGTTTATCTCGACCGCCTGGGCGCCACGCCCCTGTTGACGTTCTCGGCGGCCCCGCACGATGAGATCCGGCTGCTGGCCAAGCGCATGACCGACGTGGTGCTGGCCGCCGCGGCTCTGTTGCTCTTGCTGCCGTTCATGTTGCTGACCGCCTTGCTGATCCGGGTCACTTCGCCTGGCCCGGCCATTTTCCGCCAGGAGCGCTGCGGCTTGAATGGCCGGCGCTTCATCTTTTATAAGTTCCGTTCGATGTGCGATAACGCCGAGGAGCTGAAAGGCTCGCTGAAGCACCTCAGCCACAAGTCGACGGCCTTCAAGATTCCGAACGATCCCCGGCTCACGCGCATCGGCGGTTTTCTGCGGAAGTTCTCCATAGACGAATGGCCCCAATTGTGGAACGTCCTAAAGGGCGACATGTCGCTGGTGGGGCCGAGGCCGGCGGTGCCCGAAGAAGTGGACCTGTACCAGACCTGGCAGCGGCGCCGGCTGCGGATGCGGCCCGGGCTCACTTGCCTGTGGGCCGTCTCCGGGCGCGATGCGCTCGATTTTGACACCTGGATGAAGATGGACATGCAATACATCGACAACTGGTCGCTCGCGCTCGACTGGAAAATCATCCTGCGCACGATTCCGCGCGTCCTGACGGGAAGAGGAGCGCACTGATTCCGGCCTCAGCCCGCCGATAATGGAAAGAGGATAGCTCTCATGCACCTGGTTCCGACCCAAGAGGAAGTGGTCCGCCTGTTGCGCCGCACCGGCGCCATCCGCGACGGCCACTTCGAATATCCGAACGGTTTGCACGCCACCGAATATATGCAAGTGCAGCTCGCGATGCGCTACTACCAGCACGCCAAAGTGCTGAGCGTGGGCCTGAGCCGGCTGTTGCGCGCCAACGCCGAGATCCGCGCCATCATTCCCGAGCTTTCCATCGTCTCGCCGGATACGGGCGGCTTGCCGGTAGCCTATGGAATGTGCGAAGCCTTGCGCGCGCACCAGGTGTACTGGGCGGAACGCAAGCAGGAAGGCGGGCCGATGCACTTCCGGCAGTATCTGGAGCAGACTCCCGGCGAGAAGGTTTTGCTGGCGGACGACATCCTGCGTTCCGGCCGCAATCTGGCCGAGCTCAAGCGCCTGGTGGAATCCACCGGCGCGAAGGTGGTCGGTTTGGCGGTGATCATCTACCAGCCCACGCCGAAAACGGTGGACTTCAGTCCCCTGCCCTTTTATTACCTGGCCAAGCTGGACGCGACGTATTATAAGGACGCCGGATCCTGCGAGATGTGCAAGCGCGGCGTGCCGGCCGAAAAAGTCTGGATCTGAGTCTCGTGCTCAGCGCCCTTCCCCCGATCCAGCCAGGTACGCGGCGGTTAGCGTCCCCTTGGCCTTCGCGATGGGCAGCAGCGTGGGGTAAAACTGGACGAAGGTGTTGTCCACGGCGCCTTTGTCCGGATGGCAGGAGTAGCAGGACGCGCTGCGCGGAATCATTTTGGCCGTGCCGCCGCTCCCCAAGGCGAAAAAGGCCCAACCATTTCCGGGGAATCGCGACGAGTCCTTCACCTCCGCTTCGAAGCCTTCCCGATCACTCTGATAGTGGCCGCCATTGTTGATCGATCCTTTGCTGACCGAGGAGCGCACTTCCAGCACGAACATGGTTTTTTCCGGCCATTTGCCGGTCGCGAGAAAAGCCCGGTAGGCCGCGGGTGTCACGAAGACGTTGTCGAAGCGGGGCGCGCGATTGCCATTGGCTTCGCCGAGTGGCCCGTAGGTCATCCCCAGCCCGGAGCTCAAGAAGATCCACTCGCGATAGTCGGTGGGCACGACAAGCTGGTTGTCGCGCGTGAAGTGGGGCTCGCCGGCAGCGCGCTGGGTGTCCGACGTCTGCTGCGCGAACAGGATCACGGCAGCGCAACCAGAGAGCAGGATCGTGACTGCGGTTCTCATACTCCTTTATTCTCGGCGAAGCGCCAGCACCAGATCAACGCACACCGCGCGGTGCGCCAGAGAGCCGGCCAGGAGCGCGACGACAGACAGCGCCAGCGATACGTCGGCGACCATGACCGTATCGGCCGGTTCCACTTCCAGCAGCCCCCGCCTGGCTCAGCAGCGCGCCGCGTCTCCCGATTATCATGGGCTAACCGCCCTGATGCCGCCCGCCATCGAGTTCGACTCCCTGATTTGCAGCGATCTGGCGGATGCATCCACGCGGGAATGGCTCGAAACCAACGGCATTGGAGGCTTTGCCTCATCCAGCATCCTCACCCTGAACACGCGCCGGTATCACGGGCTTCTCATAGCCGCCACCAAACCGCCGGTCGGACGCGTCGTGCTTCTCTCCAGGATCGAAGATGCGCTGACGCTCGGCGGCAAGCGGTACGAGCTGAGCGTCAATCAATATGCCGGCGGCTTCCATCCTCAAGGACAACTGCTCCTGAATTCGTTCCGGCTGGATCCGTTCCCGGTGTTCAACTATCAGATCGCCGACCTGGAGTTGGAGAAGTCCATCTTTCTGCTGCAGGGTGAGAACACGGTGGTGATCCGATACGAGCTGTTTGGCGATCTTGCCGGGCGGCCCGTGATCCTGGAAGTGCGCCCGCTGATCGCATTTCGCGACTATCACTGCACGACTCACGCCAACCCCGCGCTCCGGCACGAAGTGGAACGCTCGAACGGTCTGGCGAAGATCACGCCTTACGACGGCCTGCCCAGCCTGCACTTCGCCCATAGCGCGGATTCGCTCGACGATTCCGGTTTCTGGTATTACAACTTCCAATACGAGCGCGAACGCGAACGGGGACTGGATTACGTCGAGGATCTCTACAGCCCGTTTCTGCTCAGATTCAACCTGGCGCGGAACGCGGCGCCCGCCATCATCGCGTCCACCGTCCCGCACGAAGCCGCCGAGGCCCGGATGCTCGAAGACGAGGAAGTGGAGCGGCGCGAGAAGATCGCGGGCGCGGCGCCGGCCAAGGACAACTTCGCCACGCTGCTGGCCAGTGCGGCTGATCAGTTCATCGTGGCGCGCGGCGATCAGAAATCCGTCATTGCCGGCTATCCCTGGTTCGGCGACTGGGGGCGCGACACCATGATCTCGCTGCCCGGGCTGACGCTGGTCACCGGCCGCTTGGAAGAAGCTCGCAACATTCTCCGCGCCTTCGCCCGCGCGATGGACCAGGGCATGCTTCCCAACCGATTTCCGGAAGCAGGGGAAACACCGGAGTACAACACCGTGGACGCCACGCTGTGGATGTTCCACGCGGTTTCCGAGTTTCTGCGCTACAGCGGCGACTACGATTTCGTTCGAGGCGAATTGTACCCGCCCCTGGCAAACAGCATCTCCTGGCATTTGCGCGGCACGCGCTACGGAATCCGCATGGACTCCGACGGACTACTTCAAGCCGGCGAACCCGGCGTGCAGCTCACCTGGATGGACGCCAAGGTCGGCGATTGGGTGGTGACGCCGCGGCATGGCAAGCCGGTGGAAATCCAAGCGCTCTGGTACAACGCGCTGCGAGTGATGGAGCACTTGGCCACGGCCTTCGACCAAGCTGAAGAGTCGCGGCACTATGCTTCGCTGGCCGAGCGGGCCTATGCGAGCTTCGAGCCCGCGTTCTGGAATGAAGCCGAGGGTTGCCTCTACGACGTGGTCACCCCATCGGGGCCGGATCGCTCCCTGCGTCCCAACCAGATCTTGGCCGTCAGCCTGCCGCACGCCGTGTTGACCGGGAGCAAGGCGCTGCGCGTCTTGGACGTAGTCGAATGGGAGCTGCTGACGCCTTATGGATTGCGGACCCTTTCGCCGCGCGATCCCAACTACCGCGGCCAGTACGGGGGTGACCCGCGGACCCGCGACGGAGCCTACCATCAGGGCACCGTGTGGCCGTGGCTGCTCGGGCCCTTTCTCAGCGCGTACGTGAAGGTGCATGGTGCGAGCGAGCCGGTGCGGCACCGCGCGAATGAATTTCTGAATCCGCTGCGCGCGCACTTGTGGCAGGCCGGGCTCGGCCAGATTTCGGAAGTTTTCGACGGCGATCCGCCCCATCGCCCGGGCGGCTGCATCGCGCAAGCCTGGAGCGTGGCCGAAGTGCTGCGCACTTACATTGAGGATATCCAGGGACACCGGCCCGAAGTGGCCGGCGCGGCCTGAGGATTCACGCATGGGGACGCAGCTTGACATCGTCGGAGCCGGACCTGCGGGTTTGCTGCTCGCCTGGATGGGCGTCCTGGCTCAAGCGCGGCCCGCTTGCGAGCCACTGATTCATACGAACCGCGAGCGCGGCGTCGCGCTGCTATTCGCGCCTCCAGGCCGTGGTGCTCGAGTGGGCCAGGGAAATCTTCCGCCGCAGCCCAGCCGCTGCTCATTCCTGAAGCGCGGCCGTAAGTGCAACAGCGGCCGGTTTGGGCGAACCATCCGCATGAAACAAGCCGTAATTCTGCTCCGGATCGCCGGAGTCCCCGGAATCGCGCAGGGTGTACCAATAAACGCGCTCGACGTAGGCAACGGCGCCAAGAATCGCCAACGCCTGACGTAAGCACTCCGCCTGCTCCGCTTCCGTGGCGGACCCGTTTCCGGAGCTGTACCAACCGGTCTCGGTAATCCACACCGGCTTGAAGCCGTCCCCGTTGGCTTCCATCACTTGCCGGATGGCCTGGAGCGCCGCCGGCAGCCAGTCCTGCAGCGGGTCCACCCCATAAGCATGGAAGCCAAGGACGTCAAAAAATGGTTCTCCTCCAGCCTGGTAGATCTGCTTGAGAAAGTCGACGGCCGGCAGTGCATGGCCCGTTTGATCTCCGCTGCCAGGACTCAGGCCGCCCAAAACAACCAGCGCATCGGGATTGGCCGCCTTCACCGCCTGGTAGACCTTGCCTAACAAATCGCAATAAGCGGCTGCATTGACCGATGGCCGCCAGAAGAAAGCCAGATTCGGCTCGTTCCACACCTCCCATTCGCGAATCTGGGGGTAGCGGCGTGCGAGGTTGCCCGCATAGGCGGCGAACGCACCGAAGTCTTGGGGCGGGTAGTTGATCACGGATTGCAAATTGCCTCCGACGGCCTGGGTCATGCTCATCGGCGCGCCGTCCACCAGAATGCCGGCAGCTTGCCACACCGGGCTCCCGGTCGCGCGGCCCGGGACCGCGTCGACATTGAGAAACAACGTCGCCGTTGTGCCTGCCAAGCCCGTTAGATCCGCTGTCAGAATCCCAAGCGCGCCGTCATAACGCTTTTCCAACCTGGCCAGCGTGTGAAAGTCATCGCCGTTCGCATAGGTCACCGAAAACACCGCATGGCCGGTCCATTTCGGACTCTGAACAAAACCAACCTGAGCCCACAAGACTACCGAGTGACCTGGTGGAATCGCGAGAGCCACGGTGCCGTGAACGAAATTGATGTCGCTCGCCGGCCTGGCCTCCACAACGCGCGGAAAAGCGTCGCCGTCTTCAAGCTTCGTGTGCCACAAGTATCGCACGCTGCCGCTTTCGCCTTCCGATCCCCAGCAGAGAGACCCATCGGCAGTGTGCCAGGAGACATTGAAAGGGCTGATCTCGGTGAAGTCGAAGTCCGACGGCATGGAAGAATCACTCGGGGTCGAATATCCCAGTACGCCCAAAATCGGAACGCCGGCTTCGGTCGCAGCCGCCACTTGTGAATCGAAATAGTCCTCCGCGCCGGCCACATCGTGCCGGTAAAATGTCATTCGCAAGGGAACCGGCGCTGGGCTGAGCTGGCTGAGCAACGGCCCATCTTGCGCTGGATCAAACTCGTAGTGATTGATGCCGATGGTCGCCGCGCCGGCCAGGTGCGCTATGGCGACGGCACAGACCAGCCAACCGGTCCGGCCCGGAGCACGAAAATATTTCATTCCGGACACGCTCGAAGAATCTTTAGTTGTGTTCTTATTGTACGTAGCCTTGGCCAGAAGTAAACCTTTTTCTTCACGCCCATTCATCGGTGTGGCTCGAAGGCTGTGATAGGCTATTTCTTGCAACGCTGATGTGGGCGCTGGGATCTGAATCATCCAAAGTGCGAGCTTCGCTCCGGATCGCTGGCGTTCTTACGGCAATTCTTACCAGCGCGGCCGCGCAGACCGCCCCGCCTCCCGCGATAGCCTCGGTCACCGTCTGCAGTTCCACGGGAACGGGCGGGCCAGGCAGTTGCCCGGCTGGGACACAGGACACCTCTCAGATCGTGCTAGGGCCGGATGGTAAGGCGATCAACGGCTACCACGGCATGGTCGGCATTTCCGATGAACACCAATCCGTCTTTCCTCCAGGCACTCTAAACGGCAACAGCGACTATCTGTTCTTTGTTGCCACGCGCGTGCAAGGCGGTGCGCCCAGCACCAGCCTGGTGGTGTTGTCAGGCGGTGCAGGCCCGGGGCCGAACGGTCAGTGGACTCTGGACTTCGCCAAAACCGATGGCTACGGCGCGTACCCGAACGGCCTGTACGCCGATATCTTCGTCAGCTCGACCACCAATTGTCCGACCGTCGCCAATGCTGCGAACCAGGACCCGACCTTCGACCAGGACTACGCTGCGCCCGGCTCCATCCTGCTCGACCCGACTGCGGCCCCCGGCAGCATGTTGATGATTTACGAGGGCACCAACACCTGCCTTGGCAGCACCGGCGGCGGAAAAAACAATTTCTACTCGATGGTCGGCGCCGCAACGTCGATCGACTACGGCAAGACTTGGCCGACCTATCGCGCCAGGCCCGGTTTCAATTTCGTCGATCTTCCAGGCCAGAACCTCAACCAGGGCCCGGGTGCACCCAATGGCGCGCTCGGCGCCGGCGTTTGCATGGGCAATTCCTGTGCGACATCTCCATCCGCCGGCTACGGACGCTATCCGGTACTGGCTCCGTCGGTCTCCATCGCTACGGCCGCCGCTAGCGGACAGCCGCTCCCGACTTCCATGGGCGACTCGGAGATGTCGGCCTTCCTCGACGACGCAAGCTCCGGTCCCAATCGATACGTCTACATTACCTACAACTACAAACCGGGCACCGGCGCTCTTGCGGATCCCCAGGCGCCGCCGGCCGATTTAATGATTGCTCGTGGGCAACTCAACGCCGCGAGCGCCCCGCTCAGCTTCTCGAAGTGGAACGGGAAAGCATTCTCGGCGGCCGGAATCGGCGGTTATGACAGACCAGTGTTCCCGGCTGGTTCTTTTGCGAACTGTGGTGCGAAAGGCCAGACGAAATTCGGTTCCTCGATCAGTTTCGTCGACGCGACCCAGCAGTACCTGCTGTTGTTCGTTTGCGACTCGCCTGGTGATCCGGCGGCTGGACAGCCATCGGGCGCCGGACGCGGCGGCGCCTGGTTTTATTCGACCAGTTATGATCTTTCCGACCCCACGCAATGGTCCGTTCCTCAGGAAGTCACCGGTTCCTGGAGCGCGTATAACACCTCCGGAGGGTGCAGCTCTTACACCGGCTTCTATCCGACTGCCATGTCGCTGGGCGCGAAGCCCGGACACCTCGGCACGAGCGGCTACATTTTCTACCTGTGGGGCTGCCAAACTGACAACACTCCTCCGCCGGGACGCCAGTACTCGTCGCGGATGTTTGCGATCACTCTCGCCACACCGGCTCCGCCGCCGGTGACGATCTCGACCACGCAACTGCCCGCCGCGACGGTGGACGCCGCCTATTCACAGGCGCTTGCAGCAACAGGCGGCACCGGAACTTACACCTGGGCGTTGAGCGCGGGCGCGCTTCCGGACGGCTTGACCCTGTCGGCGCAGGGAGTGATTTCCGGGATTCCGACGACAGCAGGAACCGCAAGCTTCACAGTCCAGGTGACCGACTCGAACGGCGCGATGGCGTCTGAGGCTTTCGCGATTGCCGTTGCACCCGCGACGCTGGTCCTCAGCCCGGACGGCACAAGCGTGTACGACACGGTCAACAACGTCACCTGGCTCGCCGACTTCAACCTCGCGGCCATCAACCAGTTCGGCCTTCCGGTGTGCCAAGGCGGCGGTCCGCAACCGTGCGTCAACGCCAGCGGATCGATGCGCTACAATGCCGCAGTTGCCTGGGTCGCGGCGATGAACGCCGCCAACTACCTGGGACAAAGCAACTGGCAACTGCCGACTACGCCGTTCGTAGATAAAACCTGCGCCAAGGTAGGGCCCAATGGCGGCTCGTTCGGGTATGGCTGCACAGCGGGCGCGCTGGATTCCATATATAACGCATTCTGGATGGCGCCCAACACCGCCGTTCCGATCCCCAACAACGCGGTCGGGCCATTCAGCAATATCCAACCTTATTTGTACTGGTCGCAGAGCAGCTCAAGCGGGGGCAACGCCACTTTTTCCTTCGCCACTGGTTGGGAAGGCGCGAATGTATTGCCGAATTTCCTGTATATATGGCCGATGATTCCCGGTCAAATACCGGGAACGCCCCCCGCTAGCGGCAACGGCCTGCAAGTCAATCCTGACGGCCAGACCGTCTATGACCCCATGACCAACATCGCCTGGCTGGCTAACGCCAATCTTCCGGCCATCAACACCTTCGGCTTGCCGCGCTGCACCGATCCAACGACACCCGCAATCTGCGTCGCTCAGGACGGTGCGATGACCTACGATTCGGCGACCCAGTTCATCGCCGCCATGAACAATTCCGCATATCTTGGCCAACAGAATTGGCAATTGCCCACAATCGACACCGTCTGCACGGGATACAAATGCGGTGGCGCCACCAATCCGATGGGCAATTTGTTCTACGACCAGTTGGGGTTCAGTCAAGGCATGTCAGCCGTGCCAGTTCCCAATATCGCGCTGGGCCCGTTCCATGATATACAGCCCTATCTGTACTGGACCTGCCAGGGCGACACGATTCAAAGCGCTTGCCAGACCGACGGCCCTTCCCCGAACTTCGAGTGGAGCTACTCGTTTGGCAGCGGCTTTGAAGGCACCGATCTTCTTGCCAACGATTTGTATGTCACGGCGTATTTTGTCGGTGCGCCCGCATCGCCCGCCGGCCCGGCGATTTCTACCTCTCCACAATTGCCCGCGGGCACGCTGGGCATTGCTTATTCGCAGATGCTGGCGGCGACGGGTGGCGCTCCGCCGTATACCTGGTCGCTGGCGGCGGGCACGCTTCCGGCAGGATTGGCGCTGACGCCGGATGGCACGATTTCGGGTACGCCGTCAACCGCCGGGACCTACCAATTCACCGTGCAGGTAACCGATTCGACTTCTGCGTCGGCTACGCTCGCGGTCACGCTCCTGATCCAAGCGCCCGATCTCAAGCCGCTGGCAACGCGCGTTCAACAATACGATCTCTTTCAATCACGTCGCCAGCGGGTGGCCGCGATGTTTCCGACCAAGCTATTTAATCCGGCCAGCGACTATTGAGCAGGGCGGAGACGGCTACACGGCGTCTGTCCTTCCACGCCGGGAAGCCTCCCAGTGCTCGTGAAAGGCGCTATTCAGAATTGCGCACGGCGGAAGCGTGCAGCGGCTGGCCGGATTCGCCGGCTGCCAGTGTCAGAACGCCCTCGATCACTGGCGTCACATAGCCGCCCACCTCGATTCCATTCCGGCCCTGCTCGCCGTGAACCAGTATGTGCAGAATGCTGCGGCGGCCCATCTTGGTTCCCTGCTCGCTGATCAGGCGCGTCCCGTCGGCGGATGCGGCCAGGCCGTGCCGCATCATATAAGCAGCCAGCGGTCCGGTGGCGCTGCCGGTCGCGGGGTCTTCCGCCACGCCGTGCTCCGGCGCGAACATCCGCGAATAAGCTCCCTCGGGCGTCGGCGCGAATACAAACATAAATGGGGGCTCGGGGTGTTCACGCTTGAGGATGTTAATGCCATGGGAATCAAACCAGGCGCGATCCACCGAATCCTTGCTCTTCACCGCCACGAACACACCCGGATTCCCTGCACTGACAATCTCCGGCGGCGTTCCGACCAGCTCCGAGACATCCAATCCCAGCGCCTCGGCGCAGCGGCCTGGATCGTACGTTCGTCCAAACCGGATCGGTGGCGTGGTCAACCAGATCAGCGGCCTTCCTGCCTCGCCGGCTTCCACCCGAACGGGCACGGGTCCGATCTTCTCCTGGAGGCTAAACTCTTCCCTGCCCTTCGCCACTATTCCGGTTTCCAACAGCACGAAGCTGGACCCGACAGTAGGGTGGCCGGCAAATGGCATTTCACGCGCGGGAGTAAAGATCCGGACGTTCGCCGCGCAATCAGGACGCGTGGGCGGCTCGATGAACGTGGTCTCGGAGAGATTCATTTCCCGCGCGATTCTCTGCATGGTCAGGTCGTCGAGACCGGAAGCATCCGTGAATACGGCCAGCCCGTTGCCGAGCAGCGGCTCTTGAGTAAAGACATCGACCACGCGATACGAATAGGAGCGAGTGCTGGCGCCGGAGGACATGCTGCGAAGATAACTCGAAACGCGGCCGGATGTACAGAATCAGTTCTGCACACTATAACCGGTACAGTTTCCATACTCGCAATCTGTTATCATCGCGGGCATGGCGGCTGCCGCAATTCACAATCCGCTCTACGTTCGTATCGCCGAAACACTGACGCAGCAGATTTCACGCGGAGCGCTGCGCGCAGGCGATCGCGTTCCCTCCATCCGCGAGCTGAGCCGGCAACAGCGCGTCAGCATTTCAACCGCGCTGCAGGCCTATCTGTGGCTCGAGAACCGCGGCTATCTGGAGGCCCGCCCGCAATCCGGATTTTATGTTCGCACGCCCTTCGCAAACTTGATTCCCGAACCGCAATTCGAAGCGGCCAGGACCAAAGCCGCGCCGGTCGGCGCGAAGGCCATGCTGACCGACATCCTGGAATCGCTAAACGATCCGACCAACATCCCGTTCGGAGCGGGAACCGCTAGCCCGGAACTGTATCCCAACCGCAGGCTGAATCTGATTCTCCGCCGCATCGTGCACCAGCAGCCGCTTCACAGCGCGCGCTACGATTTTCCACCAGGATTCGGACCGCTGCGCCGCCAGATCGCCCGGCGCGCTATCTCGATGGGCTGCGGCTTCTCGCCCCGCGACGTCACCGTGACCTGCGGCGCGCTGGAAGCGATCAATCTGGCGCTGCGCGCCGTCGCGCGGCCCGGCGATGCGATCGCAGTCGAGAGCCCGACCTACTTCGGCATTTTGCAAAGCGCCGGCTCGCTGGGCATGAAGGTGATCGAGATCCCGACGCACCCGCAGGAGGGCCTGGACCTGCAAGCGCTCGATGACGCCATCCGCAAGCACCGCGTCCGGGCTTGCATCGTCATGACGAATTGCCACAATCCGCTGGGCTATGTGCTTCCCGACCGGTACAAAAGGGAACTGGCGGAGCTCACCGCCCGCCGCAACGTGGCTCTGATCGAAGACGAGGTGTATGGGGACCTGGCTTTCCACGGGCCGCGGCCCCGGTCGGTGAAATCTTTCGATCGCAAGGGCAACGTTCTGCTGTGCTCCTCGTTCTCAAAAATCCTTTCTCCCGGATACCGCCTGGGCTGGTTGATGGCGGGGAATTATCGGGACGAAGTAGAACGCCTGAAAATGTTGACCACGGTCGCGACGTCCTCGCTGCCTCAAATGGTGGTGGCGGAATTTCTGGAAACCGGAGGCTACGACCGGCATTTGAAGCGTCTTCGCACCACGCTCCGCTCCCAAGTCGACGGCGTGCGACAAGCCATCTCCAAGTACTTTCCCGAGGGCACGCGGATCAGCCGGCCCGCCGGCGGCTATCTGCTGTGGGTGGAGCTGCCCGGAAAGATCAGCGCCGCGAAACTCTATCGCGCCGCGCTAGCGCAGCACATCAGTATCCTGCCCGGCACCATTTTCTCTGCCAACGGACGATACCGCAATTACATCCGCATCAACTGCGGCCATAGCTGGTCGGACGCCCACGATCGCGCGCTGTTGACGCTGGGCCGCTTGTGCGAAAAAGCTCTGTAGCGCGCTACAGCAATTCCGCCATGCTGAAGAAGAACGGGATCTCCACCGCCGCGGTTTCCGGCGCGTCCGAGCCGTGAACCGCGTTGCGCTCGATATTCTTCGCGAATTTCTTGCGAATCGTTCCTTCGGCGGCATTGGCCGGATTGGTGGCGCCCATAACCTCACGCCAGTGCTTGATGGCGTTTTCGCGCTCCAGCACCAGCAGCACCACCGGGCCTTCGGTCATGAACGTCACCAGTCCGCCGAAAAACGGCTTCTCGCGGTGTATCTCGTAGAATCCCTCGGCCTGCTGCCTGGAAAGCCGCGTCATCCGCATGCCGCGCACGCGAAATCCGGCCCTTTCAATCATGCCCAGGATCTGACCGGTGTGCCCGGCCTCGACGGCGTCGGGTTTGATGATGGCAAGAGTCTGTTCGATTGGCATTGTGCGTAACATCCAGCCGCACGTCACAGGCGGCTTTTGACTTTTTCTCCTATCTCGGCCGGCGTGGCGCACACCGTGATGCCGGCTTGGGCCATGGCCTTCATTTTGTCGTCAGCTTTTCCCGAACCGCCGGAGATAATCGCGCCGGCATGCCCCATGCGGCGTCCGGGCGGCGCGGTCTGGCCCGCGATGAAGCCGATCACCGGCTTTTTGACGTGCTTCTGGATGTAAGCTGCCGCCGTCTCCTCGGCGTTGCCTCCGATTTCGCCGATCATGATAATTGCTTTCGTGTCGGAGTCTTCATTGAACAACTGCAGGGCGTCGACGAAATTGGTGCCAATTATCGGGTCGCCGCCGATACCGATGCAAGTGGATTGACCGATGCCGAGCCGGGTTAACTGGCCGACCGCCTCGTAGGTGAGAGTGCCGGAGCGGGAGACCACGCCGACCGGGCCTTCCTTGTGAATGTGCCCCGGCATAATCCCAATTTTGCACTTTCCCGGGGAAATAATTCCGGGACA